>CACJUF010000001.1 GCA_902596515.1 uncultured Pelagibacteraceae bacterium
AGCATTTAAACGTCCAAATAGGGGTCTATTTTAAGCGTATGCTCATATATGGTACAACTAACAGGTGAATTGTAATATTTTATATCAAATTAATTAAAAAGATCAAAAAATGTTGATTTTACTAGGTTTTTTAACATAAAAATCCTTAAAATAAGGCTAAATGGAGCTAATTTAGATGCATCAGCGTATTTTAAAGATAATATTAAAAATAAATGACCTATACAGGCAAAAATCCCTATAGCAGCCATCATAGACCACTGATTTAAAGTGGGGTTAACCCATACATATGGCATTGCTGTAGAAACTATTACGGCCCCTACTACACCAGTTAATAAAAGAGTTAATAAAGGATTATCTGAAGTACTTAATTTACGAGTAATAATTAAATAAAACCCATACATTATTCCAGTTCCAAGAGCCGCTATGCTTGCTAAGTTTATTTCTACAAACCCAGGTCTTATAACCACTAATGAACCAATAAATCCAATAATTACAGCAGACCATCTTCTGAAACCGACCTTTTCTCCTAAAAAAATTGGAGAAAAAGCTGTAACAATTAAAGGGGCAACAAAAGCTAATGTTAATGCTTTTGCTAAAGAAATTACTGAGATTGCATAAAAAAAACAGATATTAGCTGTTAAAAGAATTAGACCTCTTATAAATTGTAATTTTGGTTTATCTGTCCAAACAAGATTTTCTCTAAAGAAGAAAAACATAATTGGAAGAGTAAATGCAACTGTAAAAAAGTACCTTGCCCATGTAATTTGTAAAACAGGAAGATTTACACTTAAATACTTGGCAAATCCATCCATAATTGGAAGCATTATCCATGCTAAAAGATTGAAAGTTATAGCCTTCATGAACTAAAAGGATATAGATTAATTAAAGTATTTTAAAGCAAAGAATACAACTATTGGAATAGTTATAAAGGACATTAAGGTTGAAACAACTATTGTACTAGCAACACTATCAACAATTTTTTTTGGTGAATACATGCTGCCAACTAGATAATTCAATATAGCGCTGGGCATTGCGCTTTGTATGAGCAAAACACCTGCAGCCAATCCAGACAAATCAAAATTATAAATCACAGCAAATGCTATTGAAGGTCCTATTATTACCCTACATAAGGATAAAATAATTGAGTTTTTTAGTGAAAATTTGAATTTAGTAAGAGCAATACCCAATGACATTAAAACTAAGAAAATTGTTGCGTATGTTAAAAGGAATGTTGTGTTCTCAAGAAATAAAGGTGTGTCAATTTCAAAATATAAAAAGAAAACAGATATAATAATAGCGTACACAGGTGGACTTTTAATCAAAATATCAAAAGAAAAACTTTTTTTTGCTAAAAAAACACCTAGCGTAAAATGGAACAAAATTATGACAGAAGCTATAGCAGAAGCAACACCAAGACCTTGAGTACCATACGCAAAAAGGCAAATTGGAACACCCATATTACCGGTATTTGGTAGAATTAATGGAGGAAGCTCCATACTTAAATCTTTTTTAAGCAAAAAAAGAAGTAAAAGTCCAACAATTGCAAAACCAGCAATCATTATTATAGCATAAATAAAATAATGAATAAAAATATCTAAAGTAATTCCAGTTGTTGTTACTGTATAAAAAATCATTGCTGGTGTACCAATATTGCCAGCAAAATTTGTTATGAAATTAGTATCGAATTTAGGGTTTTTTTTACCAAGATAATAACCAACGCCAATAACAAAAAAAACCGGAAAAATAACTTCAAAAATTTTAATATAAATTTCCATTAATTATAAAGTCTAATTAATGTTGGAAATTTTAAAATATTTCTGTTTTTTCTAAATATTGATAAACAATTTCTAGCATTTTTTTCTGATGTTTTGTGGGTAATTATAACAATAGTAGCTGAATTTCTTTTTTTATCAGGTGTTTGTATTATTCTTTTTACAGATATTTTATATTTAGCCAGTCGATTAGTTATAGAAGATAAAACACCTTGCTTATCTTTAACTTCAAATCTTAAATATAGAGAATTTGAGTAGTCGTCATTATTAAAGACTTTTACTACTTTTCTTTTATTTGAGGAAATTCCAAAAGAATACTTAATATTTCCTCTTAGAATAGATAATAAATCAGATAATAAAGAAGATGAAGTAGGTCCTGGTCCTGCACCCTCCCCTTGAAGTATACTTTCTCCTACAGGTTTTCCTTCAGTAATAACAGCGTTCATGACACCATTTACATTTCCTATATATGTGTCTTTACTAACTAAACACGGATGAACAGTTTCAAATAATCGATTATTTATCATTTCAGATATACCAAGTAACTTAATTCTAAGATTTAATTGATTTGCAATTTTAATATCTTTTAAATCAATATTTTCTATGCCTTCCATAATACATTTGTGGTTTGAAATTTGATTATTAAATGCAAGAGCTGACAAAATTCTTACTTTTGCAAACGCGTCAAACCCATTTAAATCTAGTTTAGGATTACTAGGTTCAGCATATCCTAGTTCTTGAGCTTTTTTTAAAACTTTATCAAAATTTTCATTTGATTTTTCCATTTCGGTTAAAATATAATTAGTAGTTCCATTTAAAATTCCATAAACTTTTTTTATTTTGTTCGTAGCCAAACCCTCTTTAATTGTTCTAAGTATTGGGATTCCTCCAGCAACTGAAGCTTCAAATTCTAAATTAACATAATTCTTCTCAGCTAATTTAGCTAATTCATTTCCATGTTTTGCAATTAAAGCTTTATTTGGTGTAATAACATTAACCTTATTTTTTAACGCCATTACAACAATTTTTTTTGAAATTCCATCAGATTGACCAATAGACTCAAATAGAATGTCTATCTTCTTTTCTTTTAAAATTTTAAAAGGGTTCGTATAAAAGATTTTTTTATTAATACTATATTTTCTTTTTTTATTTCTATTTTTTGCAGATATTGCAACTATATTTATCTTTTTTCCTGTTTTAATTTCTATTTCTTTTTTTTTTATTCTTAATTCATTGTAAAGATAAATGCCTACCTGACCTAAACCAACAATTGCGATGTTAACTATTTTATTCATCTATATTTGGGTAATCACTGTTATCTACGTAAATTTTTAAATTTGATTTAAATTCTTCAAAAGTTAGATCTTTTGAAAAGTTTATTTCTTTCTCAGTTTGAACAGGGGCACAAGAAATAACTAGTAATATGATCAATAATGGTAATTTTTTCATAATAATCCCTCACTAATTTTATAACCAAATTTCAAATTCATATTTTGAACCGCTTGACCTGCTCCTCCTTTAATAAGATTATCAATGGCTGATAAAATTATTATCTTATTTTTAAATTTAGTTTTGCAGACAGAAATAAAGCAATAGTTAGTATTCATAACATCATTTGTGCTCAAAAAAAGAGTTAACACTCTTTATTTTTACAAATTTATTCTTTTTATGAAATTTTTTCAAAATATTTTGGACATTATTTAAAGTAGTGCCTGGTTTTAAATCCAAATAAATAGTACTTAAAATTCCTCTAAACATTGGAATAATATGAGGTGTAAATGTAAAATTAATTTTTGAAGATGTATTTTTTTTTAATTCTTGATGAATTTCTGAATTATGTCGATGAAATCCTACTCCATATGCACTGAGAGATTCGTATAAATTTTTGTTTTTGAATTTTTTGTGTACTCCTCTACCCGCTCCAGAATATCCAGATTTCGAGTCTATAATGATATTATTTAAGTTAATTGATCTTTTTTTTAACTAATGGAATAAGTGGTAAAAGTATTGATGTGGGGTAGCAACCCGGGCAACCAATAATATTAAATTTCTTTACTAATTTTCCTGTTATTTCTGGCAAAGCATATATACTATTTTTTATATTACTTAATGCCTTATGTTTTTGCTTATACCATTTTAAGTAATCAGAACCTTTTTTTAGTCTAAAATCTGCAGCTAAATCAATTAAAGTATTCTTTTTTAATAAATCTTTTGAGATAGCTTGAGCCTCTCCGTTTGGTAATGCAGTAAATATAATGTCAACATTAACCAAATATTTTTTATTATACTTGGTAATTTTTGGTAACTTTTTTGACTTTAACGAAATATCATAAGATGAAATTTTTTTTCCAGCTGAGGAATTTCCGCATAGATATTTTATATTAATATTCTTATGTTGAATTAATAATTTAATTAATTGAACACCAATATATCCAGTTGATCCAGCAATTAGTACATTAAGCTTAGGCATTTAATATTATAACAGTTAAAAGTTAAAAAAGAATTATCTTTTAGAAAATTGAAAGCTTCTTCTAGCTTTTTTACGTCCAGGTTTTTTTCTTTCAACAGATCTGGAGTCTCGGGTGGTCAATTTTTCAGTTTTAAGTGTAGATTTCAGTTTTTCATCAAATAAAACTAAAGCTTTAGAAATGCCGTGAACCATTGCTCCTGCTTGTCCTGTTGGTCCTCCACCTCTTACACTGCACTTTACGTCATAATCAGTCGCTTGATTTATAAGTTCAAAAGGTCTAACTATTTGCATTTTATGATTATCACTTGAAAAATAATCACTAAAAAGTTTACCATTTACATAAATTTTACCTGAACCTTTTTTTAACCAAACTTTAGCTATTGAAGTTTTTCTTCTTCCAGTAGCATACTTGCTATCTTTGAAGTCTAGTTTTATCTTAGATTCTTTAGTTGGTGTTTGAGTATGTTCCATTTAATTACGTACAATATTTTTTGAATTTAATTTATTTAACTCTATAACTTGAGGGTTTTGAGCAGAGTGAGGATGATCATTACCTACATATATTTTTAATTTAGTAAGTTGTTTTTTTCCTAATACTCCCCCTGGTAGCATTCTTTTTACTGCTAGTTTAAGGGCTTCGCCTGGTTTTTTTTTAGCAAGATTTTCAGGTGTAGTTTCTTTTATTCCACCAGGATGGCCTGTGTGTCTATAGTATTTTTTGTTTTGAAATTTATTTCCTGTGAATTTGATTTGCTCTATATTTTTTACAACTACAAAATCTCCATCATCCATATGTGGTGTGAAAGTTGTTTTGTTTTTACCTCTAATAATTTTTGATATGACAGTTGCTAGTCTGCCTACTACAGCATTTTTAGCGTCTATTTCATACCAATTAGAAGATAATTGATCTTTTTTAAGGAATTTTGTCATTGTGCGTGGATTAATACTATTAATAAGATCAAAGTCAAATTGATATTTTTATTGTTTTAAGCCTTTTTTTTGTTATATTGATTATGCCGATTTGTTCCTATTGCGGGCTTACAGCTAAAGAGGAAATCATCACACAAACTCGGTAGGCATTTGAACTATATTGTGCGCCTAGCATAAAGCTAAAGCACTAAAAAAGGAGTATAATGAGTAAAAAAAAGAAATAATCCTGAAACCATTGCCATACATGGTGGTGATTACAGAAGTGACCCAGCAACTAATGCTGTTGCTGTGCCAATATATAGGACAACGTCATATCAATTTCAAAGTACTGAACATGCAGCAAATTTATTCGCATTAAAGGAATTTGGAAATATCTACACTAGGATTATGAATCCAACTAATGATGTTTTAGAGAAAAGAATTGCAGCATTGGAAGGTGGATTATCTTGTGTAACGGTTTCATCAGGGCAAACAGCTTCGAGTTTTGCAGTTCTAAATGTCGCTCAATCAGGTGATAATATTGTTAGTTCTACGGATCTTTACGGCGGAACAGTTTCATTATTTACACATACGTTAAGTAAACTTGGGATTGAAATTAGATATGCTGATCCAAGTGATCCTAAAAACTTTGAAAAAGCAATAGATGAAAAGACTAGAGCTTTTTATGGTGAGACATTACCTAATCCATATTTGAGAGTGTTCCCTATCAAAGAAGTTTCTGATATTGGAAGAAAATATAATATTCCATTAATAATGGATAATACTGCTGCACCAATAATATGTAAACCAATAGAACATGGGGCGGCCGTCGTTATACATTCATTAACAAAATATATTGGTGGACATGGAACTGCTGTTGCTGGAAGCATAGTTGATAGTGGTAACTTTGACTGGACCGCAGATCCTAAAAGACAACCTTTATTCAATGAGCCTGATGCAAGTTATGGAGGTGTTGTTTGGGGAAAAGCTGTACCAGAATTAACCGGGGCTAATGTACCTTTTGCAGTCAGAGCAAGAGTTTGTTTGCTTAGAGATTTAGGTTCAGCTTTAGCACCAGATAATGCTTTTGCAATAATTCAAGGACTTGAAACCGTAGCTCTAAGAATGAAGCAACATTGTGAAAATGCTCAGAAAGTAGTTAATTTTTTAAAAAAACATAAAGAAGTTACTAAGGTTATATATTCCACTGAACATGAGAAAGAAATAGCTGATAGAGCTAAACAATATCTTAAAGGTGGAAATGGACCAATGGTTGGTATTGAGCTTAAAGGTGGTATTGAGGCTGGGAAAAAATTTATTGAGTCTTTGAAAATGTTCTACCATGTAGCAAACATTGGTGATGCAAGAAGTTTAGCTATACATCCTGCTAGCACTACTCATAGTCAATTAAATAAAAAAGAGTTAGCAGCATCAGGTGTAACTCAAAGTTATGTTAGACTTTGTATAGGTATTGAGCACATTGATGATATTATTGATGATTTAGATCAAGCTTTGAACAAGTCATCGAAAGGAAGTTTAAAAGCAGTTAGTTAAATTTTGTATTTAAATAAAAAAAATAAATACTTGAGCTAACCAAGAAAATTGAACTTATTTGGTGCATAGATGCAACATAAATCTGTGCACCATACAATACTGTAAAAATACCTAATATAATTTGAAGAATTATAAATATTCCCAAATAGTTAATAGATTTATATAAATCATACATCTTGTTTCTATAAATCTTGTAGAAAATTAAAATGTAAAAAATTCCTATTAAATAAGCTAAATTACGATGAATAAATTGTACTAAAGATGGATCATTTAGAGCTGCAAATTCAAATAGATTATTGATATTATTATCATTAGGAAAATAAGTATCACCCATCAGTGGCCATGAATTATAGATTTTGCCAGCATCCATACCGGAAACAAAAGCACCAATCGAAATTTGAAAAAAAACTAAAATTAAAAAGAATAAAGGAATGAATACGTTTAGTTTGTTTGTTATTTTTCTTGATATGTTAATTTTTAAATAATTCCAATAAATTAAAGATAAAATCAAAAAAGCCACAAATAAATGTAAGGATAATCTAAAGTGACTTACATCCACTCTATCAACTAATCCACTACTAACCATATACCAACCGATGAAACCCTGAAAACATATAAGAAAAAATATGAAATATAGATTAAATAATTTAGTGATCTTTATTTTAAAAGAAAAATAAATTAGTGGTATCAAATATCCAAGACCAATCAATCTTCCAAGAAATCTATGTGCCCATTCCCACCAAAAGATAACCTTAAATTCACTTAAAGTCATATTATAGTTTTGTAATTTAAATTCAGGAATTTGTTTATAAAGATTAAAATAAACAATCCAATCATTCTGGTTAAGAGGTGGAAAAAATCCAGAAAATAATTCCCACTCTGTTATTGAGAGACCTGAATCAGTAAGTCTTGTTAAGCCACCAACTATTATCATAAAAGATATAATCCAAAACATAACAATTAACCAAATTGATAGCTGATTATTTATTTCTGTATTTGTTGTGTACATGTGGGGATAAATATAATAATTTTCCTATTATCCAAATATATAAATGTCGCCTTTAAAAAGAAAAAAACTTAATAAGATAAGATTAAAGTTAGATAAATTAGATAATTCATTAATTAAACTAATAAAACAAAGAACTAATCTAGTAAATCAAGTTTTAAAACTTAAGGATAAAAAAAAAGAAATAATCGATAATAAAAGAATCAAAATAATTCTAAAAAATATAAGAAAAAAATCTCTTGCAAATAAAATAGATCCTAAGATTACCAATCGTATCTGGAAAAATATGATATGGTCTTACATTGATTACGAAAAAAGAAATTTTAAAAAAAAATAACTATTTACTGTGAGGGGGCAATTTTTTTTCGACAAAAACTTCGTGTTTTCTAGTGCTCGGATTATACTTACGAGCTGAAAGTTTAACTTTTGCTTTTTCACCACCTGCTGGTTTTTTTACATAATAAAAAAATGGGCTGTCTGGTTTACTTTCAGGTACCAACCTAACTTTTACGTGTGTTTTTTTTGCCATTACTTATAATTTTTTAAATTTTTAACAATTTTAGAAATTTTTAAAACTTTATTTTTAAAATTGTTAGTCCTTATAGAATTATTTGAAATTTCGTCAAGATTTAAAGTATCGTTATTATTTGAATTATCCAGGATTTTTCTAACTCCATTTATAGTCATGCCTTGGTCTTTAAGAAGAAATTTTATTTTTTTTAAGATACCTATAGTCTTTTGATCATAATATCTTCTATTAGAGTTTAATAATTTTGGTTTAACTTGCTTGAACTGTGTTTCCCAAAATCGAATAGTGTGTGTAGAAAAAACTCCTTTATTTTTTGACTTTAACTCTAAAATTTCAGCTACTTCTCCTATTGTTTTGTAAGCATTCTCAGATTTCTTAGTCATTTTTATTGTTAATAAATTCCTTAAATTCTTTTGACGGTTTGAATAAAACAACGTCTCTTCTTGAAATAATTTTAGGTTCTTTAGTTTTAGGATTTCTACCAACTCTTGATTTTTTTCTTCTTATGGAAAAAGTTCCAAATCCTGACAATTTGAGTTTTTTTTCTTCTTTTAAGTTAAGTATTACTGTTGACAGAAAATCATTAATCAAATTTTCAGATACTAGTTTTGAAAAACCCAACTGCATATAAATTTGGTTGATTAGGTCTTTTTTAGTTAAATTTATTCTCATTTTTAAATATTAAACTTTATTTTTTCTATTAAATTTCCTTTAATGATTTTATTACAAACATCTAAAGAGTTTGAAAACCCTATAAAATCTGTACCACCATGACTTTTCACAACTGGTGAGTCTAAACCTAAAAAAATTGCACCGTTATATAGTCTTGGATCTAGTCGGTTTTTAAATTTTTTCAAATTATAATAATTTAATATCGAAGAAATTTTTCCTAAAAGTGAACCAGTCATTGCATTTTTTAATTCTTTAACAATGAAGTTTGCAGTTCCCTCTGCTGTTTTTAGAGCTATGTTTCCAGTAAATCCGTCTGAAATTATCACATTTATTTTACCATCCATAATTTGATTACCTTCAATATATCCAGCAAAATCATAATTCTCTGATTTTTTGTTACTTAATATCTTAAATGTTTCTTTGATAGTTTCATTTCCTTTAAGTTCCTCTGAACCTATATTTAATAAACCAATATTTGGTTTTTTATCTGGGTATAAAGATGTGTAAAGGGATGCACCCATAATTGAAAAATCAAATAAATTTTTTGAACTACATTCAATATTGGCGCCTAAATCTAAAACAACACTCATTCCATTTTTATTTGGCCATAAAGCTGATAATGCAGGCTTATCAATATCTTGGATCATTTTGAGATTTAATTTTGCAATTACTAATAAAGCTCCAGTATTACCTGCAGAAATAACAATATCTGCCTCTTTTTTTTTAACACTTTCTATTGCTAACCACATACTTGTATCTTTGCCTTTTTTTGCTGCTTCTAAAGGACTATCTGTACTCAGTACAAAATTCTCCGTATGAATTATCTCATAATATTGATTGTCAATTTCATCTTTAATTAATGAAATTATCTTATTTTTATCACCAAAAATTTTGAAAAAGTTTGCTTTATTATTTTTGTGATTGTGAATAATGCCATCAATTACTTTTTTAGGTGAATTATCTCCACCCATTGCATCAACTGCAATTTTTATCAAATCAGCCATTACTTAATATTAAATTATTTAATCTTTGGGGTCTATAACTTGACGGCCTTTATACATGCCAGTTTTTAAATCTAAATGGTGAGATAATCTATATTCACCTGATTTTTTGTCTTCAACAACATTCTTAGCCGAAAATTTCATATTTTTAGCTCTTCTCATTCCAGTCCTTGAAGGAGTTTGTTTACGTTTTGGAACTGCCATAATTATGGGTTAATTACACTTTTTAAATAAGAATTCAAAGTATTTTTTGACAAATTTAAATAATAATTATTGAAATAATCTGCCAATTCTTCAATATTTTTAAAATTTTCTAAAAATTTAGATATAATTTCTCTCTTTTTGATATCCTCTAAATCATCCCAAAAATGAATATCAGAAACAATAGCATGAAAAACATTAATATAATCTTTCATTTTTTTATTAATAGATTGATCACCATATCCAATTTCTCTTATACTTAATTCTAGCTGTCTGAAATTAAAATCATATATTTCTTGTAATTTTTTTTCATTTTCTTCAGATTTGAACACTTTTAAAAAAAAGGCAAAATGGAATAAAAAAACTAGTAACCTATCATTAAAACTATCTTGTTTACCAAGGCTTTTATAAAGTGTTTTATTTGTAGTTAATTTAATCAATTTGTTATAAAAATGTATATAATTCATTTCATGAAAATCTTTATAATTATTTTAGCAATTTTCTTAACTAGTTGTAAATTAAATAAAGTTGTCAATCATCACGGTATTCATAATTTAGAAGCTAAAAGTCAAGAATTATTAATAAACCAAACTAATATAAACCAAATAAAAAGTTTATTAGGTCCACCATCATCAACAAGTTATTTTGATGAAGATATTTTAATATATCTAGAAAGAAAAACCTCTAATTCAAAATTATTGAAACTTGGAAAGAAAAAATTAATTGCAAATAATGTTTTGTTGTTAGAGGTAAATAATAGAGGAATTTTAATTAATAAAGAATTTTTAGATCAAGATGATCTTAATAAACTTAAATTTACAAACAAAACAACGAAAACAATTGCTGATCAAGAGTCTTTCGTGTCTAGAGCATTGTCTGGTGTGATTACAAAAATTGATGATCCTCTTGGTAAAAAAAGAGGAACATTGGGTCGGTAATTTAACCAGCAATTACAGCTAACAATAATAATGCAACAATATTTGTTATCTTAATCATTGGGTTTACAGCTGGTCCAGCAGTATCTTTATAAGGATCTCCAACCGTATCACCGGTTACTGCAGCTTTATGAGCTTCTGATCCTTTGCCTCCATGATTACCATCCTCAATATATTTTTTTGCATTATCCCATGCACCACCACCTGCGGTCATAGAAACTGCAACAAAAAGTCCAGTTATGATTACACCAAGTAACATTGCACCAACTGCCGCAAGAGCAGCAACTTGTCCTCCAATTGAGAGGATAATAAAATACAATACCACTGGTGAAAGGACAGGCAATAATGATGGTATAATCATTTCTTTAATTGCAGCGACTGTTAATAAATCTACTAATTTAGCATAGTCAGGTTTTTGTTTTCTTTTCATTATACCTGGGTATTTTTTAAATTGTCTTCTTACTTCAACAACCACAGCACCACCTGCTCTACCTACAGCCTGCATTCCCATTGATCCGAATAAGTATGGTAACATACCACCAATTAATAACCCAACCACAACATAAGGGTTAGACAAATCAAAAGTTACAACAATACCCTCTAATGCAGATCCTGCCTCTTTAGAAAAGTGTTTTATGTCTTCAGTATAAGCAGCAAATAAAACTAGGGCACCTAAACCTGCAGAACCAATAGCATAGCCTTTAGTTACAGCCTTTGTAGTATTTCCCACCGCATCTAACGCATCAGTAGTTTTTCTAACTTTTTTGTCAAGATTTGACATTTCAGCGATACCACCTGCATTATCTGTTACGGGTCCATAAGCATCTAATGCTACAACCATTCCAGCTAATGCCAACATTGTTGTTACGGCAATAGCAATACCAAAAAGTCCCGCAATTGAATTAGTAATTAAAATTCCTGCAACAATAATTAAAGCAGGTATTGCTGTCGCCTCCATAGACACAGCTAATCCTTGAATTACGTTAGTACCATGTCCTGTTGTAGATGATAAAGCCACTGATTTGACGGGTCTATATCCTGTTCCAGTATAATATTCAGTGATCCATATTAATAAACCTGTAATTATAAGACCAATCACACCACAATAATATAAATCCTTACCATTAAAAGTTTTATCATTTACTGTATATTCATTTGAAAAACCAATCACATAATCAGTGACAGGCCAAAGAATTAATAATGAAGATATAGCTGATACTATGAACCCCTTATATAAAGCATTCATTACATTGTTATTTTTTCCAAGTTTTACAAAAAAGGTTCCTATAATTGATGTAATCAAACATGCAGCACCAATTGTCAAAGGGTAAACCATCATGTTTAAATCTCCCATGAAAAAAATCGATGAAAGAACCATTGTCGCAACAATAGTAACAGCATAAGTTTCAAATAAATCTGCAGCCATACCAGCACAATCTCCAACATTATCGCCGACATTATCTGCAATAACAGCAGGATTCCTTGGATCATCTTCTGGTATACCAGCCTCTACTTTACCAACTAAGTCTGCACCAACATCAGCACCTTTAGTAAAAATTCCACCACCTAATCTTGCAAAAATTGAAATTAAGGATGCACCAAATCCTAATGCAACTAGTGCATTAACAATTTCTCTTTCTTCAACTTCAAATTTTAGTAATAAAAAATAATAAACTGCAATTGCTAATAAAGCTAAACCTGCGACTAACATTCCTGTTACAGCTCCAGATTTGAATGCAACAGAAAGTCCTTCTGATAAACCTTTTCTTGATGCTTCAGCAGTTCTAACATTGGCTTCTACAGAAACTAGCATACCAACATAGCCAGCAATTCCTGATAAAGCAGCGCCAATTAAATAACCAAAACCAACAAGTGGACTAAAGGCAATACTAACAATTACCAAAACAACAACACCAACAATAGCTATAGTTTTATACTGTCTTGCTAAATATGCTTTTGCTCCAATTTGAATAGCTGAAGCAATGTCTTGCATTTTTATATTTCCTGCACTTGAATTAAGAATATTCTTTCCAGTTAAATATCCATAAACGATAGATAATAAACCTGCTATAATTGTGTATACTAAAATAGTTTCTGCTGTTGTGTTCATATAAACCCTAAGTTGTTGGTTGTTAAATTTTTAAGCCGGACAATACAAAAAAGAATGAAAAAGACAACGATTAACTTTCAGAATTGGTGAATATAACCTTTATTTTTAGCCTCAATTTGCTTATTTTTTATATTTATAATCTTAGACTTATTTTTACCAGATATAATCTTACCAATTTTGGTAATCTTAATACCTGTATTATTAGATATTCTTTTTATGATTCTTGATTTAATTGGATTAGCTGTAAAAAGTATCTGGTAGTCATCTCCTCTAGATGTAATATCAATTTTTCTCAATTTTTTAATCTCAATCAATTGACTTAAGGTGTTTGATACAGGTATTTTTTTTTCAAAAAATATGAAAGGAAACACTTTGTCTATTAATCATTTTTTTTAAATCATCAATTAATCCATCTGAAATATCAATTGAAGTATTTGCTAGTTTTAACAAACTATTTATGAACTTTAATTGAAGATTAGGTTCATAATATTTTTTAATAAAATATTTAGATATTTTGTTATTTACTTTGATTTTACCTTTAAGTATTTGAAGACCAATAAAACTATCTCCTAAATTTCCAGTTACATAAATATCGTCGTTTAATCGAGATTTATTCCTGTAAACTATACTTTTTGAATAACCTAATGAAATTATTGTAAAACTTAATTTATTTGAAAAAGTTGTATCTCCTCCACACAAACTAATATCATATTTTTTTTGTTCTTTTTTAAGTGATTTTGAAATTTTTGATAAATTTTTTTTTGAAAAGTGTTTTTTATTACCAGATCCAGAAATAAAGTAGAATTTTGGTTTAACACCCTTGCAAATCAAATCTGATATTGATGATCTCAGGATTTTTTTAATTACAAGATCAGGAGATTCAAAATCTACGAAATGAGTATTTATATTGTAAGTATCAACAGAAATAACTGTTTTTTTTGACTTATCAAAAAAAACGTCATCATTTAAACCAAGAGCAGATACGTTATGCTTAGATAACTTAGAAAAAAAATTATTTACTAATTCAAATTCTTCCATTTTTAGATCTCAATTTTTTTCCTAAATCATCTAATAGAGCATTAAGATATTTTGTTTGAGAGTCCTCGAGAAAAAAATTAGATGAATTCAGATATTCTTTAATAATAATATTTATTGATAAATTTGGTTTATACATAAATTCATAAGTTGCAGCTTTAAGAATAGTTTGAAAAATTTTATCTAACTTCTTAAAAATAAACTGATCCCCAAGTTTGTTATTCAACTCATCTAAAATAAGATCATTTCTTTCAATAGTGCCCAAAACAATATCTTTAATAAATTTTTTAAACCTATGTTTAGGAAAATCTAAATCATTATCTTCATTATAAAATTTCCCATAAAGTTTTTGAATAATGATTACTCTAGGATTATTTTTAGGCTTAAAGTAAGTCTTCATTTTTGTGATAATACTGAAAACACAGCATTTGCAGCTTCAGCGCCTTTGTTTTTTCTAGCTTTTGCTTGTTTCATGTTTAAACAAGTAATAATACCATTACCAACTGGTTTTTTTTGACTTACAGATATATCCATTATTGCATTAGTGGATGCTTGCGAAATAAAATCAAAATGAGGTGTTTGACCTTTTATTACACAACCTAAAGCCAAAAATGCATCAAATTTTTTTGAATTTTTTGATATTGTAATTGGGATTTCAAAAACACCTGGAACCCTTATAATCTTTACACGGTTTGATCTGGGTATATTTTTCAAAGCACTTTTTAGTAAACCATCACTTATATCTTTATAATAATTAGCTAAAACAATTAGAATTTTTTTATTCATTATATCAATTCCTGTTTCTTAATTTTAATTCCATACCCATCAAGTCCAATAACTTTTTTTAAAGATCTAGTTATTAATATCATATTTTTAATTTTTAGATCTTTGATTATTTGAGCTCCAATTCCATAATTTTTAATTGATTTATCATTTCCCTTTTTGATAAATTCTTTGTTCTTATATTTTTTTAATGTCTGTGTTACCGAACTTAAGTTTGAGTCTTTTATAAATACTAAAACGCAATTTTGGTATTTTCTAAAATAATTTAGAGTTTTGTTAAATGAATTTGGCAACTTTTGGTTTATAAGATAATTTTGAACAATATTTGATGAAATTACTCTTACTCTTGGAGTGATACCCCTTTTAATTTTACCCTTTACAAGAGCAAAGTGTTCTGCACCATCTAATAAATTTTCATAAATTCTAATTTTATATTTTTGGTTTTTGACACTAATTTGACTTTGCTTTTTTAACCTTATTAATTTTTCTTTTTTTAACCTATAAGCTATTAAATCTTCTATTTTTCCAATTTTAAGCTTATGCTTTTCTGCGAAATCAAATAGATCTTGGCCTTTAGCCATTGTGCCATTTTCGTTCATAATTTCACAAATGACTGCTGAATTATTTTTTTTTGCGAGTTTTGATATGTCAACAGAGGCTTCTGTATGACCTGCTCTTACAAGAACCCCACCATCTTTAGCAATAATTGGAAAAATGTGACCAGGAGATACTATGTCCTTTTTACTAACATTTTTTTTTGATGCGATCTTAATTGTTTTAGCTCTATCTTTGGCAGATATACCTGTTGTAATCCCCTTCTTTGCTTCTATAGAAATTGTAAAAGCTGTTTTATTTCTCGATTGATTTACAGGAGACATTAAAGATAGATTTAATCTTTTAGCTTGTAAACTGTCCAGCGCTAAACAAATTAAACCACGACCATGTTTTGCCATGAAATTTATATTTTTTGCTGTCGAGTCTGATGATGAAATCACCAAATCACCCTCGTTTTCTCTTTTTTCATCATCAACTAATATGAACATACCTCCCTTTTTAGCGACATTTATTATTGTTTCTATAGGTGCAAAATTATTTTTTTTCATAAAAATAATTTCTAACGTATTTAGACAAGATATCTATCTCAATATTTACTAAATCATATTTATAGAGTTTGGATAAATTAGTTTCTCTATAGGTATGTGGAATTATCCAAATTTGAAAACCCTTTTTAGTTACTTTTGAGATTGTAAGTGATATTCCATTTACACAAATTGAAGCCTTTTCAATAAGATGTTTTCTCTCTTTTTTAGGTATCTCAAAGTCAAAAATAAATGATTTATCAATTCTTTTTATAGTTAAAACTTTAGCAACTGTATCAACATGACCTTGGCAAATGTGTCCTGAAATTTTTGTTCCATACTTTAATGGTAGCTCTAAATTAATTATATCTTTATTTTTTATATATTTAAATTTAGATCGAATTATTGTTTCTTTTGAAAGATAAAACTCCATCAATTGTGATTTATAAGAAATTAATGTTAAACATACACCATCACAGGCTACCGATAATCCAATATCCTTTTTAGATACCTTAAGATTACTTTTTACAAAAATATTAATACCTTTAGGTCTTTTGACGATTTTTTTAATTATACCCTGATTATATATTATTCCATTAAACATTTTAAATTTTATATAATGTTATTTTATTTTTTCCTAAATCTAGTTTTAAGTCTATTTTCTTTTTATATTTTTGTTTCAATAAATTTAAACTATTAAAATTCAAATACTCAGTTTTTTTTGAGAGTTTTTTATCACTTTTATATAAATAAAATCTATTGAAAATTTTATTCCTTAAAAGATAATTTGTTAACTCATCACCTCCTTCTACTAATAAGTTTCTACAGTTCAATTTATATAATTTTTTTAATATAATTTTGATATCAAATCTTCCTTTATTATCAATTTTAGATCTGATTAAATTTATCCCCTTTTTTTTAAAACTTAAAATTTGTGAATTACCTGCTTTATTGTAAAAAATAATAGTATTCGATTTGTTAGCAGTTTTTATAATAAAACTGTCAATATTAGTATTAAGTTTACTGTCTAAAATAATTCTTTTTGGAGAATATTTGTTTAACCCATTTAATCTGCAATTTAATTTTGGATTATCATTATTTAATGTTTTATATGAAATCATTAATGAGTCATTTTTATATCTCAATAAATGGGTAAATTTATCAGCCTTTGTGTTTGTAATTTTTTTATCTAATTTACTATAAATCAGATTATTTTTTGAAACTGCTATCTTACCAGTAACATATGGCAATTTTTTTTTTCTATTAAAAAAATATGTTGAATAAAAATTTTTAACTTTTTCCTCTAAGAGTCCTTTTCTTACTTTAATTTTTTTCGATTTTAGAATTTTAAAGCTTTTATTTTTAACTCTAGTGTCAACATCTGAAACTGAATAAATTACTTCTGAAATTTTAGATTTTATGATTAAATTTGTACAAGGTGGTGTCACACCATAATGACAACAAGGTTCCAAGGTGACATACATTTTTGATCCATTTAAATTATCTATTGAATTTTTTATTGCGTTAGACTCGGCATGGGGTCTACCATTTATTGAAGTTTTACCAATAGAAATAATCTTATCATGTTTAACAATCACACATCCAACAGAAGGATTTGATCCTGTATGACCATATCGAGATTTAGCCAGTTTTAAGGCTATCTCCATATATAATTTATCTTTAGTTGAAAATTTATCTTTTTTTGTAGACATCAAGTTTGTCCACGAATTGTACAAAATCTTTTTCTTCTCTAAAATTTCTGTACACAGATGCAAATCTTACGTAAGCAACAGGATCTAGTTCTTTTAATCCGTCCATAACCATAGTACCTATAGTATTAGATGAAATTTCATTCTGCCCAAGATCCTCAACTGATCTTGAGATTTTACTAATAAATTTTTCTACTGTTTCCGTATCTAATGGCCTTTTTTTTAAAGCTATATAAATTGATTTTGCAAGTTTATCTCTATCAAAGGATGATTTTCGACCACTTTTTTTAATTACCATTAATTCCCTATGTTGAATTCTTTCAAAAGTCGTAAATCTTTCACCACAAACACATAATCGTCTTCTACGAATAGCAGTACCATCTTCGGTTGGACGTGAATCCACAACCGAGGTTTCACCTTTTTTTACACAAGGACAAATCATTTACTACAAGTTTTTATATATCGGGAATGATGAAGTTAAAGAAATAACTTCATTTTTTACTTCATTTTCTACTTTACTGTTATCATTTGGATTTTCGGATAATCCTTTTAAAGTTTTTGTAATTAATTCACCAACAGTTTTAAATTCATTTAAACCAAAGCCACGTGTTGTAGCTGCTTGAGTTCCTAATCTTATACCTGAGGTAATCATTGGCTTCTCAGTATCAAAAGGAATTCCATTTTTGTTACAAGTAATGTTTGCTCTTGAAAGACTTTCAGCAGCAAGATTACCTTTAACATTGTAAGGTCTCAAATCTACCAACATTAAATGTGTATCAGTTCCGTTAGAATAAATTTTAAAACCATTATTTTTTAAAGTTTCAGCTAACATTTTTGCATTCGCTAGGACTGACTTTATGTAATCTTTAAATTCTGGTTGTAGAGCTTCTAGAAAACCTGCGGCTTTAGCTGCGATAACGTGCATTAACGGACCACCTTGATATCCTGGAAAAACTGCAGTGTTAAATTTTTTCGCAAGATCTTCATGATTAGTTAAAATTATTCCACCTCTTGCACTTCTAAAAACTTTATGTGTTGTTGATGTAACAACATGGGCATGATCACATGGGTTTGGATACCCTTTTCCTGCAACTAAGCCAGAAAAATGTGCCATATCAACCATGAGATAAGCACCAACTTTATCAGCAATTTCTCTAAATCTTTTAAAATCTATTACTCTTGAGTAAGCACTTCCACCAGCTATAATTAATTTTGGTTTATGTTCTAAAGCAAGTTTTTCAACATTATCATAGTCTATGAGTTCAGATTTCTTATCAACATCATAACTGATTGCATTAAACCATTTACCTGACATTGAAATTTTTAAACCGTGAGTTATATGTCCACCAGAATTTAAACTCATTCCCATAAATGTATCACCTGGACTTAATAGAGCTAAAAATACAGCACCATTAGCTTGTGCACCTGAGTGAGGTTGAGAGTTTGCAAATTTACAATTGAATAATTTTTTTAATCTATCATTTGCAAGATTTTCTGCGACATCAACATGTTCACAACCGTTGTAATAACGCTTACCTGGATAGCCTTCTGCATATTTGTTTGTTAATACTGAACCTTGGGCTTCCAATACAGCTTGAGAAACTATGTTTTCTGAAGCAATTAACTCAATATGTTGTTGCTGTCTTATTAGTTCATCTTTAATAGCTTTATATAACTCAGGATCTTTTACGGATAAACCATCCTCAAAAAAACTTTTATAGCTATCATTTAAATAACTCTTTTCACTAGACATAATTAAATTTTTTTAACCCTTCTCAAATGTCTGCCACCATCAAATTTAGTATTTAAAAAAATTTTTATAAATTTGAAAGCATTTTTTTTACTAATTAATCTAGAACCTAATGTAATGATGTTTGCATCATTATGCAATCTGGATAATTTGGTAGATTTCACGTTAAAACACTGAGCTGCACGTATATTTTTATGCTTATTTGCCGCAATATTCATTCCTGTACCTGAACCACATACTAAGATTCCAACATTATTTTTACTAATTTTGACTTTTTTTGCTAATTTATGTGCGTAATCAGGATAATCAACACTATTATCATTTACAGGTCCGAGATCATTAAAATTTAATTTTAAACTTTTAAGGTGTTTTTTTATGTCCTCTTTTAATTTAAATCCGGCGTGATCTGAGGAAATAAAAATTTTTTTCAAATTAGTTGAACTTGTAATCTAAAACACATGCAACAAGATGTATTCTATTTTCTTCACCGCCATTAAAGGCGTTATGGTATTTTGTATTATTTGTAATCCAAACCGATCCATCTGCTGGCATGTGTTTAGCAACATTATCTATAACCATAATACAACCAGGGTTCGTGATTATAGGTATATGCAATCTAGGCTCTGGGTCTCTATGCCAACTTAAAGTTGATCGAGGTTCCTTAAGTAAAATTCTCATCCTACCTAATTTATACTTTGAGGACAAAACATCATAC
Organism: uncultured Pelagibacteraceae bacterium; assembly: GCA_902596515.1. GTDB lineage: Bacteria > Pseudomonadota > Alphaproteobacteria > Pelagibacterales > Pelagibacteraceae > Pelagibacter. The sequence goes on from CACJUF010000001.1 coordinate 20,231, forward strand.
ACATGTTTAAAGTAAGTATTATCGTAATCTTTAACAAATTCACTATATGCAGATTCATTTATCGCCCCTTCCCTCATTACTTCTTTGCCAGATCTGTCAGGTTTAGTCCAATAAAGACCTCTTGCTTTATTTCCTTTGATAGAATCTGGGTCACCAGGAATTTGCGTTAAAGATATGGCACCAAAATGAGTAACACCTGCGTCTTCAAACTTTTTAGTCTGAATAATTTGATTATACGCTTCTTGAAGTTTTGAGATGTCAAATTTTATTTCTTGTTTTTGGAAGTCGCTAAAATCTAAAACTCGTTCTTCTTTTTTTACATTTAAATTTATTATCTTTGTATTTTCAACTGTCATCGTGATTGCTTTGTACCCTTTTTACTATATATGTGTATATTACATTTGTCGCATTTTTAAAATAAAATTAAATATGATTACAGGAAAATATCCTAGTCTGAGACTAAGAAGAAATAGAAAAAACGGCTGGTCAAGAAGACTAGTCTCAGAAAACAATTTATCACCTAATGACTTTATACTTCCCATATTTTTGATTGAGGGTAAAAACAAGACCCAACCAATTAAATCTATGCCAGGTGTATATAGATATTCTATTAATAGATTGGCAATAATCTTAGATCGAGCTATTAAAAATCAAATACCTATGGTTGCTTTATTTCCTTATACATCACCTAAATTAAAAGATGATTTAGGAAGTGAAGCTATAAATGAAGATAATTTAGTATGTAAAGCTATAAAATACATTAAAAAAAGATACAAAAACAAAATTGGAATAATGTGTGATGTAGCTCTGGATCCTTATACAAAACATGGTCATGATGGAATTCTCAAATCAAACAATATAATGAATGACGAAACTATAGAGATCTTAATTAAGCAATCTTTATTACAAGCTCAAATGGGATGTGATGTGTTAGCACCATCAGATATGATGGATGGACGAATTGGTAAAATTAGAAAAGCTCTAGACAAAGAAAATTTCAAAAATACTCAAATTCTTTCTTACGCAGTTAAATATGCCTCTAACTTTTATGGCCCTTTTAGAGATGCTGTAGGATCTAAGGTTGCCCTAAAAGGAGATAAAAAAACTTATCAAATGGATTTTAGGAATTATGATGAAGCAATAAGAGAGGTGGCTTTAGATATAAAAGAGGGTGCAGATATGGTCATGGTAAAACCTGGGTTACCCTATCTTGATATTATCAGATCAATAAAAAATCAATTTAAAATTCCAGTTTTTGCCTACCAAGTTTCTGGTGAATATAGCATGTTATCCAATGCTGTAGAAAAAAAAATAATAAATAAAGATGCGATATTTGAAAATTTAATGAGTTTTAAAAGAGCTGGTGCAAACGCAATAGTAACTTATTACGCAGATAGATTAAATGAAATTTTACCTTAATTATCTCAGTGAATTTATGAACTGAGTTCTGCTAATTGGATAGTTTAAGTTATTTGGTTTTAATATAGTTTTTTCTAAAAAATCACTTACTAATTTCAATCCATTTAAAAGTATATTCAAATCATTAACTACAATTTTCTTATCAATTAGAAAATTTGGTATTATCTTTTTTTCATTTTTAGATTTAACTACATATATTATTTTATCATCTAATAACTCTTTAGTTGCAAAATTACTTAATTCTAAATCAAAACCTATGGTCTTAAGTAATTCTAATTCCCAAAAAATGTAATCTTTTAACCAGTCATCATTTGAGAGTATCAAGTAAAATTTTTCAATAAGGTTAAATATTTTAATATTAGATTGAGACTCAGCTGTTAGTAAACGAATTAAACTCATTGCAGAATTAATGCATGAAAGTTTTTGAGAATTTTCAAAATATATAGGTGAATAAACTTTTTGGATTTCTAATTTAAAATATCCTAATTTATTCTCAGATTTAGAGTTGTAATTTAGATATAGTTGATTGCCAATTTGAAGATAATTTTTAATTTTTTTTGAAGTACCACCAAAAACGATGCCTGATATTTTTCCATGATTTTTAGTATAAAATTCAGAAATAAGAGAATTTTCGTTATATCTATTTTTTGAAAGTAAAAAACCTGTATCGTCCCAATTCATCAAATCAAATTATCATTTAAGCAAAGTAAAGCTGCATTCTGTTCTGCTTCTTTTTTAGACTTTCCCTCACCATTATAAAATTTTGTATTTTGTAATTTTACAGCAACTCTGAATACTGGCTTGTGTCTTGGACCAGTATTAGAGATTATTTTATAAATAGGCAATCTTTTAAACTTTTTCAATGAAAACTCTTGAAGTTTGGTTTTTGCATCAATTTGAGTAATCACACTTTCTTTTATTTTTTCTCTCCACAATTCTAATATAATTTTCTCTGTTATATTAAATCCCCTATCAAGATAAATAGCTCCAATTAAAGCTTCACAACTATCTGATATCACCTTATCCTCAATTGTAACTGATCTATTTCTAGGATTAAAAATTAAAATATAATTTTGCAAATTAATACTTTTAGCAATTTCTAAACATGTCTTTTTATTTACTAATGAAGCATATTTTTTATCTAAAATTCCTTCCTTTTCCTCTGGATAGATCTCTAAAAGTTTTTTTGCGATAACTAAACCCAAAACTCTGTCTCCTAAAAATTCTATTTTTTCATTATTATTCATTTTATTAAAACTTTTATGAGTAAGACTTTGAACAAGTAAATTTCTATTTTTAAACTTATAATCTATTTTTTTTTCAAGTTTAGAATAATCAATTTTCATCAAATAATTTTCTTAAAAAATCTGTCAAATCGAATAGATTTGTTCCATTTCCAAAAAGCAAAAATACTACCAACTGACCTATCAGATGAAAAAAAAATAAATCTTGCTTTACCAACTAGATTATCTTCGTGAACATAACCCACGCTGGTTAAATACCTGCTATCTTTTGAACAATCTCTATTATCACCTAAAAAGAAGTAATGGTTATCAGGAACAGTAAAAACGTCAGAATTATCAAAAGTGAAATTTTTGAGATAGACGGTTTTGTAAATTTTTCCGTTTGGTAATTTTTCCTCAAATGTAAAAACATTAATAGTCTTTTCCCCACAATAAATTGTATCTCTTTCTGAAACTTTTGATTTGAGAATTTCACTATTATTTAGATATAAATTGGAATCCACAAACTGAATTCTATCACCCGGTAGACCAATAAGTCTTTTAATATAATCTGTTCTATTATCTGCAGGGGTTTTAAAAACTATTACGTCACCCCTATTTGGCTTGCTAGAAAAAATTCTATTCTCAAAAATAGGTGGACTAAATGGAAATGAGTGCTTGCTATAACCATATGAATATTTTGTTACAAAAAGTCTGTCTCCAACTAATAAACCGGGTTCCATGGATGAAGATGGAATATAAAATGGTTGAATAATTAAGGATCTAATAATTATAGCTATAATAAAAGCATAAAAAAGTGTCTTAAAGTTTTCTATAAAAAATTTTTTATTAAACATTTTTGGCCTGAATTATAGTAAATGCAATTGAATATTCTTTTTCATCAGATATTGAAAGAAATATATCAAACTTTTTAACTTTTAATGTTTTCATTATAATTTTTTTGGTTTTGTTATTTAATCTAAAATATGGTTTACCTAAATTATCATGTAAAATTTCAACATCTTTAAAATTTAACCCTTTTCTGAATCCAGTTCCAAGCGCTTTAGAGAATGATTCTTTTGCTGCAAATTTTTTTGAAAAATAGATAGATTTATCTTTTACCAACCTAGAATTTTTAATTTCAAGTAAAGTGAATAATCTTGAGATAAAACTTTTATTTTTAATAGAATTTTTAAGCCTTTTATTTTCAACAATATCTACACCGATACCTAAAATTTTCATTCTAATTTTTGATAATTCTTTTAAACTTTTTTATGACAAATGGTAAACCATAAAAAATGGACTCACCAATAATAAAATGCCCAATATTAAACTCTACTATTTCATTTATCTTGGTTAGTATTTTAGTAGATTTGAAATCCAGACCATGTCCAGCATGTACCTCCACACCAATTTTTGATGCTAATATTGCACATTTCTTAATCTTTAAAAATTCCTTAATGAAAGATTTTTTCGATTTTATCAGATTTGAAAAATGTCCTGTATGTATTTCAATGCAATCAGCACCTATTTCTTTAGACAAATAAATATCTTTTATATTTGGATTTACAAATAAGCTCGTTCTAATCTTTTTTTCTTTAAATTGTGATATTATTTTTTTAATTTTATTTTTATTTTTCTTTAAATTTAAACCACCTTCGGTTGTTATTTCATTTCTATTTTCAGGTACAATACAAATAAATTTTGGTTTTATTCTTAAAGCATTCTTAACAATATTCCTATTTGTTGAAATTTCTAAATTTACTAATAATTTTTTTATTGAACAAATTTTTTTTGCGTCTAAATCTCGTATGTGTCTCCTGTCTTCTCGAAGGTGTATTGTAATAGAGTCGGCACCTTTTTTTTTAACAAATAATGCAGCTTTATATGGGTCAGGATGAAATTCACCTCTGGCATTTCGAACTGTCGCAACATGATCAATATTTACACCTAACCGTTTCACTTAATAAATCTGCTTCCTGGTTTTGAAATGGGAATTGAGTCTAATTCCTTTGGTATTTTGTTTGATTTATAAGTTGGTACTTCAATTTTAAGATGTGAAATTATTTTTTTTTTAATTTTCAATGTTTTCTTTGATGATCTATCAATAATTGTCGCAAAACCAACTAATTTTGCATTAGATTTTTTTATTAGTTTTACGCATTCCATGCTGGATTTTCCTGTGGTTATTACATCTTCAATAATAATAACTTTAGAGCCTCTTTTAATTTTAAAACCTCTTCTTAGAGTGAATTTGCCTTTAACTCTTTCACAAAAAATCGTCTCTTTTTTTAAAATCCTACCAATTTCGTAACCTATCACAATACCACCAATGGCCGGTGCCAAAATTAAATCAAATTTTCTAAAATTTTTTTTGATTTTTAAAGCCAATGATTTACATATTTTTTCTGCTTTTGATGGATAACTTAAAAGTTTAGCACACTGGATATACTTTGAAGAATGTAATCCAGAAGATAAAATGAAGTGTCCTTCTAATAAAGCATTAGTCTTTCTTAAAATATCTAAGGATTTTTTGTGTGAAAGCATTTCTTTTATCTTCGTGTCTAATTATCTTAAATTTTATACCCTTTTGTTTAAGCTCTGCAATAAAATTAGTAAAATTTTTCAAATCTCTTATTATCAGCTGAAATTTAAAATTGATATAGTCAGGTTTTTTTCCAGCCATTACTAAATTTGAAATATTTAATTTATGTTCACCTATTAATGAACTTACATTTCCTAATTGACCTGGTTTATCAGGTAATGAAATCCATAAAGTGGTATTATATTTTTTTATTCTTTCCTGCTTCTCCTCACCCCTATCATGCCAATATCTTCTTATAGCAGCTCTGGCTTTTCCAGTTTTTGTTGTTGGAATCCAGTGAAGTGATGGTGATTGATTTTTTGAAGTAATTATTTTTATTCTATCACCATTTCTTAAAATTGATTGAAGTTCACTCTTATTTCCGTTTATTTCACATCCAACTGCAGTATCACCAATTTTTGTATGTACGGCATAAGCAAAATCTATTGCTGTTGCATCTTTGGGTAATTTGATTACTGAACCTTTGGGAGTAAAACAAAAAACATTTTCCTGGAACATTTGAAGTTTAGTGTATTCATAAGAGTGTTCAGGATTTTCATTTTTTTCTATAATTTCAACTAAATCTTTCAACCAATCATATTCTTTCCAGGTGAGTGAGTTAAATTTTTCTGAGGACTTATATTGCCAATGAGAAGCTATTCCTCTCTCAGCAAAATCGTGCATCTCTTTAGTTCTTATTTGAATTTCTATGGGTTTTCTATTAGATCCAATAACTGCAGTATGAATTGATTTATAACCATTAATTTTTGCTGAAGATATATAATCTTTAAATTTCCCAGGTATACAATTATATTCTTTGTGAATTATTCCTAAAGTTTTATAACAGTCATCAACATTATCCAAAATAATTCTAAATCCAATGATATCGGTAATTTGTTCCAAAGAAACTCTTTTTTTCTGAACTTTTCTCCAGATTGAAAAAGGTGTTTTTTCTCTTCCATAAATTTTTGAGGAAATTTTATTTTGATCTAATAATTTTTTTATTTCAGTTGATAAAGTTTCAAAAATATCTTTTTTATCTAATTTTATCTCATCAAGTCTTTTTTGAATTAATAATCTAGCTTCATTATTTAAAATTTCAAAAGAGAGATCTTCTAACTCATCCCTAATTCTATGCATTCCCATTCTGTCCGCTAATGGGGCATAAATTTCCATTGTTTCTTGAGAAATCCTTTTTCTTTTTTCCTCTTTTGAAATTGCTTTTATAGTTCTCATGTTATGCAGTCGATCAGCAATTTTTACTAATAAAACTCTAATATCTTTTGAGGTAGCTAAAATTAATTTTCTAAAATTTTCTGCTTTAGAATTGGATGATGCATTATTTTCAAGTGCAGAAATCTTTGTAACACCGTCAACTAAATCTGCAACTTCATCTCCAAACTCACCTTTGATAGTTTCATAAGTTGCATATGTATCCTCTATTGTGTCATGTAATAAACCCGTAGTTATGGTTGCACTATCTAATTTTAAATCAGTTAATATATTTGCTACTTCAATTGGATGAACTGAGTATGGATCACCTGAGGCTCTTTTTTGATTGCTATGGGCCTTAACCGCAAAGTCATAAGCCTTATTTAACCTATCTGGATTTAAAAACTTATTATATCCTTTTACTTTATTTATTAAATCATCTGAATTAAGCATACACCTTATTATATCATTAATTCAGATTTGTTTAATAGATCTTATGTCTCTATTTGGTAATGATATTATGAGTTTTTTAATGTGATCTTTGGAAATTGGGTGTTTCCAATTTTTATTTAATTCAAATAATGGAAAAAGGACAAAATTTCTATTGTGCATTCTTGGATGAGGTAAAATGATTTTTTGACTAATTTTTTTACTTTTATAATCAATTATGTCTATATCACATTCTCTAGGGGCATTTTTATACCTTTTTTTGCGACCAAGACTGATTTCAATGTCTTTGGACGCTTTAAGTAGTTCTAAAGGTTTTAAATCAGAAATAACTTCCAACACTATGTTTAAGTATTTAGGTTTACTTTCATCTGGCCATGATAAACTCTCATAAAAATTCGATGATTTGACAAGTCTAATATTTCTTAACGATAATTCATACTTAGCTTGTTCGATTTTATATCTTCTGTTTCCTAAATTTGAGCCAATACCTAAATAAATACGATTAGCTTGATTTTCTAAAATATCTTGATTTGTCACGACTCCAATCCCTATCTTTTTTACTTGCTCTTTTGTCATGCAGTTTTTTTCCTTTTGCTACAGCAAGTTCAATTTTTGCTTTTCCTTTTTTAAAATACATTTTAGTAGGAACAATGGTAAGACCATCTCTTTGAATCTTTCCTATTAATTTATTTATTTCCCGTTTATTTAGAAGTAACTTTCTTTCATCTGTTGGATTGTGGTTAGAATAACTAGCTTGTTTATAAGATGCTATATGAGAATTAATTAAAATCAACTCGCCATCTTTTTCAACAGCATATGAATCAGCAATATTTACTTTTCCTTCTCTTATTGATTTAATCTCAGAGCCTTTAAGGACAATCCCAGCCTCTAATAAATCTTCAAAAAAATAATTAAAAGTAGCCTTTCTATTCAAACATATTATTTTTAAACCAGAATTGGTTTTTTTGTTCATTAAATTAATTTAGCTGTATGAAGAGCCTTTTTAACAATTTCTTTGGTAGTATCTGTTACTTTTACTAATGGTAATCTTACTTCGTCATCACATAAATTTAATAATTTTGCAGCGTACTTTACTGGGCTAGGATTGCTTTCAACAAACATAGCATGGTGAACAGGCTGCAATATTTCATTTAATCTCTCAGACTCTTTAATTTCATTATCATTGTTAGACATTGAAAATCTTTGGAAATCAGAGCAAAGTTTTGGGGCAATGTTAGCTGTTACACTTATAGCACCTACTCCACCTTTTCTATTAAACTCTAAAGCGTTATCATCATTTCCTGTTAATTGTATAAAATCTTTACCTAATTTTTTTAATGTTTTATCTACTCTTGTTAAATCTCCTGTTGCATCCTTAACACCAATAATATTTTTTAATTCAAATAATCTTGCCATCGTTTCAACTGACATATCAATCACTGATCTTCCAGGAATGTTATAAATAAGAATTGGAATTCCACATTTATCATTTATTGCTTTATAATGTTGATAAAGTCCCTCTTGGGTAGGCTTATTATAATAAGGAGTTACAATTAAAGCTCCATCTGCTCCCATTTTTTCAGCATGAGTAGTCAATGAAATAGCCTCCTCAGTAGAGTTTGACCCAGTACCAGCAAATACAGGTAATTTTCCATTACTCTCTTTAACACATAAATCAATTACCCTTTCATGCTCATTATGGCTTAAAGTTGGAGACTCACCAGTTGTTCCAGCTGGAACCAAACCATTTGTCCCATTTTCAATATGAAAATGGATTAACTTAATGTAAGTTTCATCATCAAGTTTATCATTTTTAAACGGAGTGACTAAAGCAACATTTGATCCTTTGAACATAAATACTTATAACATAGTTTGTGGATTCATATACTAAAAGATTATGCTAAAAAAATTCATATTTTTTATCAATTTATTTTTCTTCTCTACTATTACTATTTTGTTTTCTACTGAAATAATACCTTTAAAGAAACCGATCCAAACTAAAGCAGAAAAGGACCAGAAGTTATTAATTGATGTAATGAAGCCTCTGCCAAAACCAATTCCCAAAAAAATAGTAGAGGAAATTAAAAAAAAGCCTGAAGGTGAAATAAAGTTAAAAGCTGAAAAAGACTTAGGTATTATTCTACCAAAAAAGAAACCTTTAATAGCTGGAACCAAAAAAACTGATACAGCGAAAAAATCCAAATATTATAACAAGAAAGATTTCGAAATTGCGAAAAAGGCTATTTCAGAAATGAAACAAGCAAAATGGCCTGCCGCATTGAAAACAGCAAAAAAAGCAAGAGATAAATCAGTCTATAATTTCATACAATGGAGACATCTACTGACTAAAGGAAATAAAGCATCATATTACGATTATAAAACTTTTATAGACAAAAATGAGGATTATCCACGATTGGGAAGAGTAAAATATTTAGCAGAGCATAAACTTTCTACAGACACTATTTCACCCAAAAAAATTATCGATTGGTTCGGTGTTGATGAACCTTTAAGTGGTTTTGGAAAAATGATACTTGGAGAAAGTATAATTCTCAATGGTAATACACAAAAAGGTATTTCATATATTAAAGAAGGATGGATTACTGCCGAATTAAGCAAATCTGAATTAAGATTCTATAGAAAAAAATTCAAAAAATATCTCAATGCAGATGATTATATTAAAAGAGCAGATTACTTGGCTTGGAATAATAAATACTGGGATTTAAAAAGATTATTAAGATATTTACCTAAAGATTATGAGTTGCTTTATACAGCACGTCAATTGTTAATGAGTAAATCGTATGGTGTAGATAATGCTATTTCTAAAGTTCCAGCAAAATTTAAAAACGATGCGGGTTTAAATTACGACAGATTAAAATGGAGAAGAAAAAGAGGAAGGGTTGATAGTTCTGTTGAAATTTTAGTAAAAATTAAAAATACCAAAGATTATTTAGTCAGACCAGATAAGTGGTGGTTTGAAAGAGAAATCATTTCAAGATCATTAATTTATAAAAAGAAATATGCTTTAGCTTATAAAATTGCAAGTAATCATGCTTTGACTGATGGACCCGAATATGCGGCCGCGGAATGGATGAGTGGATGGATAGCATTAAGTTTCTTAGATGATCCTTTGTTAGCTAAGGATCATTTTGAAAATTTTTATAATAATGTTGGTTACCCGATAAGTACTTCGAGAGGAGCCTATTGGTTAGCTAAAACTTATCAGAAACTTGGTAAAAATGAATTAGCTAATGAATGGTTTGGTAAAGCATCTAATTTTCTAACTACATATTATGGTCAGTTAGCATTTATGGAGTTAAATCCCAATCAGCCTTTTGAACTATCTAGAGATATTGAAGTTTCAAAAGAATATAGAGACTACTTTTTTAAAAAAGAATTAGTCAAAACAGTTTATCTTCTTGATGAGCTGAACGAAGATAAATATACAAAACATATTTTAAGACATTTGGCTAATGATGATATAAATAATGGTAGTGAAGTTTTAGCAGCAGAATTAGCAACAAGCATTGATAGGTTTGATTTTGCTATTCAAATAGCAAAAATTGCATCATATGAAAAAAGATTTCATAACAAATATAATTATCCAATTATAAGTACTCCAAATTATATAAATGGAAGAAAAATTCCTGATACTGCATTTATACTGTCAATAATAAGACAAGAAAGTGAATTTGATTTAAGTGCTAACAGTCACGCAGGAGCAAAAGGATTAATGCAGCTCATGCCTTACACGGCAAAAGTAGTTGCTAAACAAGCAAAACTTCCTTATTCAAAATCTAGATTAACAAGAGATGCAGAATATAATATCAATTTAGGTTCTCACTATATAGCTGGACTAATTTTAGAATATGATGGTGCTTATCCCTTTGCAATAGCGGCCTATAATGCCGGACCTAAAAGAGTCAGATATTGGAAAAAAATAAATAAAAATCCACAAAAGAACCAAATTGATTATGTAAACTGGATTGAATTAATCAAATTTAAAGAAACAAGAAATTATGTGCAAAGAGTACTGGAGAACTACAACGTCTATCGTTATATTTTAGCTCAAAAGCCAGTTACAATGATAAATTTCTTTAAGGATGATCCTTTATACTAAAAATGGCGGAAGAGGAGGGATTCGAACCCTCGGTACAAGTTTCCTCGCACGGTCATTTAGCAAACGACTGGTTTCAGCCTCTCACCCACTCTTCCAATAAATTTGTCACTTCTGATTGTATTGAATAATCAATATTTATAAAGTAATTATTCAATAATTATGAAAAATAAGTATTCAATATTTTCACTTATTAAAAACGCTTTTTCTTATCATGAAAATTGGGAGAAAGCTTGGAAAGATCCTGAGCCTAAAAAAGAATATGATGCAGTAATTGTTGGTGGTGGAGGACATGGTCTTGCAACTGCCTATTATCTAGCAAAAAAACATAACATGAAGAATATTGCTGTTGTGGAAAAAGGTTGGATAGGAGGAGGAAATACTGGTCGAAATACTACAATAATAAGATCTAATTATTTATGGGATGCAAGTGCGGGTTTATATGACCATGCTCTTAAAATTTGGGAAGGTTTATCTCAAGAATTGAATTATAATGTTATGTTTAGTCAAAGAGGAGTTATGAATCTTGCACATAATTTGCAAGATGTTAGAGATTTAAAAAGAAGAACTCACGCTAATAGATTGAATGGTATTGATGCAGTTTATTTAAATACTGAAGAAGTTAAAAAATTTTGTCCAATCATAAATACCTCGCAAGATATTCGTTATCCAGTTTTAGGTGGAACTCTTCAAAGAAGAGCCGGTACAGCTAGGCATGATGCTGTTGCTTGGGGATACGCAAGAGGTGCTGATGAAATGGGTGTTGATATAATTCAAAATTGTGAAGTAAAAGGTATAAAAAGAAATGGTGATACAGTTGAAGGAATTGAAACGACTAAAGGATTTATCAAAACAAAAAAAATTGGAGTAGTAGCAGCTGGTCACTCCAGTGTAATAGCGAATATGGCTGGATTGAAATTACCTTTGGAAAGTAAACCACTTCAAGCTTTGGTGTCTGAACCAGTAAAACCAATAATAGATACAGTTGTAATGTCTAACGCTGTTCATGCATATGTCAGCCAATCTGATAAGGGAGAATTAGTTATTGGGGCAGGAACTGATGATTATGTATCTTACTCTCAAAAAGGAAGTCATGATATTGTGGAAGGAACTTTAAATGCAATTTTAGAACTATATCCAATATTTAGTAGAATGAGAATGCTTCGTCAGTGGGGTGGAATAGTTGATATATGTCCTGATGCAAGTCCAATCATAAGTAAAACTTCAATTAAGGGTTTATACTTTAATTGTGGTTGGGGAACTGGAGGTTTTAAAGCTACACCTGGCTCAGGGGATTTATTTGCTCACACCATTGCAAATGACGAACCTCATAAATTAAATGCTGCGTTTAATATAAATAGATTTGTAAGTGGTGATCTAGTTGATGAACATGGTGCAGCCGCTGTTGCACACTAATGTTTTTAATTAATTGTCCTTTTTGCGGTGAGAGAGAACAAAGCGAATTTAAAGCTGGTGGTGAAGCACATATTGTAAGGCCAAAACAACCTACAGAACTAAGTGATGATGAATGGGCAGAATATTTGTTCATGAGAAAAAACATAAAAGGAGTTCAATTTGAAAGATGGAACCATGTTCATGGCTGTAGAAAATGGTTCAATATGGTTAGAGATACATCAAACGACCAAATAAAAGCTGTTTACAAAATGGGTGAAAAGCCACCAGTAAAATAGAATGTCTAATAATTTAAGATTTAAAACAAGTAAATTTATCGATGAGACTTATCGAGTTTCTTTTAAATTTAATAACAAAACATATTTTGGTTTTAAAGGTGATACTCTAGCATCAGCATTGTTGGCTAATGGAATTCATCTTGTTGGACGAAGTTTCAAATATCATAGACCTCGAGGAATTATGACATCAGGTTCTGAAGAACCTAATGCAATTATTCAATTGCATGATAATTCCTCAAGAACTGAACCAAATGTAAGAGCTACAGAGGTCGAAATCTATGAAGGTTTAGTTGCATCTAGTCAAAATTGTTGGCCTAGCGTTAATTTTGATATTGGTGGAATTAATAATCTATTATCCCCTATCTTACCTGCAGGTTTTTATTATAAAACTTTTATGTGGCCTGCAAGTTTCTGGGAAAAGTATGAATACTTTATTAGAAAATCTGCGGGTTTAGGTAAATCACCTAAAGTAGCTGATCCAGACATATATGAACATAAATATATTCATTGTGATGTTTTGGTTATTGGAGCAGGTATATCAGGAATAATGGCAGCTAAAATGGCAGCTAAAAATGGTTTTAAGACTCTTTTAGTTGATGAAAAATCTTATTTGGGGGGATCTTCTATTTATGATAACTCAGAATTTTCAAAAATTAATAATCAAATAATAAGTTCATGGTTAGAAAAAGAAATCAACGAAATATCTAAATTAGAAAATTTAGAAATAAAAACAAGAACTAGCGTTGCAGCATTCCATGGATACAACTTTTTATTGGCTCGTGAAAATCTCACTGATCATTTACCAATTAATCAAAGAGAAAATAAAGTAAGACAAAGATTATTAAAAATTAGAGCTAAAAAAGTAATCACAGCAACTGGCTCTATAGAAAGACCTTTAATATTTGATAATAATGATCGTCCAGGGATAATGTTATCTTCAGCAATTAAAAGATATATTGATTTGTATGGTGTGGCATGTGGTGAAAATAATATTCTTTTTACCAATAACGATACGGCATATGAAACAGCCATGAGTTTAATTCAAAGAGGAATTAAAATTAATGCAATAATTGATAATAGAGAACAAATTGACTCTAAAATTTCATACGAAGTTGAGAAAAATAATATTAAAATTTATAAAGGTTATACTGTCGTTGATACTTACGGATATAGAAGAATTAATAAAATATCCATCATGAAACTTTCAAAAGATGGTCAAACAGTCATTGGTGACAAAACAAAGTTGAATTGTGATTGTTTAGGTGTATCTGGTGGTTGGACCCCAGCAGTACACTTGTTTACACAATCAGGAGGTAAATTAAAATTTAGAGAAGAAGATCAAGTATTTATACCCAATGTTTATCCCTCAGATCAAATAAGTATTGGATCTTGTAATGGAGACTTTGGTTTAGAGGAGATAATAAAGAACACCTTGTCTTCTATTAAAAAGTTTCTTGATATTGACAATTCTGAATACAAAACTGTTGAAACAATCTCTGGTTTAAATCAATCAAAGAGAAATATTTGGTTATTACCATCTGATAAATCCATAGGGAAAACTAAATCTTTTGTTGATTATCAAAACGATGCAACTGCAAAAGATATTAAATTAGCTCTAAGAGAAGGTTTTAGATCTATAGAACATGTAAAAAGATACACCACTACAGGTATGGGAACTGATCAAGGTAAACTCGGTAATATGCATGCTTTAGGAATTATCTCAGAAACAGCGGGAACTAAAATGGGTGAACACGGAACTACAACTTTTAGACCTCCTTATACACCTCTTACTTTTGGAACTATTGTTGGAAGAAATGTAGGAGAATTTTTTGATATATTTAGACGTACTCCAATACATGATTGGCATGTTGCCAACAACGCTGAATTTGAAAACGTTGGTCAATGGAAAAGAGCTTGGTACTATCCAAAGGATAATGAAAATATGCATCAAGCAGTACAAAGAGAGAGTAAAGCTGCCAGAGACTCAGCGGGTATTCTAGACGCATCAACATTAGGAAAGATTGATATTCAAGGTACTGATGCCTCAGAATTTTTAAATCGTGTTTATACTAACGCTTGGTCAAAACTAGCTATAGGTAAATGTCGTTATGGTTTAATGTTAAATGAAGATGGAATGGTTTATGATGATGGCGTTACAACTAGATTGGGTGAAAATCATTATATCATGACCACTACTACTGGTGGTGCAGCTAACGTGTTAGGAAAACTTGAAGATTATCTTCAGACAGAATGGCCTGAATTAGATGTCTATTTATCTTCTGTAACTGATCATTTTGCCACAATAAGTGTTTGTGGACCTAATAGTAAAAAAATTGTTTCAAAAGTTGTTCCTGATTTAGATCTTTCTGATGAAAAGTTTCCACATATGTCATTCAAAAATTCAAAAATAGACAACATTAAATGTCGAATAATGAGAATTAGTTTTACTGGGGAACATAGTTATGAAATTAATATCCAAGCAAACTTTGGTAAATCTGTTTGGGAAAAATGTATGGAAGCAGGTAAAGATTTTAATATTACGCCCTATGGAACTGAAACGATGCACTTATTAAGAGCAGAAAAAGGTTTTATAATAGTTGGTCAAGACACTGATGCAACACTAACACCAATTGATTTACAGATGGATTGGATAGTAAGCAAAAAGAAATATGATTTTATTGGAAAAAGATCATTATATAGATCTGATACTATAAGAGAAGATAGAAAACAATTAGTTGGTTTATTGACAGAAAATCCTGAGGAAGTTTTAGAAGAAGGCGCGCAGATAGTTGCTGATATAAAAAAATCACCTATTGAAATGCTTGGCCATGTAACCTCAAGTTATTACAGCCCAAATTTAAAAAAGTCGATCGCATTAGGAGTTGTAAAAGGTGGAAAAAATATGTTGGGGCAAAAATTGATCATACCAATGGAAAATAAGAATATAAATGTAACTGTAGCTGATCCAGTTTTTTTAGATAAAGAAGGTGAAAGATTAAATGCTAAATTATAATCATACAATTAAAGAGGAAAAATCATATCAAGGTCTACAAATGAACGAGGTTAAACCTGTTATGAAATTGATAGTAAGAGGTAAAAAAAGAGAATTTTTATCAGCTGTTGGTAAATCTTTAAATATGGTTTTGCCTACAAAAGCAAATACTTCCACTCAAAGTGAAAAATTGACTGCTCTATGGTTGAGTCCTGATGAATGGATGATTTTTTCAAATGGCGTTGTTAAAGAAAATACAAATTCTTATGAAACTGAAACACTTTTGAATAAAAACATATCTAAATTAAATTTAGGAGCTGTGGTGGATGTCACAGATCAATTCGTGAGGATTAATCTCAAAGGGGATAAGATATATGATTTGTTTCAAACAGGCTCTCCTTTTAATTTTAATGATTTTAAAGGTAAAATTGGCTCAGTGACCCAAACAATTCTCACAAAAATAGATGTAATCATTCATAATCAAAATAAAAATGAAGTGAATTTGTTTGTAAGACGCTCATTTTCTGAGCATTTATTCGCATGGATGAATGATAGTGCGTCAAGATTATAGTCACATTTAGATCTCAAATAAGTTAAATAAAAAATATGAAAAAATTATTTTTAGTAGCATTATTTGCTCTTTTACCCTTCTCACTAAACGCAGAATCTAATCTAGATAAAATTTTGTCTTCTGGAGTACTTAAAGTTGGTACCACTGGAGATTGGGATCCTATGACAGTCAAAGATCCTGCAACCAACAAATATAAAGGTTTCGATATCGATGTAATGAATCAATTAGCTAAAGATATGGGTGTAAAAATTGAGTTTGTACCTGCAGAATGGAAAACTATTGTTTCAGGAATAACATCTGCAAGATATGATATCTCAACTAGTGTTACAAAAACGCCAAAGAGAGCTGAAGTAGCTGGTTTTACCGATACCTATTACAAATATGCTACAGTGCCACTTGTTCTCAAAAAGAACTTAAAAAAATTTCCAACTTGGGACTCGCTTAATAATTCAAATGTAACAATCGCAACTACTCTTGGTACTTCTCAAGAGGAAAAGGCAAAAGAATTTTTCCCAAAATCAAAATTAAACTCAATTGAAGCACCAGCAAGAGACTTCCAAGAAGTCTTGGCAGGTAGAGCTGATGGTAATATTACAAGTTCAACAGAGGCAAATAAATTGGTCATTAAATATCCTCAGTTAGCAATCGTTCCAGATGGTGGAAAAAATCCAGCATTTTTAGCAATGATGGTACCAAAGGGTGATACTAAGTGGAATGATTATGTTAATAAATGGATTAAAGACAAAAAATCATCAGGCTTCTTCGCCAAGTTATTAGCTAAATATAATCTAAAGAGCTTATAAAAAATTAGTAATTAATTTTTTATTCTTTATAACTTAAAGAGTGAAAAATCTTTTATTACTAATTCTAATTTTTCCATTAACGTCATGTGGTAAAAGTGAATTAAACTGGTTAATCTTGTCACCAAACAATATTGAGGGATTAACTAATCTGAAGTTTTTATTAAGTGGTATAACAACTACTATTTATATTAGTATAGTCTCAATCATTATTTCAATTATTCTAGGTCTTTTAATTGCTATTCCATCACTGGCTAAAAGTAAATTCTTAACCTACCTTAATATTGGCTATGTTGAGATTGTAAGAGCAATTCCTTTACTGGTTTTAATTTTATGGATTTACTATGGTCTTCCAATTATGACGGGTATAAGTTTTAGCCCATTCGTTTCTGGTATCATTGCGCTGTCGATTAGCGAAAGTGCTTTTCAAGCAGAAATATTTAGAGCAGGAATTAATTCAATAAAAAAATCTCAATGGGAAGCTGGAAGTTCTTTAGGATTAAGTTTTTTTAGGAAATTAAGATTAGTAATTCTACCTCAAGCAATAAAGAATATTTTACCAGCTATTGGTAATCAATTTGTATATGTGCTTAAAATGTCCTCTCTTGTATCGATAATTGGTATTGGAGATCTGACTAGAAAAGCAAACGAATTGGTTGTGACAACCTATAGACCATTAGAAATATATACATTTCTAATTCTAGAATATTTAGTCTTGATATTAATTGTTTCTTATCTTGTAAGAAAATTAGAAAAAAAATTACAAAAAGATTAATTTTTTCTTCTATAGTCCCAAGGATATTCAAAAGTCATTGCCCACATACCCTTTTTATTTTTTTTGGCATAATTCTCATCTGGAATATATTTTGTTGAATATTTCCTGTAAGCAAAAGCATAACCTTCTCGAACAAGATACTTAGATAGACTTTGATTATTTACAAAACATTCAGCTAAAATTCTCTTATATCTATCTATACCCTCCTTGACACATCTTACTTTGTTTTTACCTATCTTATTAATAAGTAATTGTTTTGCTTGAACTCCACATTTGATAATCTCATTATTCTTATTACAAATTTGTTTAATTTCAGGAGTATCAATCCCACTAAAACGAATTTTTTCGTTTTTTAAATGAATGGTATCTCCGTCTATAACCTTTATTTCATTAGATTTTACATCAAGGTATGTAACAAAAAAAAATATTAGACAAATACTAGTAAGTAAAAAGACTTTTTTTTTGTTTGAAAACATTATTCAAAAAATACCCAATAAACATTAGAACTGCAATTCCCATAAACCAATTTGTTACTAAAATCGTGTAAAAAATATCCTCATAATCCCCTCCTTTAATATTAATTACATACCATAAACTTAAAAATGGGAGAGCTGTTAATCTAAGAATACTTAGATAAAGACTGTACAATGGTTTTTTCACTGCTTGGAATACTGCAGTGGTTATAAAAAAAACAGGATAAATTGGGCCAATTAATGCTGCAACTTTTAAATATATCGCACCATGCTTTATTGCCTCTTGGTTATCAGTAAATAATGAAACTAAAAACTCTGCACCTAAAAATATTATTATTCCTGCAGATATCATAAAAGATGATCCAAACATTAAAGCTTTTCTGTATAATTCTCTCAATCTATCATAATTTTTTGCACCAAAATTTTGTCCCCCAATTGATAATACCGCTGTATTTAATCCAATTACAGGAAGTAGAAAAACTTGTTCAATTCTAAGAGCAGCACCATAACCAGCAGTAGCTAAATCTCCAAATTGACCAATGAAGTAAAGGATGTTGAACAAACCAACACCAATCAACAACATGCTAAACATCACAGGAATCGTCTGATACAAGAGTTCACCAAGAAGATCAAATTTTGGAATAAAACACTCAGGCTTAAGATATTGTTTTAATTCACAACAATAAACTTTATATGCTAAATACAAAAGACCAACAAACTGAGCCACTACAGTAGCTATTGCAAGTCCAGCTATACCAAATGCTGGAATAAAACCATAACCAAAAATAAATAATGGATTTAGAATAATATTTAAAAAGAAACTAAAAATTAAAACGTTTCTGTAACTTTTTGTATCCCCTTGCGCATTTAGAGTTCCATTTAAAGAGATTTGTATCAAAACAATTATAGTTCCATAAAAAATTACATCTAGATATTTTCTAGTTAATATAATTGCCTCTTGGTCTGATCCCATAAGAGAAAGTAAAAAATCTGAAACATTTAAACCAAAAAAAGTAACTAGTATGGATAAAAAGATTGCAAAAATAATTGATTGAGCAACAAATAATGACGCCTTCTTTTTATTATTAGCCCCTATATTATTTCCAATTAAAGTATTAGTTCCAGCAGTTAATCCAACACCTATTGCAATAATAGTAAAATAAATTGGAAAAGATTTTGCGATCGCTGCTATTGCTTCAGCAGATATTCTTCCTGCGAACCATGTGTCTACTAGATTGTAAAAGGTTTGAAATAATGAACCAACACTTGCTGGAATAGTAACTTTTCTCAATAAAAACCATATTGGATCTTTAGTTAATTTGAAAGATTGTGACAAATAAATCCTTAGTTAAATTCTTTTTGAAAATTATATTTTTTTCCTGATAGCTTTGCCTTGTATATCTGACTTTGTCTCATTCTAAAACGAGATTTTTGGTTTTTTGAGAGTTTATCAAAACAATTAGGACAAGTTACACCCTCCTCATATTTTTTAGATTTTTTATCTTTAATCGAGATTGGTTGTCTGCATCCACCACAAATTGAATAGGTTCCTTGTACTAATCCGTGTTTTAAACTTACTCGGTTATCGAATACAAAACATTCGCCTTTCCATAAACTTTTTTTTGGTTTGATTTTTTTTAAGTAATTCAAAATTCCACCCTTTAATTGATAAATATTTTTAAAACCTTTTCTTTCTAAAAATACAGAGGCTTTTTCACACCTAATTCCACCAGTGCAAAACATTGCTATTGGCTGATCTTTTTTTAACTTTTTTAAGTATTTAGGGAAATCTCTAAAGTTACTTATATTTGGATTTACTGATTTTTTAAAAGAACCAACTTTATGTTCAAAAGGTTTTCTTGCATCTAATAAAAGAGTTTCTTTTTTTTCAATTAATTTATTCCATTTTGTTGGATCAATATGAGTATTCTTTTTTGCGATCATATTCGAGATTTTAAGATCCATTGGAACAACTTCACTTTTAATTTTCACTTTAGGTTTATGAAAAGGTTTAAATTTACTTATTGAATTATTGACACTATCAAATTCTTTAATATTCAAAATTTTTTTTAATTTAATAATTGTAGTTTTAATATCTTTATTCATTCCAGAAATAGATCCATTTAAACCCTCTTTGGATATGATAATTGATCCATTAATATTTTTATTAGTTAAAAGATTACTCAATATTTTTTGATTTTTTTTTAAATCACTTATTTTTTGAAATTTATAAAAACCAAATACAGTGAACATTAAATCTTCCTACAAACAGTCATTCCATCACCAAAAGGTACCATGACCTTTTCAATCCTTGTATCCTTAGAGATAAAATCATTCAAATCTCTAATACTTTTTGTAATTTTATCATTTATATCTTTGTTAACAACTTCCCCATGCCATAATACATTATCAATTATCACTAAACCCTCTTTATTCAATAAATCTAAAGAAATTTCATAATATTTTTTATAATTCATTTTATCTGCATCTATAAAAACTAAGTCAAATTTTTCATTTCTTATACTCATTAAAGTTTCTAATGCTGGTTTAATCATTGTTTTAATCTTATGATCTTGATTGGCCTTTTTAAAAAAGCTTTGTGCAACTTTGGTTGTTTCCACATTTTTATCTAATGCAATTATACTGCCTTCATCTGGTAAGGCTAAAGCCATGGATAATGTACTTAAACCTGTAAAAGTTCCTATCTCTAGGACTTTTTTAATTTTAGAAACTTTAATAATCAGATGTAGAAATTGACATTGAGAAATAGATATTTGCATTCTTTTTGAATCACCAAGAGATAGGTTGTAATCTATTATTTCTTTTTGAATTGGATGTAATTTCAAACCATTCTTTAGAATATAATCTTGTAAATGTTTTGTGATATTAAGGTCTGAACCCATAACCTTATAATTTTTTCTTTAGGATCTCATTTATTAATTGAGGGTTAGCTTTTCCACCTGAGGCCTTCATTGCTTGACCAACAAAAAAACCAAATAATTTTTCTTTACCTTGTTTATATTCAATGGCTTTTTCTCTATTGTCGTTAATTATTTTGTCAATTAATGCCTCTAAAGCTTTTGGATCACTTTGTTGTTTTAATCCTTTTTCCTCCACAATCTTTTGAGGATCTTTATCACCATCTATCATCAATTCAAAAACAGTTTTTGCTATCTTTCCTGAGATAGTTCCATTCTTAATAAGATTTATCAAAATAGCGAAATTCTTAGCGCTCACTGGACTTTGAGAAATTTCTAAACCTTTGCTATTTAAAACAGCAAATAGTTCTCCTGTAATCCAATTGACTGCTAACTTAATATCTTTGTTTTTACCCATTTTAGCTACAACCTCTTCAAAGTATTTTGCAGTATCAATATCAGACACTAAAATATTTGCTTCATAAGAAGACAATTTAAACTCTTCAATAAATCTTTTCTTTTTATCATCTGGAAGTTCTGGAATATCATTTTTAAGTTCTTCAATAAATTTTTCCGAAACCTCCAAAGGTAATAAATCAGGGTCCGGAAAATATCTATAATCATGAGCGTCTTCTTTTGATCTCATTGACCTTGTCTCATTTTTCTTCGTATCAAAAAGCCTTGTTTCTTGATCAATAGTTTTGCCCTCTTCTATTAAATCAACTTGCCTATTAGCCTCATATTCTATCGCCATTTGCATAAACTTAATTGAATTAACATTTTTAATTTCACATCGAGTACCGAATTCTTTTGAGCCCTTTGGTCTTACAGAAACGTTCACATCAGCTCTTAAAGAGCCCTCTTGCATATTTCCATCACAAGTTCCTAAATATCTCATTATAGATCGTAGTTTTTTAATGTAAGCATTAACCTCATCTGGGGATCTTAGATCAGGTTTGCTCACTATTTCCATTAAAGCTACCCCTGATCTGTTTAAATCAACAAAGGTATTTTGTAGGTCAAGATCATGTATACTTTTTCCAGCATCTTGTTCTAGGTGTAATCTTTCTATACCAACTTCTTTTTGACTATTAGGCATATCCAAAATAACTTTTCCCTCACCTACTATAGGATCTTTAAATTGTGATATTTGATATCCTTGAGGTAAATCAGCATAAAAATAATTTTTTCTATCAAATACTGAACGTTTATTAATTTTTGCGTTAAGGCCAATGCCAGTTTTAATTGCTTGTTTGACACAAAATTCGTTTATTACTGGTAACATTCCTGGAAATGCAGCATCAACTAAACTAACCTGTGTATTAGGTTCCGCTCCAAATTTGGTTGCTGAAGTAGAAAATAATTTAGATTCAGATAAAACTTGAGCATGAACCTCTAAACCAATTACTACCTCATACTGATTATCTTTTCGATTGATCAAATATTCTGAATCTTTTTTACTCATTTTATCCACCAATCGGTAATTTTGTTTTTAAAATTGATCTTTTCTTCCATAGCATAAGCTATATTCAGTATATTTTGTTCATCAAAAGCTTTGCCAATAATTTGTAAACCTAAAGGATAACCTTTTGAGTCATGTCCTGCAGGTATTGAGATGCCTGGAAGTCCAGCTAAGTTAACAGGCACTGTAAATATATCATTAAGATACATTGAAACTGGGTCATTCGTTTTTTCACCTATTTTGAATGCTGAGCTAGGTGTTGATGGAGTTAAAATTGCATCAACTTTTTTATAAGCCTCATCAAAATCATTTTTGATAAGTTTCCTTACTTTTTGAGCTTTAAGATAATACGCATCGTAATACCCAGAAGACAAAACATAAGTTCCAATCATAATTCTTCTTTGAACTTCAGCTCCAAAACCTTCTGATCTAGTTTTTTCGTACATATCGATTAAATTTTCACCTTTTGCTCTAAATCCATACTTTACACCATCATATCTTGCTAAGTTTGATGAAGCCTCTGCTGGAGCAACTATATAATATGTTGGTAAGGCATAACTTGTATTTGGGAGAGAAATATCAATAGTTTCAGCACCACAATCTTTAATATATTGAATACCTTTTTGCCAGAGATCTTCAATTTCTTTTGGCATACCGTCGACTCTATATTCTTTTGGTATTCCAATTTTTTTTCCTTTTATGTTATTTGTAAGTTCTTTGCTGTAATGATTTCTTTTAAATTCTATTGAAGTAGAGTCTTTAGGATCATAAGAACTAATCACTTCATGCAATAAAGCACAATCCTTGACATTTTGTGCCATTGGTCCTGCTTGATCCAATGATGAAGCAAAAGCAACTATTCCATATCTTGAACAACTTCCGTATGTAGGTTTCAATCCAACAATTCCAGTAAAAGAAGCTGGTTGTCTAATTGATCCACCGGTATCAGTGCCAATTGTAACAGGAGTTAATTGTCCAGCTACAGCTGAAGCTGAACCACCAGATGATCCACCTGGAACTAAATTTTTATCAATAGGACTTTGAACATTGCCAAAAAAACTTGTTTCATTTGAAGAACCCATCGCAAACTCATCACAGTTTAACTTACCTAAAAGTATTGCACCTTCATTCCAAATATTTTCTGTTACAGTTGACTCATAAGTTGGAACAAAATTATTCAAAATTTTACTACCAGCAGTTGTTTTAATGTCTTTTGTGCAAAATAAATCCTTAACTGCCATTGGTATACCTGGCAGTTTTAAATCAAGATTAGGTTTTTGATCAAATTTTTTTGCTTTATCTAGAGCTGATGTAAAATCATTTGTAATATAAGCATTCAATTCCACTGACTTTTCAGATCTATCAATAAATGCTTTTGTTACATCTGTTGAGGAAAGTTTTTTATTTTTAATATTTTCAACTAACTCTGTTAAAGATTGTTTTGTTATATCTGACATTATTCAATCACCTTAGGTACTACAAAATAATCCTCATTATCCTGTGGAGAATTTTTTATAATTTGTTCTCTGATATTTTTACTTTTTACTTCATCAGATCTTAATTTTAAGGTCGTTTCAGCAATAGAAGTTAATGGTTCTACATTGTCAGTTTTTAATTCATTAAGTTTTTCAATAAAATCAAAAATAGAATTTAAATCACCAGCTAATTTTTCAGCTCTTTGCTCGTCAACTGAAATTCTTGCTAATTTAGATATATGTTTTATTGTTTTAAGATCTATACTCATATGCTATTTAAATATGAGGCAAAGTATCACTTAAGTTTAAAATATACAATATGATCACTTTAGAGGAATTTAAAAAAAAACACTCAGATAAGTGTAGATTGATAGGTTTAGACCTTGGATCTAAAAGAATTGGTGTGTCAATCTGTGATGATAAGCAATTGATAGCCACTCCTTTAAAAACAATAAATAGGAATTCACTTAAAGATCTTGTTGATGAACTCAAATTAATCGTTGATGAAAATGATATAAAAGGAATCATTGTTGGAAATCCTTTAAATATGGATGGATCCTCAGGTAGGTCTGCTCAATCAGTAAAAGATACAACTGAAAATATTGAAAAAAACTTAGATATTCCAATTTGTCTTTGGGATGAGAGACTCTCAACTGTTGGTGCATTCAATCTATCTAGCCAATTAGATATTAATGTGAGTAAAAGAGAAAAAAAGATAGATGAAAACGCTGCTGCTTTTATATTACAGGGAGCTTTAGATTTTTTAAATAATTAATACTTGCTATTATAGAGGTTTATAGTTATAGAGTTGGTTTTAATGGCAATTAAAACAAATCAAGCTATTAAAATATCTCAAAAACACCTATTAGGAATTCAAGATTTATCAATCAATGATGTTAATTTAATACTTGATGAAGCAAATTCATTTATAAAAGTAAATCAGAGTAAAAATAAAAAAGTTGACGTTTTAAGAGGTAAAACTCAAATTAATTTATTTTTTGAACCTTCTACTAGAACTCAAAGCTCTTTTGAACTAGCTGGTAAAAGACTTGGTGCTGATGTTATGTCAATGAATATTAGCAACTCTGCAATTAAAAAAGGTGAAACATTAATAGATACAGCAATGACTCTTAATGCGATGCATCCTGATATTATTGTAATTAGACATCAAGACTCTGGGGCATGTAATCTACTTTCACAAAAAGTAAACTGCTCAGTTCTTAATGCTGGTGATGGCAGAAGAGAGCACCCTACTCAAGCTTTATTAGATGCATTAACAATCATAACTCGTAAAAAAAAGATACAAGGATTAAAAATTGCAATCTGTGGAGATATTCTTCATTCAAGAGTTGCTAGATCAAATATTTACTTACTTAGTATGTTGGGGGCAGAAGTGAACATAATCGCTCCAACAAATCTTATGCCAAAAGAAATTGAAAAATTTGGTGTTAATACTTTTACTGATATGAAAAAAGGATTGAAAGATTGTGATATTGTAATGATGTTGAGATTACAGAATGAGCGAATGACAAGTTCATATCTTTCATCCAATAGAGAATATTATGAATATTACGGATTAACTCCTGACAAATTAGAACACGCTAAATCTGATGCCTTAATTATGCATCCCGGTCCAATGAACAGAGGTATAGAAATAGATACAATGCTAGCAGATGATATCAACAAAAGTGTAATTAAAGAGCAAGTTGAATTAGGTGTCGCGGTAAGGATGGCTTGTCTTAAAATATTTTGTACATAATGAAAAAACAATATTTTATAAACGCTAATATAATTGATCCTTATAACTCCATGAATGAAAATGGGGGTCTAATTATAAGTGAAGATGGAAAAATTGAAGCTATAGGAAAAAAAGTAAATATTAATAATTTACCAAGTAGAGAAAAACCTACTGATTTAAAAGGTAAATACATTTTTCCTGGATTAGTCGATATGCGAGTTTTTGTTGGTGAACCAGGCTATGAGTATAAAGAAAATTTTAGAACTCTGAGCAATGCGGCACTCTCGGGTGGCGTCACTTCTGTCGTAACAATGCCTAATACAGATCCAATCATTGATAACGTTTCTATAGTAGATTTTCTAAAAAGAAGAGGAAGAGATAAATCAAAGATAAATATTTTTCCATGTGCCTCCTTAACAAAAAATACTGAAGGTACAAACATGACTGAATTTGGTTTGTTACAAGGTAAAGGAATAATTGCATTCACCGATGGTGTTAAAACAATTCAAAATCCAAGATTGATGTCTAGAATAATGAACTCTGCTAAAGATTTAGGTAGTTTAATAATGCAGCACGCTGAAGATTATGAGCTAGCAAAAAATGGCATGATTAACTCTGGAATAATTGCTTCAAAATTAGGTCTATCTGGTATACCTGAAATCGCTGAGCGTATTCTGATCGAGAGAGATTTAACATTACTAGAAAAGGTTAAATGCAGATATCATATCTCTCAATTATCATCACAAAAGTCTGTCGAGGTAATTAAATCAAGAAAGGAAATAGTAAAATTCACATGTGGTGTTTCAATTAATAACTTATCTTTAAATGAAAATGACATAGGAGATTTCAAAACATTTTTGAAATTATCCCCACCATTAAGAAGAGAAGAGGATAGACTAGCTTTAGTACAAGGTTTAAAAGACGATTTAATTGATGTAATAGTTTCAGATCACAAACCTGAAGATGAAGAATCAAAAAGATTAACATTTGCTCAAGCAGCAACCGGCGCGTCAGGGATAGAAACTTTGCTGTCTCTAAGTTTAGAATTATATCATAACGGATCACTCAAATTAGAGACAATAATTAAAGCATTAACATCAAACCCTGCTAAAATATTAAAAATAAACAAAGGAAATCTATCTATTGGTAATGATGCCGATCTTTGTATAGTAGATATAGATAAACCATGGATTGTAAAAAAGGATAAGCTTATCTCAAAATCAAAAAATACATCTATCGAAGATAAAAAACTTCAAGGCAGAGTCACAAATACATTTGTAAACGGTAAAGAATTATTTAGGCTATAGCATGGATATTTTAATCATAGGTATAATTTCATATTTGATGGGTTCAATTCCATTTGGATTGATACTAACAAAAATTTTTTTGAAGAAAGATATAAGAGATATTGGATCTGGAAATATCGGAGCTACAAATGTGCTTAGAGCTGGTAACAAAATAGTTGGTTACATCACATTATCTCTTGATATTTTAAAAGCTGTTATCCCTGTAATATTTGTTAAAATTTATTACACAGATTTTTTATATTTAGCATCATTATGTTCATTTATAGGTCACGTATTTCCTGTATGGCTTAAATTTAAAGGAGGAAAAGGTGTAGCAACATACGTTGGTATTCTGTTTGCTATTAATATTTATTTTGGAGTTATTTTTGCTTTATCTTGGTTTATAATTTTTGCTATAACAAAATTTTCATCTTTATCTTCATTAATTGCTTCTTTATCAGTTCCTGTTTATTTACTAGTCACGGGTCAATTTAAAGATATATTTTTTTTTATAATCATGTTCGTGTTAATATTTTTTACCCATCGAGAAAATATTAAAAGATTGAAAAATAAAGAAGAAACTAAGACAAAAATTTATTAATTTGACTATCTAACTCTTTTAGGTAGTTTGTCATTTATGAACTTGGTCATTGTAGAAAGTCCAGCTAAAGCCAAAACTATCAATAAATATTTAGGTGATAATTATAAAGTATTAGCTAGTTATGGGCATATTAGAGATTTACCTTCTAAAAATGGTTCTGTTGATCCAGATCAAGATTTTAAAATGGAGTGGGAGATCGATAGTTTTTCTAAAAAATATCTTAAAGAAATTACAGATGCAGCCAAAGATTCTTCAAAAATTATATTAGCTACCGATCCTGATCGTGAGGGCGAAGCAATAGCTTGGCATGTAAAAGAATATCTAAATGAAAAAAAACTTCTTAAAGATAAAGAAATAGAAAGAGTTGTGTTTAACGAAATTACAAAAAAAGCAGTAATTCACGGTATTGAAAACCCAAGACAAATTGAACCGCTTTTAGTTGATGCTTACATGGCTCGAAGAGCTTTAGATTACTTGGTTGGTTTTAATATTTCACCAATATTATGGACAAAACTTCCAGGCTCTAAATCTGCGGGTAGAGTTCAATCAGTTGCTTTAAAATTGATAACTGAAAGAGAGCATGAAATTGAATCCTTTAAGCCAGAAGAATTTTGGACTTTAAGTGTCAAATTTAGAGATGAAAAAAATCAAAATATCCTAGCTAGTGTTAGTCAACTCGATAACAACAAGGTTGAAAAATTCTCTTTTAGAAATAAAGATGAAATAAATAAGGCCATATCAAGTATCAATCAAAAAAAATTTAATATTACTGATATATCTAGTAAAGTGGTAAATCGTAATCCATCAGGACCATTTACTACATCAACTCTTCAACAAACAGCTTCAAGTCGATTAGGTTTTGGTGCATCAAGAACTATGCAAATTGCTCAAAAGCTTTACCAAGGAGTTGATATTGAAGGAGAAACTATAGGTTTGATAACATATATGAGAACAGATGGTACTAATTTATCCAAAGATGCTGTTGTGGCTTTTAGAGATTATATCAAAAAAGAAATCGGTAATGAATATTTACCTGAAAGTGCTTTAAATTACTCTGGCAAAAAGGCAAAAAATGCACAAGAGGCACATGAAGCAATAAGACCCACGGATATTATCAGGACTCCCCAAAGTGTAAAAAAGTATCTGAGCACTGATCAAAATAAACTTTATGATTTAATATGGAGTAGAGCTTTATCTTCTCAAATGCAATCTGCTAAATTTGATAGAAATACTATAACGATTACATCAAATAATAATGATACAGTATGCAAAGCAAGTGGATCAGTTCTTAAATTTGATGGATTTTTAAAAATATATAATAATCAAGGCAAGGATGATGATGAAAACATTCTACCCTCTGTGTCTAAAGGACTTGTAAATATTGAGTCCTTAATAGATGAGCAGCATTTTACACAGCCTCCTCCAAGATATTCTGAGGCTAGTTTGGTAAAAAAACTAGAGGAGTTAGGAATAGGAAGACCCTCTACTTACGCAAGTATAATTTCTACAATAGCAAATAGAGGTTATGCAGAGATACTGAATAAAAGATTTTTTCCCACTGATAGAGGAAAACTTATTTCGGCTTTTCTTGAAAAATTGTTCTCAAAATACGTGGATTATAACTTTACCGCTGGTTTAGAGGATCAATTAGACGAGATTACAACTGGTAAAGAAAGCTGGATAAAAGTTTTGGAGCTATTCTGGAAAGACTTTAATAACAATGTGTCTGAAGTAAAGGAAAAAAGAACAAGAGAGGTTTTAGATCTTTTAAATGATAGTTTAGGAGATTTGGTTTTCGATAAGGATGATAAGGGAAATATTGTAAGAAAGTGTCAATTATGTAATTCAGGAACACTAAGCCTAAAAAATAGCTTTAGAGGGGGTGCGTTTATTGGTTGTTCAAATTACCCTGAATGTAAATTTACAAGACCTTTGTCTAAGGCCAAAGCAGCGGCACAAGCACAGTTAGCTGAACCTAAATTTATTGGGAAGCATGAGAATGGCAATGATATTTATCTCAAAAATGGAAGATTCGGCCCTTATCTTCAATATCAAAAAAATCCTGAGGATATAGAAATTGAAAAAACACCAAAGAAAAAAAAGAAAACAAAAAAACTTAAATCGGATGTAAATGAACTTTTAAAAAATGTCTCTATTCCAAAGGGTTTGGAACTAGAGAGTATAGATTTAGAAAAAGCACAATTTTTATGCACACTACCAAAATCTTTAGGAATAAATCCTGATAATCAAAAAGAAATTACTTTAAACACTGGAAGATTTGGTCCTTACCTGAAGTGTGAAAACAAATCAGCTCGAATAGAAAATATTGAGGAAATTTTCTCTATTGGCTTAAATAGAGCGATAACTTTAATTGCTGAAGCTAAACCAGGAAGAATGTCTTCCTCTATGATAAAAGATTTGGGTGAACACCCTGAGGATAAGAAACCAGTTAGAATTATGAAGGGACAATACGGACCGTATATCAAATATAAATCTCTAAATGCGACAATACCTGAGGAAAAGGATCCAACAGAACTTACAATGGAAGAAGCATTAATATTGATTGAGAAAAGAAAAGAATACGATAAAACAAAAAAGAAAAAAAAGAAAAAATGAACTATCAAAAAAATTTAGAAAAACTTGGGTTAAAACTTCCTGAGGCTAAAGCACCTGTAGGAAATTATGTTGCAACTAAAATAATAGGAAAGTTGTTATTCGTGTCAGGACAAATTTCAATTGATGAAAAAGGTGAACTAATAAAAGGAAAGGTTGGAAAAGATTTAAATGTTGACTCTGGATATAATGCAGCAAAAAGATGTGCTTTAAGTATTATTTCTCAAATAATGAAAGCATGTGACAATGATCTTACAAAGATTAAATCTTGTATTAAACTAACAGGTTTTGTTAATTCTACTGATAATTTTCAGGATCAACCTAAAGTAATTAATGGTGCATCTGATTTAATCGCATCTGTTTTTGGAGATGCAGGAATGCACACAAGAGCAGCTGTTAGTGTTAATAGTCTCCCCTTGGGTGTTGCTGTTGAAGTTGATGCTATATTTGAGCTAAATTAAAATTTATCTACCAACACTATAATACTTGAAACCTTGATTTTTAATTTTCATAGGAGAATATATATTTCTCATATCATAAATAATAAATTTTTTACCTCTTACTAAACTTTTAAAATTGATCGATTTAAAATCATTCCATTCTGTATGAATAATTACAAGATCTGACCCTTTAACGGCATCTTTGATATTATCAATGTAAGAAACGTCTTTAATCTTTGAAAATTCTTTTTTAAATCCAGTAGGATCAAAATATTTTATTTTTGCACCTTTTTTTACTAAAGCTGGTATCATTGATAAACTTGACGAATCTCTCATATCGTCAGTATTAGCTTTAAATGTAACTCCCAAAAAGGTTATTCTCTTATTTCTAATCTTATTTTTTAAAATTTTGAAAACTCTACCTAATAAAAGATTAGATCGATTATGGTTAGATTTAATTACTGTTTTTATAACAGATAAATCAGTTTTAAATTTATCAGCAGTAGAGGTTATAGCTTTTGTATCTTTTGGAAAACAAGATCCACCATATGCCGGACCAGCTCTTAAAAAACGACTACCTATCCTTTTATCTAAGCCCATTCCAATTGAAATATCTTCGACATTTATCCCAGTTTTTTCGCATAAATTTGCAATTTCATTAATGAATGTAATTTTTGTAGCTAAAAAAGCATTGGATGCATATTTTATTAATTCAGCAGCTCTTCTTGATGTATGAATATATTGTGCTCCTTTGGAAATTAAAGGTGCATATAAATTATTCATTAAACGGTTAGATTTTTTATCATTAGATCCAACAACTATTCTGTCAGGAAAAATAAAATCTCGAATAGCTTCACCTTCTCTTAAAAATTCTGGATTTGATACAACAGAAAATTTATTTTTATTACTTTTTTTTCTCAATATAATTTTTTCAATTTCATCACCAGTTGTAACAGGCACAGTAGACTTGGTAACTATAATCTTAAATTTATTAATTGATAAACTTATCTGTTTTGCTACTTGAAAAATTTGACTTAGATCTGCACTGCTACCTCCCTTTTTGGTTGGTGTTCCAACACAAATAAAAATTATATCAGATTCTTTTATTGACTTTTTTAAATCTGATGAAAATTTTAATCTTTTGTTTTTATAATTTTTATTCACTAATTCCGTGAGTCCAGGTTCATAAATAGGAATTTTTCCTCTAGAAAGTAGATCTATTTTTTTTAAGTCTTTATCAACACAAATTACGTTATTGCCTAAATCAGCAAAGCATACACCACTAACCAAACCTACATAACCTGTTCCTATCATACAAAGTTTCATGATTTTGCTATCTCTAATGTTGATTTGATATATCCATCCATACTTCCACAATCCAAATATTTCCCAGTAAAATTATGAGCTATGAATTTTTCGTTATTTTGTATCAATGATTGTATCGCATCAGTAATATGAATTTCACCACCTTTACCTGGTTTTTGATTTAATAATTTAGAAAATATTTTTTTTGGAAGAATATATCGTCCTATTACAGCTTTATTTGATGGTGCTTTTGAAATTGAAGGTTTTTCGATAACATCTTTTATAACATAATTATTCTTATTTATTTTTTTTCCTAATTTATAAATTCCCCATCTTGAGACAGTTTTTTTTGGTACATTAATACTTGCCATTACAGATGATTTATAACGATTATGAATATTGATCATCGACTTTGAGCAATTTTTCTTAATTATAAGATCATCTGGTAATAACATAAGAAAAAAATCATCAGTGATAAATTTTTTAGTTTTTAGTACTGCATCGCCTGTTCCCAACGGTTTATTTTGATAAACAAATTTAATCATCTTTTTATATTTCAAAATTTTTTTATATTCTTTAACAATTCTAGGATCTTTTTTCTTTTTTATTATTTTTTTATAGAAGCTATCCTTATAAAAATAATCTTTTATCATTTGTTTTTTTTTTGAAATTATAAAAACTATCTTTTTAATTCCTGCATCTACGCATTCATCTAAAATATACTCAATTCCTGGTTTTCCATTGATAGGAAGAAGTTCTTTGGCAAATATACTGGTTAAAGGTAATAACCTTGTACCTAGACCAGCTAATGGAATTATTGCTTGTTTAATCATTTAAATGTTTTACTTATTAAAATGTTTTATACAAATGAAAATTTTATTAAACAATATTGATTTAAATGAGGCATTATTTGACAATTCAAATATTGGTTTTGTGCCTACTATGGGTAGCCTTCATGAGGGTCATGTCTCATTAATTAAAAAATCTCTAAAACTATCCAATAAAACCATAGTAAGTATATTCGTAAATCCTAAACAATTTAATAATAAAGAAGACTACAAAAAATATCCTAGGAATATAAAAAAAGATCTAAAAATTTTGAAAAAACTAAAAGTGGATTTTGTTTATTTACCTAAAATTAAAGATATCTATAAAACTAAAAACAAAATAAAGATTAAACTCAACAAACAAGATAAAATACTGTGCGCTAAGTATAGAAAAGGTCATTTTGAAGGGGTTATTGAGGTAATGACTCGTTTAACAAAAATAGTAAATCCATCAAAAATATTTATGGGTGAAAAAGATCTTCAACAGTTATTGTTAGTAAAGAGATTTGTCGAAAAAGATTTCAAATCTAAAATTATTTATTGTAAAACAATTAGAGATAGAAATAAACTGGCATTATCTTCTAGAAACATTCTTTTAAATAAAAATAATTTAAACAAAGCAGGAGAAATAGCAAAGAATCTTATTATTTTTAAAAAAAAATTATCAAATAATAAAAATTTAAAAGATCTAATTTTTATGAAAAAAAATGAACTCAAAAAAAAATATGATATTAAAATAGATTATCTTGAATTAAGAAATGCAAAAAATCTTAAGTTGACTAATAAAATTAAAAATGCCAAAATTTTTATTGCATATTATATTAATAAAGTAAGACTTATTGATAACTTTTAACGTTTATAAAAAATAAGCTCCAACACCTAAAAATGATACGAACCCAATAACATCAGTTATAGTTGTTACAAAAACACTCGATGCTATAGCTGGATCTATATTCATCTTTTTTAATGTAACAGGTACCAATATCCCAAATAAACCTGCAACGATCATTGTCAAAATCATTGAAATTGAAATTATTAAAGAAAGTATAATATCCTGAAACCATAACTGAACAATAAAAGAACTTATAATTGCAAAAATAATTCCATTTAAAATTCCAATATTAAATTCTTTAAAAATATTTTGATTAAAATTATTTTTCGTTAAATCATTTGTAGCAAGAGTTCTAACTGTTACGGCTAATGTTTGCATTCCAGCGTTGCCGCCCATTGATGCAACTATTGGCATCAAGAAAGCTAGAACAACCATTTGTTCAATAGTTGCTCCAAATAAACTAATACAATATGTGGCTAAAAATGCAGTGAAAAGATTTAATAACAACCAATTAAATCTTCTTTTCGTTTTCGTTATTACTCCATCTGTAATTTCCTCATCACCTACACCAGCTAATCTTAATGCATCTTCTTCTGCCTCTTCTTTTAAAACTGTTAGAACATCATCTGACGTGATCATTCCAACTAATTTATTATTTTTATCAATAACGCATGCTGAATTTAAATTATAATTTTCAAATGAGTTACCAACTTCTTCTCTATCCATATCCACAGGAACTAAAAAAATAGAGTCATCCATAATTGATGACATTTTTGTTTCTCTTGGTGTTCTTAGAACTTTAGATGATGGTACGGCACCAATAGGTTTAAAATTTTCATCAACAATATAAATTTCTAAAAATTGTTCCGGTAAATCTTTATTTTCTCTTAAATAATCAATAGTTTGACCAACAGACCAGTTACTAGGTATTGCAGTAAATTCTCTCTGCATTATTCTGGCTGCACTATCCTCAGGATAACTAAGACCTTCCAATAAAGCGAAACGATCTTTAGGTGGTAGTAAACTTAAAATAGAATTTTTATTTTTTTCATCTACATTTTCAAGTATTGCTATAGCATCGTCAGACTCAAGGTTCTTCAATATTCTTACTATCGCATCTGAAGAAAGATATTTTATAATTTCACTTTGAACTGACTCATTTAACTCAACAAAAACTTCAGGATCTATTTTGAAATTGTTAAGTTTAATTAAATTTTCTCTATCATTTTGCCCTAAGTGTTCTATGATATCAGCTGCATCAGCAGGGTGCATTTCTTTAAAAGAATTTGTGATAAAAGTTGCATCATTATTTGAAATTTTATCAGTGACTACTTTTATATACTCTTTATTGAATTCAAAATTGACTTTTTTATCTTTGATTTTTTTAATTAAAGCCATAAATTTTCCTATTATTTAGGTCGATCTTTTAATACATAATAAAAAGATTACAATTTTTAAATGAGTATAGAAATTAAAAAGTCTGAAAAACCTGTCATTTATGAGGACGCTAAAAAATTGATGGAAGAAAAATTGTTAAATGTGGATAAAAATAAATCAAATGAATTAATTTGGATTTTAGAACATCCAGACGTTTATACAGCTGGGACTAGCTATAGTGAAAGCGATATTTTAGATAAATCAATTAAGATTTTAGAGACGAATAGAGGGGGTAAAATTACTTATCATGGGCCAGGTCAACTAATTTGTTATTTTGTAATAGACCTAAAAAAAAGAAAAAAAGATATAAGAAATTTAATTACAATTATTGAAAAAACAATAATAGATACATTACAATTTTTTAATATAAAAACTTTTTCAGATAAAGAAAATATTGGAATATGGTACAAAGATAACGAACAAACAAAAAAGGTAGCTGCGATTGGAGTAAGGATTAGTAAATGGATAGCATATCATGGTTTTTCGATTAATATTAATAACAATTTAGATAAATATAAAGCAATAATTCCATGTGGTATTAAAAATAAAGGAATTACAAATCTAAAACAAATCAAAGATCAAGATTATAATAAATTAGACAAAAAACTAGTTGAAATCTTTATTTCAAATTTGAATAAGTAAGTCTTTTAATTTTTAATAATTTTTTAAAATAATCAGGTAGTAAAGCTTTATAAGTATATTTTTTGTCTTTAATCATGAATTTTATTTTGTAAGCATGAAGCATTAATTCTTTGTTAATACCGATTGTTTTGGTGAAAGATTTATATTTATCATCTCCATAAATTGAGTGACCAATATTAAAAAGTTGTTTTCTTAATTGATGTTTCCTACCTGTAATAGGTTTCATCTCAACAAGACTAGAATTTGAATTTTTATTAATTACTTTGTAAATTGTTTTTGCTTTTTCAATAATTTTTTTTCCGTTATCATAACGTACCAAATCATCATTCCATTCTCCTGAATTTTTTTCAAGTTCACCATGACATATAGCTAGATAAGTTTTATGCACTTTTCTTAATCTAAATAATGATGTTAATAATTGTGCTGTCTCTCTGTTTTTAGCCATTAAAAAAACCCCTGATGTATCTTTGTCTAATCTGTGGACAGAAAAAGGTTTTGAATTTGAAAATATTTCACTTTTTTTGAATATATCAATTAAGTTTTTTTTTGATTTTGTTCCACCCTGAACAGAAATACCAGCACTTTTATTTAAAACGATAAAATTTTCATTGTTATCTATTATTAAATCTTCATTTGCTTTGACTATTTGATTAGAGGGATTAAAACTTATTTTTTTTTGTAAAATTCTTTCTTCAAATTTAAAGCCGTAAAAATCAATTTTGTCATTAGATTTTATCTTATGAGAACTTTTTATTTTTTTTTTATTAACCTTGATCTTGCCTAATCTTAGAGATTTTTCAATTAATCCTTGAGGAATTCTTCCTATAGTATTCCGTATCCATCTATCAACACGCATATTATTACACGTTGAATCAACGATGTAACTTTTTAACATAAGAAAATATTATTTTGATGCAGTAACTGGTTTTTTATCTTCTTTTTTTTCAGACTCTTTTGAAGCAGATGTTTTCTTTTTATCAACTTTTTTTGCTTCAACATCTCTGTCAACAAATTCAATAATTGCCATTGGTGCATTATCACCGTATCTGAAACCAGCTTTAATTATTCTTGTGTAACCACCTGATCTTTTCTCGTATCTTTTTGATAATGTCTTTCTAACTTTGTTTGCAGATTTAATATCTTGTAACTGTGAAACTAAAGCTTTTGTGTTATGAAGAGTATCTCTCTTCCCTAATGTAATAATCTTATCAGCCTGAGGTTTTAAAAACTTTGCTTTTGGTAATGTTGTTTTAATTTGCTCATATTTAATCAGAGAATTGAGCATGTTTTTTAATAATGCTTTTCTATGCTCAGATGTTCTATTAAGCTTCTTGTTGGCAAATCCATGTCTCATTTAGATTGCTTCCTCGAGTTTTTTAGACATTTCTGCAATGTTGTCTGGTGGCCAATTTGGTATCTCCATACCTAAATACAATGACATTCCTGTCAAAACCTCTTTAATTTCATTAAGTGATTTTCTTCCAAAATTTGGTGTTCTGAGCATTTCACCTTCTGACTTTTGCACAAGATCACCGATATAAATTATGTTATCATTTTTCAAACAATTCATTGAACGCACAGATAATTCCAATTCATCAACTTTTCTTAACAGATTTTTATTAAATTCTGGTTCTGTTGATACTTCTTTAACAGGTGCCTCTACTGGCTCATCAAAATTAATAAACATTTTAAGTTGATCTTGAAAAATTCTTGCAGAATACGCAACCGCATCCTCTGCTGAGATTGAACCATCAGTTTCAACTTCCATTGTAAGTTTATCATAGTCTAAGGCTTTTCCTTCTCTTGCAGTGCTTACAGAATAAGAAACTTTTTTAACAGGGCTATATAAAGAGTCTATTGCAATTAGTCCTAAAGGTGGTTCCTCGGGTTTGTTCAATTCAGCTGGCACGTAACCTTTTCCTGTATTAACATTCATTTCCATATGAAAGCTTGTATTTTCATCTAGATTACAAATTACTAATTCAGGATTTAAAATTTCAACATCAGCTACAGGAGTTATATCTGAGGCTTTTATTTCACCAGGTCCTTTAGCATCTAAAATAAGTTTTTTAGTTCCTTCAGAGGATGACTTTAATGCCAAAGATTTTACATTTAAAACTATATCAGTTACATCTTCTCTCACACCCTTAATAGAAGTAAACTCGTGTAGTACACCATCTATTTGTATGGATGTAACTGCTGCTCCTCTAATAGAAGATAATAAAATTCTTCTTAATGAATTACCCAAAGTTAAACCATAACCTTTTTCTAGAGGCTCAGCTACTATTTTTGCTTTAGATAAATCATCACTCATTTGGACATCGATTTTTGATGGTTTAATAAGTGATTTCCAATTTTTGATATTTACATTTTCAGTTTCCATTAAACTCTCCTTTTTTTTGGTGGCCTAGTACCGTTATGTGGCATCGGTGTCGTATCTTTAATTGATAAAATTTTAAATCCTCTTGCTTGCAAAGCTCTTAATGCTGTTTCTCTTCCTGAGCCAGGTCCTTTAACTTCAACTGATAATGTTTTCATTCCATATTCTAAAGCCTTAGATGCAGCTGCATCTGCAGCAATTTGTGCAGCATATGGTGTAGATTTTCTAGAACCCTTAAAACCTTTTTGGCCAGCTGAAGCCCATGAAACTACATTTCCATTTGTGTCTGCTATAGAGATAATAGTATTATTGAAAGTTGATTGAACATAAGCGATTCCATTCAAAATATTTTTTTTTATTTTTTTCTTTTTGGAGTAAGAGCTCTTTTTAACTTTACTAACACTCTTTTCACTTTTTTGGTCTTTCTTGTCAACCTTATCAACTTTAGCCATGTTTATTTTTTAAGTGGAGTTAATTTTTTACCTGCAATTGCAATTGCTTTACCTTTTCTTGTCCTTGCATTACATCTAGTTCTTTGACCTCTAACAGGTAGTTTTTTTCTATGTCTAGATCCCCTGTAGCAAGCTAGATCTATTAATCTTTTTATACTTAATGAATAATCTCTTCTCAAATCTCCCTCAACTTTGAAATTTTGATCTATGTATTCTCTAATTTTAAGGATTTCATCATCAGTTAGTTGATTCACTCTTTTTTCTTTTGGAATTTTTAATGATGAACAAATTTGCGAAGAAAACTTATCACCAATGCCATAAATATAGGTAAGACCTACGTGAACAAGTTTGTTCTGTGGAATATTTATACCTGCAATACGAGCCATATATTTAGTGATAATTTTCAGCCTTTTATATAAGATGATCTTTTAAAGTCAACGGGTTAAACATTGAGAAAACTGTTGATTTTAGCTATTATTTCCTCAATTTTAGAACTGCCATCTATCTCATAAAAATTGGAATTTTTAGAATAGAAGTCTAAAACAGGTTTGGTGGTTTCCATGTATTTATCGTATCTTCTCACAGTAGTATTTAGATCATCATCAGATCTATTTTCTATGCTTTTTCTTTGTTCAATTCTTTTGATTATTGTCTCCTTATTTACATTAAGAAAGAATACAAAATCAATTTTTTGATTTGTTTTCTCTAATAATTTTTCTAAGTTTTTAGCTTGTGTCAGGGATCTAGGATATCCGTCAAATATTAATTTATTTTTCTTTTTTGGATCAAATACTACATTTTCAATTAGTGAGTTAACTATTTCATCGCTAACAAATCTACCTTCGCTCATATCTTCAACTATCTTTTTTCCTATTTCAGAGTTTTTTTGAATTTCATCTCTTAGCATATCACCTGTAGAAATTTGAAAATTATTCAATTGTTTAACTAAAAATTTAGCCTGTGTGCCTTTGCCAGCTCCTGGAGGTCCAAACAAAATTACATTCACTTTTTTTTATCTACCTACTGAATTTAGTCTTTTTGATTAATTGCTCATATTGCGAACTCATAAGTCGAGTTTGAATTTGCGTAACTGTATCAATTGCAACAACTACAACAATCAATATTGACGTTCCGCCCAAATAAAATGGTATTGGATAATTAGCAATCAAAAACTCTGGCATTAAACAAACTAAAGTAAGGTATAATGCCCCTATAGTAGTTAATTTTGTTAAAATATTTTCAATATAAAGAGCTGTACTTTCTCCTGGTCTTATTCCTGGAACAAAACCACCATATTTTCTTAAGTTATCAGCTGTTTCTGTTGGGTTGAAAGTAATTGATGTATAGAAAAAGGTAAAAAAGATAATTCCTGATGCGTAAAGTAACATATAAAGTGGTTGTCCCTGTGTAAAATATGAACTTAGATTTAGGAAAGTTTCATTATCAGAAACATCAAAATTTGAAAAAGTTACAGGTAATAATAGTAAAGCTGATGCAAAAATAGCTGGTATAACTCCAGCTTGATTAATCTTTAAAGGTAAATGAGAAGACTCTCCTCCATACATTTTATTCCCCATCTGTCTTTTAGGATAATTTATCAAAATTTTCCTTAAAGCTCTCTCCATAAAAACGATAAACAAAATAGTTAAGATTAATAAAATAAAAATTGCAATTATCATCAAAGTTGAGATTGCTCCAGTTCTTCCTAATTCAAATGTTGTCACTAAAGCTCTAGGGATTTCAGCAACAATTCCTGCAAAAATAATTAATGATATTCCATTTCCTATACCCCTTTGAGTAATCTGCTCACCTAACCACATTAAGAAAATTGTACCAGCTACAATAGTTGTAACTGTTGATATTTTAAAAAACATTCCTGGGTTAATAACTAAATTAGCTGAAGACTCTAAACCAACAGATAAACCATAACCTTGAACAGTGGCTAATAAAACTGTGCCGTATCTGGTAATTTGTGTGATCTTCGCTCTTCCTGTTTCACCTTGAGCTTTAAGATTTTTAAAATAATCTGATACACCTGTTAGTAATTGAACAATAATAGAAGATGAAATGTATGGCATTATTCCTAATGCAAAAATAGCCATTCTACTTACAGCACCTCCAGCAAACACGTTAAACATACCAAGTAGACCTTTTTGATTACCCTCCATCAAAATTTTTAATTGTTCTGGGTCAATTCCAGGTAAAGGAACAAACGTTCCAAATCTGTACACTGCTAGTATTGCAATCGTAAAGATTATCCTATTTCTTAAATCAACACTTGAAGATGAAGAGCTCATTATCTTGAGATATTATTTTTTAAGTTGTATTGATCCACCAATTTTTTCAAGCTTCTCTAACGCTGATTTAGAGGCTAAATCAGCTTCAATATTAATCTTATCTCTTATTTCACCAGAACCTAAAATCTTAAGTTTTTTTGAATTCTTGTTTATTAATTTTAATTTTTTTAAGGATGATGAATTTAATATATCATTGGTGTTAATTGTTTTTTTATTTATAAAAGATTGAATCTTATCTAAATTTAAAATAGCTATATTTTCTTTTTGTATTGGATTAAAACCTCGTTTGGGTAAACGTCTATACAAAGGCATTTGCCCACCTTCAAAACTTTTTATTGCAACACCTGATCTAGATTTTTGACCTTTTACACCTCTTCCTGAAGTTTTGCCTTTACCAGAACCAATTCCTCTACCAACTCTTATTTTGGATTTATTTAATTTAGGTCTATTATTTAATTTTATCATTATCCTCTTTTTTCGATTATTTCAGATATTTTTTTATTTCTAATTGAAGAAATCTGCTTGGGTGAATTCTGTTTTTTTAAAGCTTTAATTGTCGCTCTTATTACATTATGTGCGTTAGATGTTCCCATAGATTTTGCAACTATATCTCTAACTCCTAAAACTTCACAAACAGCTCGAACAGGACCACCGGCAATTATTCCTGTACCTTTTGATGCAGATCTTAAAACAATTTTACCAGATCCATCTTTTGCCTTAACATCATGATGAATAGTTCTTCCCTCTCTCAAAGGAATATGAATGAGTTTTCTTCTAGCAATTTCATTAGCTTTTTTAATTGCATCTGGAACCTGTTTTGCTTTTGCATGAGCTATACCAATTTTCCCAGCTTGGTTTCCAACAACAACCAATGCAGAAAAACCAAAACGTCTTCCACCTTTAACAACTTTAGTAATTCTATTTATGTGAACTAATTTTTCTAAAATATCATCTGTTTTTTTTTCTTTCAATTTTTCCATTTTTAAAATTCCATTCCATTTTTTCTTAAAGTTTCAGCAAAAATTTTTATTCTTCCATGATATTTATAAATACCTCTATCAAAGTATATCTTGATAATTTTTTTTTCTTGAGCTTTTTTTGCTAATTTTTCTGCAACAATTTTTGATAATTCTGACTTATTTTTTGTTTTAGTTTCTTTTATATCTTTCTCAATAGATGAAGCTGACAATAAGGTTATATTCTTTGAGTCATCAATTATTTGTGCAGAGATATTTTTAGAAGATCTAAAAATACTCAATCTAAACCTTCCTGGTTTTGAAACTTTTTTAAGTTTATTTGTAATTCTAAATTTTTTTCTGGTGCTAGTGCTCAATTTCATTATTTTTTCTTACCCTCTTTTTTCAAAACATATTGACCTTTTTCTCTAATACCTTTTCCTTTATATGGTTCAATTTTTCTTAATGTCTTAATTTTTGAAGCAATTGAACCAACTAATTGTTTATCAAAACCTGAAATTTTCAATGTCGTTTGTTTTTCAACCGCAATCTTAATACCCTCTGGTATGTCAAAATTTATATCATGGCTGTAACCTAATTGCAGATTCAATTGATTACCTTTAATTGAAGCCCTATAACCAACACCCACCAGCTCTAAAATTTTTTCATAACCTTTTATTGATCCAATGACAGCATTATTAATCAAGCTTCTGTTCATACCCCATAATCTTTTGGTATTTTGATCAATCTTTTTAGGCTTTATAGATA
Organism: uncultured Pelagibacteraceae bacterium; assembly: GCA_902596515.1. Taxonomy (GTDB): domain Bacteria; phylum Pseudomonadota; class Alphaproteobacteria; order Pelagibacterales; family Pelagibacteraceae; genus Pelagibacter. Next base: position 62,964 of record CACJUF010000001.1, read on the forward strand.
TCTCTTTACCATCTTTAATATCAAGATTAAATATATCTAAATCTATGTTTAAAGATCTTTTGCCAAGAGGGCCTTCTATATTAAGAATATTACCAGCAATAGCTACTTTTACTTTTTCTGGTATCGCGATATTTATTTTTCCTATTTTTGACATATTAAAAAACCTTACAAACTATTTCACCGCCAACTTTTTGTTTTCTAGCATCTATATCTGTCATCACACCTTTTGGTGTAGACAAAATTGCAATTCCTAATCCATTATTTATTTTTGGCAAACTATCTGCACTTGAAAAAATTCTTCTACCTGGTTTTGAAACTCTTTCAAAATTGCTTATTACTGGATTGCCTGAATGATATTTTAACTCTAATGAAAGGATATTTTTTTTCTCTTCGGTAGAAACTTTAAAATCTTTGATGAAACCCTCATTTTTAAGAATATCAGCTATTTTACTTTTAAATTTAGAGGATGGTAATTCCACTTTTTTATGTTTTCTCGCTTGAGCATTCTTCACTCTAGCGATCATATCTCCAATTGGGTCACTTAAACTCATAATTACTCCTTTCTACCAACTTGATTTTACCATTCCTGGTATCTTTCCTTGCAAACCAAGTTGTCTTAGCGCAATTCTAGAAATTTTTAATTTTCTATAAACTCCGTGTGGTCTACCTGTTATTTGACATCTATTCATCACTCTGATTTTTGCAGAATTTCTTGGTAATTTAGAAAGCTTTTGTTGTGCTTTGAATCTTTCTTCTAAAGGTAATTTTTTATCCATGATAATTTTCTTCAACTTAGCTCTCTTATTAAAAAATTTATCTGAAAGTTTTATTCTTCTATTATTCTTATTAATTGAACTTAATTTAGCCATACTAATTATCTCCTTTTTTTATAAATGGAAAGTTCATCTTTTGTAAAAGTGCAAAACTATGGTCTTTACTTAAAGATGATATCACTATTACAATATCTAATCCTCTTACTTTATCTGCTCTATCAAAGCTAACTTCAGGAAATATAATGTGCTCTTTGACACCAAAAGTATAGTTTCCAAATTTATCAAACCCATTTGGAGATAGACCTCTAAAATCTTTTATTCTTGGTAAGGCTATATTCACCAATCTATCAAGAAATTCATACATTTTATTTTTTCTTAAAGTTACTTTCAACCCAGCGTTAGAGCCTTTTCTAGTTTTAAAATTTGCTACAGATTTTTTGAATTTTGTTGTGACTGGTTTTTGACCTGCAATTTTGGCAAGATCCTCTTCACATGATTTTAAAACCTTAGAGTCATTGCCATCTAAACCTAAACCCATATTTAAAATGATTTTTTCAATTTTAGGACCCATATTAAGGTTTTTAAATCCAAACTCTGTTTTTAAAGCTGGTTGGATTTCTTTTAAATAAAGTTCCTTTAGTCTTGGTGTCATTATTTTTTAGCCTCTGTTTTCTTAGTTTTTTTTTGCTCATTCACTATTTTGAGATTAGATATATGGATAAAATTCTCTTTTGAAAATATACCACCTTTTTTCTCTTTTGTTGTTTTCACGTGTTTTTTGATCATATTTAAATCTTTAATTTTTGCTCTATTGTTTGATCTATCTATTTCGATAACTTCACCTTCTTTGGCTTTATCTTTACCTGCTAAAATTTTAACTTTTAAACCTTTTTTAATCATTACAGTACCTCAGGTGCTAGTGAAATTATTTTCATTTGACCTCTAGTTCTTAATTCTCTTGTAACAGGACCAAAAATTCTTGTTCCAACTGGTTCACCTTTATCATCCACTAAAACTGCTGCATTATTATCAAACTTTACCTTTGATCCATCATCTCTGTGAATTCCTTTTTTTACTCTTACAACAACTGCTTTATGGACTGAACCTTTCTTAACTTTACCTTTTGGAATTGCTTCTTTAACTGCAATAACAATCGTATCACCAATGCTGGCATATCTTCTTTTGGATCCACCTAAAACTTTTATACACTCTATCTTTTTAGCTCCAGTGTTATCTGCAACCTGTAATTCTGTTTGAACTTGTATCATTATTTTGAGTTCTCCATAACTTGAAATTTCTTATTTTTTGAAAAGGGTTTACTTTCTATAATCGAAACTTTATCTCCTACTTTAAATGTATTTTTTTCATCATGAGCGTTATATTTTTTTCTAACCTTAATAACTTTTTTTAAAACTGGATGAGAATACTTTCTTTCAATCAACACAGTCACAGTTTTATTCGGCTTATCACTCACTACTACACCTGTTAAAATTTTTTTAGGCATTAATTTTTCCTCTTAATGAAGTTTTTAGTCTTGCAATTGTTTTTTTTGTTTCGCCTATCTTAGATGGATTAGTTACTTGAGAGTTAATTTTTTGAAATCTAAAGTTAAATAAGTCTTTCTTAAGCTTATCAATATTCTTTAAAATTTCGTCTTTAGACAGTTTCTTTATCTCTTGTTTTTTCATTTTATAAAAATCTTTTAATTGTTTTTGTTTTAATTGGTAATTTAGCCGAAGCTTTATATAGAGCTTCTTTAGCAACTTGTTCAGACACACCATCAACTTCAAATAAAATTCTACCTGGTTTTACTCTGCAAGCATAAAACTCAGGTGAACCTTTCCCTTTACCCATACGAACTTCTATTGGTTTTTTTGAAACTGGAATATTAGGAAATACTCTAGTCCAAACTCTTCCTTGTCTTTTCATGTGTCTTGTTAATGCTACTCTTGCAGCCTCAATTTGTTTACCTGTAACTCTCTCAGGTGTTAATGCTTTAAGAGCGTAAGCTCCATAATTTATCAAGTTGGCTCTTGAGGCTTTTCCATGTATTCGTCCCTTATGAGCTTTTCTCCATTTAGTTCTTACTGGCTGCAACATAATATTATTTACCCTCTTTAGAAATTATTTTATTAGTTTCTTGGCTGAACTCTTTAGCAAAAACTTCACCCTTATAAATCCAAACTTTTATACCTATAATACCATATGTTGTAAGTGCCTCTGCTTCAGCATAATCTATATCAGCTCTAAGGGTATGAGATGGTATACTTCCATCTCTTAGCCATTCAGTTCTTGCAATTTCATTACCACCTAGTCTTCCACTAATTGAAACTTTAATTCCTTTTGCACCTAGTCTTAAACAAGATTGCATTGCTCTTTTCATTGCTCGTCTGTAAGAAATTCTTTTAACTAATTGTTGTGCAATATTTTCAGCAACTAAATAGGCATTTGTCTCTGGTTTTTTAACCTCTTTAATATTCAACGCAACTTCATTCTTAGTAAATTTTGAAAGGTTATTTTTGATTTTATCAATATCACTTCCTTTTTTTCCAATTACAAATCCAGGTCTTGAAGTATAAATAGTTACGTAACATTTATTTGAGGTTCTTTCGATCATAACTTTAGATACACCAGAATTAATTACATTTTTTTTTACGTATTCTCTAATTTTAAAATCTTCAATAAGATAATTTCCAAAATCTTTCTTTTTAGCATACCATACAGAATCCCAACCTCTGTTCACACCTAATCTAAAACCAACTGGATTAACTTTTTGCCCCATGACCCTCCGTATTTTTCATCTCAGATAATATTATTGTTACACTTGAATAAGGTTTTAAAATTGGTGCTGCTCTTCCTTTCGCTCTTGGTCTAAATCTTTTCATTGTAATTTTCTTTCCGCAGTAAGCTTCTTTCACGACTAGTTTATCAATATCATATTGAAAATTGTTTTCAGCATTTGCAACAGCTGAACTAATTGTTTTTCTAATATCTCTTGTTATTCTTTTCTCTGAAAATTCTAGATCTCTTATAGCAACGTCTACTTTTTTGCCCACAATTCCTTTAAGAATTGGATTAAGTTTCCGTACACTTGATCTAATATTATTGTTGATCGATCTTACAAGTTTATTCTTATTATTCTGTGTTTTCTTTTTTTTACTCATAAATTACTTTTTAGCCTCAGCTTCAGCAGGTTTTGCTTTCTTGTCTGCTGGTGTGTGTCCAAAGAAACTTCTTGTAGGTGCAAACTCACCAAGTTTATGACCGACCATGTCTTCAGACACTGTTATTGGAATAAATTTTTTACCATTATAAATTAAAAAACTTACTCCAACAAAATCTGGAAGTATCGTAGATTTTCTTGACCAAGTTTTAATTGGAATTTTTTTAGGGTCAGTTTTGTATTTATCCACCTTTTTCATTAAACTTTCCTCTACAAAAGGACCTTTCCAAACTGCTCTAGCCATTATTTGGTATCCTTTCTTTTGTTTCTTTTCTTCACAATAAATTTATCTGTACGTTTGTTATCTCTTGTTTTTAATCCCTTAGCTGATTGACCTTTTGGCGAGACCGGATGTCTTCCACCTGCACTTTTTCCTTCTCCACCTCCATGTGGGTGATCTACAGGATTTTTAACTACGCCTCTTGTGTGTGGTCTTCTTCCTAACCATCTTGATCTTCCAGCTTTACCAATTTTTATATTTTTTTGATCTGGATTGCTCAAGACACCAATTGTAGCCAAAGATCTTGAGTCAATTTTTCTTACCTCACCCGAAGCTAATTTTATTAAACTGTAGTTACCATCTAATCCGCTAATAGTAACAGATGTTCCAGCTGATCTTGCTATTTTACCACCTCCGCCTGGCTGAATTTCAACGTTATGAATATCTATGCCAACAGGGATATCTTGTAATGGCATGCAATTACCAACTTTTATCTCTTTTTTGGAACCATTTTCGACTTTATCACCAACTTTAATTTTTTGTGGAGCTAAATAATAAGCGTGAGAATTATCCTCAAATTTTACCAACATTATGTAACAAGATCGATTTGGATCATACTCTATTCTCTCAACAGTAGCAGGAGAATCAAATTTTTTTCTATAAAAATCTATATGTCTATACATCTTTTTATGACCACCGGCTCGATTTATTGAAGTTATATGACCGTTATTATTTCTTCCTTTCATTGAATTTTTTGGTGAAACTAATGACTTAAATGGTTTACCCTTCCAAAGACCAGTTCTATCAACTAGAATAGTTCCTCTTGTAGATTTCGTATACGGTTTAAAAGTTTTTAATGCCATTAAATTCCTGTTGTTAGATCAATGCTCTGACCCTTTTTAAGTGTAATTATTGCTTTTTTAAAACCTGAGACTTTTACTTTTCTTCCTCTGGTAAATTTTGTTCTATTTTGTTTATTAATAATATTAATTTTTGTTACGTTAACCTTGAAAATTTTTTCAATATTATTTTTAAGATTTTTTTTGTTAGCACTCTTACGTACTTTAAAAACTATTTTGTTTTCACCAGATAAATTAGTAGATTTTTCTGTAAGTAAAGGTGACAAAATTTTATCATATAGATGAAGTTTTTCTATTTTAGGCATATCTCTTCTCCAACTCTTTTACAGAGCTTTCAGTAAAAACTATTTTTTTAAATTTAATCATATCAAAAGCACTAAAGTGATTTATGTCTGTAACTTTTATGTTAGGAATATTTCTCATCGATTTTTCTACTTTTTCCTTAGAGGATTTATCCAGAATAATTAAAGAGTCTGTAATTTCAAATTTCTTAAGAATGAGATTCATCTCTTTTGTTTTTTTTATTTGGTTATTAAAATCATTAAGAACTAATAAATCTTTGTTTTTAGTTTTTTCACTAATCAGTGAAGCTATGCTTTGTTTTTTTTCGCTCTTATTTAATTTTCTTGTTTTGTAAGCTAGTTGTCCCTTTGGTCCATGCGCTATTCCACCACCAACAAATATTGGTGCTTTTCTGCTAGCGTGTCTTGCATTACCTGTACCCTTTTGAGCATAAATTTTTGAAGTAGGCCCTGCCACCTCGTTTTGTTGCTTAGTTTTAGCATGTCTCCCTTTATAATTAGCATTAGTTTTGTACAGAACACTGCTTACTAATTTATGGTTTATTTTAGCTGAAAAAATTTTATCCAAAACCTCTATTGAGCTTTTTTTTCCATCTAAGTTTAATTTATCTATTTTCATTATTTTTTCTTTTTATCTGGTGTTTTTTTAGCTTGCTCAGTAGCTTTAATTTTTTCATCAATTGTTAACTTATTTATATTTTTGACAGAACCTTTGACAATAACTTCAGAATTTTTTGAGCCTGGTATTGAGCCTTTTAGATAAAGAAGTTCATTTTCTATATCAGTTTTAATAATTTCAATATTTTGCATAGTTCTTAATTTGTCCCCCATGTGTCCAGCCATTTTTTTTCCTTTAAAAACCTTTCCAGGATCTTGTCTTTGTCCGGTAGAACCATGAGATCTATGTGAAATTGAGACACCGTGAGTTGCTCTCAAACCACCAAAATTATGTCTTTTCATTGCTCCAGCGAAACCTTTACCTATAGTCTTTGACTTCGTATCTACAAATTTTATATCCTTAAATATTTCAAGACCAAATTCATTTCCCTCTTTAAAATTTTCAACATTTTCAACTCTAAACTCTTTTAATTTCTTCTTAGCTTCAGTATTTTTTTTTGCAAAATATCCTTTCATTGCTTTGGTAAGTTTTGAATTTTTAATTTTTCCATATCCCAATTGAACAGCTTTATAACCTCTCTTTTCGCTATCAATTACTTGAATAACTCTTGCTTTTTGCATTTTAATAACAGTTACAGGAACCGACTGGCCAGTTTTATAAAACTCCCTAGTCATTCCAATTTTTTTTCCTATTAAAGCTATATCTCTCATATTTAAATTTTAATCTCCACATCAACGCCTGATGCTAAATCTAATTTCATCAATGCTTCAACAGTTTGCGGTGTTGGTTCAACTATATCTATTAATCTTTTATGTGTTCTAGACTCAAATTGCTCTCTACTTTTTTTATCAATGTGAGGTGATCTTAAAACTGTGTATCTCTCAATTTTAGTCGGTAAGGGTATTGGACCTTTGATAGTCGCTCCAGTCCGCTTAACAGTGTTGACTATTTCTTCAGTTGATGCATCTAACACTTTGTTGTCATATGCTCTGAGTTTAATTCTTATATTTTGTTTTTCCATATTAGCCTGCGATCTTTTTAGTTACTTCATCCTGAACATTTTGAGGAACTTTTGAATAATGATCAAAAAACATTGAATATTGAGCTCTACCCTGAGACATCGATCTTAAGCTATTAATGTATCCAAACATGTTTGCTAATGGAACCATTGCAGTAATAACCGTAGCATTACCTCTTTGCTCTTGAGTGCTAATTTGGCCTCTTCTACTATTTAAATCACCAATTACATCGCCCATATAATCCTCGGGTGTTACAACTTCAACTCTCATAACAGGTTCTAAAAGTTTTAATCCACCTTTTGTACACGCTTCTTTAAAACAAGCCCTACTTGCTAATTCAAAAGCTAACACACTTGAGTCTACATCGTGGTGTAGTCCATCTAAAATGGTTACTTTGTAATCTATCATAGGAAATCCAGCGAGAATTCCACCATCTGAAACTGTTTCAATTCCTTTTTCCACTCCTGGAATAAATTCTTTAGGAATAGCTCCTCCTTTAATTTTACTTTCAACTTCTCTTCCTTTTCCAGGTTCTTGTGGTTCTACCAACAATTTAACTTTAGCAAATTGTCCAGCACCACCACTTTGTTTTTTATGTGTGTATTCAACTTCTGATGAATTTTCTATTGTTTCTCTATATGCAACTTGAGGGGCTCCAACATTTGCCTCTACTTTAAATTCTCGTTTCATTCTATCCACAATGATATCTAAATGTAATTCACCCATACCTTTGATAATTGTTTGTCCTGACTCCTCATCTGAAGTCACTCTGAAAGAAGGATCTTCTTTAGCAAGTCTTCCTAAAGCCTCACCCATTTTTTCCTGATCGGCTTTAGTTTTAGGTTCAACTGCAATTTCAATCACAGGATCTGGGAATTCCATAGGTTCTAAAAGAACACTATTTTCTTTATTACATAATGTGTGTCCGGTAATCGTATTCTTTAAACCAGCCAAAGCTACAATGTCACCAGCATTAGCTTCTTTAATATCTTCTCTTGAGTTGGCATGCATCAATAGCATTCTTCCAACTCTCTCCTCTTTCTCCTTTGATGAGTTATAAACAGCAGTTCCAGTTTTAATAGTACCAGAATAAATTCTTATAAAAGTTAATGACCCAACAAATGGGTCATTTGCAACTTTGAAAGCTAAAGCTGAAAATGGTGCACTATCTTCAAATTTCATATCCATTTCATCTTCGCTACCTAATTTTGTTCCTTTAATTGAACCAATATCAACCGGACTCGGTAAATAATTGACAACAGCATCTAATAAAGGTTGTACACCTTTATTTTTAAAAGCTGATCCAGTCATAACTGGCACAAAATCAAAATTTAATGTACCTTTTCTTATACATTTTACTAAATCTTCCTCTTTTATTTCCTCTCCATTTAAATATGACTCCATTAATTTTTCGTCCTGCTCAACAGCTGCTTCAACTAGTTCTGTTCTATATTTTTCAGAAATTTCTTTTAAATCGGCAGGTATATCTTTGTATTCCCACTCAGCACCTAAGGCTTCATTTTTCCAAACTTGAGCTTTCATTTTTACTAAGTCAACAACACCTGTTAAAGACGCTTCTATACCTATAGGAACTTGGATAACCAATGGTTTTGCGCCAAGTCTGTCTCTTATCATATCTACACATCTAAAAAAATCAGCTCCTGTTCTGTCTAATTTGTTCACAAAACAAATTCTTGGAACTTTGTATTTATCTGCCTGTCTCCAAACAGTTTCGGACTGAGGTTCAACACCAGCAACACCATCAAAAACTGCTACAGCACCATCTAGAACTTTAAGAGATCTCTCAACCTCAATAGTAAAATCAACGTGACCAGGTGTGTCAATGATATTAATTCTATGGTCTTGCCAAAAACAAGTTGTTGCAGCTGATGTAATTGTAATCCCTCTTTCTTGCTCTTGCTCCATCCAGTCCATTGTTGCAGCACCATCATGGACTTCCCCAATTTTATGACTCTTTCCTGTGTAATATAAAATTCTTTCTGTTGTAGTTGTTTTACCAGCATCAATATGAGCCATGATACCAATATTTCTATATTTATCTAAAGTATGAGTTCTAGACATAATCTTTTACCACCTAAAATGTGCAAATGCTTTATTTGACTCTGCCATTTTATGAACATCTTCTTTTTTTTTAACTGCAGCTCCTTTTTTTTCATAGGCATCATAAAGCTCATTGAAAATCTTATCAGACATATTTTTATCTTTTCTTTTTCTTGCAGAGTCTATTAACCATCTGATCGCTAAAGCTTGGGCTCTTTTGTTTTTTACTTCAACTGGAACTTGATAAGTTGCTCCTCCGACTCTTCTAGATCTAACTTCAACTGTTGGCTTAATATTATTGATCGCCTCATTAAAAATATTTATAGGCTCATCTTTTGATTTAGTTTTAATTTTTTCTATAGCATCGTAAACAATTTTCGAAGCTATACCTCTTTTACCATCGTACATTAAGTTATTTATTAATTTAGGAATAATAGTAGAATTAAATTTTGGGTCTGGAACTATATCTTTTTTGGGTTGTGATTTTTTTCTAGACATTTTTATTTACCCTTTTTAGTTCCGTATAAAGATCTTCTTTTTTTTCTATTTGCAACTCCTTGGGTATCGAGATTTCCTCTTAATATGTGATACCTAACACCAGGCAGATCTTTAACTCTTCCACCTCTTATTAAAACAACTGAGTGCTCTTGTAAATTATGACCTTCACCTGGTATATATGCTGTAACTTCAAATCCATTTGACAGTCTTACTCTTGCAACTTTCCTTAGTGCCGAGTTAGGTTTCTTTGGAGTAGTTGTATAAACCTTAACACAAACACCTCTTTTTAAAGGTTGTTTCTGTAGAGCGGGAACTTTATTCCTCTTAACTTGTTTAACTCTCTTTTTTTTTAACAACTGGTTTATTGTTGGCATAAAATTTTAAAATTAATTACATTTTTGATGAAATAACTGACAGGTCAATTATGGCAGCGTTTAGTACATCTAATAAGTACTACATTCCAACCAAAAATATCGCCAAAATACTTATAAATTGAATTTTGTCAAACAAAACCTCTGATTTTAGCCTGTTTTTTCTACTGATTTACTTGAGTTTCTGAGGCCTCAATCTTTTCTTGCTCAGATAAGAATTTGTTGTCATCCTCGAGTGCTTTTTTGTTCCATCTATTTTTGATATTTCCTGTTCCAGCAGGTACCAACCTACCAACGATAACATTCTCTTTTAATCCATTTAACGGGTCAATTTTACCTTTAATTGCAGCATCAGTTAAAACTCTTGTAGTTTCTTGGAATGAAGCAGCGGAGATAAATGACTCTGTCTGTAAAGAAGCTTTTGTAATACCCATTAAAACTCTTTCACCTATTGCTGGCGTTTTATTCTCTGATTTGAGTTTTTCATTCATATTTTCAAATTTTATTCTGTCAACTATTTCACCTGGTAAATAAGATGAGTCCCCTGAAGATTTCACTTCTACTTTTTTCAACATTTGTCTTAAAATAGTTTCGATATGCTTATCATTTATGATTACACCTTGTAGTCTGTAAACTTCCTGAACCTGATTAACAAAATATTCAGTTAAATCTTTTATACCCATTATCCTTAAGATGTCATGTGGTAAAGGTTGACCATCAAGAAGATATTCGCCTTTTTTAATTTTTTCACCTTGGTTAAAGTTAATATGCTTTCCTTTAGGTATTAAATAATTTGATGGTTCTCTTCCATCTTCAGGAACTATTGAAATTCTTTGTTTGCCCCTTACTTCTTTTCCAAAAATAACTTGTCCATCATTTTCAGCAATTATTGCACTATCTTTTGCTTTTCTTGCTTCAAATAACTCAGCAACTCTTGGTAGCCCTCCAGTAATATCTTTTGTTTTTGTTGTTTCTTTTGGAAGTCTAGCAATTACATCACCTGCTGAAACTTTTTGTCCATCTTTAACTGATAGAATTGAGTCTGGAACAAGATAATATCTTGCTTCATTATCATCTGCTTTTTTAATTACATTACCTTTTTCATCTCTAAGAGTAATTCTTGGTTTTAAATCAGTACTTTTTGATTGTGCTCTCCAATCTATTACAGACTTAGATGATATACCTGTGGCATCATCAGTAGTTTCTTGAATTGAAACTCCATCAATCAAATCAACATAACTTGAAATACCACTCTTCTCAGCAATAACAGGTGTAGTATAAGGATCCCATTCACAAATTTTAGTATTTGCTTTTACTTTGTCACCATTTTTAAAAAATAGTTTTGATCCATAAGCAACTTTATAGACTGCAATTTGTACACCATTATCATCTTCAATAGAAAGTTGAGTATTACGTCCCATTACAATCAAATTCTTTTTAGAGTCTTCTAAAATATTTGAGTTTAAGATCTTTAAAGTTCCCTCACTTTTAGTTACTATTTGTGAATCTTGTTTCACTGAAGCTGTTCCACCAACGTGGAAAGTTCTCATTGTAAGCTGGGTACCAGGTTCTCCGATTGACTGAGCGGAAATCATACCTATAGCTTCACCAACGTGAACCATTTTACCTCTAGACAAATCTCTTCCGTAACAATTAGCGCAAACTCCCTCTTTTGAACTACAAGTCATCACTGAGTAAACTTTAAGTGATTTTATTCCAGCAGAATCAATTTTATCGCAGCCAGCTTCATCGATCATAGTCGATTTTTTTAGAATAATTTCACCTGTTAAAGGATGTTTAACATCTGAAGCTGTAACTCTACCTAAAGATCTCTCAGATAAACTGACGACAACATTTCCACCTTCTAAAATTTCAGAAAGTTCTATAAATCCTGGATTGTCACAATTCTTTTTAGTAATTGTCAAATCTTGCGCTACGTCACATAATCTTCTAGTTAAATATCCTGAGCTTGCTGTTTTTAAAGCTGTATCAGCTAAACCTTTTCTAGCTCCATGGGTAGAGTTAAAATATTCTAAAGCAGTTAATCCCTCCTTAAAATTTGAAGTAATTGGACTTTCAATAATCTCACCAGACGGTTTTGCGATAAGACCTCTCATACCAGCTAATTGTTTCATTTGTGCAGCTGAGCCTCTAGCGCCACTGTCAGCCATCATAAATACTGAGTTAATCTTTAAACCTTCTTTAGTTTTTTCAGTTGCGGAAATACCTTTCATCATTTCACCAGCTACACGATCAGTACATTTTGACCAAGCATCAACAACTTTATTATATTTTTCACCTCTAGTGATAAGTCCCTCAGCATATTGAGTTTCATAATCTGAGATTAATTTTTTTGTATCATCTATTAATTGGGTTTTGCTTTCTGGTATAACTAAGTCATCTTTACCAAAAGAAATTCCAGCTTTAAAAGCATGTTTAAAACCTAAATCCTTTAATTTATCACAGAAAATAACTGTTGTTTTTTGACCACAAAATCTAAAAACAATATCGATCACCTCAGAAACAACTTTTTTTGGAAGCAATCTATCAACCAATGAAAATTTAATGTCTTTGTTTTTTGGTAATAAGTTAGCTAATAAAAATCTACCAGCTGTTGATGTATATTTTTCAAACTTCTTATTTCCGTTTTCATCAACAGTTTCAAATCTTGATATAATTGTACTATGAACTTTTAGTTGTCCTGAAGACAAAGCGAATTCTATTTGATCTGCATTTAAAAAGTATCCTGCTGGTTTATCAGTTAACGGTTCTTGTGATAAATAGTAAATTCCTAAAATCATATCCTGACTTGGAACAATAATCGGTTTACCGTTTGATGGTGATAAAATATTGTTTGTTGATAGCATCAATATTCTTGCTTCTAGTTGAGCTTCTAAACTTAAAGGAACGTGCACAGCCATTTGATCCCCATCAAAATCAGCATTAAATGCTGCACATGTGAGAGGGTGCAACTCAATAGCATCTCCCTCAATTAATTTTGGTTCAAAAGCTTGCACACCTAATCTATGAAGCGTTGGAGCTCTATTCAATAAAACTGGGTGTTCTCTAACAATTAGCTCTAAAGCGTCCCATACTGCATTAGTCTCTTTTTCAACAAGTTTTTTTGCTTGTTTGATTGTTGAAGCTAATCCCAGTTTATTTAATCTTGCATATAAAAATGGTTTAAATAATTCTAATGCCATTTTTTTTGGTAATCCACACTCATGCAATTTTAAGTCAGGTCCAACAACAATCACAGATCTTCCAGAATAATCTACACGCTTACCTAAAAGATTTTGTCTAAATCTTCCTTGTTTACCCTTCAACATTTCTGCTAAAGATTTTAATGGTCTTTTTCCAGTTCCAGTTATTACTCTTCCTCTTCGACCATTATCAAATAAAGCATCAACAGATTCTTGCAGCATTCTTTTTTCATTCCTTACAATAATGTCAGGAGCTTTTAGATCCATTAATCTTTTTAAACGATTATTTCTGTTAATAACTCTTCTATATAAATCATTTAAATCTGAAGTAGCAAATCTACCACCATCCAAAGGAACTAAGGGTCTTAGCTCAGGTGGTATTACAGGAACAACAGTCATGATCATCCACTCTGGTTTTTGACCTGTATCAATAAAAGACTCTATTAGTTTTAACCTTTTAATAGCTCTTTCCTCATTAACTTTTGATTTTGTTTCTTTAATATAACTAACTAAATTTTTCTTCTCTAATTCTAGATCAAGATTTTTAAGCATTTCAAGAACTGCCTCAGCTCCAATTCCAGCAGAGAAAGCTTCCTCGCCAAACTCATCTTGATATTTTGCTAATTCTTCCTCATTCAACAGTTGATTTTTTTTCAATCCAGTTAAGCCGGGTTCAATTACAATGAAATTCTCAAAATAGAGAACTCTCTCAATTTCTTTCAATTTCATATCAACGGCAAGAGCTATTCTGCTAGGTAATGACTTTAAAAACCAAATATGCGCTACCGGAGTGGCAAGATTAATATGACCCATTCTCTCTCTTCGAACATTTGACTTTGTGACCTCAACTCCACATTTTTCACAAATTATACCTCTGAATTTCATTCTTTTATATTTTCCACATAGACATTCATAATCTTTGATAGGACCAAAAATTCTTGCACAAAATAATCCATCCTTTTCCGGTCTGAAAGTTCTATAGTTGATAGTCTCAGGTTTTTTTATTTCACCATATGTCCAAGATTTTATTTTCTCTGGGCTTGCTAATGAAATTTTTATACTATTAAAATTTTGAGCTTCAGCTATCTCTGAATTTTTAAACAAATCTGTTATTTCTTTTTTCATAATTAATTTAATTCCACATTTAATGCCAAAGATTTTATTTCTTTGACTAATACGTTGAAAGACTCTGGTATACCTGACTCAAAGTTTTCTTCTCCTTTCACGATTGTTTCATATACTTTAACTCTACCTGCTACATCATCTGATTTTACAGTCAATATTTCTTGTAGAGTGTATGATGCACCGTAAGCTTCTAAAGCCCAAACTTCCATTTCACCAAATCTTTGACCACCGAGTTGTGCTTTACCACCTAATGGTTGTTGTGTAACTAAACTGTAAGGTCCAGTAGATCTAGCATGAATTTTATCCTCTACTAAGTGATGTAGCTTAAGCATATAAATAATTCCAACTGTTACTGGTCTATCAAATTTTTCTCCTGTTCTTCCATCCCATAAATATGTTTGTCCTGAGCCTGGTAATTTTGCTAATTCTAACATTTCTGTTACATCTTTTTCTTTTGCACCGTCAAACACTGGTGTTGATATTGCAATTCCATTCTTGAGATTTTCACATAAATCTTCAAACTCTGTTTTATTTAACTTATCAACTTTCTGACTATAGGTGTCGTCACCATAAACAGATTTAAGAAAGCTTGATATCTTTTCGGTTTTTTCAATCTTTTTTTGGTTTTCATTAACTAAATTTCTTACTTGTTCACCGAATTCTTTACATGCCCATCCTAAGTGTGTTTCTAAGATCTGACCCACGTTCATACGACTAGGAACTCCTAATGGATTTAAAACTATATCAACTGGTCTTCCATCTTCTCTGTAAGGCATATCCTCAACAGGAACAATTTTACTAACTACCCCTTTGTTCCCATGTCTACCAGACATTTTATCGCCTGGTCTTAGTCTTCTTTTAATTGCAACAAAAACTTTAACCATTTTCATTACGCTTGGTAGAAGATCATCACCACTTCTAATTTTTAAAACTTTATCCTCAAATCTTTCAATAATATCCTGTTCAGCTTTATTATATTGGTCTTTTAATTGAGCAATTGCAGCATCATTTTTCGAATTTCCATCAGTAATTTTAAAAACATCGGTAATTGATAAACCATTGATAGTATCAAAATCAAGTTTAGCACCCACATCAATATTTTTTATTTTTTTTGTCAAAGATGAGCCTGATAAAATTTGAGATGCTCTTTGCTTGATACTTCTTTCTAAAATTTCCTCCTCAACAATTTTATCTTGTTGAACTTGTTCAATCTCAGCACGTTCAATTGTTATAGATCTTTCATCTTTTTCGATACCGTGTCTATTAAAAACTTTTACATCAACAACTGTTCCACTGCTTCCTCTAGACATTCTTAAAGATGTATCAGTTACATCTATGGCTTTTTCACCAAAAATTGATCTTAATAATTTTTCCTCAGGTCCCGAGGCAGAGTCACCTTTTGGCGTAACTTTACCAACTAAAATATCACCAGCATTCACTTCAGCACCAATGTAAACGATACCAGATTCATCAAGATTTTTTAAAGCCTCCTCATTAACATTTGGAATATCTCTGGTAATTTCTTCTTCACCTAATTTAGTATCTCTTGCCATTATTTCATATTCAACAATGTGAACTGACGTGAATACATCATCTGTAACACACCTTTCTGAAATCAAAATTGAGTCTTCAAAATTGTATCCTTGCCAAGGCATAAATGCGACGGTAACATTTTTTCCTAAAGCTAATTCTCCTAATCTAGTTGATGGGCCATCGGCAATTATATCACCAGTTTTAACTTTATCTCCTACTCTAACTAACGGTCTTTGATTAATACAAGTATTTTGATTTGATCTTTTAAACTTTTGAAGATTATATATATCAACACTAGATTTAGTAAAATCTGTTTCCTCAGTTACTTTGACAACAATTCTTTTTCCATCAATTTTATCAACTAATCCATCCCTCTTTGCTACAATTGTTACACCTGAATCGAGTGCAACATCACTTTCAATACCTGTTCCTACTAGTGGAGCTTCTGGTTTTAATAACGGAACTGCTTGTCTCATCATATTTGATCCCATTAAAGCTCTGTTAGCATCATCATTTTCTAAAAAAGGAATAAGAGAAGCTGCTACTGATACTAATTGCTTTGGAGATACGTCAATATAATCAATAGTTTCAGGTTTCGATAATAAGAAGTTTAAGTTTTGTCTGCAAGATACAAGTTCCTCAACAATTTTATTATTCTTATCAAGCTTTGTGTTTGCTTGTGCGATTGTGTATTTAGTCTCCTCCATTGCAGAGAGATATTCAACTTTATCTTGAACTACTCCATCTTTAACTCTTTTATATGGACTTTCTATAAATCCATATTTGTTAATTTTGGCATACGTTGATAAGCTATTAATTAAACCAATGTTTGGTCCCTCAGGAGTTTCAATTGGACATATCCTTCCATAATGAGTTGGATGAACGTCACGTACTTCAAAGCCTGCTCTTTCACGTGTTAAACCACCAGGTCCTAATGCTGATACTCTTCTTTTATGAGTTATTTCAGATAAAGGATTAGTTTGATCCATAAACTGAGACAGCTGTGAACTTGCAAAAAAATCCTTTAATGAGACTGTAAGTGGTTTAGCATTAATTAAATCTTGTGGCATAGCAGACTCTATATCAAGCGTAGTCATTTTTTCTTTAATTGCTCTTTCCATTCTATAAACACCAATTCTAGCCTGATTTTCAACAAGTTCTCCCACAGATCGGACTCGTCTATTTCCTAAATGGTCAATATCATCCACTTCATCTTTACCATCTCTAAGATCAAGCATTTTATGAATTATTGCAATGATGTCATCATTTCTTAAAATTGTAATTTTATCAGAACACTCCAAATCCAACCTAGAATTCATTTTTACTCTACCAACATCAGATAAATCATATCTATCGGAGCTAAAAAACAAATTATTAAATATTTGAGTTGCTATCTCAATTGTTGGTGGTTCACCAGGTCTTAGCATTTTGTAAATTTCAGTTATTGCCTCGTCTTTAGTATTATTTTTATCATTAAATATAGTAGTTAATAAATAACCACCTTTGTTAATTGAGTTAGTAACCGAAATGTCTAGAGTATAAATTTTTGCATCTAATATTTGTTGAATAATAGTTTCGTTTAATTCAGTTCCAATTTTGAGAGTACCACCTTCTTCATCGCTTATCTTAATATCCTTGTGTAAAAATTTTCCATACAAAGATTCTTTTGATACTAAAATATTCTTTAGACCATCATTAGATAATTTTTTTGCATTTAAATAATTTATCTTATCACCTAATTTTATGACAACTTTTCCAGTATTTGCATCAATAACTTCTTCTGAAAAATTTTTAGCTTTATAATTTTCTGGATTAAATTTTGTCTTCCATTTTTGTGAGCTAGTATCATAGATAAATTTTTCATTTTCATAAAATTCGTCAGCGATATCTGATTTGGTAAATCCTAGAGCGAGTAATAAAGAAGAAGCGAAGATCTTTTTTTTCCTATCAATTTTAAAATATAGAAAATCTTTAACATCATATTCAAAATCTAACCATGAACCTCTATTTGGGATTACACGACAATTAAATAGCAATTTACCACTTGCATGAGTTTTACCTTTATCATGATCAAAAAATACACCTGGACTTCTGTGCATTTGGTTAACAACTACTCTTTGTACACCATTAGTTATAAAAGTTCCACTGTTAGTCATCATTGGAACTTCTCCCATGTAAACTTCTTGTTCTTTTGCTGATAAAATATCTTTAGTATTATTTTCTTGATCTATTTCGTAAACAACTAATCTAAGAGTACATTTTAATGCTGAAGAGTAGGTCAATCCTCTAGCGATACATTCTTCTACATCAAACTTTGGTTTTTCTAATCTATAAGATACATATTCTAAAGTTGCCTTATCATTAAGATCTTCAATTGGAAAAATGCTTTTAAAAACTCTATCAAAACCTTTTGTTAATTCTAAATTTTCAGTGTTGAAATCTGTTAATTCTTTGTAAGAATTTTTTTGAACTTCAATCAAGTTTGGAATTGATAAACTTTCTTTAAGTTTACCAAAACTTTTTCTAATATTTTTCTTTTCAGTAAAAGATATTTGCATCAATGTTTAACACTGATTAATACGATTAATCAGAGCTAAAAAAATCCTTTTAATTTATTTAAGTTCTACTTTAGCGCCTGCAGCTTCTAATTTAGCCTTAATTTCTTCAGCTTCTTTTTTAGGAACGCCAGATTTTACTTCTTTAGGCGCACCTTCAACTAAATCTTTAGCCTCTTTTAGGCCTAGTGAAGTTGCTGCTCTTACTTCTTTAATAACGTTAATTTTTTTATCTCCTGCAGAAACTAACATGATAGTAAAGTCATCTTTATCTTCTGCCGCTGCCGCTGCCCCTGCTGCTGCTGGAGCTGCTACTGCCATTGGGGTAACACCCCATTTTTCTTCTAATTGTTTAGAAAGATCTGCTGCCTCTGCAACAGTCAAACTTGATAAATCTTCAATAATTTTATTTAGGTCAGGCATTTTTTACTCTTTAGGTTGTGTTTCAGAATTTTCTGGAGGTAAACTACTCATTTTTTCCGATCGTGCAAGTAAAATACTGACTAATTTTGATGCAGAAGCGCTCAAAATTCCCACAATATTTGCTCTTGCTTCATCTAAAGTTGGTAAACTAGCTACATTTAATACTCCTGCTTGATCTAAAACCTCATTATCCATGATTCCACCAATCAATTTTAGATTCTCATTGTCCTTAGCAAATTTTGATAAAATTCTAGCAGACATAATAGCGTCCTCTCCAAAAGCTACTGCGGTCGGTCCAGTAAACAATTTTGATAAATCTTTACATTTAGTTTTTTCTAAAGCTAATTTTGTAATTCTATTTTTTGTAATCTTAAAAACTATTCCATGTTCTCTCATTTTTGATCTTAATTCATCAAGTTGAGGCATTGTTAAACCTTGATAATGAGTTACCAAAACTGCTTTACTCTTTTCAAATTGTGCAGTCATTTCAGTTATATAATTTTTTTTTTGTTCTTTGTTCATCATAAAGGTTAAATACTTTTTCCTAACTTTAATTTATATGATACACCCATTGTTGACGTTATAAAGGCTGTCTTAATTAATTCACCTTTTATTGTATTATTAGATTTTTCTTTTTCAAGAGTTTCAATTATTGCATTGTAATTTTTAATCAATTTATCATCAGAAAAAGATTTTTTACCAATACTAACACCAATATTTCCATCTTTGTCGTTTCTTATCTCTGCTTGACCAGATTTTGCATTTGTTATAGCTGTTTTTAAATCTTCAGTAACAGAGCCTAGTTTTGGATTAGGCATCAAGCCCTTTGGACCAAGTACTTTTCCTAATTTAGATAATTTAATCATCATAGAAGGTGTACAAATTAATTTTTCAAAATTTATTTCTCCGTTTTTGATCTTTTCAATAAAATCATCACTTCCAACAATATCTGCACCAGCTGATTTTGCACTGGCAGATTTTGCATCTTCGCAAACTACTGCAACTTTTACTTTTTTTCCTGAACCACCTGGAAGATTTACTACAGTTCTTATATTAATTTCATTTTTTTTTTGTTTATTGTTAATTTGAAAACTTAAATCAACCGACTCATCAAATTTTGTTGTGCAATTTTTTTTAATTATAGGAATTAATTTTTCTATAACCTCAGAAGGTAATTCAGAAGTTTTTTCTGGTAATTTTTTGAATCTTTTAGACATTACTAATCTTTAACCTCAATCCCCATAGATCTAGCTGAGCCAGCAATAATTTTTACTGCCTGCTCTAAATCTATTGCGTTTAAATCGTTCATCTTCTGTTTAGCAATTTCTTCTGCTTGCTTTTTTGTAATAGAGGCTACTATATTTCTACCTGGTTCTTGTGAACCACTTTTCAATTTTGCTGCCTCTCTAATAAAAAATGAGGCAGGAGGTGATTTAATTTTAAAATCAAATTTTTTGTCCTTGTAAACAGTAATTTCTACTGGAACAGGTTTTCCTGCTAAAGATTTTGTTTTATCATTAAAAGCTTTACAAAATTCCATTATGTTTACACCACGCTGACCTAGAGCAGGACCAACTGGTGGTGCTGGATTAGCTTGACCACCTTTAATTTGTAGTTTTATAAATCCACTTATTTCTTTTTTCGCAGCCATTAACTTGTTTTCTCCACTTGATTATATTCTAATTCAACTGGTGTCGGTCTTCCAAATATAGAAACAGAAACTTTTAATCTTGATTTCTCCTCATCAATTTCCTCGACCATTCCACTAAACGAAGCAAACGGTCCATCCACAACTTGGACTTTTTCACCAACGCTGTACTCTATACCAGATTTTGGCTGAGCTACACCATCTTTTATTTGACCTAAAATCTTCTCTATTTCTTTATCTGATACTGGAACAGGTATACCCTTAGTTCCTAAAAAGCCGCTTACTCTTTTTATATTTTTAATCATATGATAAATGCTGTTATCCATTTCACTCTTAATAAGAACATAACCTGGAAAATATTTTTTTTTTCTTTGAACTCTTTTGCCTCTTTTAACCTCAGTAACGTCGTGAGTTGGGACAATTATTTCATCAAATTTGTCTGAAATTTTTGCTTTTTCTGCTTCCTCTTTAATTAAGCCAGCAACTTTATTTTCAAAACTTGAGTGTGATTGAACTATATACCAGTTTTTCATTATAAACTCACTTTAAGTAAAAGCTCTAAGAAAAACTTCAAAACTTGATCAAGTAAAAGAAAAAATAATGACATCACTACTGCCATAGCAAACACCATCAAAGCGCCTTGTATTGTTTCCTTACCAGTCGGCCAACTAACTTTAAAAGCTTCTTGCTTAACTTCTTGAATAAATTTAATCGGGTTTTTCATAATATAATTTAATTTATCAATTGGCAGGAGCGGAGGGACTCGAACCCTCAGCCTCCGGTTTTGGAGACCGGCGCTCTACCAATTGAGCTACACTCCTATATAGAGTTTACTCTATAATTTTAGTTACAACTCCAGCGCCTACAGTTCTTCCACCTTCTCTAATTGCAAAATTCAGTTTTTCTGACATTGCAATGGGAGTTATTAATTTTACTGTAAACTTAGCATCATCACCTGGCATAACCATTTCAGTACCTGCTGGTAATTCAACTTCACCTGTAACATCTGTAGTTCTAAAATAAAATTGTGGTCTGTATTTAGTAAAGAAAGGAGTATGTCTGCCACCCTCTTCTTTTTTTAGTACATAAGCTTGCGCTTCAAACTTTGTGTGTGGTGTAACTGAACCTGGCTTACAAAGAACTTGCCCTCTTTCAATATCAGTTCTTTCTACTCCCCTTAAAAGAACACCAACGTTATCACCTGCTTCACCTGAGTCTAAAAGCTTTCTGAACATTTCTACACCAGTACAAACTGATTTTTTTGTTTCCCTGATACCAACTATTTCTAGTTCATCACCAGTTTTTAATACACCAGACTCAACTCTACCTGTTGCAACTGTACCTCTTCCAGAAATGGAGAATACATCTTCAACTGGCATTAGGAAATCTTTATCTTTTGGTCTATCTGGTTGAGGAATAAATTCATCAACATTTTTCATTAATTCCAAAATTGATTTTTTACCTATTTCCTCATCTCTTCCCTCAACAGCAGCAAGAGCGGAGCCTTTTGCAATAGGAGTTTTATCACCTGGAAATTTATATGAAGTTAACAATTCTCTTATTTCTTCTTCAACAAGATCGATCATTTCTTTGTCATCAACTTGATCTACTTTATTTAAATAAACACAGATAGCTGGAACTCCAACTTGTCTTGCTAAAAGAATATGTTCTCTAGTTTGCGGCATAGGTCCATCAGCTGCATTAACAACTAGGATAGCACCATCCATTTGTGCTGCACCTGTGATCATATTCTTTACATAGTCAGCGTGACCTGGGCAGTCTACGTGAGCATAATGTCTTTTCTCAGTTTCATATTCAACGTGAGCAGTAGATATGGTTATACCTCTTTCTTTTTCCTCTGGAGCTTTATCAATTTGATCATAAGCAATAGCTTGTGCACCACCAGTTTCAGATAAAACTTTAGTGATGGCTGCAGTTAAAGTTGTTTTACCATGATCGACATGACCAATTGTACCGATGTTACAATGTGGTTTATTCCTTACAAATTTTTCTTTAGACATTACTTTTTTTCCTCACTTTTCAATTTATAAATTTATATTCTTGGAGCGGGTAAAGGGAATCGAACCCTTACATCCAGCTTGGAAGGCTAGCGTTCTACCATTGAACTACACCCGCACAACCCCAAGAGTGTCACTCCAGTGTTATCTGAAATTATTGAATGGTGGAGGGGGAAAGATTCGAACTTTCGAAGACCGAAGTCAACGGGTTTACAGCCCGCCCCATTTGACCGCTCTGGAACCCCTCCCTTAGGGGAAGTGTCCCCTTGTTCAATAAAGCTTCAAACAACACGCGTTTTATATATTTTATTCATGTAATTGCAATATGAGAATTATTAAGAAATATAGTAAAAAACGTGTAAAACTGGATCAAAATTATGAATAAATCATCTTTTTTTATTATTGGACAGCATGCAGTTATAGAAGCGTTGAGAAACCCTAAAAGGAAAGTTTTAAGGGTATTTTTGACGGAAGAAAGTAAGAAAAATATTCACAGAAAAAACCCAAATAAAAACTTATTAAATGATGTAAAGGTCTATTTTAAAACAAAAAAAGAATTAGATAAATATTCAACAAGAGAAAATTTACTCCATCAAGGATATGTAGCTGAAATTGAGCATTTTTCTAAACCTATTCTAAAAGATTTTATAAAAGGAAAAACTAATATTAATCTTGTTTGTTTAGATGGGGTAACTGATCCAAGAAATATTGGATCGTTAATTAGAAGTGCTGCTTCATTTAGTTTAGATGGTATCATAATTAAAGAAAGATTATTTCCTAAAGAAAGTAAAATTATGTTCAAAGCAGCTAGTGGAGCAATAGAGTATATGAATATTTTTGAAGTTTCTAATATCAATTCAACATTAAAAAATTTAAAAGAAAAAAATTTTTGGGTATACGGGTTTGATGGGAAAGGAATGAAAAACTTCACTGATATTGAATGGAAAGGAAATAACATTCTTCTGTTTGGCTCAGAAGGTCATGGGATGCACAAACATACATCTAAATATGCTGATTTTTTAGTTAGAATTGATATTAATAATAAAATTGAAAGTCTAAATATTTCAAATAGTGCAGCTATTGTTTTTCATCATCTTAATTTTTTAAAAAAACAAAAATGAAAACTTTTATACTTTGTGGTGGATTAGGTACAAGATTAGATTATGAAGGTACGTTAATTGCAAAACCGATGGTTCGAATAGGCAAAGAACCAATATTAATGCATATAATTAAAAACTTTGCTGACCAAAAATTTAATGAATTTGTTTTTTGTTTAGGGCATAAATCCAATACTATTGTCGACTACTTTTTAAAAGAAAATAAAAAAAATATTAAAGTTTTGATAAAAGAAAAAAAATATATCAAATTTTTATACAAAAATAAAAAAACTAATTTTTTAGGATATTTGATTTATACTGGTTTAAATGCTGGAACAGGTGGAAGGATTAAAATTGCTTACAAAAAATTAAAACTCAACGAAGATATAATGATGACTTATGGTGATGGCCTTAGTAATGTTCCAATAAAAAAACTAATTAAGTTTCATTATAGAAACAAATCAAAAGTTACACTAACAGCAGTTAGACCTAAAGAAAGATATGGCATATTAAAAATTAAAAATAATAGAGTCACTTATTTTGATAATCAAAATAAAAAAACTAGCACTTATATTAATGGTGGTTATTTTGTAATTGATAAAAATTCAATCAAAAAAATTAACAATTCCAAAATATATTTCGAACAAGGTCCTCTAAATTATTTTGCTAAAAAAAAAAAATTACTAGCTTTCAAGCATGAAGGATTTTGGAAAAGCTTAGATACGCTAAAAGATAAAAATGATTTTAATATTCTGTATAAAAATAAAAAAAAATCTCCATGGACAATATAAAACAGTTAAAAAAGTTTTGGTCTAAAAAAAAAGTATTCATTACAGGTCATACTGGCTTTAAAGGATCTTGGCTATGTATTATTTTAAGTTATCTAAATGCCAATGTTCATGGTTACGCATTGAAGCCAAAAAAAAATAGCTTATTTAGGAAATCTGAGATTAAGAAAAGTTTAAGCTCAAATACTTTTGGAGATATAAATGATATTTTTAAATTAAAAAAAAAGGTTAAATTATTAAAACCAGAAATTATAATACATATGGCGGCTCAACCACTTGTTATTGAGTCCTATAAAAACCCATTGGAAACATTTAACACAAATATCATTGGAACATTAAATCTTTTAGAGTCTGTTAGAAATGTGAAATCAGTTAAGTCAGTTATAATTGTTACAACTGATAAAGTTTATAAGATAAATAAAAAAAATAAAAGTTACAAAGAATTAGATCAGCTTGGTGGTTTTGATCCTTATAGTGCTTCGAAGGTTGGAGCTGAAATAATCACTGATAGTTATATTCAATCTTTTTTTAAGAACTCTATATTAAAAAATAAAATTTCGACAGTCAGAGCTGGTAATGTAATTGGAGGTGGCGATTTCTCAAAAAATAGATTGGTTCCTGATATAATTTTTGCAATTAACAATAGGAAAAAATTAAAAATTAGAAACCCCCAATACATAAGACCATGGCAGCATGTTTTAGATCCGTTATTAGGATATCTAATGTTGGCTAAAAAACAATATTTAAACAAAATCAATGATAATCAGCATGCTTGGAATTTTGGTCCAAGTAATAAAAATTTTAAGAAAGTAATTGATGTCGTTAAATATATTAAGAAATTGCATAATTTTAATTATGTGATTAGTACAAATAAAAGATTCAAAGAAACAAAATATCTTAAATTAGACAGTAGCAAGGCAAAAAAAAAATTGAATTGGACTTCCAAATTAAGTCTGGATGAAAGTTTAAAATTTACAATTGATTGGAATAGAAATACAAAAAAAGAACTATCAATAAAATCAATATGTGAACGACAGTTTTTAATGTATATAAATAAAAAGTAAAACTTAATTTAATTGATTATGAAAAAGAATACTAAAAGAATTGCCTATGGCTTGAATGTTTATAACAGCGAAGAAATAAACGCAGTTTTAAAAACTTTAAAAAAATCTACGCAAATGGGTAAAAATGTTAGTACTTTTGAAAACAAAATCTCAAAATTATTTTCAAAAAAATACGGTTTAATGGTTAATTCTGGTTCATCTGCTTTACTCTTAGCTTTAAAAGTAATGAACCTTAAAAAAGGTAGCGAGATTATTGTACCTTGTCTCAATTTCGGAACTGCTATTTCATCAATAACTTTAAGTGATTTAGTTCCAATTTTTGTTGACTGTGAAATTAACACTCTGCAGATTGATGTAAGGAAAATTGAAGAAAAAATTACGAAAAAAACCAAAGCATTATTAATTCCTAACTTAATTGGAAATTTGCCTAACTGGAAAAAAATAAGGCAAATAGCAAACAAATATAATCTATTGGTATTAGAAGATTCAGCAGATACATTGGGTGCTAATATAAATAATAAGCCAAGTGGAATCTTTAGTGACATATCAATTACAAGTTTTTATGGTTCGCATATTATAAGTTGTGCGGGAAATGGTGGTATTCTGCTAACTAATAACAAGAACTATCACGACAGAGCAAAGGTTTTGCGAAGTTGGGGAAGAATGTCAACACTTATCAAAGACTCAGAAAATATTAATAAAAGACTTGGCATCAAACTTAAAGGAATTGATTATGATAGGAAATTTGTTTTTTCGGAGTCTGGATACAACTTTGAACCATCTGAAATTGGAGCTTCTTTTGGTTTAATACAATTAAAAAAGTTTAAAAAATTTACTAATTTAAGAAACAGAAATTTTCAATATCATTGTAATTTTTTTGGAAAATTTAAAGATGTTTTCATAGTCCCAAAAATTGAGAAAGATGTAAAAACTAACTTCTTAGCTTATCCAATTATATTGAGAGATAATTTAAATTTTTCAAGAAAAGATCTTCAAATATATTTAGAAAAAAATAAGATACAAACTAGACCAATATTTAGTGGTAATATACTAAGGCACCCTGCTTTCTCAAGTTTGATTAGTAAAAGAAATAAGTTAAACTCATTTAAAAACTCAGATTATATTATGAAATATGGTTTATTAATAGGGTGTCATCAGGGACTTAAAAAAAAGGATGTAAATTTTATACACAAAAAAATAAATTATTTCTTAGAAAACCTATAATGAAAAAAATTAAAGGACTTTGGTCAATAATAAATAATCAAGATGTCATTGAAATTTTATCTCAAGCAAATAATGATTTTTTAATTTTTGACATGGAGCACGGTAATTTTAGTAAAAAAGATGTCCAGAGTGCTTTGAGTTATTGTCAAAATTATAATAAATTAGGATTAGTAAGAATTCCGATTAATGAAACTGGATATATTCAATCTGCATTGGACTCTGGTTGTGATGGATTGATATTTCCACGCGTAGAAAATAGAAAAGATGCTTTAAATTGTGTATCCCAATGTTATTTTGCACCTCGAGGAAAACGTGGCTTTAATCCTTTTACTAGATTCAATCAATACAATCTTAATAAAAAAAAAATAAAAAAAAAACTATTAAAAGTAATTATGATTGAAACAAAAAAAGGTATTGAAAATATTGAGGAAATAATTTCAGTTTCTGGAGTTGATATAATTTACTTTGGTATATTTGACTTATCAATGGAGTATAGTCTTAAAATTAATGATAAAAAATTAACAAAGATAATTGAAAATGGTATGATTAAATGTCAAAAACATAAAAAAGAAATTGGCTTAATGACTATAGATAAAAACAGTCAGATACTCTCAAAAAAATTTAATGCTAAGTTTATTTTAAAAGGTGTTGATACGGACTTACTAGCTCAAATCTCAAGTAAGTAAAAATCTACAATTATGAATGTTTCAGAATTTATAGCTAAATATCTGGAGAAAAAAATAAAAAAAATATTTACTGTTACAGGTGGTGGTATGATGTTTCTTACCAACTCTCTTCATAATTCAAAAATTAATTTAATTTTTAATCACCATGAACAAGCTTCAATTTTTGCAACTGATGCAATGGCAAGGGCTTCTGGGGAGACACAAGTTTGTTTTGCTACGAGCGGCCCAGGAATAACGAATTGCGTTACTGGAATTACAACTGCCTGGCAAGATAGTACACCAATTATAGTGATAGCCGGTCAAAGTAAAACAAAAGAAACAATTCAATATTCTAAAATTAAAAATTTAAGGCAACATGGAACATTTGAAGCTAATGCAATTGAAATACTAAAACCCATTACGAAATTTAGTAAACAAATTACTAATCCGGACTCAATTAAGTATTATTTAGACAAAGCGTTCTTTGAGTCTAAAAACTCAAAACCAGGACCAGTATATTTGGAAATACCTCTTAATATACAATCTGCAAAATTTAATTTAAATAAATATAAAACTTTTTTCCCAAAAAAAGAAAAAATAAATAAATTAAATCTTAAACTTATAAAAAAGTATTTAAGTAAATCTTCTAGACCAATCATGTTAATTGGTAACGGGATTAATGTTGCTCAACAATCTAATAAAATATCTCAAATAATTAAAAAGCTTAAAATCCCAACTTTGACCACTCAACTTGGAAAAGAGGCGATTGATTATGAAAATGATTTTTTTATTGGACATTCTGGTCCAAAGGGCGATAGAGCTGGAAACTTGGCTATACAAAATTCAGATTTTATATTAATTTTAGGATCAAGCCTTCATTCACAAACTATTGGATGGGAGCATGATAAATTTTCTCCAAATTCATTTAAAATTCAAATAGATCCAGATAAGTCGATTTTAAGAAAAAATAAATTTATTAATTTAAAGATAAATAGTGATTTAAAATTTGCAGTTAAGGATCTTCAAAAAATATCATTAAAAAAAAATTTTAACGAGTGGCATAAAAAATGTTTGAAATGGAAAAATAAATATCAAATAATTTTAGAACCTCATAGAAGAGATAAGAAAGTATTAAATTATTATGATATCGTTCATAATATAAGTAAATTAATACCTGAAAATAGCACTATTATTTCAGATGCTGGGGCTGCCTTTTACATAATGGGACAAGCATTCAGGATAAAAAAAAAACAAAAATATATTATTCCCGGATCATTTGGACAAATGGGTTATGCTATCCCTGCAGCTTCAGGGGTATCTTCAATAAAAAATAAAAATGTTTTTTGTGTAACTGGTGATGGTTCAATGATGACAAATTTTCATGAGCTGAGTGTTGTAAAAAGAAATAACTTTAATATAAAAATTTTTTTAATTAATAATGGTGGTTACATGTCTATTAGAAACTCTCAAAAAGAATTTTTTCAAAACAATATTCACGGCACTGACTATCAATCAGGAATTCATATACCCAAAATTTATGACGTAGCAAAATTTTTTAATATCAAATATTACAAATGCATTACAAAAAAAAATATCTCAGACAATTTTAAAAAAGAAATTGGTCTCAAGAGACCTGCAATTTTTGATTGTCATTCAATGAAAAACCAGGAAATTATTCCATCTATTAAATCCAAAGTTATTCAAGGTAAATTAGTAGCCCAACCATTAGACAATATGTATCCATATTTAGATTGATAACCTAAGTTTTTTTCCTCTTTTTTAGATTGTATAATATATTAAAGATTAAATCTTCTTGACCTGCAACTAACCTTTTTGCTCCTATAGCTTTAAATGCATCAATATCATCAAGTTTAAATTTATCAGAAAAGTAATCTACTTTCGATGCAAAACCTGAAAAAAGTCCATAATTAGCACTCATTATATTTTTTGGTTCTGAAAAAGGGTTTGAATATTTAATTTTTTCTTTTTCTAAAATTTTTGGAAATTTTTTTGCTATATTATAAATTTCCCCAAGTTTAACATTACCTTTGTATCCAATTTTTTCTAACACAGTTAAAAAAACATCCATTTGAGTGTTTCCAGCTCCAGCCCCAAAACCTTTAATTGAGACGTCAACAATCTCTGCACCGTATAAACATGCGATAATACTATTCGAGATTGCACTTCCAAAATTATTATGTCCATGAAAACCTAATTTTATTTTAAATTTTTTTTTTATATTCAAAATGATATCTTTAACATCATGGGGTAAAAAAAATCCAGCTGAGTCCATGATTACTATAGTTTTAACTCCTAAGTTATAAAGGAATTTAATTTTCTCTAAATAGGTTTTTTTTTTATCATAAACAAGATGTGCCATCATCAACACACCCCAAACTTCTACTTTATTTTTTTTGCAAAATTCAATTTGAGAAAAAGTCGTATCAATTTCAGTAGAATTTGTTCCTATTCTAAAAATATCAACACCACAATCGATTGCTTTATCTAAATCATCTAATCTTGAAAAACCAGGTATCGAATGAATTGATAATTTTGTTTTTTTTAATACTGATCTTGCAATTTTTAAAGCTTTTTCATCTGAAAGTTTCGACCTTCCAATAGACAAAGATGATGCTCCAAGTCCATTACCATGTCCAACCTCAATAATGTTTACCCCTGTTTCATTAATCATCGCACAATAATTCTGAATTACTTTTTCATTTATAGAATGGTTTACAGCGTGATTTCCATCACGGAGGGTAACATCACTAATTATTATCTTTTTTTTTATTTTTAACATTTAAATAATTATGGTTAATTTGTTTAGAAAGATGAACTGCTGATGAAGTTATTATATCTAAGTTACCAGCATATGTTGGTAAATAATCACCTTGACCGACTACCCTCACTGTTACTCTTAAAATTTTTTTATTAAAACTCTTAAATAATGTTGCATTATAATCAGGTATATAAAACTTTATATGTGAATTTATTTTTCTTAATTCAATCTTTAAATTGTTATAAGTTTTCAGATTGATCGGTTTTTTTAACTCAAAAAATAATGAGTTCATCATATTAACAGGTGGTACTGATGGGTTTAAATTTATAATTACTTTCGCACTTTTAATTTTTGTAATTTGCTTAATAGCTTTTTCTGTATTGACTATGTATTCATTGATGTTATTTCTGGTGGCTATTCCTGCACTTTTTGAAGATATACTTGAAACAAGTTCTGAATAAATAAGATTTTTTTTTAGAATTTTTTTAAAAATTGATATAATTGGTATTGAGGTTTGTCCACCACAGGTTATCAAATTTACCTCGTGTGGAATTATATTTTGATTAAAGTAAGGAACAACATATTTACCAAAATTAGATGGGGTTAAATTTATATAAAATTTTTTTTTGATCCATCTTTTTAATGATTTAACAATAACAGTATTTGAATTTGCTGATGTACAATCAAATATTATGTTACAAAACTGAAGATTTTTTTTTACACCCTTCACTCCTGAATTAGAATATAAAAATTTTTTTTTGATACAGTATTTAGCACCCTCAGAATATTTATTTCTATTGAAAATAAGAATTTTATCAAAAATATTAATTCTTTTTAATTTAATATATAAATCAATACCAATTTTACCTGTACCTATGATAATCGCATTATTCATTAAATTATTTGATATAATGGTTGATTAAATATATCAATGAAAAATATAATATTCTTTTAACACATAATAATATAAATTGAAAAAAATATTAATTTTAGGTGGAAGTGGCTTCATGGGAAGCTCTATAGTTGATTGCGGAATTGAAAAAAAATTAATTAAATATAAAATTAACGAGATACATGTCCTATCTAGAAGTAAAAAATCAATTAACAAAAAATACAAACATATAAAAATAAATTATATAACCAAAAGTATAATTAATTTAGAAAAAATTCCCCAAGTTGATTATATTATTTATTGTTTAAGAAATAATAATATCAAAATAAGTAACAATTACTTTAATAAGTTTTTAAGATTACTTGAAACTATCAAAGGAAAACCAAAAATACTTTTTACAAGTTCTGGAGCAGTTTATGGAAAAAACACTGACAAAATCAAAGATAAAGAGAACAAAAAAATTAGCCTAAATTCAATAAATAAATTAATGGGTTATAAAAAAAAATATGCTAAAGAAAAAATTTTTATTGAAAACAAATTTATTGAACTTGGTAAAAAAAATTATGATGTATCAATTGCTAGATGTTATACTTTTATTGGTAAGAACATATTAAAATATAACTTTGCTATTTCGAGTTTGATAAATGACTCAGTGAAAAAAAAAACTATCACGCTAAATACTTCTATGAATGTTTACAGAAGCTATATGCACTCTGATGACATGGTTAAATGGCTTATTCAGATATTAAAAAAATCAAATAATGAATGTCCAATTTACAACCTTGGCTCTGATAAAACCATAAATTTAAGGACTTTAACAAAAAATATTGCTGTCTTAGTAAGAAAAAAACCTCTTTTGAAAAAAATTTTATCCAAAAAATTTGATTATTATGTACCTTCAATAACAAAGGCTAAAAAACAGCTGAAATTAAAAATTTCAATTAGTTTGAATGATGCCATAAACTCAACTATAAAAAGTTTAAATGACCAAAATTAGTATAGTAACACCAACATACAATGAGGAACAAAATATCAAGATACTTTGTGAAGATATAAAAAAAGAATTTGAAAAAATTGATTTAGAATACGAACATATAATAATAGATAATGCATCAACCGATAACACAATAAAAATTTTAGAGGAAATTTGCTCTAAAGATAAAAAAGTTAAAGTTATAGTTAATTCAAAAAATTATGGACATGTAAGATCACCATTTTATGGATTATTACAAACTAATTCTGATGCAACAATATTAATGGCATCTGACTTTCAAGATCCAATAAATTTAATTCCAAAATATATTGAAGAATGGAAAAAGGGAAAAAAGATAGTTCTTGGTCAAAAAACATCATCTGAGGAAAACAAAGTAAAATATTCTTTAAGAAATATATTTTATAATTTTTTAAATAAAATCTCTGATTTTGAGTTACCGAATAATACTACAGGGGCAGGTATTTTTGATAAATCTGTAATTGAAAAATTAAAAAAAATTAATGATCCCTACCCTTATTTCAGAGGATTAATCGCAGAATTAGGAGAAGATATAACTACAATAGAGTTTAAACAACCACTACGAAAATCTGGAACAACAAAAAATAATATATTTACTTTATATGATATTGGAATGCTAGGTATAGTTAAGCACTCTAGAAAACCTCTTAGATTTATGACATTAGTAGGTTTTATTGCAAGCGTTGTAAGTTTGTTAGTTGGATTAATTTATCTTGTTTATAAATTAATATTTTGGGATTCATTTAGCCTTGGTATAGCACCTATAGTAATTGGTATATTTGTTGTAAGTTCAATTCAAATAACTTTATTAGGTTTGGTTGGTGAATATATTGGAATAATCTTATTGCATCAAAGAAATATGCCTTTAGTCACTGAAAATAAAAGGATAAATTTTGATTAGCTACAAATAGGCTTTATTTTTTTAGAGAGATAAATTTTAAAATCTAAACTACTAAAATCTAAACAATAATTATTGTCAATATTTTTATTTGATTTGAAGATAATACTATTTTTTTCTATCACCAGAATTGAGGGATTTAATTTTTTATCATAATTTTCAAAGTTTTTTTCTAATCTTTTAAATTCATTTTTGGGAATAATCGATTGATGAGTAATAATTGGAGAATGTTTATCAATATATTCCTGTTCTAATTTACTGAATTGGTCTTTTTTATCAAATATTTTTAGTTGATTAGCCAAATATTTTCTACCAAAAAACTTTAATGTGTTTGGATTTCTAATTCTATATCCAGAAATAGTATTTTCAAAAAATTTTGAAAAATGTTTTTGATCTAGTTCAAAAAAATTAAATAAAGCAAATAATTCCTCGGTAATTTCAACATCTTTTTTGGGTGTCCAAAACGAGTCTGGTACAATAGAAAAATTCTTAAAACCATTATTAATCAAAAGTAAAAAGAGCCCATGATCTAAACTTAAAATTTCTTTTTTTTGCAAATCCTCTTTATTGTTAGTAAAATAGTTTTTTATTATATTGTATTGGTGAATTTTGGTTGAATTATTTTTAATTTGATTAAAGTAAAGATTATTATTTTGAAAAATAATTCCCAAAATTAATAGAAAAGTAAAAATATTTAAAAATTTAATGATTACAGATGAATTTTTTATAAGTTTTTTTTCAATCAAATAAAAAATCGAAACAAATAAATTCAAAATACCAGAAGCGATAATCCAGTTATTAAATTGATAATAATCTACTCCTTTATTAGAAGCGGAAATGAAAATTAGTGTTCCAAGAATTGTCGATAAGAAAAAAAAATAAAACACTTTCAAAGTTTTATTATTTAGCATTAGAAATACAGAATTTAATATTAATAAACTTAAAAACTCAATTTTAAAAAAAAAATTTACAAAGTAATCAAGTAAAATCTTTTTTTGTGTCAAATCCAATGAAATAACTCCTAATCTTGCAACGAAATCTGTTTCAGCATTAATTAATTGAAATTGAAAAACTAAAAAATTTCCAAAAATTATTAAAAATAGAATAATATGAAACTTTAATTCTCTTAAAAGAAAATCAATTAATCTATTCCTGAAAATATAAATATAAATTAATAAAATTGTTAATGACTCAAATATAAATAAATAAAAAAAACTATGAAGTGACAAAGACATCAAAATAATTATATAAATCATATTTTTTTTAAAATTTTGATCTTGAGAAATAATTTTCAAACAAAAATATAAAAATCCAAACAAATATAAATTAGAAATTATTGGTCTTGGAAATCGTAATGAATAAAATGTCGAAAAATTTAGATCCAATATTGTAAATAGATAAAAATCTAAATTTCCTAATAGTTGAAATAAACTAGTTAAAGAAAACATAAAAAAACTCATAAACACTGATGATTCTTTTGAAAAACTTAATTTTAAAAAAATATTAAAAAATATCGATAAAAATAAAATTACACATAAGAATTCTAAAACTATAAATGAGTAAACATCGAAAAATTTATAAAAAAAAATATTAACAATTAAACCTAAAATTGGATATGATATTAAGTCTAATTTACTTTTATCACCTGAATAAGATGGATTGAAATTAAATTCAGAAAAAGAGTCTATAAACGGAAAATAATAGAAATCATTTAAAAGCAATAGAGTTGATAAATCAATTGGTACTTTGAATATAACAGTTTGGCAAAACAATTTAAAGAAAACTAAAAAAAATGAAAACAAAGAAAAAATTAAATAGATTTTTTGCTTCATTAAAAAACTCATAATTTAAGAAATACCAGTATTTACTTAAAAAAGAACCGAAATTATTAACTAATCATTTAATTATAGAAATTTATTTTTCTTAAAAAATATTCAATATTGACATACATATGTATCATTTAAAATTTGAATTAATTTAAAAATATAATAAGAATGCTCTTCTTAAGCCCTTGTAGCTCAGCTGGTAGAGCAATTGATTTGTAATCAATAGGTCCGCGGTTCGAATCCGTGCGGGGGCACCATAACTTAATAAACAATCCATTCTTCATACAATCTTGTAGTTTCACCGTAACAAGTTGATACCCGCACTAAAGTACCACCTCCATTTACATCTATATTGCTAACTAAGATACCCCCACTATTATATCGAACAATACAAACTCCGTTTTGATGTGGAGCCTGCGCTGCAACAACATTTTCTTTATAAGGGACAAATGGATTAAGAAACTTTTCTTCAAAGGCAGCTTGTGTTGCAGCTCCTATTTTATTAGCTATGAGACGTTCAGAACAATTAAGATTACCATTCATGACTATTTTATCTGCAATTTCACATTTTAGAATTTCTGATTTTATAAATTTTATAGTTTGAGCATGCATTGATTTTACAACATTTTTTTTTGCTGAAGACGTATACCCATTATAAGCAACGACTCCCACTGCAGCTAGAGCACCAATAATTGCCACAACTACTAATAGCTCGATTAATGTAAAAGCATTACGCTTCATAATTAGAATTTATTACTTAATGATATCTCAGTATTATGATTTTTTTCTTCACTTAAAAAATCAAAATTTGAGTTAATTTTAAAATTATAATTATTAATTTTGTTAACAAATCCTAAAGTTGTTGTATTTGAGTTATCAATCTCAAATGAAAATTTCATATCATCGATTGGTACATATCCTATTATTAAATAAAGCTCATTATAAAAACCTTTTCCGCTAGCTCCAAATCTTTCAAAATTAGTTACAACAGACCAGCCTGATATTGAAGTTATATCGAAACCATAACCTATCCTATAGTTATGTTTAGACTTATTATTTGTACTATAATTATAGCCAGTTCCTTGATCATTCCTGTAAATAAATTCTGCGTTTGATGATGGACTAAAATCTCCAACATATTCAATTCTTCCGTGATGATTGGTTGTTCTTTCCTCTTGCTCATTTTCTGTATCAAAAAGAAAACCAATTGTAGCTAAAGCTGTTTTGATATTTTGATCTTTATAAATTAATGCGTCAGCTAAACTATCACCTATTGTAGTTTTCTCTCTAAATTCTTTTAGTTTTGTGTACCCTAAATCTATTTTAATACCTGGACTTAAATTCAGCTTTTCATCATGTAATCTTTTTCCAAAATTAATCGAACCAAATATCTGTTGTCCTGCTCTATCCCCTTTTAAGGTATT
Source organism: uncultured Pelagibacteraceae bacterium (assembly GCA_902596515.1). GTDB lineage: Bacteria > Pseudomonadota > Alphaproteobacteria > Pelagibacterales > Pelagibacteraceae > Pelagibacter. The sequence goes on from CACJUF010000001.1 coordinate 99,084, forward strand.
GTTATTTATTACTCTTCTATGATTGATATCTAGTAAACTAAATCCGATAATACTATCGGTAAAAGACTCGTTATCTTTAAATTTTGTACTATACATAGCTATACTGTAAGTATCTGTACTTAGGTTTGTACCTTTATTTCCAATGTCAACATCATCATTTCCATATTGAAAAACATAACCATACATTTCATCTCTATCCTCTTCTTTAATTCTATCTGCACCAATAGAAATACCATAACCATGAATGTCTCTAGATGACCCGCTTTTTGCACTTTTTCTACCTAAGCTTACTCTTCCTTCACTCCACTGAAACCAATCATCACTACTATAAGTTCTATCTTTATCTTTTTTAAGAGTTTCTAAAGCACTTACTAATCTTGCAATTTTTTCATTTGTAAAATCTATCCCTGCATTAAGGTTATTTAGATTGTCTTTATTTTTATGTCTTCTTAACCATTCAGTCCTATGAAATATTGGAAGAGTATTATTTCTAATTATACGTTTAGCAGACTCAACATTTGCCTCAATGATAGCTTTTACATCAGCATTAGCAGAAGGATCAGCACAAGTTATTGTACCTGCACAATCAATATCAAATTCATGAATTTCATTATCTCCATTTGTCTCATCAGTTGTAACAAACAATTTTGTAAAATTTACAGCAAAAATAAAACCCCTTAAATCATTTACCAGATTTGTATCTGACGGTGATGTTAAAGAAAATGTTTCAGTAGTAGAGGATAAAGTGGTTATATCGTATGGTGTGCTTAGACTGAATTTTTGCATTATTCCACTATTTCTCTCATCACCAGTTAAGAACAATTGAGTTCCATCTGGATTAAATTGAATATCTCTCATATCATCCTCAAAACTCTCTAATGAGTCTGAAATTCCTCCTGGAGTAACTCCAGATCTAAGATCAAAAGGAGTTGCTAAATCATATTGTCTTAATTTATGTGTTCTCATTCCACCTACAAACATTCGTGTGCCATCTGGATTAAAATCTAAAACTCTTACTTGATCTTCATTTCCTGAACCATCGACGTCTGCTTCGTATATTTTTTCACAAACTAATGTGGTTGAGTCCCAAGGAGTTGTTAATTTAAATTGATATACCCCGACACCAGGATTTCCACTGAAATCCTTATTAGTAGTTATAAACATCCGAGTACCATCTGGTTTAAATTCCACAGCATGGGGTAATTCCATATGATCATCATCACCTGCACCATCACAAGCTAATGGAGTCCCTTTTGGTGAACCTCCCGAAAAAGAAATTGTTGCTGTGCTAATATCGAATGGTTTACTAAGCGAATATTCAATTATGTAACCTTTTCTGGCGTTAGGATTACCTTCACGACTAGTGATATACATTCTGGTTCCGTCGGGCTTAAAGTTTATTCCTCTAATACCAGGAGTATCATCGTCAACTTCTTTAGTTTGTACAAAAGTAAATTCAGCAAAAGAATTCGAGATCAATAAAGTGCAAAAAAATAAAACAAATAAGAAAACTTTTTTCATTTTAAAATTTTTCATAAAGATAAGCATGAACTAATCTCGTTTTTTTTTGGTCACTTATTTTAAAATTATTTTTTTCAGTCGATTTACATTCAAAATTAACTTCTGGCAAATAACATAAAAACCAAAAACTATTAATATTTTCATTTAAATTTTTATAATCATAAAAATTTAATTCTTTTTCAATGTTTGGTTGAATATTCTTTAAATAATTCATTATCAAAATTGAGGTTCCTCTCGGATTATATAAAACAATATTATTATTATCACTTTTTTTTATTTGATTAAAAACAAAATTAAACTGCGGTTTAGTTTTAGGTCTATCAAAAATTTCTATTAAGTGGTTTCCAACTGTCAACAAAATTAACAAAGAAATCAATATTCGTCTAAAATGATTATTTCTTAAATCGTTAAGTAAACAAGATATTAGTACAAATATTGGTATTAAAATAAAAATGATATATCGGTCATGCAAAACTGGAGTCTTCAAAATTCCATACATTAAAGGTATTAAATATGAAAAAAATATTATAGTTAAGAAAAATAGATAATTGTTATTTTCTAAAAATATTTTCTTCCTAAATTTAATGATGAGAAATAATAATAATATTAGATAGAAATATCCCATAATTTTTGATCCAAAAAATCTTGGAAAATATAGTCCATCAAATACATTCATTATATCAGATGATAGTTCGTAATTATTAAATGAAATTTGGAACAAAATATAATTATAATTAAATAGCAAATAAAAAATACAGATTAATAAAAATGAAATATTAAGAAAAATATATCTTTCTCTAAATAATAAGTATTTGTAGAGAATAAAAAAAATCTGTGAAAAAAAAATAATTAAAGAAAATGGATTTGTGGAATAGTTGATTACAGAAAAAATAATAAAAAATACTATACCTTTTTTATTATCTTCCTCTTTATTAGACAGATTTAAAAAAAAATATATATTTAAAGCACTAGTTAATAATAATAATGAGTATGGTCTTACCTCTTGTGAATACTTAATTATATAAATACTTAAGCATGCCAACAGAGTTGTTAATAAAAATGTGTTATCTTTTTTAACTTGGTAGGTAATAGGTCCAATAATAATTAGAAATAATGAACCAAATATTAAAGGTAAGTATCTTGCTATTTCAGGATTATAACCGACTATACTTAAAAAATATTTTAGAATTAAATTAAAGAGTATTGGATTGTGATAATCATATTCATGTCTTTTGATGGTTTGATCCCATGATAATTCTGGTTCAGCAATCCAAAAAGATTGCATTTCATCTAACCAAAAATCCTCAAAATTTATTTGATAAAAAATAGTTAGAATTCCAATAATTATAAAAAAAAAATAAAAAAAATTTTTATTGATTTTTAAATCATTTAACATTAGCTAAATTTATTAGGAAGTTTCTCTTCTTAATTGTTCAATTTTAATTTTTTTTTGAAGACTTCTATTTTTATCATACATTAGGTTAAATTTTATATTTTGGTTTGTTTTAACAATAACGTTTTTTGCATTTCTTACTTCGATGTTATCTGCAACAGCACTTATTGGTCTTTTTTTAGGATTTAAATTTTTAATAATTATTTTTGATTTATGACTTACTACTTTTCCTTTCCATCTTCTGGGCCTAAATGGACTTATCGGAGAAATAGATAGCTTTTTTGAGTTTAAACTTAGTATTGGTCCATGAACTGACAAATTATAAGCAGTACTCCCTGCGGGCGTTGAAACTAGAACGCCATCGGAAACTAATCTTTTGATAACTTGTTTTGAGCCATACCTTATTGATAATGAGGCTGCCTGCCTACTTTGTCTTAAAATTGAAACTTCATTAATAGCTAAATATTTTCTTATTTGATTTTTACTATTTTTAACAATCATCTCTAATGGAGAAATAGAAATAACATTAGATCTAAATAGATTATTAATTATTGTTTTTGAAGAAAATTTATTCATCAAAAAACCATAATTTCCAGAATTTATTCCATAAAAGAATTTTTTTGATTTTTTATACTTTTTTAATGTCTTAAGCATAAACCCATCACCACCAATAACTATGACAATATTAGATTTTGAGGGTTCATGTTTATTTAATTTTCTAACTAGAGAATTTTTAATTTTCTGTGATTTTATATTTTTATCAGAAATGATTTGTATATATTTCATTTAATGGTGCCCTCGGCCAGACTCGAACTGGCACTCCGCAAGCGGCAAGGATTTTAAGTCCTTTGTGTCTACCAATTTCACCACGAGGGCATTAATGAATTTCATGAGTGTTTATGCCAATATTTATAATTGAACAAGAGGAATAAGTAAATTTTTTTATCTTATCCTATCTAGATCCTAGATAGATCCTAGTTTGTTAAAATGTACTTACAATTTCTAGGTTTGCACCATATTCAGGTATTTGACTCATCAAGCTATAATTAGAATTAATTCTGATATCGAAACCATTTAAATTTCTCTTATAACTCAAAGATGCTTTGTCATTATCTAAAGTCATAGCATATTCAATATTGTCAGTTGGTATATAGCCAAATCCTAAATATAAAGTATCACTATGAGAATTGTCACTTTGATTTCTCTCATAAATAGTCATTACAGAAAAACCATCATTTGTTAATAAATCAAATCCAATATTTGCTCTTAAATTTTTAGAATCTTGATTAATTGTTTTTGTATATTCTGTACCTTCAGAACGATAACGATATTTTGCATCTGAAGATGGACTAAAATCTACTCCAAGCTCTAATCCACCATTTGGTTTAAACGTAAAAGTATTAAAATTTAAAATATCACTTATGGTAAAACCAGCGGATATCATTCCAGTTTCAATTGTTTGAGCTTTGTAAACTAAAGCTGCAGCACCTTTTTCTGTATATGTAGACAATCTTGTATAGCCTAAATCAATTCTTAAATTAGGAGTGATATTTAAATCTTCTTTTTTATATGTTGTTAAGTAGTTAAGCGAACCAAATATCTGTTGTCCGCCTCTCTCTCCTGTTCTAGTGCTTCCTCCTTCCCCTTTTCTAACATGATCAGTTTTTAAAAAGCTCACTCCAATGATGCCTTCAGTAAATCTTTTATCATCATGAATAAAAGTTTCATAATAGGATGAACTAAAAGAATTAGTATCTAAATTAGTTCCAGATGTACCTACATCAACATCATCTTCACCTAATCTAAAAGCATAACCATATAATCTATTTTTGCTTATCTTTTTATCCATACCAAGTGTAATACCTTTGGTATTAATTTTCTTTGATAATGAATTAGATGTATCACCAGTTCTACCAATACTTACACTACCCTCACTCCAAAATGACCAATCATCTGATAATTTGTCTAGAACTTCATTTGTTTTATTTGATATAGGAATAATTTTAGAGAGCGACGCCATCATTGAATTAGAAAAATTTAATCTAATATTTTGGTTACTTAATTGATCATTATTTCTATGTCTTCTTAACCAATACATACGATTAAGAACTGGAGTTGTTGCATGTATAACAATTTGTTTAGCGGTTGCTGTTTGAGACTCGATTGAGCTTAAAATATCTTTACCCCCATCAGTAGTAGTTATTGGATCGTCACAAGCACCATGAATTACGCTCCAATTACAGTCTAAGTTAAATTCATGAACTTTATCAAGTCCATCATCAATGATAAACATTTTACTTCCATCATTACTAAACACAACTTCTCTTCCATTATTAACAACAGGTACATTATAGGTGCCTTCAAGGGATAAAGTAGAAACATCATAAGGTGTAGTTAATTTAAACTGAGAAATCTTACCTTCATTACCATCAATGGTATACATTTTAGTACCATCGTAATTAAAAATAACTCCATCTATGTGATTGTGAAAAGAAATTAGGTCTTCAGTATTAAGATGAGTAACTGTGGAGCTAAGATCAAATCCTGTGCTTAGTGAATATTCATGAATACGCGCTTGTGAACTATTTCCTACACCAGCAACAACCATTCTGGTACCATCATTATTAAATGCAATTGAGTTTGCTCTCTTTTCTTGACCAGAAATAATAATTTCGCTATCAGGTGTATCTGATGCTGTTGAAACATCAAATGCAGTGCTTAGTAAGTATTCATCTACTGACTTTCTACCAGCATGTTGAACAATAAACATTTTTGTTCCATCGTTATTGAACACTACTTGTGTTGCTTGTGCATCACCACCTCTACTTACTCCTTTAGTATTATTTACGATTGCTGTTGAAATGTCATATGGGGTAGTTAATATATGTTCGGTAACTGCATCCGATGTTCCACCTCCAGCATTTACAGTATACATTTTTGTACCATCATTATTAAAGTTAAGTCCCAAATAAAAGTTCGAATCAAGTGATTTACTTTGCACAAAGGTTGGCTCCGCTATAGCTTTAGAAAAAAATAAAGCTAAAAAAAATACAATGTAATGGATTTTATAAATATTTTTCACAACAATTAATCATTAACACCTCTAAAATAAGGGAAGTGAGTGCTAAAAATTTAAAACATTATAGTTGAAATGTCTAGGTAGGACAAAATTTATGATGAGTAAATATCTTTAATAGTTATTATTATTTAATGAAAAGCAATATTGTTAAATCTCACTTAAAAAAAAAGTCACAGGCAAAGCTTGCTTTATCAATCAGCCTATTTATTGTGCTTTTAACCGCAACTGGATACCTCTTTAATTCTAAAGAAGTAATTTTTCTATTTTATATTTTTTGTTTTGTATTTATCTACAATTTAGTAATCCAATTTTTATTAGAAAAATTTGATATTAAATCATGATTAAAACACTTATTAAATTAAAGGTATTAAAATTTATACTAATAGGTGGTGTATCAGCAGCTTATACTTTTAAGAAATATTGTGACCAAAAAAATAAAGAAAAAGTAAAAAAAGACAATAAACCATTGCTTCTTACTCGATAAAAATTTTCTATTATTTATAGTAATATGAATAATGAAAAAAAAACTTACAATAGTAATTTTTACTGATTTAGATGGATCTCTTTTACATAGAGATACTTTTAAATTTGATAGCATTAAAGATTATATTAAAGATCTTGTAAATAAAGGTGTAATTATTATTCCAAATTCAAGTAAAACAGAGAGCGAGATTGAAAAATTCAATGAAGAGCTTGGAATAAATCTTCCTTATATTTCAGAAAATGGATCATCTATTCATGGATTAAATTTAATCACCTCCAATTTTCCAGATAAACTTATTCTCAGTAGAGAAAAAGAGGAACTAATAAAGATTTTTGAAAATAAAGTTCCTGAAAAATTAAAAGAAAAATGTTTTCAAATTTCAAAAATGAGTAAAAAAGAACAAGAAAATATATTAGGACAAAAGGATGTAAAACTCAAAGATGCTTTAAATAGAAAGTATACTTTACCTTTTTTATTTAAAGGAAACAAAAATGAGAAAAATAAATTATTAAAAGTTTTAAATTCTAATTCATTAACGCTTCAAGAGGGTGGTCGTGTTTTAAACCTTTGTGATAATATTAATAAAGTTAAATCCATGAATAGAGTTATAAAAATTTTAAAAAAAACTGAGGATAAAATTAAGACCATTGCAGTTGGCGACAATTACAATGACCTTGATATGTTAAAAAGTTGTGACATCCCTTGCTTAGTATTCAATGATCAATTTATTCAAGATCAAATAAACATTGATAATCTTATATTTTCAAACAAGCCATCACCTGAAGGCTGGGCTGATGTGATCAAAACGGCACTACTTAAATTGGACTATTAGGATAAAAAGCCGCCATGGGTGACTTTTCACAAAATGGAATAATCTCAACTTTACATGACTTTGGGACTAAGTCTACATCAGTCATAGAAAGTGAATTGTCAAAATTTTCTGAACAAAGAAAAATGGAATTAATTTTACCATGTCTTTATTCTGAACTGGAGGGCGAAGCTTTACCAAAAATTGTTGATGAAATAAGTAAAACTAAATATTTAGATCACATAATTATTGGATTAGATAAAGCAAATGAAACTCAAGCAAAAAAAGCTTGGAAATTTTTTAAAAAATTAAAAACTCCCTTTTCTATCCTTTGGAATGATGGTCCAGCATTAAAAAAACTCGATCAAGAATTAAAAAAAAATAATCTGGCTCCTAGTGAGTTGGGAAAAGGACGAAATGTTTGGTATTGCATAGGTATGTGTATTGCAAGAGACAGTGCTCGTTCAGTTGCTTTGCATGATTGTGATATCAAAACTTATGATAGAAGAATGCTTGCAAAACTTTTTTACCCAGTTGTAAATCCTCTTTTTAACTTTGAGTTTTGTAAGGGATATTATCCAAGGGTGGCCAATAATAAAATGAATGGTAGAGTTGCAAGATTACTTGTTTTCCCGTTATTAACAGCTTTAGAAAAAACGATTGGTAAAAGTGATTACTTAAACTTTATGAAATCTTTTAAATACCCTTTAGCTGGAGAGTTTTCATTTAGACGAAATGTTTTACCAGAGTTAAGGATTTCGTCTGATTGGGGAATTGAGGTAGGAATTTTATCAGAAATGCAAAGAAGTTTCTCACCACAAAATATTTGCCAGGTTGACTTAGCTGATACCTACGATCATAAACATCAGGTTCTATCTTTAGATGACGAAACTAAAGGATTATCTAGAATGTCTATAGATATAATTAAAACATTCATTAAAAAATTAGCTACTCAAGGTAATACCTTTAGTAGAGAAAAATTTAGATCATTGAAAGCGACATATTATAGATCTGCCCTTGATTTAATTGATATTTATAGAAGTGATGCAGCGATGAATGGTCTAGAGTTAGACTCGCATACAGAGGAAAAAGCTGTTGAGTTATTTGCAATAAATATAATGAAAGCTGGAGAAGCATTTATCCAAAATCCAATGGATACTCCTTTTATACCAACTTGGAGCAGAGTAAAAAGTGCTATACCAGATTTTCTTGGAAGACTTGAAAAAGTAGTTAATGATGATAATAAAAAACATTCTTAATGCTATTTCAGAAAAACCAAAAAAAGATTAGTTCTATACTAAGGACTATTTACAAACCCTCTTTGAATGAAAGAGATATTGATCATTTAAAAGATCAAATAATACAAATAATCAAAAAATTTAATCAAAATAATTCAAAAAAAAAACTTACTATTTCAGAAAAAACTTCATTAGTGATATGTTATGGAGATAACATTAATTCAAATCAAAAAAACTCTATTCAAGTTTTTCAAAATTTTTTTAAGAAAAATTTAAAAAAATACTTTAACGCTATTCATTTTTTACCTTTCTATCCTTCCAGTAGTGATAGTGGTTTTGCTGTAAAAGATCATTATAAGATTGAAAAAAGAATAGGTAGTTGGTCCGATATAAAAAAGATTTCAAAATCTAGTCATGTGATGGCCGATATTGTGATTAATCACTCATCAGCTAGAGGTTTGTGGTTCAAAAATTTTCTTAAAAAAAAAAGACCTGGCAAAGATTATTTTTTAACTGTTAATTCTAAGTTCAACACATCTAAAGTGGTAAGACCAAGAGATCACAAATTATTAAAAAAAATAGACATCTTTGGAAAATCGGATTTTTTATGGCGTACTTTTAGTGCTGATCAAATAGACTTAGATTTTAAGAACCCATCAGTGCTTCTTAGATTTATTAAAATCATGGTTCACCTCGTTAGCAATGGAGTCACAATTTTCAGATTAGACGCTATCGCTTATCTTTGGAAAAAAAATGGTACCAACTGTATAAATTTAAAACAAACTCATGAAATAGTAAAACTGTTGAGACTTATAAGTAATCTCTTAAACGTTGAAACTATAATCATTACAGAAACTAATTTGCCAGAAAAAGAAAATTTAAGTTATTTTGGTAAAAATGATGAAGCTAACTGGATTTATAATTTTTCTCTTCCGCCCTTATTAATCCATGCTTTTTTATTTGAAAATAGTTCTTATCTCAATAAATGGAGTAAAAAACTTCCCAATGCTAAATTCCAGAATAGTTATTTAAATTTCATTGCATCACATGATGGTATTGGCATGAGACCTACTGAAGGAATATTAAACGAAAGATCATTAAGTAATTTTCTTAAAAGACTAAAAAAAAATGGATCAAAATTTTCGTATAGAAAAATTCAAAATAAATCTAAAAAAGTTTATGAAGCTAATATCACTGTTTTTGATGCATTAAAAAAATCAGATGCTGATCCTAATGGGAAATTTTTTTTAGAACGATATATTGCAGCTCATGCAATAATGATTTCTTTTGAGGGGGTTCCAGCTATTTATTTCAACTCTTTATTTGGCAAATCTAATGATGAAGCAAAATATGTAATTACAGGGAATAATAGAGACATTAATAGATATAAATGGAGTTATGAAAATATTACAAAAAAATTAAACAATAAAAACTCTAAACAAAGTATTTTTTATCAAAATCTTGGAAAATTATTAGAAATAAAGAGAAAACAAAAAGCATTTCATCCTAATGCTAAAAGATTAAATATCAATCTAGGGTCTAAAATTTTTTGTTATGAAAGAATTAGTTTAGATAAAAAACAAACTATAATCTGTATCACAAATCTTTCTACTAAATTACAATATATTAAAATTAATAAAAATTTGATTAAATATAGAGATTTACTTGGTAGAAAAACATTTTTTACACTTGATAAAAAAATTAAACTAGATCCTTGTCAAACAATCTGGTTGTCTAATAGATAAATTATTTTTCCCAATCAAATCTTGGGAAAGAATTAAAAATTTTAAAAATACCATCTGACCATTGATTGCATACTTTTGAATATTCATCATCAGTTATATTTAAGCATTTTTGGGAAAGAATTTTATATCCATCTTTTTTATAAACTACAAAATCAATTGGTGGCCCAACAGTTAAGTCACTTTTTAAAGTTGAATCAATTGAAATTAAGGCACATCTAGAAGCATCTCCAATTGAAACATCAGGTTTAATTACTCTATCTAAAATTGGCTTGCCATATTTAACCTCACCAATTACTAAATATGGTTTGCTATCTGCTGGTTTGATATAATTACCCTGTGGATAAACTAAATAAAGTTCCATAGGTTGATCTTTAATTTGTCCACCGACTATAAAAGTTGATCCTAATAAAACTGTATCAGTGTTAATTCCTTTTGGCATTGAATGTTCAACATTTAAGGACCCAACATAGGAAGCAATTTGATCAAAATCTTTACAAGTATTTAAATTTATAATTCCTGACGTATCTTTTAAATCTTTTTCAATAGACTTATATACAGCTTGTGAGGTACCTAAATTTCCTGAAGTAACGATAATTATTGTTCTATCACCAACATCATAAGTAAACATTTTAGAGTAAATGTTTACGTTATCTAAGCCAGCGTTCGTTCTTGAATCTGAAGCAAAAACTAGACCATCGTTTGCTTTTATACCGATACAATAAGTCATAATCTTTAAGCAATATTTATAAATTTGCTTAATGTATAATCTATTTCTTACATAACAGGTATAACAATTATACAATTGAATAAATTAGTTTAAAATTTGAAAATACTGAATGACTTCTAAATTATGGAAAGATTATAACGCTAAAAATGCATATGATGGTTATTTTACTGCAGATAACAAACTTAGAAAGCACGCAAAAATAATATCTGGAATTTTAGAAAAGTACGGCAAAAAGAAATTGCAAGAAATTGAAAAAAATTGTCAGAGTACGATTAGCGCAAGAGGAATAAATTTTAGAGTATATGCTGCTAATAATAGAGCTGAAGAAAAAAAATGGCCTTTAGATATTATTCCAAGAATAATACCTAAATCTGCTTGGAACAAAATTTCAAAAGGCTTAAAACAAAGAGCTAAAGCTTTAAATCTTTTTATTGATGACATCTACAATCAAAAAAAAATTTTTAAAGACAAAATAATCCCTGAAGATATCATTCTTAAATCACCATACTATATAAAACAGTGTGAAGGTTTTTCACCAAAATTTAAAGCTTGGTCAAATATATCTGGGATCGATTTGATTAGAAACAAAAATGGAGAATACCTAGTTCTTGAAGACAATTTAAGAGTACCATCAGGTGTTTCATATATGCTGGAGAACAGAATGGTTATGAGAGATGTTTTCCCAGAGTTATTTACTAGATACAAAGTTTCATCAATCCACCAATACACTAATAAATTATATAATTGTATGGTTGAATGTATTCCAAAAAAGACTGCTAATCCCCATATGGTTGTTTTAACTCCAGGAATTTATAACTCTGCTTACTTTGAACACTCATTTTTAGCAGAGCAAATGGGAATAGCTTTAGTTGAAGGTAAAGATCTTTTTGTTGAAGATGATAATGTTTATATGAAAACTGTTAAAGGGCCTCTTAAAGTTGACTGTATATACAGAAGACTTGATGACAGTTTTCTAGATCCCAAAGTATTTAATAAAGAGTCTTTAATTGGAGTACCAGGTTTATTTAAGTGCTGGTTAAAAAAAAATGTTGGTATCTTAAATGCAATAGGAACAGGTGTTGCAGATGATAAAGTTGTCTATTCATATGTTAATAAAATGATAACTTATTATCTGGGTGAACAACCTCTATTAAATCAAGTTGAGACATATTTATGTCATGAAGAACAACAAAAAAAATATGTTTTAGAAAATCTATCCAAGTTAGTTGTAAAACCGGCAAATGCCTCAGGTGGTTATGGATTAATGATAGGACCCAAGGCGCCTAAAAAAGAAATTGAAGAGGTAAAACAAAAAATTTTAAAAAATCCACGAGAATTTATTGCTCAACCATTAGAAGTACTGTCAACAGGACCAACCATTACCGATAATAATATAGAACCAAGGCATGTTGATTTAAGACCATTCGTTTTAACAGGAAAATCAAATTATGTAACTTCAGGTGGACTAACAAGAGTAGCTTTGAGAAAGGGTAGTACTATTGTAAATAGTTCACAAGGTGGTGGATCCAAGGACACTTTAATTGTTGGTTAAAATATTTATTCAACAAGAGCTTTTTCTAAATATTTTATATTCAGTTTACAATCTTTGTACCCATGCTTGATTACATTTAGATATCTTTCTGTAGGAAACCTAAATGGCGTTTTTTTTGTCATGGTATAAGTCATTACTTTTTTACCCTCATACAAAAAATAATATTTTTTATATAAAATTGGATAATCCTCGTAGACATCGAGTTTTTTTTCATCACTCTTGGAAATTTCAAATAAGCCACCCGGTACTATGGAATTTTTTTTTGGTTCAATATCAGCAGCTCTATACTTGCTTCTAAAAGTTAATCTAAAATCCTTAAGATTAATTTTTTTAATAAAAGTACTATCTTTACATCTTCTCTTCATTTGAAAATGATGAAGATTACTTCCGTAAGCAAAATAAAGCATTTATCTATCGACAACTTCTATTTTTTTATCACTAACAAATTTTAATATTTGAGAATTACATTGATCGATTTTAGATTGATTCTCTGAACGAAGCACTATTGAAACTCCAAGTTTGCCCGCATGGAAAAATGGATAGCTTCCTATCTCAACATCTTGATTTTCCTCTTGTACTTTTGTCAAAGAATTTGCAATTTCACTTTCTACTGTTTTTAAACTTATAGTATAACTTAAAATAGGGTCACCGCCCACAATCTTGTTTTTTAACCCACCCAACATTGATTTCATAATTGATGGCACCCCCGGTAAACAAAAAACATTTTCTACACTAAAACCAGGAGCTCCGCTTGTTGGATTAAGAATTAAATCTGCATTTGCTGGCATCCAAATCATTTTTTGTCTTCCTTCATTAAACTCACCTGGCTGGTAATAAGCTTCTAATATTTTATATCCTTCTTTATGGAGTTCGTATTTAAGACCAAAAGCTTTTGCTACTGATTGAGCGGTTATGTCATCATGTGTTGGGCCAATACCACCAGTTGTGAAAACATAATTATTAGATTTCCTCAAAAGGTTTAGTGTCTCTACAATTATATCTTCCTGATCAGGAATTATTCTTACTTCATTTACTTTTACACCAATAGAATTTAACCATGTTGCTAATGTGCTAGTGTTAGTATCTTGAGTTCGACCAGAAAGAATTTCGTTACCGATGATTAATATCGCAGCATTTACTTTTGTGTTTTTACTCATTTTATATGTATAATTCGAATATGGAATTTACCAAGTCTTTATTAAAAGGCAAATTAATCAAACGATATAAGCGTTTTTTTATTGATGTAAATCTAAATAAAGAAGTTGTCACTGCGCATTGTCCAAATACTGGATCTATGAAAGGTTTGCTAGATGAAGGTAATGAAGTGCATTTATTCAAGCATGATGATCCAAAAAGAAAGTTAAAATATGGTCTAGAAATTATTAAGGCCAAAAAAAACTTTGTCGGAATAAATACTCATAGAGCAAATAAAATTGTGCACCACGGATTAAATAATAACCTCATCAAGGAATTCAAAAATAACGATAAGATTAATTCAGAAGTTTTTTTTAATAAAGAGACTAGATTTGATTTTTTAATTGAAAAAAAAGGTCAAAAAAGTTTTCTAGAAGTGAAGAATGTTACCCTTTTTAGAGATGAAAAAACAGCTGAGTTTCCAGATGCTATCACCACTAGGGGATCAAAACATTTACTTACTCTTATTGATGCCATAAAGAAAGGCTATAAATCTTACTTAATATTTTTAGTACAAATACAAAATATGGAGTACTTTAAAATAGCAAAGGATATTGATAGTAAGTATTATGAAAATTATTTAAAAGCTAAAAAAGCTGGGGTAAATTTTTTGGCTTATAGATGTAACATTAGTTCTAAAAAAATTTATATAGATAAAAAAATAAAAATTATTGATGAGTAATTACACTGAAAAATTTGAAAAAATGAGAATTGCTGGAAAGCTTGCTTCACAAACTTTAGACATGTTAACAGAAAATATTAAAGAAGGTGTTTCGACAGCTTACATAGATAAGCTTGGCTATGAGTTCATAAGAGATAATGGTGGCCACTCTGCCCCACTTTACTATCGTGGTTTTACTAAATCTTTATGTACATCTCTTAATCACGTTGTGTGTCATGGTGTGCCTTCAGAGGATAGAGTTTTAGTTGAAGGAGATGCCCTTAATGTAGATGTAACTGCTATCATTAATGAACATTATGGAGATACAAGTAGAATGTTTTGTATTGGAAAAACCTCGGTAAAATTAAATAATCTAATTGATGCAACTTATCAGTCTATGATGAAAGCAATTAAAATCTTAAAACCTGGTATTAAGCTTGGAGATATAGGACATGAAATACAATCTTATATTGAAGAGAAAGGATTTTCTGTAGTTAAGGATTTTTGTGGTCATGGGATAGGGACATCATTTCATGAACCACCAAACATTTTACATTACGGAACAAAGAATACAGGCATGGAATTAAAACCTGGGATGACATTTACAATAGAACCAATGATTAATGCTGGTAAATTTAATGTAAAAATGCTTAATGATGGGTGGACTGCGGTGACAAAAGACAAATCTTTATCTGCACAATTTGAGCATACTGTTGGAATTACTGAAAATGGTTATGAAATATTTACAGAATCTGCTAAAGGTTATTCAAAGCCTCCATACTTATAATTAATGATTAAAAGATACTCTCGAAAAGAATTAACAGATATTTGGTCTGAGGAAAATAAATACAAAATATGGTTGGATGTTGAAATTGCTGCAGCTCAAGCAATGGAAAAACTTGGTCAAATTCCAAAAGGTGTCTCGTCAATAGTTAGGAAAAAAGCTAGAATAAATGTAAAAAGAATTCATCAAATTGAAAGTAAAGTTAAACATGATGTAATTGCTTTTTTAACTTCTGTAACTGAAAAAGCAGGAATTAAAGCTAGATATCTTCATCTTGGCATGACTTCATCTGATGTAGTAGATACAAGTTTTAATATTCAATTAGTTCAATCAGGAAAAATTATCTTAAAAGACATAGATCAAATTTTAAAAGTATTAAAAAAACAAGCTAGAAAATATAAATTTACTCCTTGCATAGGTCGTAGTCATGGAATTCATGCTGAGCCAATAACATTTGGATTAAAATTAGCTTCCTTTTATGAAGAGTTTAAAAGAAATAGAGAAAGATTAGTTTACGCTATAGATCAAATATCAACTTGTGCAATTTCTGGAGCTGTTGGAACATTTGCAAATGTAAACCCTAATGTTGAAAAACATGTTGCAAAAAAACTTGGATTAAAAGTTGAACCAATCTCTACTCAAATTATCCCTAGAGATCGACATGCATTTTATTTTTCAGTATTGGGAATTATCGCAGGAAGTATAGAAAGAGTAGCTATAGAAATAAGACATTTACAAAGATCAGAAGTTTATGAACTGCAAGAATATTTTTCTAAAAGCCAAAAGGGTTCATCTGCAATGCCCCATAAAAAAAATCCAATTTTAAGTGAAAATTTAACCGGACTTGCAAGAATGGTAAGAAGTTCTGTTGTTCCAGCGCTTGAAAATATTGCACTTTGGCATGAAAGAGATATTTCACATTCAAGTGTAGAGAGAAATATTGGTCCTGATGCAAATATTACTCTAGACTTTGCACTGGTAAGATTAGCAAGTGTTTTAGATAATATGATTGTTTATCCAAAAAAAATGCTAGAAAATCTTAATCTTACTAAAGGGCTAATTTTCTCACAAGAAGTGATGCTAGAACTGACAAAAACTGGTATCACAAGAGAAAAATCCTATAAGTTAGTACAGGGATATGCAAAAAAATGTTTTGCTGAAAATTTAGATTTGTTTAATGTTATTCAGTCTGACAAGTTAATAATGAGTAAAATTTCAATTAAAAAGTTAAAGTCTATCTTTAGTTATTCTAAACACTTTAAAAATGTAAATCTAATTTTCAGGCGGGTTTTCAAATAATGAAAAAAGGTAAAAAACTTTACGAGGGAAAAGCCAAGATAATTTATTCAACCTCTGATAAAAATTTAGTAATCCAATACTTTAAAGATGATGCTACAGCATTTAATAATGAAAAAAGAACTACTATTGAGGGTAAAGGAGTTTTAAATAATAGAATTTCTGAACATATTCTTACAAATTTATCTCAAATTGGTATTGAAAATCATTTAGTCAAACGACTAAATATGAGAGAACAATTAATTAAATTTGTAGAAATAATTCCAATTGAATTTGTTATTCGGAATGTTGCGACAGGATCTTTGACTAAAAGACTTGGAATAGAAGACGGAACTGTACTAAAAGAACCTTTAATTGAATACTGTTTGAAAGATGACAAACTTGGCGATCCATTGATTTCTGAGGATCATATTTACGCGTTTGATTGGGCAAATAAAAAAGAAATCGAAAAGATAAAAAAAACTATTTTTAGAATTAATGATTTTATGATTGGGATGTTTAGAGGAGTGGGAATAAAATTAATTGATTTTAAATTAGAATTTGGGCGAACTAAAATTGATGGTAGAAAAGAAATAATTTTGGCTGATGAAATAAGCCCTGATACTTGTAGATTGTGGGACTCTGCAACTGACAAAAAACTTGATAAAGATAGATTTAGAAAAGATTTAGGAGATTTATTACCTGCGTATACCGAAGTTGCCAAAAGACTTGGAATTCTACATGAGCAATCAAACGTTTCTGCAGTCAATGTAACTAAACTATCCTCAATTAAAAAGAAGCGAAAATGAAAGTTTCTGCCGTAATAACTCTTAAAAAGGATGTTTTAGATCCACAAGGAAAAGTAATCCATGAAACATTAGATGGTATGGGTTTTAATTCTGTTAATGAAGTTAGACAAGGAAAATATTTTGAAATTGATGTTAATGAAAATGATCCAAAAAAAGCTAAAGATCTTGTGGAAGATATGTGTAAAAAACTTTTAGCTAATCTTGTTATTGAAAACTACAAAATTATTGAGACACAATAATTAATGAAATCATCGGTTATAACCTTTCCTGGTTCAAATTGTGATCGAGACATGGATGTGGCTCTTACAAAATTTGGATTTAAAAACAAAATGGTTTGGCATAATGATCAGGAATTGCCCAAAAGTGATTTAATTGTTTTGCCAGGTGGTTTCTCTTACGGTGACTATTTACGTTGTGGCAGCATGGCCTCAAAATCAAAGATAATGAATTCAGTAATTAATTTTGCAAAATCTGGTGGATTGGTAATGGGAATTTGTAATGGTTTTCAAATTTTGGTTGAGGCTGAATTAGTACCAGGGGTATTATTAAGAAATAAATATCTTCAGTTTATTTGTAAAAATGTCCACGTAAAAGTAGATAATAAAGAAAACACCTTTTTCAAAAATCTTGATAAAAAAGTTTTGGAGTTTCACATAGCCCATAATGAGGGTAACTATTTTTGTACAAATGATCAACTCAAAGAGATTGAAGATAATAATCAAATAGCAATTTATTATTGTGATCAAAATGGCAATACAAATGATCAAATAAATCCTAATGGTTCAATAAAAAATATTGCAGGTATTTTTAACAAAGAAAAAAACGTTTTAGGAATGATGCCTCATCCTGAAAGAATGATAGATGAAAGTTTATCTGGGGAAGATGGATCCATCTTTTTTAAAAATCTTTTAAATAATATTAAATAATGTTGGTTAACGAAAAAATTGCTATTGAACATGGTTTAAAATCAGATGAGTATAAAAAGATTTGTAAATTATTAAAAAGAACACCTAATATTACTGAGTTAGGTATATTTTCTGCAATGTGGAATGAACATTGCTCCTATAAATCTTCACGAATTCATTTAAAAAAATTACATACTAAAGGAAAAAAAGTAATTCAAGGGCCAGGAGAAAATGCTGGAGTTATTGATATTGAGGATGGAGATGCAATAGTTTTTAAAATCGAGAGTCATAATCACCCATCATTTATCGAGCCTTATCAGGGAGCCGCTACAGGAGTAGGTGGAATTATGCGAGATGTTTTTACAATGGGTGCAAGACCAATTGCTAACCTAAATTCAATCCATTTTGGTTCAACTCAACACAAAAAAACAAAAAATTTATTAAGAGGTGTTGTTCATGGAATTGGTGGTTATGGAAACTGTATTGGAGTACCTACTATAGCAGGACAAACATCTTTTGATAGATCATACAATGGAAATATTTTAGTAAACGCGATGACTTTAGGATTAGTTAAAAAAGATAAGATATTTTATTCTAAGGCAGCTGGTTTGAATAAACCAGTTATATATGTTGGATCAAAAACTGGTAGAGATGGAATTCACGGTGCAAGTATGGCCTCTGCAAGTTTTGATGAAAAAATCGAAGAAAAAAAACCAACTGTGCAAGTTGGAGATCCTTTTACTGAAAAACTTTTATTAGAGGCGTGCTTAGAATTAATGTCAGGAGACTCAATTATTGCAATTCAAGATATGGGAGCTGCAGGACTAACCTCTTCAAGTATTGAAATGGCATCAAAGGGAAATTTAGGTATTGAAATAAATTTAAACAAAGTTCCATGTAGAGAAACCAAAATGACCCCTTACGAAATTATGTTATCAGAAAGCCAGGAAAGAATGCTTATAGTTCTTGAGAGTGGTAAAGAGGAAATAGCCAAAAAAATATTTGATAAATGGAATTTAGATTTTGCTGTAATTGGAAAAACAACCAATACAAAAAATATTGAATTATTTTTTGATAATAAACAAGTTGCTAATATTCCAGTTAATACATTGGTTGAAAACTCTCCAATGTATGATCGAAAATGGAAAAAATCAAAATTACCAAAAAAAAATAAAATAAATAAAACAATATTTAAAAGTCTAAAAATCAAAGATATATTAAAAAAAATCTTATCCAGCCCAAATGTTTGTAGTAAAGAATGGATTTGGCAACAGTATGATCACACAGTCATGGGTGATACTATACAAAAACCTGGTGGAGATTCAGGTGTAGTAAGAGTTCATAAAACAGATAAAGCTATAGCTGCTACAGTTGACTCATCTGCAACTTATTGTTGGGCACATCCACTCACAGGGGGAAAGCAAGTCGTTTGTGAAACTTGGAGAAATTTAATCTCAGTAGGTGCTAAACCTATAGCAGTTACGAATTGTTTAAATTTTGGAAGCCCAGAGAAAGAAGAAAATATGGGTGAGTTTGTAGAATGTGTTCAAGGTATAAGTGAAGCATGTAAATATTTGGATTATCCTGTTGTTTCAGGAAATGTATCTTTTTACAACGAAACTAAAGACATTGGAATTAAACCAACTCCTACGATAGGAGGTGTGGGTTTAATTAAAGATTACAAAAAAATGATTACAATGGATTTTAAGGAAATCGACAACATCATATTAGTGATTGGTAAAACTGAGGGTCATATAGATCAAAGTTTATTATCAAGAATAATATTAAATGAAAATAATGGACCGCCACCTGAGGTTAATTTATTTAATGAAAAAAATAATGGATTGACTCTTCTTAATTTAATAGAGAAAAATTTCATTAAAAGTGCCCATGATGTGTCTCTCGGTGGAATAATCACTGCAATCTGCAAAATGTGTATAAAAGGTGATAAAGGTATACAAATCAAAAAGCCAAAATTTTTGATTAATGAAATTGAATACTTTTTTGCTGAAGATCAAGGAAGATATTTGATTGAAATAAATCCAAAAGATTTAAAAGAAGTCTCTAAGATTTTGAATAAAAATTCAGTACATTATGATGAGATAGGTAAAATCATCGATAAAGAGATGATAATTGATCAAAAGACGAAACTAACAATTGACGAATTAAAATCATATAATACTAATTGGCTTAAGAGTTACATGGTTTGATTATGGCAATGGATTTAAAAGAGATTGAGAAATTTATTAAAGAAGCAATGCCAGATGCTTCAATAGAAATACAAGATTTAGCTGGAGATGGTAATCATTATTCTGCTACAGTTACATCATCTCAATTTGCTGGAAAAAGTAAAATTGAACAACACAAAATGGTTTATAATTCATTAAAAGGTAGAATGGGGAATGAATTACATGCCTTAGCTATTAAAACAAAGGAACAATAATGGATGATAAAACAAAAAATATAATTCAAAATCATATCGACAATAATGATGTATGTTTATTCATGAAGGGAACTCCAGATGCTCCTCAGTGCGGATTCTCAATGGCAGTTTCAAACATGCTAAAAATTTTAGAGGTAAATTTTAAAAGTGTAAATGTTCTTGAAGACCAATCAATAAGAGAGGGAATTAAAATTTTTAGTGATTGGCCTACTATTCCTCAACTTTACGTAAAAAAAGAATTTGTTGGTGGCAGTGATATTGTAAAAGAAATGTACGAAAGTGGTGAGTTAAAAAAAATTTTTTTAGATAAAGGAATTAGTTTTAAAAAATAATTATCTTGAGTAATATTCAATTACCAAGTTAGGCTCCATTACTACAGGATAAGGTACTTCTTCAAATTTTGGAATTCTTACAAACTTAAATTTTTTGTTTTTTTGATCTAATTGAATATATTCAGGTGCTTCTCTCTCTTTACTTGCTAAAGCTATATCAATGATTGCAAGTTGTTTAGATTTATCTTTTATTTCAATGCTATCTTCCTCTTTAACTAAGTAACTAGAAATATTCACTTTTTTTCCGTTCACTTTAACATGTCCGTGGTTGATCAACTGTCTAGCGGAAAAAATTGTTGTAGCGAACTTAGCTCTATAAATTACAGCATCTAGTCTTCTTTCTAAAAGACCTATTAAATTTTCACTGGTATCTCCTTTAAGCATAGAAGCCTTTTTATAAATATTTCTAAACTGTCTCTCATTAATGTTTCCATAATAAGCTTTAAGCTTTTGTTTTGCTTGTAATTGAATCCCATAATCCGAGGGTTTACCCTGTTTAGTTTGACCATGCTGACCTGGTCCGTAGGCTCTTTTATTGAATGGGCTTTTAGGTCTACCCCACAGGTTAACCTTTAGTCTTCTATCAACTTTATGTTTAGAGTTAATTCTTTTTGTCATTTGATATTGGGTCTTATAAACTTACTCTTTTGTTTGTCAATCAACGTTTTTTACCTAAACTAGCAAATACACCTGATAATATACGTGTTTCTTTATCTGATAAATCCATTTTATAAAAAATATTTCTGAGGTTCTCAAGCATTTTGGGTTTCTTTTCCTGGGGTCTAAAAAAATTTATTTCATCTAAATTTTTGATGCAAAGACTTAACATTGATTGAATTTCTTTTTTATTAGCTGATTTGATTTTTTTTGATCTTTCAAATGGAGTATTTTTTAGTTTGATAAGACTAGATACGTATTGAGCAATGATAATCAGACTATGAGATAAATTCAAAGATTTAAAATTAGGGTTAGTAGGTATTTGTAATGTATAATTAGCATAACTGATTTCATCATTTGATAAACCTGACGCCTCCGAACCAAACAAAAAACCAATTTTCTTTTTAAAATTTATCTTTTTTAAATCATCTAAGTTTATATGTTTGACATTTTTATTTCTAAATCTCGCAGAAGTGGCGATAACAATATCAATTTTGCTTATTACATCTTCTAAATTATCATAATTTTTACTTTGTTTGATAATATCTTTAGCTCCAACCGATGTAGCTAGAATTTTATCATTTGGGAAAGTAGGTTTAGGGTTTACCAAAATCAATTTATTAAAATCAAAGTTTTTTATTGCTCTGGCGCAGGCACCAATATTTTCTGATAATTGAGGTTTATGAAGAATAAATGAGATATTATTTTTACTCATTTATTTACTTGCAGGCGCATTATCTTTAAATAATTTATAATCCAAACTATCAATTAATGCTTTGAACGAAGCTTCGATAATATTTGTTGAGACACCAATAGTAAACCAATTTTTTCCTTGAGAGTCCGTGCTTTCAATTGAAACTCTTGTAACAGCCTCAGTTCCTGTATTTAAAATTCTTACTTTATAATCTACTAATTTTAAATCTTTTAAATATTTTGAGTATTTTGCTAGTCTATCAACGTTTTGTCTGATGGCATTATCTAAAGCATTTACTGGACCATTCCCTTCTCCTTCACACATAATCTTTTCTCCATCAACTTCTAACTGAGCTTTTGCAGAGGAAACTATTTCGCCAGAATTATTTTTTTTTACTGAAACGTCATATTCGTTAATAGAAATATATCTTGGTATTTCTCCAATTATTCTTCTAGCTAATAATTCAAATGATGCATCGGCACCATCATAACTATAACCAATGAATTCTCTATCTTTTACTTCATCTAATAATTTTTTAATTTTTGGATCATTTTCTTGAATATCAATTTTGATACTTTTTAATCTAGAGATAATATTTGACTTTCCTGATTGATCAGAAACAACAATATTTCTTGTGTTACCAACTTCCTCAGGATTGATGTGTTCATAAGTTTTTGGATCTTTTTGTACAGCAGATACATGCAATCCTCCTTTATGTGAAAAAGCTGCCGCGCCCACATATGGTAAATGTTGGTTAGGTTTTCTATTTAAAATTTCATCTAAAAGTCTTGAACAATCAGTTAGATTTTTAATATTTTTTGGTTTTATTCCAATTTCAAATTGAGACGAAAAATCTTTCTTTAAAAAAAATGTTGGTATTATCGACATTAAATTTGCATTTCCACATCTTTCACCTAATCCATTTATTGTACCTTGAATTTGTCGAACACCAGAGAATACTGCTGCTAATGAATTTGCAACTGCATTACCGGTATCATTATGTGCGTGTATTCCCAAGTTTTTCCCTGGAACTACTTTCGTAACCTCACTAACTATCTTTGTAACTTCGTGAGGAAGTGTACCTCCATTTGTATCACATAGTATCACCCACCTTGCACCTTGGTCATAAGCAGCTTTAATACATGAGAGTGCATATTTTGAATTTGCTTTATAACCATCAAAAAAATGTTCTGCATCGAACATGAATTCTTTTTTTGCTTTAACAAAATGTTTTGCACTCTCAGAAATATTATCTAAATTTTCTTCATTTGTAATACCTAAGGCAACATCGACATGAAAATCCCAAGACTTACCAACTAAACATACTGCAGAGGTATTAGAGTTCATGAGCGCAGATAAACCAGTATCATTTTCTGCACTTCGTCCAGACCTTTTCGTCATTCCAAAAGATGTTAGTTTTGAATTTTTAAAATCGTGTTTCTTTTGAAAAAATTCTGTGTCGGTTGGGTTAGCCCCGGGCCAACCTGCTTCAATGTAATCCACACCCAAGTTGTCTAAAGCTAAAGCAATTTTTTCTTTATCTTCCAAAGAAAAATCGACTCCTTGCGTTTGAGCTCCATCTCTTAGAGTTGTATCAAATATGTATAATCTTTCTTTGCTCATTTAAATTTCCAGAGTGTTTTACCATCTTTATCTTCTATTAAAACACCTTTGTCCAAGAGTTCATCTCTAATTTTATCAGCTTCTTTATAGTTCTTATTTTCTCTAGCTTTGTCTCTTAAACTAAGCATATTTTCAATTTCAGACTCTGTTATAGATACTCTTTTCTTTTTAAATTCATTCCATTGCTCGCCGGTCTCATTCATCAAACCAACAAATTTGCATGCAGAAACAAATAAGTCTGTGTTTTCTCCTTTGTTAGCTTTTTCGAATAACTTGTGAAGGTTCGCAATATATCCAGGTGTATTCAAATCCTCATAAAGTGGTTTTAGAATTTCGTCTGAAACTTTGACAGATTTAAGATCAGATGAGTATACTTTATACCACTTATCTAAAGTACTTTCACAATCACTTAATAGTTTGTCGTTCCAATCTAATGGTTGCTTATAGTGTGCACTCATTAAAGCTAATCTGATTATTTGACCACTAATCTTATTTCTAAAATCTTTTATTTTTAGAATGTTACCTTGTGACTTTGCCATTTTTTCATTAGACATAGTAATAAAAGCATTGTGCACCCAATAATTTGCAAAAACTTTTGTATTATTGGCACATCTAGATTGAGCTATTTCATTTTCATGATGAGGAAAAATAAGATCTATACCTCCACCATGAATATCAAATTCATTTCCTAAGAACTTTTTTGACATAGCTGAACACTCTAAATGCCATCCTGGTCTACCTTTGCCCCAGGGTGAATCCCAAGCAGGTTCATCATTATTTGATGGTTTCCACAGAACAAAGTCCTCAGAATTTTTTTTATTTTCACTAATTTCTACTCTAGATCCAGCGATTAAATCGTCTAAATTTTTATTTGATAATTTTCCATACTCAGGAAATTTTTTAACCTCAAAATAAACATGCTTATTATTTTCATACGCAAATCCTTTTTTAATTAAATCGTTTATCATTTCAATCATAAGATCAATATGTTCAGTTGCTTTTGGCTGATGAGTAGGATTTTCACAATTTAAAAACTCACAATCTTTAAAAAAACTTGAAGTTACTTTTTCTGTGAGTTCTTTTGCAGAAATTTTTTGCTCTTGTGATGATTTAATTATTTTATCATCAATATCAGTTATATTTCTCACATATGTCACTGCGGGATATTCGTTTTTTAACAATTTAAATAAAATATCAAAAATTACTAAGGGTCTTGCATTTCCTATATGAGGATCATCATAAACTGTAGGTCCACAAACGTACATTCCAACATTTTTTCTTTCTTTTGGAACAAAGTGTTCTTTTTTATTGCTTAAATTATTTGTTAAAAAAATATCCATATCAGCTGATTAAGAAATATACCTTATTTAATGATTTGTTAATCTAATTGATTAACTAGGAATCTTGCAAACTGGAATTGGCTCCATTTTATGCAAGTTTTGATTTCGAATTTTTTCGTATTGTTCTCTGTGAGGCGAATTTGGGTTACCCATTGCATCTTCAAGTTCTGAATAATTGAATCCTAACTGACCTTCATCTGTTCTTCCATCATCCCATAATCCGTCGGTTGGTGGAGCATCAATAATTTCTTTTAATATACCTAATTCTTTGCCAAGTTCCCATACTTCGGTTTTATTGCAATCTGCTATAGGAGATATATCAACACCACCATCTCCATATTTTGTATAAAAACCTACTCCAAAATCCTCTACTTTATTCCCTGTTCCAACTACAATACCTTTATTTGCTGCTGCAACTTGGTAAAGAGTAGTCATTCTAAGTCTAGCTCTAGAGTTAGCAAAACCATGTTCATTATCAAATTTATTTAGGGTTGTTGAAAATGTTTCAAAAAGTTTATCTAAACTTAAGGTATGCGCTTCAACATTTTTAAAATTTTTTACCAGCCATTGTTGATGCTTCAAACTAAGATCGTGTTGATTTTCTTTTTGTTTAATCGGCATGGTTAAGACTATAGTTTTAATTCCTGTCATCGCACTCAGAGTGCTTGAAACAGAGGAATCTATACCACCAGATATTCCAATGACTAATGATTGTGCCTTGTTTGGCATTTGATCTACGTATTTTTTGATCCAATTAGAGATAAATTTCACTTTTTCTGATGGTAGCATATCAAATATTTAACTATCTTAAAATTTTATGCAATAGCTTAAGATGCCGCTTGAATAGCATTTTTAGAATAGCTGCTATTCTTTTTAATCTCATCAGAAATTAAAAAGGCTAATTCTAAAGCCTGGTCTGAATTCAATCTTGGGTCACAATGAGTGTGATATCTACTTGATAAATCAGCATCAGATATTTTTCTAGCTCCACCTGTACACTCTGTCACATCTTGGCCAGTCATTTCAACATGTAAACCACCTGCATATGATCCCTCAGACTGATGGACGCCAAAAACATTTTTTACCTCATTAACTACATTGTTAAATGGTCTCGTTTTAAAACCAGTAGTTGATACAATTGTATTCCCATGCATTGGATCACATGACCAAATAACATTAAGACCTTCTTTTTTAATTCGTCTTATTAACTTTGGTAAAAACTTTTCTACATTTTGATGACCAAATCTTGAGATTAAAGTTATTTTACCTTTTTCATTTTTTGGGTTCAATACTTCACAAATTTTTGCAATCTCCTCTGGTTTAGAAGTAGGACCACACTTTATTCCAATAGGATTTTCTATTCCTCTGCAAAATTCAACATGTCCACCATCTAACTGTCTTGTTCTATCACCAATCCAAACAAAATGAGCAGATGTATCGTGATACTCACCAGTAGTAGAGTCTACTCTAGTCATACTTTCCTCAAAGGGTAAATGCAACGCTTCATGTGATGTCCAGAAATTTACAGTGTATAATCTGTTATTAAAGTCTGAAGTTATTCCGCATGCTTCCATAAAAGCTAGTGCATCAGCAATTTTGTCCTCTAGGTCTTTAAATTTTTTCGCTTGAGGACTTTTTTTAATGTAATCTAAATTCCATAAATGAACTTTGTTCAAATCTGCAAAACCACCTTTTGAAAATGCTCTAAGTAAATTAAGCGTTGAAGCTGATTGAGAATACGCTTTGTACATTCTTTTTGGATCAGGTCTTCTAGCTTTTTCGTTAAAGTCTATTGCATTAATGTTATCACCTAAATAACTTGGTAATTCTACATCACCTTGTTTTTCTGTTGGAGCACTTCTTGGTTTAGAAAACTGTCCAGCAATCCTTCCAAGTTTTACAATAGGTAAAGACGCAGAGTATGTCATCACCAAAGCCATTTGAAGAATTACTTTAAAAGTATCTCTTATATTGTCAGGATGAAATTCTGCAAAACTTTCGGCACAGTCACCGCCTTGCAATAAAAAAGCTTTGCCATCAACTACTTTTGACAATTGATCTTTTAAATGTCTTGTCTCACCTGCAAATACAAGTGGCGGAAATGTTTTTAATTTGTTTAAAACACTATTAAGCTCCTTCTCATCACCATACGTTGGTATGTGTTTGACAGGATACTTTCTCCAGCTATTTACTTTCCAATTTTTCATATTCAACTCAAGATTGTTGTATCAGAGTTTTTCTATTATTCAACGGTTACTGATTTAGCTAAATTTCTAGGCTTATCTATATCAAATCCTTTTTTGAGAGCTGAATAATAAGCTAATTTTTGCAAAGGTATTGTTAAAAGAAAGGGTAAAAGGTCATCATTAGCACTTTCAACTTCTATTTTTTCCCAAATATTCTCTGAAACCACCTCATCACTACTTTTATTTGTTACTAACAAAACTTTTGCTCCTCTTGCAATAACTTCCTGCATATTAGAAATAGTTTTTTTATAATAATTGTCTCTTGGTGCTAACACAACAACAGGCATCCCTTCCTCAATAAGTGCTAGTGGTCCATGTTTCATTTCCCCAGCTGGATAGCCTTCAGCATGGATATAAGATAGTTCTTTTAATTTTAATGCACCTTCTAATGCTATTGGAAAAGAAAAACCTCTTCCTAAAAACATTGAACCTTTAGCCTCATTAAAGGTATTAGAAATTGTCTGTATCTTATTATCGGTTAATAAAGTCTTTTCTGCTAATTTAGGAAGAGATTTAAGATCTTTAAGTTTTTCAGTGAATAATTCTTTTTTTAAATCTTTTCTTAATAATCCTAGTTTTAAAGCTAAAATGTATAATATAAGGATTTGACCCAAAAAGGCTTTGGTAGAAGCAACCCCTATCTCGGTCCCACAATGTATTGGTAAAACAAATTTAGAGTCTCTAGCAATCGAACTCTCGATTACATTCACAACTGCACATGTTTTCATATCATTTTGATTACACAAATCTAATGCTGCATAAGTATCTGCTGTTTCACCAGATTGAGATACAAATATATATAAAGTCTCTTTCTTAAATCTGTTTTTTCTATATCTAAACTCTGACGCAATATCTACATTAACATCTAATGAAGTTAATTCTTCGAACCAGTATTTTGCAAGTAGACAAGAATGATAGGCTGTTCCACAACCAATTAAAGTTACTGAGGAAATTTCACTCATTTTCCAAGGAAAATTATAAATATTAATATCATTATTTAATGTATCTACATATTCATTAATTCCATTTTTTAATGTTGTCGGTTGTTCCTCTATTTCTTTAGCCATGAAATGTTTGTAATCACCTTTGTCATATTTTTCATCTTCTAAAGATAATTCTAAAACTTTTTTATTTATCTTATCCCCATCCTCATTAAAAAATTCAACGTGGTCTTTTTTTATAATACAAAATTCACCGTCATTAAGATAAGTAATCTTATTTGTCATTGCCTTCAAAGCGTATGAGTCTGAACCTAAATAATTTTCATTTGGACCATACCCCACAGCTAATGGAGATCCTCTTCTTGCACCAACAATCAAATCAGGTTGATCTTTAAATATTATACCTAGCGCAAAACTACCATGAAGAGATTTTAGAGTTTTTTGAATTGAATTAACAATATTTTCAGTTTTTAAATTTTCTGTAATCAAATGCACAATCACTTCAGTATCAGTTTGTGACTTAAATTTATGACCCTTGCTTACCAAAAATTTTTTTAATAACGTAGAATTTTCAATTATTCCATTATGAACTACAGAAACATTTTGTGAAGAATGAGGATGAGCATTAATACTATTTGGCAGTCCATGGGTAGCCCAACGAACATGTCCTATACCAATAGTTCCTTCCATTTTTTGAACTAATAAATTATTTTCAAGATTATCAACTCTTCCTTCAGATTTAACTTCGTTAATTTCATTGTTTGAAAGCGTTGCTATACCTGCTGAATCATATCCTCTGTATTCTAATTTTTTTAAAGAACTGATAATTGTTGATGAAACAGGTCTATTACTATTTATTCCAATAATGCCACACATAATTATTTAGATTTTCTTTTATAATTTTTTACCTCTAGTTGTTGGCTTCTAGTGAGCGCTAGAGATTTTTTACTTACATTCCTGGTAATTACTGATCCTGCTCCAACTATACTATTTTCTGCAAGTGTAATTGGGGCAACTAAAGAAGAGTTAGAGCCAATAAAAACATTATCTTTTATTGTAGTTTTATATTTTTTTATCCCATCGTAGTTGCACGTAATTGTCCCCGCTCCAACGTTAACTGATTTACCAATTGAGGTGTCGCCAATATAAGTTAAATGATTTACCTTAGATTTTTTTCCAAGAGTACTTTTTTTAATTTCAACAAAGTTTCCAATTTTAGATCCTTCCTTTAAAGTGGTACCAGGTCTTATTCGTGCATAAGGACCTATTTCAACTTTATTTTCGATTTTACAATTCTCTAAATGACTGAAAGATTTAATAATAACATTGTTACCAATCTTCACTTTTGATCCAATAACTACATATGGTTCTATAGTCACATTTTTTCCAATTTTTGTATCTTTAGAAAAATAGATTGTTTCTGGAGCAATCATATTTACTGACTTCAAAAATTTATTTCTTAATGAATTCTGTAGCTTGTTTATTTGTAACTGTTTCATCTAGAAAATTACTTACAATAAGTATATACCTTTCTTAATTCACAAAATATTTCTTAAAAATACTTTTAATTATGAAACAAATTTTTACAATTCTTTTTGATTTAGATGGCACTTTAGTTGATACAGCTCCCGACTTAATGAGGGCCCACAATCATGTTATGAGTAAATTTGGATATCCAACCAAGTCTACTGAGGAAATAAGAAACCTGGTGGGTCAAGGTGCTGGTGCAATGCTTGGTCGATCTATATGGGGTCAGGCAAAAAAAGAATTTGGAAAAGTCCAGGATGAAAAAATTAAAAAAGAAATGGTCAAAGAATTTGTAGAGTATTATGGAAATAATATTGTAAATGAAAGTAAATTAATTGATGGAGTTAAAGATTTTTTAATATGGTCAAAAGAAAAAAAAATTTCAATGGGTGTTTGCACAAATAAACAAGAACATCTAGCAATTGATCTTTTAAAAAAAATTGGAATTTATGATTTTTTTGAATATGTAGCGGGTCACAATACATTTGATTATTGTAAACCTGATCCAAGACACTTAACGTCTGTAGTTGAAATTTTAGATGGGGATCTTAAAAAAACTTTAATGATTGGCGATAGTGAAACAGATGCTAACGCCGCAAAAGCTGCTGGAATTCCAGTTATTTTACTTGAGGATGGTTATACGGAAAAAAATACAACTGAAATTTACCATAATCACTTAATAAAAGACTTCATAGGTATTGAAAAAATCGTAACAAAATATCTTAAATATTGATTATTTTTTTTAAACTATTAGAACAGTTTTCAATTAGGAGTTATTTTGATCATACATAACGTAAAAGTTTTCCCATCTAAAGTTCATTTATCCAAAAAAAAACAGCTGGCTTGGAAAATCGCAGAGATTGCAAGTGATAATGCAAAGTTAGATAAAGAAGCAATAGAGATGGTCATTAATAGAATTATTGATAATGCTTCAGTTGCAATAGCTTCTTTAAATAGACGTCCAGTTATTTCATCTCGAGAGATGGCCCTAAAACATTTAAGAAAAAATGGTGCAACATTATTTGGTGTTGATAATAAATTAAAATTTGATTGTGAATGGGCAGCATGGAGCAACGGAACAGCTGTAAGAGAACTTGATTTTCATGACACGTTTTTAGCAGCTGATTACAGTCATCCTGGTGATAATATTCCTCCCCTTATAAGTGTTGCACAACAAAATAAAAAAAGTGGATTAGATCTTTTAAGAGGGATAATTACTGCCTATGAAGTGCAAGTTAATTTAGTTAAAGGAATTTGTTTACATAAGCATAAAGTAGACCACATCGCTCACTTAGGACCAAGTGTTGCTGCTGGATTAGGATCCATGTTAAGACTAAATACAGAAACAATCTATCAAGCTGTTCAACAAGCTCTACATACAACTATTTCAACTAGACAGTCTAGAAAAGGTGAAATCTCTAGTTGGAAAGCTTATGCTCCAGCGCATGCCGGTAAACTTGCAATCGAGGCTGTAGATAGAGTTATGCGTGGTGAAGGTGCTCCAAGTCCAATTTATGAAGGTGAGGATAGTGTTATTGCACGAATTTTAGATGGAAAAAAAGCGTTATATAGAATTCCACTTCCAAAAAAAAATGAGACTAAGAAAGCTATTCTTGAAACTTACACAAAAGAATATTCTGCCGAATATCAATCTCAAGCATTAATTGATCTTGCAAAAAAACTTAAAAATAAGATATCAAATCTAAATCAAATAAAAAAAATTGATATTTATACCAGTCATCATACTCATTATGTGATTGGTACAGGTGCAAACGATCCTCAAAAAATGGATCCTAATGCAAGTAGAGAAACGTTAGATCATTCAATAATGTATATATTTGCTGTAGCTTTAGAAGATGGTAGTTGGCATCATGTAAAATCTTATTCGAAAGCCAGAGCAAAAAGAAAAAGTACAATTAAGATATGGAGGTCAATCAAAACCCATGAGGATAAAAAATGGACCAAAAGATATCATGACCCAAACCCCAGAAAAAAAGCTTTTGGTGCAAAAGTCATAATTACCCTTAAAAATGGAAAAAAAATTACCGAAGAACAAGGAGTTGCAGATGCTCATCCTTATGGCTCAAGACCGTTCAAAAGAAAAAATTATATAAACAAATTTTTAACACTTACCGAAAATATTTTAGATAAAAAAGAAATTGAAAGATTTTTAAAAACAGTGCAAAACTTAAGAAAACTAAAGTCAGGTCAATTAGATAGATTGAATATTATTGTTAAAAAGAGCAAAATTAAACGAAATTTAAAAAAAGGAATTTTTTAATGCATTTTGTTGAAAAAGAACCAATACAAAAAAGAAAAGACTTTACAGATAAATTAAAATCTAAAAAAATATTAAGAGTTCCTGGTGCTTATAATCCTTTAACAGCAAAATTAATTGAGGAGATTGGTTATGATGCTGTTTATGTTTCAGGAGGTGTTATGGCAAATGATCTTGGATTTCCTGATATTGGATTAACCACACTGCAAGATGTTAGTACGCGGTCGTACTTAATTTCTAGAGTTACAAATCTTCCTACAATTGTAGATATAGATACAGGATTTAAATCATGTAAAGAAACTATAGAAACTTTTGAAGAGTTTGGAATTACTGGAGTTCATTTAGAAGATCAAATTGAAAGAAAAAGATGTGGACACCTAGATAACAAAGAATTGATATCCACAGATGCAATGGTGAAAAAAATTAAAGAATGTGTTTCTGCAAAAAAAGATGAAAATTTTAGGATTATTGCAAGGTCCGATGCAAAAAGTGTAGAAGGGATTGATAAAATGATCGAGAGATGTAAGGCTTATATCGATGCCGGAGCAGAAATTATTTTTCCTGAGGCGCTTCATGATGAAAAGGATTTTGAAAAAGTTAGAAAAGAATTATCGTGTTATTTGTTAGCCAATATGACTGAATTTGGAAAAACTAAATTATTAAATTACAAACAATTAGAAGAACTGGGTTACAACATCGTTATTTATCCTGTTACAACTCAAAGGTTAGCAATGAAAAACGTTGAAGATGGTTTGAGGGACATTTATGCAAATGGACACCAAAACAACATTATTGATAAAATGCAAACTAGAAAACGTTTATATGATCTTGTGGATTACGAGAAATATAATAGTTTAGATGAAAAAATTTATAACTTTAACACCGATGGTCACGATTAATGAGTGATGATATTAAAAAAGGCTTATTAGGAATTGTTGTAGACGAAACAGAAGTCTCAAAAGTAATGCCTGAAATTAACTCTTTAACTTACAGAGGTTATGCTGCTCAAGATCTTTGTGAATATTGTAGATTTGAGGAAGTAGCTTATCTTATTTTAAATAAAGATTTACCAAATACTATTCAGCTTAGAAAATTTGAAAAGGAAGAGAAAAATAATAGAGAATTATCTAAAGATTTATACTCAGTTATAAAAAAAATGCCTAAAAAATCTCATCCTATGGATGTGGCTAGAACAGCCGTAAGTATTATGGGTTTAGAAGATAAAGAAACAACTGATTCCTCTCCTGAAGCAAATATGAGAAAAGCAATTAGAATCCTTGCAAAAACTCCTACTGCATTAGCTGCTTTCTACAGAATTAGAAAAGGTAAAAAAATTATCAAACCCAAAAAAAATTTAAATATAGCAGAGAACTTTTTTTATATGTGTTTTGGAAAAGTACCTCAAAAAGAAATAGTAAAAGCTTTTGATGTGTCTTTAATACTATATGCAGAGCATAGCTTTAACGTTTCAACTTTTACTGCAAGAACTATTACCAGCAGCTTGTCTGATATTCACGGGGCAATTACTGGAGCAATAGCAAGTTTAAAAGGTCCATTACATGGAGGAGCTAATGAAGAAGTAATGCATATGATGAACAAAATTAAGGATCCTAAAAACGCTCTTAAATGGATAAATGATGCCTTAGATAAAAAAGAGGTTGTTATGGGTTTTGGTCATAGAGTTTACAAAAGTGGAGACTCAAGAGTTCCTACAATGAGAAAATATTTCTCTAAAGTAGCAAAAATTAAAAAGGATAAAAAATTTGAAAAAATTTACGACATTGTTGAAAAAGTAATGATTGAGAGAAAAAACATCCATCCAAACGTGGATTATCCTACTGGACCGACTTATCACTTGATGGGTTTTGATACAGATTTCTTTACACCGATATTCGTTATTTCAAGAATAACTGGTTGGTCAGCGCATATAATGGAGCAACATGCTGCAAATAAACTGATCAGACCTCTTGCAAGTTACAAAGGTAACAAGCACAGAAAAGTTTTACAATTAAATCAAAGATAATTAACTAAAAGCTTCGACCCAAGTCCCTTGTGTAGATGCTTTAGAATACTCTGTTGCACGACCCTCAAAGAAGTTCATGTGCTCAACTGCATTTAACATTGTATCTAACCATCCAAGAGGATTTTTTTGTACATCGTAAATTGGTTCCAAGCCTAGTTGAACTAGTCTTCTATTACCAATAAATCTAATATAGTCTTTTACTTCTTTTGCAGTTAATCCTTCCATTGGACCCATTTCAAAAGCTAAATCTATAAAGGCATCCTCATGTTCAATAATAGTTCTGCAAGCTTCATATAATTCTTTTTTTAATTTTGGTGTCCAGATTTCTGGATTCTCTTTGATGAATTCTTTAAAAATTCTAATCATAGAATTACAGTGAAGAGTTTCATCTCTTACAGACCAAGTAACTATTTGTCCCATTCCTTTCATCTTATTGTGTCTTGGGAAATTTAAAAGAATCGCAAAACTTGCGAATAACTGTAGACCTTCGGTGAAAGCACTAAAGACTGCAACAGTTTTAGCAATGTCTTCTTTCGAATTAACATTAAATCCTTGCATGTAATCATATTTGTCTTTCATTTCTTTATACTTCATAAATGCAGAATATTCTGACTCTGGCATTCCAATAGTATCTAATAAATGAGAATAAGCAGCGACATGAACTGTTTCCATTGCAGCAAAAGCTGTCATCATCATTAAAACTTCAGTTGGTTTAAAAACAGTTGTGTAATGTCTTAAATAACAGTTATTAACTTCAACATCAGCTTGAGTAAAAAATCTAAAAATTTGAGTTAAAAGATTTTTTTCAGGTTGTGATAAATTTTTCTGCCAATCTCTAACATCATCACCAAGTGGTACCTCCTCAGGTAACCAATGAATTCTTTGTTGCGTTAACCAAGCGTCATAACACCAAGGGTATCTAAATGGTTTGTAAACTGGATTTTCTACTAAAAGACCCATCTTTTTAGGTTGGATAATTTCTTTTTTTTCTACTTTGATTTTCTCTGCTACTGACATGATAAACACTCCTCGTATTCTGGTTCTTCGTTAGTTTGTTGATTTTTAGATTTATATACATTAGCCGTGATATCAGTTGATTGAGCATTATTGATATTTTCAGCTCTTTGAATTGATTTTGATCTACAGTAATAAAGGCTTTTCAAACCTTTTTTCCATGCATCAAAATGAATTCTATGTAATTCTTTTTTGTGAACGTCTGCTGGTAAAAACAAATTGACTGATTGTGCTTGAGAAATAAATGGTGTCCTATCACCACTCAACTCAATAATCCATTTTTGATTTAACTCAAAAGCAGTTTTAAAAACATCTTTTTCTAAATCAGTTAAAAAATCTAGATGTGAAACTGAACCTTGATTGGTAGTTATTGTTGACCATGTTTCATCATCATTCTTACCGTGACTTTCCAAAATCTCTTCAAGATACCTATTTCTGACATTGAAAGATCCTGACAAAGTTTTGTGAGTATAACTGTTAGCTGCAATAGGTTCTACTCCTGGTGATGCACCTCCGCAGATTATTGAAATAGATGCAGTTGGTGCAATTGCAGTTTTGTTTGAAAATCTCTCTTTAAAACCATATTCTGCAGCATCTGGACATGCACCTCTTTCTTCAGCTAAATCTTTTGAGGCTTGGTTTACCTTTTCATGAATATTTTTAAAAATCTTTTTATTCCATGACTTTGCCATAACAGACTCGAGTGGAATTCTTTTTTTCTGCAAGAAAGAATGGAAACCCATCACTCCTAATCCAACACTTCTTTCTCTCTCAGCAGAGTATTTAGCATCTTTAAACTGCTCAGGGGCTTTGTTAATAAAATCAGATAAAACATTATCTAAAAATCTCATTACATCTCCAATCATATCTGGATCATCTTTCCACTCATCATACTTTTCTAAATTTAATGAAGACAAACAACAAACAGCTGTTCTATCTCTTCCATCTTTATCGATACCAGTAGGTAAAGTTATTTCACTGCAAAGGTTTGAAGTTTTAACTGTAAGGTTAGCAAGCTTATGATGTTGCGGTATTTGTCTATTAACAGTATCGATGTAAATAATGTAAGGTTCGCCTGTTTCAATTCTCGCTGTTAATAATCTAATCCATAAATTTCTTGCGGATATAGTTTGTTGAATAGTTCCGTCAGCAGGACTCTTTAGCGCCCATTGCTCATCATTTTCTACAGCTCGCATAAATGCATCTGAAACTAAAACACCGTGGTGTAAATTTAATGCTTTTCTGTTCGGATCACCACCAGTTGGTCTTCTCATTTCCATAAACTCTTCTATTTCAGGATGGTCAATCGGAAGATAACATGCTGCAGATCCTCTTCTTAATGAACCTTGGCTGATTGCCATAGTTAATGAGTCCATCACTTTTATAAACGGAATAATCCCAGAAGTTTTTCCAACTTTACCAATCTTCTCACCTATTGATCTTAAATTTCCCCAATAACTTCCAATACCTCCACCTTTTGCGGCTAACCAAACATTTTCACTCCAAAGATCTAGAATGCCACCTAAGCTATCTGATGCTTCATTTAAAAAACATGAAATTGGTAATCCTCTTTTAGTTCCACCATTAGACAAAACAGGTGTAGCCGGCATGAACCAGAGATTACTTATATAATTATAAATTCTTTGCGCATGCAAATTATCGTCAGCATATGTACTAGCTACTCTTGCAAATAAATCTTGAAAAGACTCATTGTGACCAAGGTATCTGTCTTTTAAAGTTGCCTTACCAAAATCAGTTAGGTTTATATCTTTTGATCGGTCAATTTTAATTATTATGCCCTTATCATTTTGAAATAATTCAGTTTCATTATTTAAAGAGAATAAATCTGGTCTATTGCTTTTTTGGACTTCTTTGACCTCGGGGCTATATTCAGAGACAGCTTTCTTTAATGCCTGCGATAGTATTTTATTCATTTTTTGTTAATATATCTTGTTAATATAGCGAAAACAACTATATGTTGTGTACGCTTGGTGTTAATATACTAAATATTATGTAAATCAACAGAACATTTATAGAACAGTGAAAAAAAAATTCAACTATAAAAATGAAAAAAATGTAAGTAATTAACAGCATGTCTCAATCAATAAAAATAGACCCCTTCGGTTTTAGAGAATATGACGCAAGATGGATTTACGAAAAAGACATTAATGAGCTAGGAATTACGAATCTTGGAAAAGGTCTAGGTACCCAAATTAAAGAACATACTAAAAAAACAAATCCAAGAGTAATAGTTGGACATGATTACAGATCATACAGCGAAAAAATAAAGTCAGCTTTAAAAAAGGGTTTGCTATCAACTGGATGTTTTATTGAAGATGTTGGTTTATCTCTATCACCAATGGTTTATTTCGCACAATTTAATTTAAATGCTGATGCAGTTGCTATGGTAACAGCTAGTCATAATGAAAATGGCTGGACGGGGGTAAAAATGGGTATCGAAAAAGGATTAACGCATGCACCCGAGGAAATGAAAGAATTAAAAAAAATTACCTTAAATGAAAATTTTACTAAAGGTAATGGTAATGAAAAAGAAATTAAAAATTTTGATAAAGTTTATAAAGAGGATTTGATAAGTAAGAATAAGTTAAAAAAGAAAATAAAAGCTGTTGTTGCTTGTGGTAATGGTACAGCAGGGATTTTTGCTCCTGATATACTAAGAGGTATTGGGTGTGAAGTAATAGAATTGGACTGTAATTTAGATTGGAATTTCCCAAAATATAATCCAAACCCTGAAGATTTAGAGATGCTTCATGCAATTGTTAAATCAGTAAAACAAAACAATGCTGATATTGGTTTTGGTTTTGATGGAGATGGTGATCGTGTTGGTGTAATTGATAATAAGGGAAACGAAATTTTTTCTGATAAAATAGGCTTATTGATTGCTAGAAATTTATCTAATTCGCATAAAAATTCAAAGTTTATTGTTGATGTAAAATCTACTGGTCTTTATTCAACTGACAAAATTTTAAACAAAAATCAATGTGAAACTTTATATTGGAAAACAGGTCATTCTCACATCAAAAGAAAAGTGCATAATGAAAAAGCTTTAGCTGGATTTGAAAAAAGTGGACACTTTTTTTTTAATCAACCATTAGGTTACGGTTACGATGACGGAATTAATTCAGCAATTCAAGTTTGTCACTTATTAAATAATGAAGATAAAAAAATGAGTGAAATAATTAAAGAACTTCCAACCACTTACCAGTCCCCAACAATGGCGCCTTTTTGTAAAGATGAAGAAAAATACAATGTAGTTGACGAAATGGTAAGAGAGTTTAAAAAAATAAAAGACCAAAAAATAAAAATAGATAATCAGGAAATAAAAGAGATTATAACTGTTAATGGGGTTAGATTTTCTTTTGAAGATGGTTCTTGGGGTTTAATTCGAGCATCCTCTAATAAACCCTCTTTAGTTGTAGTGACTGAAAGCCCTACTTCTGATGAAAGAAAATTAAATATTTTTAAATTCATCGATAAAACATTAATGAAAACTGGCAAGATTGGTGAGTACGATCAAAAAATTTAATAAGGGAAAGATTCAACTAAAAAGTGTTCATAAAACTGTAAAGAATCATTTATTATAAGTTTGTGAGGTGATGGAGGGAGACTGAAGTCACCTCTTTTTTTTTATGGCAGATAAAAAAATTAGATCAATAGCTAAAACTTTTTCTTGGAGATTTATCATTTTTGTTTATTGGGTAATTTTTGGATACATTTACACTGGAACATTTACAGGTGCAGGGATACTCGGTGTTGGATCAATAGTTCCACTTTTTTTTTACTATTTTCATGAGAGAATTTGGAACAAGGTTAAATGGGGAACTGGTTAATATCAATTTATTGATAAGTATTCAAAAAAAGATCTAATCGATACAATAATTAAGAATATCCCAAAGATCTTGCTCAATATATTTTTATCTATTTTATACACCGCTTTCGCGCCTACTCTAGCCATTATCATTGTCACTGGCACGAAAACTAGAAATCCGAGTAAATTCACATATCCAAGACTGTAGGGTGTATTAATATTATCTATAATTTTACCTCCAGTAATCATTGTAATTGTACCAAATACAGCAATCAAAAAACCAACTCCTGCTGCAGTTCCTATTGATCTCCTAATATCGTATCCAAAAGTTCTCATAAAAGGAACCATTAATGAACCACCACCAATCCCTAGTAATACAGATATGAAACCAATAATAACTCCAGAAATATTTTTAGCAGAGTCAGAAATCATTTTTGGATTTTTTAAAAGCTGTTCTCTAAAAAAGATAAAGAATAAACCAACTATAAAAGCCATAATAGAAAAGAATAAAACGAAAGCTGGTGTTTTTAAATTTACTGCTAAAAATGTTCCCCCGATAACTCCAAATAAAATAAATATACCAAAGGATTTTATGAGTTTAAAATCAACTGCATCATACTCCATATGAGTTTTTGTTGATATGATAGAAGTTGGAATTATAATTGCTAATGAAGTACCAACTGAAAGATGCATTCTTGTTGCAATATCAAAATCTAAAACAGTAAAAGCATAATAAAGAGCAGGCACTATTATAATACCACCACCAACTCCTAATAAACCCGCCATAAAACCAGCAACAGATGCTGCTAAAGATAAAACAAATAAAAGATTTATAATTTCATTTATGTCTAAAGTTTCCATTATGAGTTGGCCTGAATTGCCTTTTCATTATTCTGAACAATAGTCATAATATGTTTTGCTTTTTGAAAATCAGAGTCTCTTGCCATCATGTTATCACTTAAATATCTTTTCCATTCTTTTGAGCCAACTTGTCCGTGATATAAACCTACTGTATGTCTCATTATATGATTTATTTTTGTTCCTAATTTTACTTCTCTATCAGCATACTCTAAAAGTTTTTCTACAACTTGTTCCCTTGTAGGACTAATCTTTGTTTTGAATATTTCTTTTTCAATATCAATTAAAGAATATGGATTTTGATATATTGATCTTCCTATCATTACACCATCACAAAGCTTTAAATGATTATTTATTTCCTCAACTTTTGTGATTCCACCATTTATAATTATTTCTAAATTAGGATTATCTTTTTTAATATCATAAACCATTTTATAATTTAATTTTGGAATGTTTAAATTTTGTTTGGGAGATAAACCTGTCAAGATTGCTTTCCTTGCATGCAATATAAATGTTTTTGAACCAGCATCTCTCATCTTATGAATAAAATTATTTAAATAATCAAATTCCTCTGTATCATCGAAACCAATTCTTGTCTTAGCTGTAACAGGAATTTTACATGCATTAACCATTGAATTAATACATTCGGCAACCAAATCGGGTTCTTTAATTAAACATGCACCAAATTTATTTTTTTGAACTTTTTTGCTAGGACAACCAAGATTAATATTAATTTCATCATAACCCATATCCTCTGCAATTTTAGCTACTTCTGCTAACTCCTCTTTATTAGATCCACCCACTTGTAGAGCTAATGGTTTTTCTTCAGGACTAAAAGATAAAATTTTTTTTCTATCGCCATGAATTGCAGATTTTGTTGCAACCATCTCAGTATAGAGCATTACATTTTTGCTCATTAGTCTTAAAAAGAAACGATCATGCCTATCAGTACAATCCATCATTGGGGCAACTGATATTTTTCTGTTTATTTTTTTTTTAGAATCCAAGGTCTTTACCCATTATTTTATCAGGTAACCATGTAACAATCTCAGGAAAAATACATAAAATTACTATAGCTAAAGCCATAATTATCATAAACGGTATAGATCCTTTTAAAATTTCTGACAAACTAACGTCTGGGGTAATTCCTTTTATAATATAAAGATTTAATCCAACTGGTGGTGTAATTAAGCCAATCTCCATATTGATTGTAAATACTATTGCAAACCAATATGGGTCAAAACCTAAAGTAGTAATAACTGGCAATAATATTGCTGAAGTCATTACAATAACTGCAACCGGCGGTAAAAAGAAACCAGCTATTAAAAGAAATATGTTTATTAGAATGAACACAACCCATTTGTTAGAGCTTAATTCGACCATGCTCTGTGCTAATGACTGAGTTACATACAGTTGTGATAGAGTGAATGCAAAAAGATATGAGGCAGCGATAATGAACATTATCATTACACTTTCTTTCATAGAAACTTTAACAATGTTCCAAATCTTTTTTGGCTGATAAATTTTGTAAACGACAGCGATTAAAACAAAAACTAAGAATGCCCCTACTCCAGATGCCTCAGATGGTGTTGCAACTCCTCCATAAAGTACATACAGAACTCCTGCTATAATTGCTAAAAAAGGAAGAATTCTCGGTAAAACTTCAAGTTTTTCTTTTAGAGTTGGTCTTACTCTATTTCTTAAAGCTTTTGCTGCATCTTTATCAATAAAATAACTGTGTATTAGAGCCCATATCGCAAACATACCTGCCAACATAAAACCTGGCACAAGACCACATAAAAATAATCTTCCAATAGATGTACCCGTTGCAATTCCATAAACTATCAAAACAATACTAGGTGGAATTAAAACTCCTAAAGTTCCACCTGCTGCAATGGTTCCTGTTGCGATTTGATCGGAATAACCTCTTTTTCTCATTTCAGGTATTCCCATTGTCCCAATCGCAGCACAAGTTGCAGGACTAGATCCGCTTAAAGCTGCAAAAATTGAACAAGCGCCAATATTTGAAATTACCAATCCACCTGGTACTCTCCAAAGCCATCTATCTAATCCTGTATATAAATCTTTTCCAGCGGGAGAGTTGGCAACAGCCATTCCCATTAAAATAAACATTGGTATAGAAAGCAAAACAAATGAATTTAATCCTGCAAAAAATGTTTCAGCAAATACATCAAGCATTTGAAAACCTTCAAATGTAACTAAAAGAGCTATCGAAACAAAACTCAAACCAAATGCAATTGGAATTCCAGAAAAAAGTACCAATAAAGTAAAAACCGCAACAATTAATGCTATAATCAGTGGATCCATTTATTTAAAATCCTTTTCATCAGTTAATTTTATAATTTCTGCAATATACTGTAATATCATCAATAAAGCCCCTAACATCATTGATGAATATGGTATCCATAGTGGTGGATCCCACACTGTTCCTGTTGAATAATTTTTGGTAAATGCTTCCTCGAACATTAAGAAACCAAAATAAAATAAAATTAGGAAAAATAATAAACTTATAGAAGATGTAAAAATTTTTAATCTAATTATATTTTTTTTGGATAAAAAATCATAAATCCATTCCATGCTCACATGAGCTTTCTCACTTAGAACGTATACACTTCCTATAAAAGTTGAAGCAACTAACAGCATAGTTACAAGTTCTGTTTGCCATGTAATTGCTCTTTGAAAAAAATATCTTTCAAAAACAAGTTCAACGATTACCAAGATTGATAAGAGCAATGCTAATACAGCGAAAGCACCACATGCTTTAGCTATTAGATCACAAAATTGAAGATACTTTTTTTTCATAAAAAAAACCCCTATTTAATAAGAATAAATAGGGGTTCTTTATATATTATTTTATTTAACTGCTAAAGCCATTTCCATTAGCTTATCGCCACCTGGAACTTTATCAGCAAATGCCTTATGAGAAGATTTTTTCGCAATCTCTACCCATGCAGCATGGTCTTTTGCGTCCATGTATACTAATTTTACACCTGCAGCTTTATAAGCATCTTCAAACTTTTTATCTAAGTTTTCTACTTGAGCTGTCATGTATTTCTCAGCAACTTTTCCAGCCTTCATTAAAGCTTTTTGCTGCTTAGAGTTTAAAGCATCAAAAGACTTTTTTGACATCAAAATTGGCTCATACATAAACCATAGACCAAATTTTCCTGGAGGAGTAGCACATGAAACTTGTTCATAAATTTTGTAACTTACAAAACTTCCTGAACTTGTGTTAGCACCTGTTAATACACCAGTTTGTAAACCTGTGTAAATTTCAGATGAAGGCATACTTTGTATACCAGCTCCAGCTGCTT
The DNA here is from genome assembly GCA_902596515.1 of uncultured Pelagibacteraceae bacterium. Taxonomy (GTDB): domain Bacteria; phylum Pseudomonadota; class Alphaproteobacteria; order Pelagibacterales; family Pelagibacteraceae; genus Pelagibacter. The sequence goes on from CACJUF010000001.1 coordinate 142,399, forward strand.
CTAACATTTGGTTAAATGCTTTTCCTGCAGCTCTCATAACTTGACCTTTAGCATCGCTAGGATTTTTGATACATTTTGTTTTTGAAGCAAAACCACCACCTAACCAAGCATCAGATAAAACTACAACACCTGCATCATTAATGATCTTTTTAATTTCAGTCATCATTGGACCTTTATTAAATCTTAATGCGTGGTCATGATTTTTTACTGTTCCAGGCATTAAAGTTGCATCAAATTCTGGATGGAATTTAGAAGCATATGCTAATGGAAAAGCAGAAATATCTAATTGACCAGTTGTCATTGGTTTCCACTGTTCTTTTGGTTTGTATAATGATTTAGCTGGGTAAATTCTAATATCTACTCCAACGTTTGCTTTTTTAACCTCGTCAGCAATGATTTGAACCATTTCATGACGTGGGTCATAAGATCCATCAGCTCTTGGTGTACCTGGCCATTGGTGACTTGCTTTCAGCGTAACTGCATAAGCAGAACCAATAGTAGTAAAAACAAAAACTAATGAAGTTAAATATAAAGATATCTTTTTTAACATTATTTTTTCCCTCTATTGTTATTTTTAATAATTGAATTAAAGTGAACTTATTAATAAGAGTCAAGTCGTCAAAAACTCATGATATATATAATTATATGGATGGACCATTAAAAAACCTACTAGTAGTTGATTTAACAAGGGTATTAGTCGGTCCTTACTGCACAATGATACTATCAGACCTTGGTGCAAGAGTAATTAAAGTTGAAGCCCCAGAAATTGGAGATGACTCTAGAAAGTTTGGACCATTTATTAAAGATTACTCAGCCTATTTTATGTCATTGAATAGAGGTAAAGAAAGTATTGCACTGAATTTAAAGAACAGTGAGGATAAAAAAATTTTTGATAAAATTTTATCTAAAGCAGATGTCTTAGTTGAAAATTTTAAACCAGGTACTTTGGAAAAGTGGGGTTATGGTTGGAAAGATATAAATAAAAAATATCCTAAATTAATTTACGCATCTGCTTCTGGATTTGGTCAAACCGGTCCTCTCAAAGAATTGCCTGCTTACGATATGGTTGTACAAGGTATGGGTGGATTAATGAGTGTAACTGGACAGCCTAATTCTGAACCAACTAGAGTTGGGACATCAATTGGTGACATCACTGCTGGTTTGTTTACAGCAATTGGAATTAATGCAGCTCTTTATGATAGACAAAAAACAGGTAAAGGAATGTTTATTGATGTGTCAATGCTAGATTGTCAAATAGCAATTTTAGAAAATGCTATAGCTCGTTACTTAGCAAAAAATGAGATACCAAAACCAATGGGGTCGCGTCATCCGTCAATTGCACCGTTCGAGGCTTTTAAAACAAAAGATAGCTACATTATTATAGCGGCTGGAAACGATAGATTATTTGAAAAACTTTGTGAACTTTTAGTAATGCCTGAAATGAGTAAAGATCCTAAATTTTCTGACAATTCATCTAGAGCCAAAAATATGGATGAACTTAAAATAATTCTTGAAAAAAAATTAGCATCTAGATCGACCAGTGAATGGGTTAAAGATATGGAAAAAGAAAAAATTCCTTGTGGTCCAATATTCAATATTAAAGAAGCAGTAGAAAATCCTCAAGTAGATGCAAGAAACATGATTGTTAAAGCTTTTCATAAAGAAATTGGAGATTTTAAATTAGCTGGTAATCCAATTAAAATGTCTACTTATAAAGATGAAAAAACTAGGGGTGATATCCCTGATTTAGACGAACACAGAGAAAAAATTTTAAAAGAATTTACTTAATTATTCTCAGCTTCGTTTGAAGTATCTTGCTCAGTAGCTATATTTTCTGTTTCAGTTACTTCATCTAATGAAACATCTCCTTGCTCATCACCTGTTTCATCTGTTGCTGCTGTATCAATGTCTGGTTTAGCAGTTTGAGATAGTTCTGCTAAATCTTCATTAGAAACTTGAATTTTTTCTGGAGTTTTTCTTGCTCTCTTAGATGGTAAAATAGGTGTACCACTTTTTGAAATTTCACCTTTATATAGACTTTCAAAATCATCACCTACGTCTTCATCATCCTCAGCACCATCGTCAACTTGCTCTACATGCTTTCTTAATTTGTAAACTGCACTTTCGGTAAGTTCATTTACTTTAATATTTTCCTCTGCAATTTCTCTTAGAGCTATAACTGTATTTTTGTCGTTATCTCTATCTAAAGTTGGTTCTATTCCTGTGTTTAGCTGAGTTGCTCTTTCTTTAGCAACTAACACTAATTCATAAGGGCTCTCAACTTTATCGATACAATCTTCTACTGTTACTCTAGCCATGCGGTGTATCTATACAGTGATCTTTAGAAAATCAAGGAGAATTTTATAAATATTGTGGATTCAGCTTATTTCTAACAAAAAATAATAAGACGGCAGCTAAAGAAATATAAATAAATGATACAAGAGCAACCTGTTCTATTGAAAATCCTGTATCAATTAAAAGACCAAACAATGCAGTGCCAAATGCTGTTGAAAAAACCATTAATGCTGTGGTAAGTGCTTTTATAGAGCCAATGTATCTTACACCATAAATTTCTGCCCACGTTGAGGAACCCAGTACGTTTGCAAGTCCATTTGATATCCCAATTAAGCCTAAAAATAAGAAAGCTGAAAATGAAATGTCAAAATAAATTAAAACTATAGTCGAAATTAACAATGGAATATTCATAAAAATAAGTAGTTTTCTGCTAGTAAATTTATCGATCAAAAAACCTGCAACTAGCAAAGTTATTACTGATAAAACTGAATAAACCATAAAAGATTGGGCAATTACATAAGTGCCCCAGCCTTTAGACTCTGTAATAAAAGATTGGTAAACAAAAACACCTGTTGCAATCCATGGCATAGCTAACATATTCAAACAAACGATATAAAATCGATAATCTTTAAGAACTTCAATTCTTTTCCATTGTTTTATTTTTTGATTAAATTCTTCTTGGTTTGTCTCTTCTCTTGACTCAAAGTTTAAATTTTTTACTAAAATAAAAGAAGTAATTGGAAGAAATATCAAAACTAGTATTGAGATGTATAACCATAAATTTTGCCAAGATGTAATAGTAAGCAAATATACAATTAAAACAGGTAATATAAATTCAGCAGTGGAAAGACCGAACCAACTTGTACTTAAAGCTTTTCCTCTAGATTTCGTAAAATATCTAGAGATTGTTGTTGTTGCTGTATGAGACATCATACCCTGACCTGAGAATCTCATTAAAAAAATTGCAATAAATAAAAAAGTTACCGAAGAAATCTTTGAAAAGAAAAAACACGAAAAAGATAAAAGTATTGTTACAAAAAATGCAAATTTAAATATATTGATATCATCTATTTTTTTTCCAACCCATATTAATAAAAAACTACTCAATAAAGTTGCGGATGCATAAATCGTTCCAAATTGTCCCTGGGTGATAGATAATGCTTCTCGTATACTAGAGTTAAAAAGACCAAGAAAAAAACTCTGTCCAAAACTAGAAAAAAATGTAAATATGAAACCGAATATAATTACTTTTAAATTTAAACTTTTAAACATATTAATTAATTATGAGCTGTAATGTTGCTTTCATAGGTCTTGGTGTCATGGGTTATCCAATGGCAGGTTATATATCAAAAGGTGGACACAATGTAACTGTTTTTAACAGAACAAAATCCAAAGCTGAAAAATGGATTAAAGAATACAAAGGGAATATTGCTGATACTCCGGCTGATGCAGCAAAAAATGCTGATTATGTTTTTACATGTGTTGGTAATGATGATGACTTATCAGAAGTAACAATTGGAAAAAAAGGTATTTATAATACTATTAAAAAAGGTGCTGTGCATATCGATAACACAACTGCATCAGCCTCAATAGCAAGAAAACTTTATAAAAGTTCTAAGGCTCATGGATGGGGATTTTTGGATGCGCCAGTGTCAGGTGGACAAGCTGGTGCCGAAAATGGTGCTTTAACTGTGATGATTGGTGGAGATCAAGATGATTTTGAAAAAGCAAAAGATAAAATTGATTGTTATAGTAAGAAAATGAAATTGCTTGGTAAAGCTGGTTCTGGACAATTAGCAAAAATGGTCAATCAAATTTGTATAGCAGGATTAGTTCAAGGTTTATCTGAGGGAATAAATTTTGGAATAAAAGCTGGGTTAAACATGGAAGATGTTATTGAAGTCATCTCAAAAGGTGCGGCTCAATCTTGGCAAATGGAAAATAGATACAAAACAATGATTGATGATAAGTTTGATTTTGGTTTTGCAGTTGATTGGATGAGAAAAGATTTAAAGATTGCAATGGAAGAAGCTAAAAATAATGGATCATTGTTACCTATCACTGAACTAGTAGATAAATATTATGAAGAAGTGCAAATAATGGGTGGTAATCGTTGGGATACCTCAAGCTTAATAAAAAGATTTAGAAAGTAAAGTATGCATCCAGCATACTATGAAGATTTTGGGGAAATTCAAAATAAGTATTGGTCTATGTTAGATGATGCTGTGACCAATAGAGGCTCGCCATTTAGAATTCCAGTTTTTATTTGTGCTCATCAAAACGAAGTTGATGGTAGAATAGTTGTCTTACGTAAATCAGATAGAAAAAATAATCTGTTACAGTTTCATACTGATTTAAGATCCCCAAAAGTAGATATACTTAAAAAAAATAAGAATGCCTCTTTAGTTTTCTACGATAAAGAAGAAAAGATACAGTTAAGAGTTAAAGTAGAATGTGAGGTTAATAATCAAAATTCCATAACAGAGGAATCTTGGAAAAAAACTCAACATATCAGTAGACGTTGTTATTTAACTGATAGCCCTCCTGGAACTTCATCAGAAAATCCAACTTCTGGAATGATATCTAAATTAGAAGATTTTGATTACACTATGGAACAAAGTGAAGAAGGTTATAAAAATTTTACAGTTATAAAATGTAAAATTAAATCCATTGAGTGGCTATATCTTGCAGCTAAAGGTCACCGAAGAGCAAAATTTAATTTGGAAACTAATAAAAATGAATGGTTAATTCCATAAATGCGATGATAGATTTTATTATAAAATATATTGGTTTTTTCGCAGCTTTTTGTACTACATTCGCTTTTTTACCCCAAGCTATAAAAGTTTATCAAACTAAAAGTACAAAAGATATTTCTCTTTATATGTTTTTAATATTTACAATTGGAGTTTTGTCTTGGCTTATATATGGATTAATAATAAAGGACTTACCAGTAATTTTAGCTAATGCTGTAACACTAATTTTAAGTTTTTTTATATTGATTTACAAATTAAGATTTAAGTAATCAGAAAATTTTAAAAATATTTTTTATAAGAAATTAAAAATACTTTTTTTTATTGTTTCAGCAATAATCAATACTCCTTTTTCATTAGGGTGTAATCCATCATCCTGATTAAAATTTGGGTTAAGAGCAACACCTTTTAATAAAAATGGAATTAATTCTATTTCAAATTTTTTTGATAAATCAGGATAAATTTTATCAAATTCTTTTTTATAACTTAATCCATTTGTAGGTGAAGCAACCATACCTGCAAGAATTACCTTAATGTTATTATCTAGTATAATGTTAATAATCTTGTCTAAATTTTGCTTTGTTTGATTTGGGTTAATTCTTCTTAACATGTCATTTGCTCCAAGACCAATAATTATCAAATCATAACTTTCATCTAATAATTCATCTTCTATTCTATTTAAACCATCTAAAGAAGTGTTACCAGAGACACTGCCATTAAAAACTTGAGTTTCATATCCTTCAGATTTTAAACTTTTTTCTAAAATTACAGATAAATGATCCTTCTCAGGTAGGCCATAACCTGACATAAGGCTGTCACCAAATAATAATACTTTTTCTAATTTAATTTGTGATTTTTTTTCACCGCAACTTATTAATAAAATTGAAATTAAACTTAGGATAACGATCCCTAAAAGTTTTTTCATAAATTTTTAAAAAATTGATTTAGAATATCTTTTCCAATTATCTTGATAATGTTTTGTATTTTCAATAATAGCTTTTTTTTCATCTTCCGTAATTTCTCTTACAACCTTACCAGGTGAGCCAATTACTAAAGAGTTGTCTGGAATTTCTTTGTTTTCTGTAATTAATGCTTTTGCTCCAATAAGACAGTTTTTTCCAATCTTTGCGTTATTTAAAATTACTGCTCCAATACCAATTAAACTATTATCTCCTATGGTACAGCCGTGAAGCATAACCATATGTCCAACGGTAACATTCTTTCCAACTTTTAGCGGATAACCTGGATCAGTATGTAAAACACTTCCATCTTGAATATTAGATCCTTCACCAATATGAATATTTTCTACATCACCTCTTAAAGTTGCATTAAACCAAATACTAGAATTTTTTTCTAAAGTAACATCACCTATTATAGTTGCATTAGGTGCTACCCAATTTTCGCCAGAGTTTTTTGGTTTTTTATCTTTTAAATCGTAAAACATTATTTATATATTATTACATTATGCCCATACAAACTCCAATATGTGATTTTGGTCAAAAAGCTCATGACTTTAAGCTTAAATCAACAGAGGGTAAAATTCTTTCCTTAGCAGATATCAAAGGTGAAAAAGGAACGCTTATTATGTTTATCTGTAATCACTGTCCATATGTTAAAGCAGTAACGAAAGACATTGTTGAGGATTGTAAAAAATTAAAAGATGTCGGTATCAATTCAGTAGCTATTTGCGCTAATGATGCTGAAAATTATCCTGAAGACTCATTTGAAAATATGATTAAATTTTCAAAAGAAAACCAATTTGGTTTCCCTTATTTAGTTGATGAAACTCAAGAAATTGCAAAAACTTATGATGCAGTGTGTACACCAGATTTTTTTGGTTATAATAAAGATTTAGAACTTCAATATAGAGGAAGAGTGAGAGAACTAAAAAAATTGGTACCGGTAAGAGATGGGGACAGTGATCTATTAAAAGCAATGATACAAATTGCTGAAACTAATAAAGGACCTGAGAACCAAATTCCTAGTGCTGGATGTGGTATTAAGTGGAAAACTAATTAATGTTCATTATTGTTACCAGAACTTTCCCGCCAGAATTAGGTGGAATGCAAAGTTTGATGTGGGGTTTATCTCGTGAGATGTCAAAAAATTTTATGATTAAAGTTTTTGCAGATTATCAGGAAAATCATAAAGATTTTGATGAACAAGCTAGTTTTTCAATTGAAAGAGTTGGTGGAATAAAATTTTTAAGAAAAATAAGAAAAGCTCAATTAATAAATGAATTTTTAAAAGAAAATAAAGTTGAGGGCATCATTGCTGATCACTGGAAGAGTTTAGAATTAATCAAAACTAATAAAAAAAAATATTGTTTAATTCATGGTAAGGAAATCAACCATCCTAGAGGAAGCTCATTAAATAAAAGAGTTGTAAAAGTTCTTAATAATGTAGAGAAAGTAATTGCGAATTCTGAATACACAAAGAATTTAGCAATAAATAATGGTGTAGAACAAAATAAAGTTATAGTCATAAACCCTGGGGCTGATCCAATTCAAGAATTAAATAAAAAATCTCTTGAGAAAGTTGAAAGTTTATTAAAAGTCAAAACACCAAGACTAATTACAGTTTCTAGATTTGATAAAAGAAAAAATCATGAAAAAGTAATTATGGCATTAAGAAATTTAAAACAACTATACCCTGATATTGTTTATATTTGTATTGGTTACGGTGATGAAGAGGAGAACATGAAAAAATTAGTTGAAGAATTAGATCTAACTTCACAAGTAATGTTTTTTAAAGATATAAGTTCTGATTTAAAAAATGCTTTAGTAGCTAAATCCAATATCTTTGTCATGCCATCTATAATACATAAAACCTCTGTAGAAGGTTTTGGGATAGCTTATGTTGAAGCTGCACAATATGGAGTTCCATCGTTAGGAGGAAAAGATGGTGGTGCATCCGATGCAATTGACCACGATAGAACTGGATTAATTTGTGATGGGAACAATCTAGATGACATTTATTCATCATTGAATTCAATGATTGAAAATAAAAAATATATTGAATTTGGAAAAAATGCCAAAGAGTATGTTTCAAAATTTCAATGGGATAAAATCTTTGAAGAATACAAAAAAATTCTTAATTAATTTAAAGAATTAACTAATCTTTCAAAAACTTTTTCTGCACTTAAATTATTTAAGTCTGTTACTTCAATTGCTTTAAAATTTTCTCTTTCAATGCTAACTTTGTAAGCAGTAGTATGTTTGCCAAATAAAGTTAGCCCTTTAGCTCCAACATGAGCTGCGATATGAGCAGGTCCTGTATCATTAGCAATAATAAAAGAGCTATCTTTGATCAAAGAAGTTAATTGAGAAATATCAAGCGCTTTTCCATTATCTAATAAAACTTGAGCATTTATTTCTTTTGCATCATTTATCTCAGATGGGCCCGGAGCTAAAACAATTTTATATTCGTTACCAAATTTATCTAAAATAAGTTTTATAAGATCATTATAATAAGGCCATTTCTTAATATGTAAGTGAGGTGAGCAAAAAGGAAATAATAAAATAAATTTATTCAATTTGAAATGGTCTTTGATTTTACTGATCTCAGAGCCAGCCCAACTAAAATTAGGATTTAAAGTATGAGATGTTTTTAGTCCTGATGTTTGTAATTGATGATTAAATCTGTCTAAAACAGAATGTTTATCAAATTCATTTTTATCTATTACATCTGGCAAAGTAGTAATTGAGCTAGACCATGTTTCTTTTTGTGCTTTAGGAAAAAGAATATTTTTATAAAAATTTGTTCTTGAAGAATTTTGAAGGTCGAAAACTTTTGAAAAACTATGTTTCTTAAGATCTCTCATTAAGAAGTATAAGTATATCAGATTATATCTTGGTAACCTTTTATCTAGAATTACTTCATGAATAAATGGATTTTTTTTAAAAACTTCTAAATAAGCTTTTGTAGTTAGTAAATAAATTCGATCATTTTTATGATTTTCAGATATGTCTTGAATTGCACCACTTGCTTGAGCTATATCTCCTAATGATCCGTGTTTAATAATTAAAATATTAGACATATTTATAACAAGATAGCACAGTATTAAATTTTATGAATAAAATTATAGTTGAAGTTTCGATAGGTGAACTTTTAGATAAAATTTCAATTTTAGAAATCAAACAAGGAAAAATTAAAGATTCAGAAAAACTAAAATTTATCAATAACGAACACTCTATTCTAAAAAATCAGTTGGATAAGAATGTAAAATCTGATGATAAACTTAATGATCTTTATCAATCATTAAAAGAAATAAATTCTAAACTATGGGTTATTGAGGATGATAAAAGACAATGTGAAAAAGATAAAGATTTTGGCGAAAAATTTATTAAACTTTCAAGAGACGTCCATTTTCTTAATGATGATCGTGCAAAAATAAAATTAGAAATTAATAATCACACCGGTTCAGTTATAAAAGAGATAAAAGAATATACGAGTTACTAAATAATTCTAATGGCGCTTCATTTTTCAAAAGAGGAGTTTTCTAGCAGAAAAAATAAAGTTTTAAATTCAATGAAAGAGCAAAATATAGATGCTCTTTTAATGTTTAGACAAGAGTCCATGTATTGGTTAACTGGATATGACACCTTTGGTTATGTTTTTTTTCAGACATTAGTTCTAGATAAAAACGGAAATTTAATACTACTCACAAGAGCTCCTGATTTAAGACAAGCTCATAATACATCCAACATAGAAGATATTAGAATATGGGTTGATAAAGATGGATCAAATCCAACCGATGATCTTAAAACTATTTTGAATGAATTAAATCTTAAAGGAAAAAATTTAGGAATTGAATATGAAGCTTATGGTTTAACTGGTCGTAATGCTCTTCGATTAAACAAATCTTTAGAAAATTATTGTTCTATTGAAGATAAATCAGACTTAATAACAAAATTACGAGTTGTAAAATCCAAAGAGGAAATTGTTTATGTTAAAAAGGCTGCAGAGCTTGCGGATAAAGCTTTAGACGAAGTATGGAAACATGCAAAAGCTGGTGTTAGTGAGTCTAAGATATTAGCAGAAATGAACAGGGTAATATTTGAGGGTGGTGGAGATTATCCTGCAAATGAATTTATAATTGGTTCTGGTAAAAATGCATTGCTTTGTCGTTATCAAGCAGAAAAACAAATTTTAGATAAACAAGATCAATTAACTATTGAATGGGCTGGTACTTATAGGCATTACCATTCTGCAATGTTTAGAACTATTCCTATTGGTAAAGCAGATCCTAAACATCATAAAATGCATGAAGCATGTGTTGAAGCTCTTAAAAATTGTGAAGGTAAGTTGAAAACTGGAAACAAAATTGGAGAAGTTTTTGATATTCATGCAAAAACGTTTGATGACCTTGGTTACAACAAAGCTCGAATGAATGCTTGTGGTTACTCGTTAGGAAATACTTTTTCTCCAAATTGGATGGATTGGCCAATGCTATACACCAACAATCCTTATGTAATTCAGCCAGGAAATATTTTTTTTATGCATATGATATTAATGGACTCAGAAAACCAACTAGCAATGAACTTGGGTGAAACTTACTTGGTTACAGAAAATAGTAATGAAAGACTCGGTAAACAAAAATTAGATTTAATAATACTTTAATTAAAACTATATTTTTTCTCTAAAAATTTAATCACGTTATGAATTATAAAAGTCATAAATAGATAAATTCCACCAGCAACTATAAATACTTCAATTGGTTTAAAAGTTGTTGAAATTATATATTTTGCAACACCTGTTAGGTCCATTATGGTGACTGTGCTAGCTAAAGAAGTTCCTTTCATCATTAGGATAATTTCGTTTCCATAGGCTGGTAAAGATTGTCTTACAGCTATAGGTATCTGAATTTTATAAAAGATTACTTTATTAGAAATACCTAAGCTTTTACCTGCCTCTATTATTCCAGGTTTAATTGTTTGAAAAGCTGATCTTAATATCTCAGAAGTGTAAGCACCTGTGTTTAAAGCAAAAGCAATAATTGCACACCAATATGGTTCTTTTAAAATTACCCATAAGGCTGTCGATCTTAAATATTCAATTTGACCCAATCCAAAATAAATAATGAATATTTGTACTAAAAGAGGTGTGCCCCTAAAAATATATGAATATCCATAAGCAAATCTATTGATTAATATATTCTTACTTAATCTTAGAATTGCAAAAAATAATCCAATGAATAATCCTATTATTAAAGAAACTGAAAGAAGTTTTAAAGTTATTACTGCTGCACTTAATAATTTAGGGAAACTGTTAGTCATTAATTCAAGATCCATTAGTACCCCCTACTATATTTGACTTCTAATCTATTGATTAATTTCATGCTTACAAAAGTGAGTAGTAAATACAAAACTGCAGCAAATGAATAAAAGAATAATGGATCTCTCGTTGATCCAGCAGCAATATAAGATTGTCTCATGATTTCAACTAAACCTGTAACTGAAATTAGAGAAGTGTCTTTGAGTGTTATCTGCCAAACATTACTTAGATTTGGAATAGCTAATCTTAATGTTTGAGGTAAAATAATTTTAAAAAATTTTCCAAATTTATTAAGACCTAATACATTAGCAGCTTCGAACTGGCCTTTATCAATTGATTGTATTGCTCCCCTAAAAACTTCTGTTGAATAAGCACCGGAAATTATTCCAATTGCAAATGCACCTGTAATGAAGGCATTTATTTCAATATATTCATTATAACCAAATATTGATGCAACAAACATAACTGCACCAGTTCCACCAAAAAAGAAAAGGTAAATTACTAATAATTCTGGAACACCTCTTATTATAGTTGTGTATGAATTGGCGATAAAATTTAAAAACTTATTTTTAGATAATTTTAATGGAGTAAAGATTAATGCAAAAAGAAAACCTATAAACATTGCTGTTATTGAAACAGCTATGGTCATTAGGGTTGCATAAAATAATTCATCACCCCAACCAGTATCTCCGAATGCTAGAAGTTCCATACAGATCGGCGACTATACATGATAGTCGCCAAATCTAAAATTTAATTACATAGAAGCGTCGAAACCAAACCACTTAGTAGCAATTCTACTAATGTCTCCGTTTTTTCTCGCTTTATTGATAGCGGCATTAAACTTTTTCAAAAGTTCAGTATCATCTTTTCTAATACCTACTCCAACACCGTTTCCAAATGCACCACCTGAGAAAGTTGGTCCAGTTAAGACAACTGGCTTACCAGATTTTTCTGCATAATCGCTAAATGCAACAGCAGCAGCTAATGCAGCATCACATCTTCCTGATGCTAAATCTAGGTTTACTTCGTCTTGCGTTTTATAAGTTCTTACATTTACTTTTCCAACATCACCAGAGTCTAAAAAGTTTTGGTGAATTGTAGCAGTTTGTACACAAACAGTTTTACCTGCTAATGCAGCAGTAAGTGTTTTAAGATCTTTTTTTGCTGCAGCATTTGGTTTTGTAAGATTTATCCCAGCAGATGTATCTAAACCTTCTAGACTAGATCCTTTCATGACTGCTAAAGATGCAACCTCATCTGCATATCCTTGAGAAAAGCTAATAGCTTTTTGTCTTTCTGCAGTAATTGACATACCTGCCATTATTGCATCAAACTTTCTCATGATTAGAGCTGGAATCATTCCATCCCAATCTTGCTCAACTATTACACATTGCTGTCCAATGTATCTACATAGCGTGTAAGCTAATTCAACTTCGAAACCTATTAACTTACCTGCTTCATTTTTTGAGTTCCATGGAGGATAAGCACCCTCTGTTCCAATTCTTATTTTATCAGCATAAACATTCCCCATTACCAATAGAGAGAGTAAAACTGAAAAAATAGTCTTCTTGAATATATTCATTGTTATCTCCTTTAATAAAAAAATAGTATTTCACAGATTGTGGATATTAAAAAGAAAAAATTAATGATTTATCGAAGAAGAAAAATTCCAAGAACAATCAAAACTAGGTATGTAAACTCTGGATAAATTAGTGTTTCCAAAATGATGATTAAATACATTCAACCAATTTTCAACTTGAAGAGGTTTTTTATCTTGGCTGCCAACCTGAGCAGTAATAACTCCTTTAGGTTTAAGTATTTTCACTAAAGAGTCCATATTTTTAGCAGCAAGGTCTATACAAAACTGATCATCATTTAAATCAACAAAAATATGATCGTAAGTATCTTCATTTACTGTCTTTATACTTTCGAACGCATCACCCCATACACATTTTACAGAATTCTTTTCTGTAGATTTTTTTCCTATATCACCAAGATGTTTATTACAAACTTCTACAACTTCTGGATCTAATTCGTACCAATCAATAAAATTAAACTTTTTTGATATACATTCTCTTGCAACACCACCATCACCACCACCAATTATTGCTGCTCTTTCATTTTTTTTATTTAACTTCAGACCTGCTCCAACAAAAGTTGAACTATATAAATGTTCATCCGAGGCAGCAACTTGTATTTCACCATCAATAAATAAAGATTTTCCAAATTGTTCTAATTCTAAAATTTCAATGTGTTGACCAACTCTTGATTTAAAATCCTCTAGAACTTCGTTTACAACATATGATTTTTGTAATCCAGGTGAACTATAGATATCATGGTAAAGAGATCTGGTATCTCTATTAAATTCTTTTTTAACAATTCTTTTATGTTCAAATTCTTTTTTAACAATATCAATTGCTACTGATGGACTTATTTTTCCACAGGTAAAAAAATCAAAACTAATTATTCCTTTTTCTGGAAATGTATGAAAGCTGATGTGACTTTCAGCTAATAAAGCTAGAATTGTAAAGCCCTGAGGTTCAAATTTATATTTAGAAATATTTAAAATAGTTACATTAGCTGCTTTAGCTATTTTATTTATAACTCTTTCATAAACTGAGGGATCATACTCTTTTGTGGTACCTATAATATCTAAAGTAATATGCTCCCCAACTTTAATCATCTTACCCTTTTTTATAGTTTTTAGCCTTATCTAAAACTTTTTTCATTTCTTTAAATGAAAGTATCTTAGGTTGTCCTAATTTTAAAGCAATAGTATATTGATGACAAATATTTTCTATCTCTTGTGCGAGTTCAAATGCATCCTCTAAATTTTTTCCAAAAGCAACCTGTCCGTGATTAGACATCAAACAAGCAGATCTATTTTCTAAAGCTCTGATTACATTTTTAGATAGCTGTTCAGTTCCAAAAGTCGCGTAATCAGCACATTTAATGTCATCTCCTCCTGCAAGAGCAATCATGTAATGAAAAGGTGGAATGGGTTTTCCATGTGAAGATACAGCCGTTGCGTGTGGAGAATGAGCATGAACAATGGCATTTGCCTCTTTTTTATTTGTATAAATATCTCGATGAAATCTCCATTCAGATGATGGTTTGTTAGTTTGGTCGTTTTTTTCATCCTCATTTAAACCCATAAAAACAATGTCTTCAGGTTTTAATGTTTCATATTTTTTTCCTGATGGGGTAATTAAGTATCCCTCTATATCATCCTCCGTTCCTCTTAATGATATATTGCCAGATCTAAGAGGTGAAAGGTTTGTAGAATTTAATTTTAATGAGTACTCAATAATTTGATTTCTTTGATCTAAATTCTTCATTTAAATAATTCTTTAAGTCCTTTTTCCGATGCTTCACACACACCTTTTTCAGTAATTAATCCCGAAATATATTTTGCAGGAGTTACATCAAAGGCTAAATTCATAGCTTTACTTTTTTTTGGATATATTTGAATCTTTTTAATATCTCCTTTTTCATCTAAACCTTCTATATGAGACAATTCATATGAATTTCTCTCTTCAATTGGAATATCTTTATGATCTTTTAAATTCCAATCAATTGTTGAACTTGGTAATGCAACATAAAAAGGAATCTTGTTATCATGAGCTGCTAGTGCTTTAAGATAAGTTCCAACTTTATTACAGACATCTCCATTAGCTAAAGTTCTATCTGTTCCAACAATACACATGTCAACATCACCTCTTTGCATTAGTATACCACCTGTGTTATCTGCAATGATTGTGTTCTTTATTCCTTCCTCATTTAATTCATAAGATGTAAGATTTGCACCTTGATTTCTTGGCCTAGTTTCATCTACCCACACATGAACAGGAATTCCTTTTTTGTGTGCATGATAAATTGGAGAAGTTGCTGTCCCCCAATTTATTGTTGCTAGCCAACCTGCATTACAATGAGTTAATATATTAACTGTGTCTTTTTTTTTATTATAAATTTCTTCAATAATTTTAAGTCCATTTAATCCTATATTTTCACAAAATTTTACATCCTCTTCACATATTTCTTTGGCTTCATTCAAGGCTATTTCCAAGATTTTATCGCTATTAACACCTGATAATTTATTCATCATTCTATCAACAGCCCACTTTAAATTTATTGCTGTTGGTCTTGAACTAATTAAATCTTCTGCAGATTTCTTTAAAAATGATTGGTCATTATTTTCAATAATAGCTAAAACTATTCCATAAGCTGCAGTAGCTCCTATTAGAGGTGCGCCTCTTACTTCCATTACTTTAATTGCATTTATTGAGTCCCTAACTGTTTTAAGATCTTTTATTACGAATTGGTGTGGAAGTTTTGTTTGATCAATAATCTTTATAATATTATTTTCAAACCATATAGTTCTATACTCTTTTCCTTCTATTCTCATTTATTTAAAACTCTGCCTGCAACAGTATTTAATTTTTCTATAGTTTTTTTTGTTCTTCTTTCCGGAGCAGTAATTATAGCTACATCCAAACAATTATTAGTTGGATCATTAGGATCAATGTGATCTTCAAAATTTTCAATTAAATTTTTAATCATATTTTTTGCTTTAGCAGCATTGCCTAACAAAACTTTCACAACTTGTTGAACATCAACATTTTCATGATCTGGATGCCAACAATCATAATCAGTGACCATCGAGACAGAAGCATATCTTATCTCTGCTTCTCTAGCTAATTTTGCCTCTGGCATATTAGTCATTCCGATTACATCTGCTTTCCAAGATCTATATAAATTTGACTCTGCTAATGTTGAAAATTGAGGTCCCTCCATTACAACGTATGTCCCATTCCTTTGATATTCAATTTTCTCTTTTTTTATTGCCTCCTCACATGCATTCATCAAACCATTAGATGTAGGATGAGCCATAGAAACGTGAGCAACAATTTCATCTTCAAAAAATGTTTTTTCTCTTGTAAATGTTCGATCAATAAATTGGTCAACAATTACAAATTTTCCTGGAGGTAAGTCCTCTTTTAAAGATCCAACTGCTGATACTGACACAATGTCAGTTACACCTAGTTGTTTAAGAGCATCAATATTTGCTCTAAAATTTATTTTTGAAGGAGAGATAAAATGACCTCTCCCATGTCGAGGTAAGAAATAAACTTCTTTATTATTGTAATTAGTTTTTAAAATTTTGTCTGAGGGGTTTCCCCAAGGAGTGTCTAAATCTAATAATTCCCTATTTTTAAACTCTTCAACATCATAAAGACCACTGCCACCAATAATTGCTAATTTACTTATTGTCATGTTATAAAATAAATCTATTTATACTTTTATAAATTACTCTTATGAATTTAAAAGACTTTATTAGATCTATCCCAGATTATCCAAAAAAGGGTATTTTATTCAGAGATATCACAACTCTGATTAAAAATGAAAAAGCTTTTTCAGAAACAATTGATCAAATTATAGAAAAATCAAAAAAAACAAAATTTAATAAAATAGCTGCAATTGAGTCCAGAGGATTTGTTTTCGCCTCAGCAGTTTCTTATATTTTAAAAAAACCATTTATAATGTTTAGAAAGAAAAACAAGTTACCGTCGGATGTGCACTCTGTCGACTTTGAACTAGAATACGGAAAAGCTACTATAGAAGTTCACAAAGATTCGATTGATGAGGGAGATAGTATTTTGATTATTGACGATCTAATTGCCACTGGTGGTACAGCTGATGCTGCAGCTAAACTTGTTGAGATTTCAAACGGAAAAGTTGCCGGATTTATATTTGTTATTAATCTTTTTGATCTTCATGGTTCAGATAGTTTAATAAAAAAAGGATACAGAGTAGAAAACTTAATTGAATTCCCTGGTCATTAGATTTTTAAAGTTTAGGCCTATAATAAGAATTTTTTCCCCTCATAGAACTTAGAAGTCCTAATATTCTCATCTCATAAATTTTTCTTTTGAAAGTATTTAAAGTGATTAAATAATAAAAAAATTTTATTTTTGCTGAGACAAAGTTTTTAAATACTTTCAGCAAAGCAATCAAATAACCATAATGTTTCTTGTTAAAATAGAATTTTGACCACATCCAATGCCAATTTCTTAAATATTCAATTTCATTTTTATACTTTGGATCTACTGCTTTTCCTCCTTGATGATGAATTTTTGATTTTGGAAATATGTAAATATTTTCTTCAATCTCTATTATTCGCTTACATAAATCCTCATTTTCAAGATATAAAAAAAAATTCTCATCAAAAAAATTAAAGTCATTTATTTTTTTCAATTTTTTTAAATTTAAAAGCATTGCATATCCATCAACACTTTTGACTTGAAATGGCTTTACTGGATCAAAATTATGACCTTTCTCTAAAATATAATTTGGATATTTATCTTTGCTCGAAATGGGAGCAATAACTGCAAAATTTTCAATTTCTTTGGATGCTTTTATTATTTCATCCAAACAATTATTTTCTAAAGTGACGTCTGGATTTAATATTAATGCAAAATCTTTATTCACATTCTTTATACCTAAATTATTTCCTGCACCCATACCTAAATTTTCTTTTGACAGAATGCATTTGACATTTTTATATTCTAATTCAATTTTTTTTTTGAATTCAAAATTATTAGAATTGTCAATAACAACTATTTCAATTTCACTACCTATAGAATCAATACAGTTTTTTATAACATGATCACTTCTATAACTTACGATAATCACTGAAAGATTTTGCCTAGTTATTGACATAATATATATATACTCAACTATACTAAAATTTGTTTTTAATGTAAAAATCAAAAATGAAAAAAATCATAGTTACTGGGGGTTTAGGATTTATAGGAAGTAATCTAATAGAATTATTATTAAAAAAAAATTTTTATGTTTTAAACATAGACAAAGGAACTTACTCGTCAAATCTTTATAATACAAATGAATTCAAAAATTCTAAAAGATATAAATTAATAAAGCTTGATATTGGAAACAAAAGAATTAAAAAAATTTTTTTAAAATATAACCCTCTGGGTATTTTTAATTTGGCTGCAGAGACTCATGTTGACAGATCTATTGATAATCCAGAAAGTTTTATCTATAGTAATATAGTTGGAGTTTACAACTTATTAGAATGTTTTAAGTATTTTTCAAAAAACAATAAATCAAAATTCATTCATATTTCGACTGATGAGGTTTATGGTGATGTTATAAAAGGAAGAACAAGTGAAAAATATCCCTACCAACCAAGCTCTCCGTACGCTGCAAGTAAAGCTTCTTCAGACCATTTGGTAAATTCATACATTAAAACTTACAAATTAAGAGCGATAGTAACTAATTGTTCAAACAATTATGGTCCAAAGCAACATCCAGAGAAATTAATACCAAAATTAATTTATAATATTATGAATAACAAACCCCTGCCAATTTATGGTAAGGGAACTAATTCTAGAGAGTGGATATATGTAAAAGATCACTGTGATGCATTAATCAGGGTTTTTCAGAAAGGAAAAGTGGGTGAATGTTATAATATTGGATCTAATAAAAATTTAAATAATCTATTAGTAACAAAGGAACTTTTAAAAAGTTCAAAAAAATTAATCCAACTAGGAAAAAAAGTAAAAATCAACTTTGTTAAAGATCGCCCGGGTCATGATATAAGATATGCTTTAAATAGTAATAAAATCAAAAATATGCTTGGATGGTATCCTAAAACAAGTTTCAAAAAAGGAATTAAATTGACACTTGAATGGTATTTTAAAAACAAATCATATTATAAATCGCTTTCAAAAAAGGATATTATTAAAAGATTAGGAAAAGGATGATCAAAAAAGGGATTATATTAGCAGGTGGAAAAGGGACTAGAATGAGCCCTGTCACAAAAGCAGTCAACAAACAATTATTACCAATTTACGACAAACCTTTAATTTTTTATCCCTTGTCTATTTTAATGTTAGCAAAAATTAAGAACATTTTAATAGTTGTAAACAAAGGCCAGTTACAACAATATAAAAAAATTATACCAGATGGTAAAAGCCTTGGGATAAAAATTACATATCAAGAACAAGATAAACCCAAAGGATTGCCAGATGCTTTTTTATTAGGTGAAAAATTCATTGGTAGAGATAATGTTGCAATGATATTAGGTGATAATTTTTTTTATGGTCAAAACCTAACAGGTAAACTTCTTAATAGCACAAAACTTAAAAAGGGTGCAAAAGTTGTACTTCATAAAGTTCAAAAACCAGAAGCATTTGGTGTTGCTAAAATAAATAATAAAAACAAAATCATCATGATTAAGGAAAAACCCAAAAAATTCATATCTGACCTTGCTATAACTGGATTATATTTTTTTGATAACAATGTGGTGAAATTTGCAAAAAAATTGAAACCCTCAAAAAGAGGTGAATTAGAAATAGTTGATTTACTTAATCTTTATAGAAAAAAAAATCAACTTTCTGCAGATTTAATTGGTAGAGGTGGCGCTTGGCTAGACACAGGATCTATAGAAGATTTCTACAAAACTTCGGCATTTGTATCAGCTATCGAAAATAGACAAGGTTTTAAAATAGCGTGTATAGAGGAAATTGCATATTTAAATAAGTGGATTACTAAAAGAGAAATAAATTCTGCAATTAAATTTTATGGTAATTGTGAATATTCAAATTATCTCAAAAAAATTATTTTGTGGAATCAAAACTAAATACATTTATTTTTATTCTTATAATTTCCTTAGGATTTTTTCTTAGATTTTATAATTTGAATTTTGAAAATTTCTGGATAGATGAAACCATTACTTTTTGGATTGGAAATCCAGAATTTTCAATTAGTCAATCTTTTCAATATCACAAGTCAATTGAACAAGTACCTTTTTTTTTCAATTTTTTAATAAAAATTTATTTTAAAATACTTGGATATAATTTTGAAATTAGCAGATATCTCCCAGCATTACTTTCATCTTTATCAATAATTTCAGTCTCATATATTAATAAAGAAATCTCGAATGATAAATCATATATTTTTACATCTTTTTTAATTGCTATTAATATCTATTTAATTTCATATGCTCAAGAATTGAGATTGTATTCAACTTTATTCTTTTTAATCTCGCTTACAATTTATTTTTCTTTTAAGTTTGAAAATAAGGACAAATTAATTTTTTTTTACCTTTATAATATATTTTTATTGTTAACATCTTTAATACATCCATTTGGATTAATAATTTATTTTGCAATGATTATTTCTGAATTAAAATTTTTTCAAAAAAATGACAAATTTATTCTTAAAAAAATTATTGCTTACACTTTTTCAGCTCTATTTATACTAATATACTATTTTATCCAATTGAATGAAAGTTACCTGACTCCTATTTGGATAGAAACAATAGACATTAAATTTTTTACAAATCTTTTTTTTTCTAACTTCTTTGGATCAAGAATTATGGGATTAATATACCTTATAACATTTATAACTTTAACAGTGAAATTTTTTAGATCATTTAACAAAAATAAAAAATTATTTTTTTTGTTATCAATATTTGTATTGTCTTATTTACTTCCTCTTATTTATGGCGTTTTATTTAAACCAATCTTAGTTCCAAGATATATTATTTTTATTATAATACCAACAATAGTTATTATCTCACATTTCATTTTTAAACTTAATAGGTTAAAAAGAAATCTTGTCTTAACCTTTTTAATATTAATAACATTTTTAAACCTAACTACTGAACAAACTTTTAAGCAATTTTATAAAGAAAGAGTTTCATATAAACATGATTTTGAAGGAGCATTGAAAAAAATATCTACATCTGAAATCAATAATTATTCTATAAGTATTGACATTGAACAAAAAAAATTATCTAAAGCATGGGAAGCATCTATAAGAAATTACATTAAATTTATTATAAATGAAAATAATCTTAATCTTTCACGTGTTGTATATTCAAATGAATTGAAAAATTCATGGGTTATATGCATTCATGATTTAAACCAAAATAAATGCGATAAAATATTTAAAAATAGATTAAAAACTGTAAAACTAAATAGAATTGACCTAATTAGAATTCCATAAAAAACAGCAATTTATTATATGGTAGCGGGAAGTGGGATCGAACCACTGACCTCGGGCTTATGAGTCCCGCGCTCTAACCAACTGAGCTACCCCGCCTTTTAACTTTGTTGATTTATAATATTTATTCAATTTGATTCAATAATTATTAATTATAAAATTTAGATGAATTTAAAGTAATTATGTGATTTTAGCTAAAAACTATTAGCCCAAATAAGATTAAACCTGTAGAGGCTGCGGCAGAGAAATAAAATTTATTTTTGATTTCTTGTTTTTTATCTGATTTTACCCTGTTTAAAAGAACATTTATGTCAGTTTTTCTGGAAGTAGTTTCTTGACTATTAGAAATTGTATATTTCGAAGTAAGCTTTTGCTTTAGAGAGTTTGTTAAATTTTTCATTTGGCGTAATAAAACATCCTTTGGAATTATAAGCAAATGAAATTAAAAAGAGAGAAATATTCCAATTGAGCCAAGCAGAAGAACACAGAATGAAAAAATAAAAATATTTTTCCTGAATTCTTTCCCTTGCTCAGCTTCTAATTTAGATTTTAAAACATTAATGTCGACTCTACCTGAACTAATTTTGTTAGTATTTAAAGGCTTTTCAGTTACTTTAATATCATTTGGGGTCTCGATATTGTTAGCATTCTCTGTAAAGCCTTTAGATGTCATAAATCTATTAAACCATAATATTTAAAAAAAACAATTTTCTTGAAAGTTCAAACTGGGTCAATAATTAATTGACACATGTCCAATTTGGGTCTTAACTGCCCTTTTAATAATTTATGAGTATTCAAGAAATAGATTTTTCTAAAACTCTCTCAGACGGGCAAGTCTACGAGACTATTATGTCTAATTATTCTGAACTAAGTAAAGATTGGATATCTCACCAATGGAATTGGATGAACAATGTTTATTCACCATTTAAAGATCACTACAAATATATGATAATAATTTCGTTAGTTGAAAAGACTCTTCAATTTTATGACCAAATGAATATTCAGTATTCTTTTGATGAATATTATTCGAAATCATATGTGCAAATAGAGAAATTTAATATTACTGAACTTTGTAAAAAATTAGACTTACCTAAAGAAACGGTTAGAAGAAAAGTCTTAGAACTAGAACAAGAGAGAGTAATAACTCGAATTAAAAAAAGGATTATAATTGATAGAAAAGCATTTGACTTTACTAAACCAAATCAACAAATTAAATTTTCAGCAAAATATATTCATCTAGTTTCTCAAGCTTTAAATAAAGAAAAAATTTATCCAAAAAAAATTGATCAAAAAACTATCGAAAATGTTATTAAAAAAAAATTTACCTTGACTTGGAGATGGTTTTATAGAATGCAAATACCTTTAATCATCGGATATCATAAGTTTATGAAAGATTTAACAACTTTTCATATTTGGGGAACAATTTGTATGAATCAAATTTTAAATGTTTCAAAACATTTAAATGCAGGTGATAACAAAAATTCTTTAGACTACTTTACAACAAATAATGTTCTTATAGAAAATCTAGGATCAGATAGTGGTATAAGTGCAATGTCAATTTCAGATATGACAAATATCCCTAGAGCAACAATTATTAGAAAATGCCAATATTTAGTTAAAGAGGATTTAATAAAGATAAACACAAAAAAACAATATGTTTTATCTTCGATGAATTTTAAAAAAATTTTACCTTATCAAACAGAAGTTTTTAAATATAAGGCCAAGTTCATTCGAAAAGTTATTAATATGATTATTATATCTTAAATCTATCTTTTCATAAAATTTTTTTTTCAATTTTTTCATTATATAGCATAGCTGTGATGCAATAAAACTGTTGCTTTTTTTGAGTACATTTAATTAACTTAAAAATTATTTATTTCATAAGGAGCGGGATGGAAGTAGTAACAAAAACAGCACCTATCATACTCGCATTAATAATGTTGGGTTTGGGTTTAGGTTTAAAAATTGAAGATTTTACGAGAGTATTAAAAAATCCGAAAGATTTTTTTGTAGGTTTTTTTTCTCAATTAATCATTCTTCCATTAGTTGCTTACTTATTAATTATTATTTTAAAAACACCACCTGAAATTGCTATTGGAGTTATGATTATTGCTGCTGCACCGGGTGGAGTTACATCGAATATATTAACTAAATTTGCCAATGGAGATGTCGCTTTGTCTATTACTTTGACAGCTATAATCAGTTTAATTTCTATTATTACAGTTCCTCTTATAATTTTTACATCTGCTGATTTATTTGGAATCACTAATATTTCTCAAAATGTTTCAATGACTGGTATAGCACTAAAGATGTTTTTAGTTGTAACGGTTCCAGTTGTATTGGGAATGATTATAAGAAAATTTGCTGAAAATTTTGTAAATTCAAAAATTCAGATATTTGAAAAACTTAATATAGTATTATTTATCATTTTTTTTATAGCTGCATTTTATGAAGAAAGAGCAAATTTTATAGATTTTCTAATGCAAGCAGGTTTCATTATTTTAATTCTAAATATAACAATGATGATCGTGGCTTATTACCTTAGTAAAACTTTTGCCTCAGGAATAAAACAACAAAAATGTATTGCTTTAGAATGTGGATTACAAAACGGTACTTTAGCGATATTTGTTTCTACACAAATATTTGGTACAGATATAGTCTACATATCTCCAACAGCTGCGTATGCTTTAATTATGTACATCACTGGTTTTATATTTGTTTTTCTTTTAAAAAATAAAAATTAATTATTTTTAAAATTTGTTTGTTTTAAAGGTTTGTTGATTATTTCAATCGGATATTTCTTTTTTTCTACCTCAATAAATAAGTTTTTATTTTGAAGTTCTTCATTAGATAAATCATTATTGATATATCCAAATACTAAATTCTTTTTAAAATTAAATGAATAGTTTCCTGAGGTTGATTTTCCTATAATTTTTTCACCATCATAAATTGGTTCATCATGAAGTAATAATGGTTTTCCTGGTTCACTTTCTTTTAAAGTAAACATTGAGAATCTAGTTTTAACTTTATCTTGTTTAATTTTTTCAAGAGCTTGTTTGCCTATAAAATCTGTATCTTTTTTATAGCTAATAGTAAAAGCTAAACCTGCTTGATACTGGTTTTCTTCAGGGGAAATATCATGCCCCCAATGTAAAAATCCACTTTCCATTCGCATAATATCCATTGCATGCATACCACAATTAGAAAGATTAAAATCTTTACCTTTTTCTATAAGTAGTTCGTATATTTTTTTTGCGTCTTTAACATCTACATATAGCTCGAAGCCTAATTCACCCACATAAGACAATCTTTGTGTCCAGATTTTAACTCCTTCAATTGAAATAAACTTTGCAAATCCAAATCTAAATTGATCATTTTCAAAATTATCTTCACTTAAAGTTTTAAGTAAATCTCTACTCCTTGGACCAAACAAACCGAATACACATAAATCATCTGTAATGTCTTTTAATTCAATATTTTTTGAAAGATGTTTATTTATATGAAATTTATCTCTCTCTCTTGTTGCTGCAGAACTTATTATTCTAAAATGATTTTTATCAACACATACAACTGTTAAATCTGTCTCTATTCCACCATCTGAGTTTAACATATGTGTATAAACACATTTACCAGATTCATTTTTGATATTAGCTGTACAAATCTTTTGTAACTCTTGGTGTGCCTTATCTGATTTTATTTCAAACTTAGAAAAAGGAGTTAAGTCAAACAAACCAACATTTTTAATTGTATTATTTGTTTCGTATTCTGCTGAAGGGTACCAATTTTGATAATTGTAACTATATTCATATTCTGTTTTTTCTCCATCTAAAGCAAACCACATGGGTCTTTCGTATCCACCAGAAACACCAAAACACGCACCGAAACTTTTTAATTCGTCATGATATGGAAGTTTTTTTATATTCCTTGAAGTTTTATGTTGTTTAAAAGGCCAATGCATTCCATATAAATCTCCTAATGATTCTGTAATTCTTTTTTTTATAAAACCTAAGTCAGAATGAAATTTTTGAAATCTTTTAATGTCATAACAGAAAATATCCTCATTAATATGTCCATTAATCAACCATTCGGCTGTAACTTTACCAACACCTCCCCCACTTCCGATTCCAATACTATTTAAACCACAACACACAAAAAAGTTTTTTACTTCTGGCACTTCTCCAAGTAATGTATTTGTATCTGGAGTAAATGACTCAGGACCTGAAAAAAATTTTCTAATTCCTGCTGTTTCTAAAACTGGAAATCTTTTAATTGCTGTAGCTAAATAAGGCTCAAAATGCTCAAAATTTTCTTGAAATTCTCCAAAGGAAAAATCTTCTGGAACTTTATTAATTTTATCCCATGCTGGGATTGATTCAGACTCAAAAATTCCAACCAATATTTTTCCAGCATCTTCCTTTATATAAGTTCTGTTATCAAAGTCTCTTATCACCGGTAAGGTTTTAGAAAGATTTTCAATCGGCTCAGTAATAATATAGAAGTGTTCTGCTGGATAAAGAGGAATACTTACTCCAGCTTTTTCTCCAATTTGACGTGACCACATTCCTGATGCTAAAACTATATACTCACAATCAATTTTTTTATCATTTACTTTTACACCAGAAATTTTTCCATTTTTAGTTATGATCTCATCAACGGAAGTTTTTTCAAAAATCTTTGCCCCTTCCATTCTTGCTGCTTTTGCTAACATATGTGTTACTCCGGAAGGATCTGCAGCACCGTCGCCTGGCATTAAAATCCCTCCTAAAACTTCATCAGTATTTACAATTGGATAATCTTTTTTAATTTGTTCTTTATCTAAAATTCTAACATCAACATCAAAAAGTTGTGCAGTTGTTGCTTGTCTTTGAAGCTCTTGCCATCTCCCTTTATTCTCAGCAATTGAAAGTGCACCGTTTAATCTTAATCCTGCAGAATGATCAACTTTCTTTTCAAGTTCTTTATAAAGATCCAAAGTATATTTTCTAATTTTGGTAATTGCTGCTGAGGGACCTAATTGACTTACTAATCCAGCTGCATGCCAAGTCGTGCCTGATGTTAACTGATCTCTTTCTAAAAGGATAGTATCTTTCCAACCAAATTTAGCTAAATGGTAAGCGACTGAACAACCAACTACTCCACCTCCGATAACAACAACTTTAGTGCTACTTGGAAGTTTTTTTTCCATTTAATTAGTTTTTGATTGCATCTCCTGGGTTAACATATTCAAGTCCAAATACATCTGCAACAGCTTTATAAGTCACATCACCCTTATGAACATTTAATCCTGCTAAAAAATTTTTATCTTCACTAAGAGCTTTTTGATAACCTCTATTGGCTAATTTGACTAAATAAGGAAGTGTTGCTTTGTTTAATGCGATAGTTGATGTTCTAGGAACCCCTCCTGGCATGTTAGCCACACAATAATGAACAACATCATCAACTATAAAAGTTGGATCATTAAAATTTGTCGGTTTACTTGTTTCTACACAACCGCCTTGATCAATTGCAACGTCAACAATAACAGAGCCTCTTTTCATCAATTTTAACATATCTTTAGTGACTAATTTAGGCGCCTCTGATCCGGGGATCAAAACACCTCCTACTATTAAGTCTGCTTCAGCTACTAACTTTTTTAAATCTATCTTATCACTTTGTTCTGGAATAATTTTATCTCCAAACATTTCAACTAATTGTTTTAGTCTTGCCTCTGATTTATCTACAACATGAACTTTTGCTTTCATGCCAGTTGCTATAGTTGCAGCATTTTCTCCTACTACACCTCCACCTAAAATTAAAACGTTAGCTGGTTCACCACCGGGAGCTCCACCCAATAATACTCCTCTACCTTTTTGGTTTTTTTCTAAACAATGTGCTCCTGCTTGAACTGACATACGTCCTGCTACAGCACTCATTGGTGCAAGTAAAGGAAGCCTTCCATTATCATCAGTAATGGTTTCATAAGCTATATTTATACTTTTTGATTTTACCAAACCCTCTGTCAATTCTTTTGCAGCAGCCAGATGTAAATAAGTGTATACGATTTGATTTTCTTTAATCATTTCAACCTCAACTTTTTGAGGTTCTTTAACTTTAACAATTATTTCAGCGTCATTAAAAATATCAGTAGCTTTTTCAATAATTTTTGCACCAGCATTTTTGTACTGATCATTGTCAAAACCCGCTTCAAAGCCTCCATTATTTTCGACTAATACCTCATGTCCTTCAGAGACAAGAGTTCTTACACTATCCGGTGTTAAGCCTATTCTATTTTCTTGAGGTTTTATTTCTTTAGGTACGCCAATTCTCATTAACGAAACTTAATTCTTTTTACTTTTTGCGTAATTAGTTATTCCGGTTCTAAGTTTTTCTATAATTTCATCAATATGTTTTTTTTCACAAATAAACATTGGTGCAATTATTAAACAATCACCTGTAGCTTTGAAATTTACTCCAGCATCATAACAATGTTTAAAAGTAGCTAAGCCTGCCTTACCAGGTCTACCATCAGTTTTAATATCTATACCGCCCATCATTCCATAGCCTCTAATGTTATCCACTACATCAATGTCTTTTAATGAAAATAGTCCTTCTTGGAAGTAAGGAGCTAGTTCTTTTGCTCTATTGAAAATATCTTCTTTTTCAAAAATATCTTGAACAGCTAATGCTGCTGCAACAGAAACTGGTATTCCTGAATAAGTATAACCATGAAATAATTCTATCGCACCTTTTGGAGAATTATCCATAACCGCATCATAAATCTCTTCTTTACAAGCAACCACACCAAATGGAACTATCCCATTAGTTGTTGCTTTAGCCATAGTCATTATGTCAGGTGTTACACCAAACTCTTGAGCTCCAAAAGCTGAACCAGTTCTTCCCCATCCAGTAATAACTTCATCAAAAATCAAAAGAATTTTATGTTTGTCACAAAGTTCTCTTAATCTTTGTAAATATCCAACTGGTGGAACTAAAGTTCCTGTTGAACCAGCAATAGGCTCAACAATGCAGGCTGCAATATTTTCTGAACCAAAATTAGTACAAATTCTTTCTAGGTCATTAGCAATTTCAGCGCCTGTTTCAGGTTGGCCTGATATAAATTTATGTTCATCTAAATGTGTATGTCTCATATGAACAACACCTGGCATCAAAACACTTGCATAAGCTTTGACATTATTAATCATACCACCTACTGATGTTGCTCCAATATTCATCCCATGATACGCACGTTCTCTTCCAACAAATCTAAATCTTTGTCCCTCGCCTCTTGCTTTATGGTAAGCAATACTAATTTTGATCGCTGTTTCAACTGCAGTAGATCCACAAATTGTATAAAAAATTTTATTTAAATTTCCTGGTGTATGTTTTGAAATTCTAGTTGCTAATTCAAAAGATCCACCAAATCCTTGTTGGAAGGGTTGACAATAATCTAAAGTTTGTAATTGATTTGTTATTGCTTCAATAATTTCTTTTCTACCATGTCCTAAAGGATTGCAGAATAATCCTGAGCTAGCATCAATTTGAGTTTTACCTTGGTGATTTTTTAAATATACACCTTTTGCCTCCACTATAAGTTTTGGATTTTCTTTAAAATCTTTATTAGATGTAAACGGCATCCAATGTTCATTTAAAGAATTAGGTACAGATGTTCTTTTTTCTGAGCTCATATTAAATTTTATAATTGGTTAATTAATGAATCCTTAGACTAATTAGGTCCAATAAACCACCAAAATAATTGTCACAACTTAAAGTTGTGTAACTAGAATGAGCATTTTTTTGTTTTACATATAGGTCAATTTAATCTTAAAATTGAAACATATAAATAAACAAGGAAGAGGAAAAATGAAAAAAATAATTAGTTTTATTCTTGGATGTTTTGTAGCTCTTAATCTTTCAATTTCAGTTGCTAATTCTGCAGCTAATGAAGTTAGAGTTGCATACTTCTTGGAGTGGCCAAGCCCAAATCTAGAGGATATGATGAAGAAAAACTTCGCTAAAGCTCTAGGGGTTCCTGTTAAGTGGACAAACTTTACTAACGGTGGTGCAATGACTGATGCTATGTTAGCGGGAGATATTGATATCTCTTACTCTCAAGGTTTAGTTCCATTCATTAATGCTGTTAAATCAAAAGCTCCTATCAAACTTGTAGATGTTGCTATGGAATACGGAATGGGTGGTACAACATGTGTAACATCTAATGCTTCAGGTATAACAAAAGCTAACGCTACAGAACTTGAAGGTAAAAAAGTTGCTGTTCCACTAGGTACAATGGCTGAATACGTTTTTGATGAAAGTATGAAAGTTGTTGGTGCGGACAGAAAAAAAATGGATATCATTCAAATGGACCCTGAAGAAGGCGCTGCTGCTTTGGTAAGTGGTGATGTTGTAATGGCATGTTTATTCGGTGGTAACTCAATTAAAGCTGCAACTGCAGTTGGATCTAGATTACTTACAGTTCAAGAGGCTAGAGACGCAGGTATCTTAGGTATTGATATCACTTCAGTAACTACTAAGTTTATGAAGGAAAATCCAGGTATGCTAAGAACTTTTATTGAAGTAACTCATGAGGCTAATGCAAGATATAGAGCTGGTAAAAGCGATATGAATGCAATGTCAAAAGCTTCTGAAATGAAAGTTGCTGATATGAAAGAAACTTTAAGTGGCTTTAAATTTCTAACACCAGAGGAAACTAAACAATCTATGGAAAGTGGAAATCTTGATGCATTCTTAAAAGGAATGGGAACACCAAGAGGAAACGTAGATACTAGTTTCTTACCTTTATAATTAAAAGGTAATTTAAATTTTAATAGGCGCCAATTGTAATAAATTGGTGCCTATTTTTTTATTAAAAATTCAAATATAAAGTCTCTTTATGAGTGATTTAATTTCACAAAATCTAAACATGATTTTTAAAACTCCTAAAGGAGAAACTGTTCACGCTTTAAAAGATTTAAATTTTACTCTTAAAAAAGGAGAGCTTCTTACTGTTCTTGGGCCGTCTGGTTGCGGAAAAACTACATTGCTTAACATTACTGCAGGATTTATTAGACCAACTTCAGGAAGTATTACTCTTAATAATAAAGAAATAGATGGACCAGGAGTTGAAAGGGGAATGGTTTTTCAACAAGGTGCTTTATTTGAATGGCTAACAGTTGCTGAGAATGTCAACTTTGGATTAAGAATGAAAAAAGAAGATCCAATTGAAACTCAAAAAAAAGTTGATGAATGGTTAGAGATTGTTGGATTAAAAGGTTTTGGAAACACTCCAACTTATCAATTATCTGGAGGAATGCAGCAGAGAGTTGCCCTTGCAAGATGTCTAATCAACAACCCAGATTTGATTTTAATGGATGAACCATTAGGAGCCCTTGATGCTCTTACAAGAGAAAAAATGCAGTCCCTAGTTTTAAAAATTTGGAAAGAAACTGGTAAAACTATTATTCTTATTACTCACTCAGTTGAAGAGGCCTTACTTCTAGGTGAAAGATTATATGTGATGGCTCCAAGACCAGGAAGGATACATAAAGAATATAATCTGCCATTCGCTTCAATGGGTTTAAAAGAGGATTTAAGAGAAATCAAAAAAAATAAAGAATTTTCACAAAAACGAGAAGAAATCCTTGAAATGATCTGGAACATGGAAGAGGAAATTATGGGGAAAGATAATTAAATGTTAACTCAAATATTAACTTTTCTAATATTCTTTGCCGTAGTCGGCTGTATTCTTTACGGAAGAAGATTGATAAAGACTGAAAAAGTAGATGCTGTATTTGGAAATCCAGAGAGAGCATTAGGTGGTACTCACTGGGTAATTGTTGGAAGTAGTTTTTTACTTTTAATTTGGCTCTATTATTCTTGGGATATTGCTAAAGGATTTTATCCAAAATCTGCCAACGAGTTATGCCAAGTTGCGAAAGTTAATGACTCTTTGCTTGGATTAAAATATCAATTTCCAATTGAAGAAAGAGAGTTCAAAAGTACTTCGCAAATCAAAAAAGAGAATAAAAATTTAAAATTAATTCAAAATGAGATTCAAAATTCTGAGGAACTAAATAGCCAACAAAAAACGATACTAATTAGTTATATAAGTAAAACTAATCAACTAATCCCTTTACTTACAAATGAGGATTTGTTGGAGATTGAAACTCAACAAAAAATAGATGATATCACTGGAAAAATTAATCTATTAACTGAAAATTTCCAAAAACTTGATTATCCATTTGAAAGTGAGCAAGAACTCAATGAGCGACTTAAGGCAGTAGCAGAAGAAGGTGGTTGGGGTATAACTAAGGTAGATGCAGGCTCAGGTTCTATTGAAAATACATTAGAAGTGCCTTTAGTGCCTGCAACGTATAGAGGTTTAAAGTTTCACACTGCCGCTCAAGAATTAAATTTAATAAGTGATGAATTTTTTAAGTTAAGAAATCATAATCCTCAATTCAAAAATAAGATTAAAGAGCTAAAAGAGGAAATCAAATCTTATAGAAAAAGTTTAAGTGATAGTGAGGAAGTGGCTTCAACATACGCAAAAAATATTGTTAAGATCGCTAGAAGAATAGAATTTGCAAGTATCTACCCTCCTAATGCATTAGATAAGATGCAGACAGCAATTGTTAAATTTGATAATGCTCAAAAAAAAGAACAAGGTGGATTGAGATTAATTGATATTTTTTTATTTCCTGCAGGAACTATTGTTGCCAGTGGTCCAAGTTGTTCAGAACAGGGATCAGGTAGGTGGTTGCCTAAACCATCTGATACCTTTAATAAATTTATATTAATGTCAAAACCCAGTGTAGGGTATAAAGATATTCCTTTATTGTGGATACAAATGGTTGATGTGAGCAAAATGATTGGCTTTATTTTGCCAGACTGGATTGCAGATATTTTACCAGGTGAGTATCCTGTTCATAGTAAAGATGGAATAGTAAAACAAAACTTCAAAGGTGGAGTTTTAAAAATTGTAACTGGTGATTTTAATTTATTTAAAGTGCCTGTTCCTTATGGTCATATTTGGGATTCTTTTTTAAGAGTTTTTCTTGGTTTAGTTTTTGGCATATTAATTGGTGTCCCTCTTGGTCTATTTATGGGTTTAAATAGATTTGCAAAAGGTTTTTTTGATCCTTTGATTGAGCTTTATAGACCTGTTCCTCCTCTTGCATGGGCTCCTCTTATAATTTCGGTCTTAGGAATTGATAATACTGGAAAAGTTTTCTTACTATTTATGGTTTCTTTATCTATAATGATTATTTCTGCAAGAGCAGGTGCATCGGGAACGCAATTATCAAAAATCCATGCAGCTCACTCATTAGGAGCATCAAAAAGACAAATATTAAGACATGTTATTTTTCCAAACTCATTACCTGAGATACTCACTGGTATAAGAGTTGCAGTGGGTATGTGTTGGGGAACCTTGGTAGCTGCTGAATTTTTAGCTGGTACAACCGGTATTGGTTTTGTTGAAAATGTAGCCAAGAAGTATTTTCAATATGAAGTGATTTGGATAACAATTTTTATCATGGGAATGCTTGGATTGTTATTTGATATAACACTTAGAAAAATAATTGATAAAACAATTCCATGGCGTGGAAAAGGTTAAGTTGAGAGTTCCAATACTAAAAAAAGAAGTTATCAAAATATTTAAAAAATATGGTCTAAGTCAAGACCACGCCAAGATTTCTGCTAATGCTTTGATCAACGCAGAGCTTGTCGGTGCTTTCGGTCATGGTATCTCAAGATTAAAAATGTATTGTGATCGAATATCAAAAAAAGTAATTAATCCAAAACCGAAAATAAAGATTAAAAAGATATCACAATCAATTTCACTTATTGATGCCGATAATAGTATAGGGTTTGTTGCAGCTGATATAGCTATTAAAAAGGCTATTTCAAATGCCAAAAAAACCGGAATAGGTTTAGTTGCTGTTAGAAACAGTGGTCATTATGGTCTCTCTGGTTATTACGCAGAGCAAGCCGTAAAAAAAAATCTGGTTACCATGATTTATACCAACGGTCCACCAGCTGTGGCTCCGCATGGTGCTTTTAAAAGTTTATTTGGTACTAATCCAGTTTGTTTCGGAACTCCTAGCGGCTCAAAAATACCATTTATTTTTGACTCATCAATCTCCATGATCAATAGAGGAAAGATTAGATTTGCATCAAAAAATAATCAGAAACTACCATTAGGTGTTGCTTTAGATAAGTTTGGTAAACCAACAATCGATGCGAACAAAGCTCTTAAAGGTGTTCAGTTACCTATTGCAGGATTTAGAGGTTCAGGATTAGCATGGATGGTTGATATATTGAGTGGTGTTTTAACTGGTGGCAATCATGCTGGTAGAGTTAAGGATCCTTTTGAAGATTTTACTGGACCACAAAATATAGGGCATTTATTTATCACATTTAAAACAAATTTATTTGTAAAAGATTATAATCAAAGAATTAAAGATAATATCAAAAGAGTAAAACGACTACCTAAAGTTAAAGGAATAAAAGAAATAATGTATCCAGGGCAAAATAAATATAAAAGATATAAAATGAATTTAAAAAAAGAAATTAAAATGTCTAAAATTATTAAAAAAGAATTTGAAATTCTAAAAAACTAATTATGCTTTCAAATAAAGAAATTATTGTTCCAAATAATCTATTAAATGCTGCTCTAAAAAATAAAGGAGTGAAAGCTGGAATTGTTAATGCTGGGAAACCATTACCAATGTTATCTGTTCAAGATGCAGTCAAAGAAAATTTAATTGATCCGATTTTTATAGGAGATAAAAAAGAAATTTTAAAGTGTGCAGAAGATTTAAAGTGGGATATTTCCAAATATGAAATTATTAATGAACCAGTTGAAAAAAGTACCGCAGGTATAGCTGCAAAACTCGCTAGTGAAGGAAAAATAAGGATTATAGTCAAAGGACATATACATACAGATATTTTAATGAAAGAGGTTTTAAAAAGAGAATATAACTTGTTGGGAAAAACAAGGTTAAGTCATATCTGGCATATGACGTTAGAAAAAGACGATAAACCTCTTATAATTACTGATGGTGCTTTAAATGTGTTACCAAATGTAAAAACCAAAATACATATCTTAAAAAATGTAATTAATTTTTCTCATAGAATTGGAATTGAAAGACCAAAAATTGCAATATTGTCAGCCACGGAAGAAGTTTTAGATAGTGTTCCAAGTTCAAAAGAAGCTGAAGAAATTACAAATCTTGCAAAAAAAGAAAATTTAAATGCTGATGTATTTGGGCCTTTGGCTTTTGATAATAGTATATCAAAAAAATCTGCAACTATTAAAGGTATTAAAAATGATGTTGCAGGAATTGCTGATGTTTTATTAGTGCCCAGTGTTGAGACAGGTAATGCATTGGTAAAGATGTTAATATATTTTAGTGGTGCATGTGCTGCAGGAGTAGTTGTAGGTGGTAAAGTGCCTGTGGTAATTACTAGCCGCTCCGATGAAGCACCTGCTAGACTAGCATCAATAGCTGCAGCTGTTGTTGCACTAGATTAAATGTTTGATTGCAATAAAATTAAATTTGTCTTAAATAATTCATCAATAATAAAAATGTATTAATGGCTATTACTTATTTAAAAAAGTCTCCAAAAACTTCGTCCACTGACGATAATAAGACAACCGGAATAGTTCAAGATTTATTAAAAAATATCGAAACAACAAAAGAACAAGGCTGCATAGATTTAACTAAAAAATTCGATAAGTATGATGGGGACATCATAGTATCAAAAGATAAAATTGAAGAAATTAAAAAAACTTTAGATCAAAAAACCAAAGATGATATTCAATTTTCATTTGAAAGAGTTAGAAAATTTGCTGAAGCACAACTTAAAAATTATGGACAAGATTTTGAGGTAGAACTTTCTGATGGTTTGTATGCAGGACAAAAATTAGTGCCTGTTAATACAGCAGGTTGCTACATCCCGGGTGGAAGATACGCTCATATTGCATCTGCTGTAATGAGTGTAACTACAGCAAAAGTTGCTGGGGTAAAAAATATTATTGCATGTAGTCCTCCTAAAGAAGGTGTTGGTGCCCACCCTACTATTGTATACACAGCTGATCTTTGCGGTGCAGATGTTATTTTAAATTTAGGAGGAGTTCCTGCAATTGCAGCAATGACCAATGGATTATTCAAAAATCCCCCAGCAGATATGATTGTAGGTCCAGGAAATCAATTTGTGGCTGAGGCTAAAAGAATTTTGTATGGAAAAGTTGGTATTGATTTGTTTGCAGGACCAACTGAAATTGGAATTATAGCTGATGCTAAAGCTGATCCAGAAATTGTTGCGGTAGATTTAGTAGGACAAGCTGAGCATGGATATAACTCACCATGTTGGCTTTATACAACTAGTAAAGAATTAGCTGAAAAAGTAATGAAAAGAGTTCCAGAATTGATTGCAGAACTTCCAGAAGTTCCAAGAACAAGTGCTGAAGCAGCGTGGAGAGATTATGGTGAAGTAATTCTTTGTGACACTGATGAAGAAATAGTGAAAATTAGTGACGAATATGCACCTGAACATTTAGAAGTACAGACCGAAAACTTAGAATGGTTTCATGAAAGATTAACAAATTATGGTTCGTTGTTTGTGGGTGAAGAAACAACTGTTGCTTACGGCGATAAATGTTCTGGTACAAATCATATTTTACCAACTAAAGGTGCTGGAAGATATACTGGTGGATTATTTGTTGGAAAATTTATTAAAACTTTAAGCTTTCAAAGAATGACAAAAGAATCTACTAAATTGGTAGGTGCTGCTGCAGCTAGAATTTCTAGATATGAGGGGATGGAAGCTCATGCGAGAACAGGAGATGTAAGACTTAGAAAATATGGTTTTTCTAATTAATTCTCTGGTACAAAAATTAAACACAATCCATTATTACAAAATCTTTTTCCAGTAGCAGTAGGCCCATCTAAAAAAACGTGTCCATGATGTGCACCACAATTTGCACAATGATATTCAATTCTTTTCATTCCAAAAGAATAATCAATCTTAGTTTTAAAAGCTCCCGGCAAAGCTTCAGAAAAAGAAGGCCAACCCGTGCCACTATCGAATTTTGCTTTTGATGAAAATAACTTTGCTCCACAGTTTGCGCAATGATAAAAACCATTTCTCTTTTCTTGAAGTAGTTTACTGGTAAACGGTCTCTCAGTGCCCTCATTAAACATTATATCTTTTTGGGCTTTAGTCAGATCAGGATTAATAATTTTTTTTGTAGCTGATTTTAAAAATTGATAAGGCAATGATACAAAAAGTATAGAAAGTCCAAATAATTTCAAAATTTTTCTTCTTAAAAGCATATTAAATAAGATTAATTTGAAATTAAGATTTTAACATGCGCTATAATTGTCACTCAAAAATGCTTTTAACTAGAGAAAATATACCGTTTCTTTAATTATATAAATTGTCAGCAAAGACATGAAACTAATAATGAATCCATTAATATATTTCCACGTTTTATCACTCTGAGCATATCTTGAAAAATATACCGATGAATAACCAAGTAAAAAGAAAAATATAAAAGATGCTACTGAAGCTCCAATAGCAAAATAGATTTTTTCATCAAATAAAAAATTTTTTGAAAAATTTCCTAAAAAGAAAACTGTATCCGAATAAACATGTGCATTTAGGTAGGTGAAACCAAGTGTCTTAAATATAATCTTAGCACTAGTGGTCTCTTTTTTTTCAATATTGAAATTAGCACTAACACTAAAAGATTTAATTTTTGAATATATGAAATAGATTAAAAAAATTATTAAACAGATGTTTAAAGTGAGCTCTACAAATATATTAAAATATTGATGAAAAAAGTGGAATAAAAGAATGCCTGAAAATATTAAAATTAAGTCTGAAATGGAACAAATTAAACAGACCAAAAAAACATACTGTTTTTTAAGCCCTTGCTCTATTACAAAAATATTTTGAGCACCAATCGCTAGGATTAAACTAAGCCCGGTAATAAAACCTAGTACCAGGTATTCCATCTAAACTAAAATTATTCTGGATTAGCTGTTAAAGTTTTAATCTCTAGAATATTTTCGTTAGGATCTTTTACAAAAAATGTTTCTTGCTCGTATTTTGTTCCTTTAAATCTAAGATAAGGCTCATCGTAGTACTTTGCACCTTTTTCTTTTAATCTATTTTTTAGAGTATCAAAATCTTTTCTTGATAAATGAACTCCAAAGTGAGGAACAGAAACGTTACCCATATCTACATCGTGTCTCTCGTTATCTAGTTTATGCTCACTTGCATGGAGAGTTAATTCATTTCCCCAAAAGTCAACATCAGCCCATTCTTGTGCTGAATTATCAAGTCGGCAGCCCAAAGTTTCACTATAAAACTTTTTTGCTGTTTCTAGATCTCCACATGGGATTGCTAGATGAAAACAATTAGTATTTTTGTACATTATTTCTCCTTTAAATACTGTTTAAAGGCACTATATAGACATTAATTATTTTTATCAAGCTGACAAAATTAGATGACTGATTTTTTACAATCTATAATAGACAGAGATCCTGCGGCAAAATCTAAGTTAAGTCTTGTATTAACTTACCCAGGGGTTAAGGCTATTTTTTTTCATAAAATTGCAAATTTTTTTGCAATAGCAAAATTTGATTTAGTTGCAAGAATCATTTCTCAATTTTCAAGATTTTTAACAGGAATAGAAATTCATCCAAAGGCAAAGATTGGAAAAAATTTATTTATTGATCACGGTATGGGCGTTGTTATCGGTGAGACATCTGAGATTGGAAACAATGTTACGATTTATCATAATGTTACATTAGGTGGAATTGCTCCAAGTATAAACACTAATGATCAAAGAAATACTAAAAGACATCCAACTTTAGAGGATAATGTTGTTGTTGGATCTGGTGCTCAAATTTTAGGACCAATAACAGTTGGTAAAAATTCCTTAATCGGTGCAAATGCAGTAGTTACTAAAAATGTTCCAGAGAAATCAATAATGGTAGGAATTCCAGCTACAAGAGTTGGTGATGCTACAAAAGGATTTCAACCTTATGCTGTTACTGATAAAGATAAAGATTAATGTCACAAATTAAAAATAACTTTATTGAGTCAGTTGGTAATACTCCATTAATAAAATTAAAAGCAGCCTCTGAGATCACTGGATGTAATATTTATGGAAAAGCGGAGTACCTAAATCCAGGTGGATCTGTTAAAGATAGAGCTGCTCTTGCGCTAATAAAAGATGCACAAGAAAAGAAATTAATTTCAGAAGGTGGGATTGTTGTTGAAGGAACTGCAGGTAATACTGGGATTGGTTTATGTCTCCTAGGAAACTCCTTAGGTTATAAAACAATTATTGTAATGAATGACAACCAAACCCAAGAAAAAAAAGATACGTTAAAAAATATTGGTGCAGATCTTAGACTGGTACCGCCCAAGCCATATAAAGATGATGGTAACTATGTAAAAGTTGCGGGCCGTCTTGCTGAAGAATTAAAAAGTACAAATAATAATGGTGTAGTTTGGGCAAACCAATTTGATAACACTGCTAATGCAAAAGGTCATTACGAAACGACTGGACCAGAGATTTGGGAACAAACCGGTGGTAAAGTAGATGGCTTTGTCTGCGCATCAGGAACTGGAGGCACCATTGGTGGTGTAAGTAAATTTCTAAAAGAAAAAAATAAGAATATAAAAATTTATTTATCAGATCCAACAGGCTCTGCACTCTATAATCATATTATGAATGGTGAACTTAAAGCTGAGGGTGGATCAATAACTGAAGGTATTGGTTCAAGCAGAATAACTAAAAACTTTGCTGAAGCTAAAATTGATGGTGCTTTTTCAATCAGTGATCAAGAGTCTTTACCCGTGCTTTATGATTTAATACAGAACGAGGGGTTAAGTTTAGGAACTAGTTGTGGAGTAAATATTGCAGGTGCAATTAGATTAGGAAAAGAGCTAGGTCCAGGAAAAACAATTGTAACAATTCTCTGTGATAGATCAGATAAATACAACTCAAAGATGTTTAATAAATCCTTTTTAAAGGAAAAAAACCTCCCTATTCCTAGCTGGTTATAATAACGCATACCAGGCATGTAACAAAACAGTTACATTTTTATATTAATATTATTTAACGTCGATAGATTATGAAAAAAATTATTATAATTTTATCTTTTTTCATCTTTACATCTGCTAATGCAGGAATGAGTGATAAAGATAAATCAAAAGCATGGGATTGTGTTGGTATTTATATGGCCAACTACTTTCTTCCATCAGGTGAAAAATTTGAGTACGGAATGAAAGAAAAATCAATTTCAACTGTGAAAGTTTTAAAAACCTATGCCCTTGAAATAGGTATACCAGAAAAAGATTGGGATGCTGGAGTAAACAAAGCAGTAGATAAACATTATGGATCCAAATACGACAAAGCTAAAACTGACAAATGCCATACATTTGTTGAGGCTTTAGTACCAAATGGAGCCGAGAGAGTAAAAAAAGTCGTTCAAACTTTATATTAAAAAGGAGATAAATGAAAAAAATTATATTCACAATATTGTTTTCAATGCTTTCAACCACAGCATTTGCTAATTCAGGAAAAATTAATTTGGAAGGTTTTGGATCATGGGATATTACCGCGATAAACGCTGGAAAAGGAGATTTAGCAATTACTTATGACGGAATAGCAAGTATGAAGGATAAAAACGGTGACCAAGTATTTAATAATGTTTCAGTTCATTGTGTTGGAGGATTGACTACCCAAGGTGGAAACTTTGTAGATGAAACTGGTATGTGTAGATTTGATCTTTTTGATGGTGAAAGTGTATTTATAAAATATACTGGTAAAGGAACTACAGGTGTAGATGGATCTGGTGCATTTGTATTTGTAAGAGGAACTGGAAAATATGAAAATATCAAAGGTAGTGGAACCAGTAGTAGAACTAATCTAAAAACGAAGAAAAAGGGTTTTGCATCAACTTTAAATATATTTAAGGGTGAGTACACATATTAATAATCAATAAAGGAGTATTATGTCAGAAATAAAATGTATAAATTTAGGATATGTTGTTCCAAAAGATAAGGCTGATGAGGTTCTAGAATTATTTAAAACACATGCCGCATGGATGCAAGAATTTTACTCAGACACAAATGATGGTTCTAAGTATTTAATAAGTTCATTTTTCACAAAAGCAGATGAATTTGTAAATCCTGCAGACCCAAGCCAAGGATTGACTGGAAATGTTGTTTTTACAATTAATGAAAGATTTACCTCAATGGATAGTGTTAAACGTCACGTGGAAAATGCAATGAAAAATGATTACTTTCCAAAATTTGGTGAAATAATGGAAAAATATGGTGTTGCTCGAAGCTTGGGCGGAGAAATATATCATTCAATAAGATGAGATTAAAAAAGGAGGAAAATGGAAAAAGAAATGTTAGTACATCTAAAACTTAAAGAGGGTAAATTAGAAACTTTCATGGGTTGGATGCAATCAGATGAAGGTATGAGTGTCAGAAAAAGTGTTGCTTATCCTGAAAAAACTATTGGGGCTATGATACCAGATAAGAGTGGGATGTTATTCAAAGTTAATGTTCATAATGAAGCTGGAATGAAAGAATTTGTAACCGGTAATAATCCTACTGCAAAAGCTATCTATGCAGAGTGTGTAGAGAGTGCTCAGTTATTTGAACTATCTAAAATAAATTTATAAAGGAGAAAATATGAAAAACTACATGGTAACTCACACTTTCAAATCAAAGGAGATGAAAGATAAATTTTCAGAGACAGTTGCATCAATGAAGATGGAAGATATTGTAAAATCAATGACTAGTGAAGATGCAGCATGTCAAATGACTTGGAATACTCCAGGAGATACAATGCAAATGTTTTGTTGGTGGAAAGGTAAAAATCCAGAGGCTATTAATAAACAATTAGCATCTATGAATGACTTTTTTGAACCTCATAAATTTACTGAGTGCACAGATGAAGTAATGGATTACAACGCCTAGAATAGGCCAAAACTTTTTTTAATTAAATTTAAGAGAAAAAAAAATGAAAGTAATTTACACAAGAACAATGAGAGTAAAAGATGATGGTTTAGGAAAAGCAATGGAGATTGGGAAAGGTTTAGCTGCAGTAAGAAAAAAACATTACCCCAATCATGATGTTTATTTCTCTTTTCAAATGGGTGGAGACCCAAGAACAATAAGAGAGACTTTAATTGGACCTATGTTTGAGGGTGATAATGAGGCTGACGCTAACATGTCTGCTGATCCTGAATATATAAAACTTTTAGAGCAATTAAAAGAAGTTGCAATAGAAGGAACTATTAAGGACGAGATAAGACCGATATTTAGTGAAGGAGAATAAATAATGTTAGAAAAATTTAATGGGATATTTTATTTAATAATTTACTTAGTTCATTTTATTGGAGTTGGTGTTTACGCATTTCAAACTATT
This sequence comes from uncultured Pelagibacteraceae bacterium, assembly GCA_902596515.1. GTDB lineage: Bacteria > Pseudomonadota > Alphaproteobacteria > Pelagibacterales > Pelagibacteraceae > Pelagibacter. Next base: position 184,198 of record CACJUF010000001.1, read on the forward strand.
TTTGGCACTAAAAGCTTCATGGAAAGATTTGGTATCGATCCAAGTGGCGCAATAATGATTAGAATGGCAGGAGCGTTTATGCTTGCTGTATTTTTAATGTCAATCTATGTAGGTTTTATAAGACCTGGAGGTTTGGAAAATACATGGGGATTCTTAAATTTAGTTTTTATAAATAATCTATGTATTTTTTTATGTAATTTTTATTCTATTAAAATAAATAAAACAGGTGTGAATGAAAAAACTACAAACGAGGGTGTTATTGCACCGTTTGTATTTACGATTATGAGTGCAATTTTATGCTACGGTTTAGCTGATAAAATTTACACTTAATGTCTGGGTTTGCAATATTCAACATAGAGGTAAAAAAACCTGAAAAATATAAAGAGTACGTAGAAAAAGTGAAACCGATTGCTGAAAAATTTGGTGGAGAATATATTGTTAGAGGTGGTGAAACAAAAGTATTAGAAGGAACTTGGGCATATCCTAGAACAGTTGTTATTAAATTTCCAAGTTATGACAAAGCTTTAGAGTGGTATAACTCTGATGAATACAAACCAATTAAACAAATCCGTTTAGAAAACTCGATTGGTAACGGAATAATAATTAAAGGAGTATAAAATGTCGATATTAAAAAGATATACTGATGCAATAGATAAAAAAGATGAGGCAACTATGAATGAACTTTTGCATGATGATTTTAAATTCACGATGCATAAATCTGGAAATTCTTTAGGAAAAGCTGATGTTATAAAATGGGCAATGAGTGGAGATATCAATCAAGATAAAACTAGGGTTGTATATGAAAATGATGAAGTGGGTGTACACCATTCTTTTGTTACATTTAATGACGGAAATGTTGAAGCTGTAATGGCGGTTTATAGATATAAAGACGGAAAAATTGTTAGTTTAGAAACTGGCGCTACTCCAATGTCTAAGTAAGTGAAAAAAATTTCATTCATTTTTATTTTTTTCTTATTTTCATCGTCTTTATTGGCTGACGATAATAAAAAAGAAATTGATAAATTATTTGTTCAATTAAAAAGTGCTTTAAACTTTGAAAATTCAAAAAAAATAGAGGATAAAATTTGGGATCTTTGGACTACTCATCCAACTAAAAATAATTTAACAAAGTTATTAGCTGATGGTTCATCTGCAATGATGGAGAATAAACTTGATGCTGCATATGATAAATTTACTGAAGTCATTAAACTTGATCCTAATTGGGCAGAAGCTTGGAATAAAAGAGCAACGGTATTATATTTAATGGGTAAATACGAGCTATCACAAGCTGATATTGACAAAGTGCTTTTGATAGAAAAAAGACATTTCGGTGCACTAACAGGCCAAGGTTTAGTTCAAACAGCTTTAAAAAACTACGAAAAAGCTATTGATAGTTACATTGAAGCTCATAAAGTTCATCCGTTTTTGAAGTCTCCTATGATTATGATGGAAAAGCTTCAAATCGAATTGCAGAAACAAAGTATTTAAAAATGTTTCCAAAAAAATATTCTAACCTTTTATTTATATTAGTTATGGGATTTGGGATGAGTCTTTTAATGACACTAATAATTACTTATATAAATACTGGAATGGATAATGAGTATGTCGACCGTTTTTTTAAAGCATGGTCAGTAAGTCTTCCAATTGCAATAATTGCTGCTCTTCTTGTAGGTCCCCCGATTAAAAAATTTGTAGATAAAATTACCAAATAAGAATATCTTTTATTTGTGAGTAACGTTATAGCTTTTCTAATCCTTATCCTTGCTGTCATATTAGGTACTGCAGCAAATAGTTTTGCAAAAAGTGCAAATGGTTTCACATTGTTAGTTCCTAGTTTAATTACTGCAATCACAATAATTGGTTGCATGTTTACTCTTTCAATAGTGATGAAAACTATACCTGTTGGTATTACCTACGCATCTTTTGCTGGTTTATGTATCGTGGCGACTTCGATTGTTGGAATATATAAATTCAATCAAGTACCTGATCTATTCACAATCATTGGTTTGATATTAATTATATCAGGAGTCTTAATTGTTAATCTGCTGGGTAAAACAGGATAATTTATGGCAAATTTATCTGGTTATATCTTTTTAGCTTTAGCAATACTTCTTGGAATAACTTCAAATGGTTTTTTAAAATCAACTAATGGATTTACAATAATTGGGCCAACTATTTTTTGTATCATATCTATAGTTGCTTGTATTTTTTGTTTATCTAAAGCAATGAATATTATTCCAGTTGGTTTTACATATGCAACATATGGAGGTTTAACGATTACTGCAGTAACACTATTTGGTGTTTTTAAATATCAGCAAATTCCAAACTTGTATGGGATTATTGGAATAAGTTTAATAATTATTGGTGTAATTCTTTTAAATACTTTGGGTAAAACTAGCTAGAAACTGGTTTTAAAATTTTAAGCATTTTTTTATGTAAATTATTATTAGATGAGCAAATAATATTTCCAGCTTTCTTGGCATCATCATTTTTCCAAGTCGAGACAATCCCTTTTGCAGCCTCAATAATTGGTATTAAGGCATGAATATCCCAAATTTTATTTCCACATTGAATAACAACATCAAGTTTACCCTCAGCAAAATGAGAATAACTTAAAGCATCCGAGCATGGAAATTGCATTCTTTTTAAAATTTGAGGAATTTTTTTTTGTTTATTTAATGACAGACTGCCGTGAAAAGCTGCTGACAATTTCATTTTAGAATAAGTTGCTTTTTGGTTTACAAGTATTTTCTTTTTCTTTCCATTTTCTGAAACATACGCAGAATTAAATGAGGTATTAAAATAAAACTTTTTAAGAATTGGAAAATTTGCAAGACCTACGACTGGGTTACCTTTATAATTTAAAGATATCAAATTACTCCAAGTTGGATTTCCTATCACAAATGATCGAGTTCCATCTATGGGATCTATAACCCATGAATAATCACTTTTAGTTTTTTTATAGCCAAATTCTTCACCTATAATTTGGTGATTTGGAAACCTTTTTTTAATCTCATTTCTAATGAATCGTTCAAAAGCCTTGTCAGCAGTTGTTACAGGGTCATAACCGCTTCTAAGTTTATTCGATACTTTAAAGGGTTTATTTAATTTAGAGTAATAAAATCTAGTTAATTTCTTAGCTAAACTTTCAATGAACTTAGAATAAAGTTTATAATCTGATGATTTTAAAATTTGCACAACGCTCTAATACTATTTTATTACTATTGATTAAAGCAAAATTTTAAATAATGATTTAAAAATACATGAAATTAGAGTTAAAAGATAACAAAGTATTTTTTGAAAATAAGGGTCATAAAAAAGAGATCCACCCATTTTGGCTTAGAGAAAGAGTTAACGGAGAAAAATTTGTTGATAAGTCTACTCAACAAAGATTATTTGACCCAACTCAATTATCAGAAAACATTCAAATCAAAGATTTAAGCTTAAATAGTAATTTTTTAGAAATTAAATTCAATGACGGGGCTTCAACAAAAATTGCTATATTTGATATTTTTAAAGAATTTTCAAATATTAATGATGTGAAACAAATTGAAAAAATAAAGTGGGACTCTTCATTTAGAGATCAAAATACTTTCAAATTCAAAGAAAATTTATTTGAAACAGATGAAATGTACAAAGCCTTGATTAATTTTTATCAATATGGCTTTGTAATTTTTAAAAATGTGCCAACAAAAAATAATTTTATTATAAACTTTGCAAATTCTATAGGAAGTGTGAGACGCACAAACTTTGGTGAATTCTTTAATGTAAAATCAAAACCAAATCCAAATGACTTAGCTTACACCTCTTTGCCTTTGGCTCCTCATACTGATAATCCATATAGAAATCCTGTGCCATGTATTCAAATGCTTCATTGTATAGAAAATGAGGTTACGGGCGGTTTATCAACTCTAGTTGATGGATATACTGTTTCTGAGAAACTTAAAAAAGATTTTCCAGAATATTATAAAATTTTAACGGAGGTAAAAATACGTTTTCAATTTATTGATGAAAGTGTGATTTTAGAAGATTGGGCTGAAATGATTCAGTTGGATGAAAACGGTAATTTTAAACAAGTACGTTTTAGTCCAAGATTAGATTTTGTCCCATTAATTGACAAAGAAAAATTAGATTTATTTTATTCTGCAAGAAAAAAAATATCTGAACTCTATAATTCAGAAAATTATAGAGTAGAATTTAAACTACTCCCAGGGGATTTGTTAATGATGGATAACTATAGATTATTGCATGGCAGAACCACTTATGATGCTAATGAAGGAAATCGTTTTCTTCAGGGATGTTATATTGATTATGATAGTACCGAAGGAAGACTTAAACATTTAAAAAGAAAATTTAATTATTAGGATAAATTTTCTATCTGTTTCTCAGCCTCTTTTATTGATTTTTCATAATCTAGGGACATTTGATCGGCACTTACTACCTCTACCTTTTCTATGCCAAAAAAATTTAAAATAAACTTCAACCAAGGAGTTAGAAAATCCTCATTGCTATTTAGCTTTGTCCCACCCGAAGTAATTACTAGATAAGCTTTCTTATTTTTTAGTAACCCTTCCCTTCTTCCATTGGGTTTAAATCTAAAGGTTTCCCCTACTCTTGCTGCAAGATCCGACCAGGCTTTTAAAGTTGCTGGAGGTCCATAATTATAAATTGGAGCAGAAATGATTATAATATCACTCTCTTTTAATTCTTTTACAAGTGTATCTGAAAGTTTGAACATTTTTTTATGTGTCTCTGTTTGATCTTTTGGATCTATTTTCATCCCTGACTCTGTTAAATTGGACACAAAAACCATTTCATCATTTAGATCTCTATAAATAACTTCATCATCAGGTTTTTTTATTTTATCTAAAAGTTTTTTTGCTAAAGCTCTTGAAGTTGAACCATCTTTTCTAGCACTAGAATCTATTTGATAAATTTTCATAATTTAATTTACCCAAAATTTTGTAAGAATGGAAAAATATTTAATAAATAATATCCCAAGGCTTGCAATTGATTAGTTAATATCAAAATACCAGTAATTAGTAGAATTATTCCACCTATTTTTGATACTAAATTAATATTCTTTCTAAAATTTTTTGAAAAGATCAGGAACCTTTGTATTAAATAACCTGATAAAATAAACGGAATAGCTAATCCAATAGAATAAAAAGATAACAATAATATTCCTTGGCTTAAACTTTCCTCAGTTGCAGCTAAAACTAAAATAGATCCTAAAATAGGTCCAATACATGGTGTCCAACCAAATGCAAATGCCATTCCTATTAATATTGGGCTAAATACACTTTTGTTAATATTTGTTTGAATTCTCTTTTCATAATTTAAAAATTTTAAATTTATTATTCCAATTATATGAAGTGATAAGATTATTATAACTAGTCCTGCGGCTATTCTTAATTCATAAGAATTCTCCAGAAAAATTTGTCCAAGAAAAGTTGAAGCTGCTCCAAAAGTTATAAAGACTAAAGAAAAGCCAACTGTAAATAGAATAATTGGAAATAAATTGATGTTCTTTTTATCAACAAGTTCATCTATAGAACTTCCAGAAATATAAGAAATATAACCAGGTATGAGTGGTAAAACACATGGTGATAAAAAACTTATCAATCCAGCTCCAAATGCAATAATTAATTCAATCATTACTTTTCTTTAACAACTTTCAATTTTTGTTCCCCAAGATTGTCTACTTTTAAAATCATTTCATCACCATCTTTTAAATAATCTGGTGGATTCATTCCCATCCCCACTCCCGCAGGTGTACCTGTTGTGATAATATCACCTGGCATTAAAGTTATAAATTGACTGATATGTGAAATCAAAAAATTAAAATTAAATATCATTAGACTAGTATTTCCTGTTTGTCTTCTTTTTCCATTAAGATCTAAAGATAAATTTAAATTAAATAGATTATCAATTTCATCCTTTGTTACCAAATACGGACCCAATGGACCAAAAGTGTCTCCAGATTTACCTTTTACCCATTGACCGCCTCTATCTTTTTGCCATTCCCTCTCACTTATATCATTACAGATACAATAACCTAGTACATGTTTCTGAGCTTCATCCTCTTTAACGTATTTGGCTTTACTTCCAATAATAATTGCAATTTCAACTTCGTGATCTAAAGAATTTGAATTTTTTGGTATTACAATATTATCATTTGGTCCGACAATGCAATTTGGAGATTTATTAAAAACAATTGGCTCTTTTGGAGCATCAGAATTTGTTTCCTCAGCATGAGCCTTATAATTTAAACCTATTGCGATAAAATTTGCTGGTTTTATTACACATGGTCCAATTCTTTTGGTGCTTTCAATCAATGGAAGAGAATTTAAATCTAGCTTTTTTATTTTATCTAAATTTTCAAAATTCAAATTCTCTGGTGTAAAATCTTTTAAAATATTTGATAAATTTCGAAAATTATTTTGATTGTCAATAATTGCAGGTATTTCATTACCATGCTCACCAACCCTTAAAAGTTTCATCAATTAACCTTTAATTCCAAGATGAGTATATTTAATGTTTAGATAATCTTTTATTGCCATTGACCCACCTTCACGTCCATAACCACTTTGTTTAATTCCTCCAAAAGGTGCTTCAGCAATAGCTACCATAGGTGTGTTAACAGCGACTGAACCTGTCTCTAATTGTTCTGATGCAAGATGTGCTGTCTCCATTGAGTTGGTACATACATAACTACATAAACCAAGCTCATGATTATTAGCTCTTTTAATTACATCATCGAAAGATTTAAATGATAACATTGGTACCAATGGCCCAAAAGGCTCTTGTTTCATTATCGTAAAATCATCTTTTACATCATCAAATATTGTAGGTTCATAATAAAAACCTTTATTAAACCCAGAGGGTCTTTTTCCACCAAGTAAAACTTTTGCACCTTCTTCTTTAGTTTTTTCAACTAATTCCTCTATTTCGTTTAGCCTCTTTTTTGTGGTTAATGGACCCAATTGAGTTGAGGGATCCATACCGTCACCTATTTTCAATTTTTTTGTTTTCTCAATAAATAAATTTACAAATTCGTCCTTTTTTCTTTCGTGAATATAAAATCTGTTTGGCGATATACAAACTTGACCATTGTTTCTAAATTTAGCAGCAATTGCCATATCAGCTGCTTTTTTTACATCAGCATCATCAAATACAATAAAAGGCGAATGACCTGACAACTCCATTGTTACTCTTTGAACTTTATCTGCGGCTTGTTTCAATATTAGCTTTCCAACTCTCGATGACCCGGTTATAGAAATTTTTTTAACTATATCTGAAGCTATCAATTGTTGAGCGATACTTGGTGGATCACCTGATAAAAGATTCACTACGCCTGGTGGGACACCACATTCTCTACATATATCAACCATCTCCATTACAATTCCTGGAGTTATTACATCGGGTTTAACTATAACAGAACAGCCAGCCGCTAATGCAGTTGAAATTTTTCTAGCAGATAATACCGCAGGAAAATTCCAAGGTGTTAATGCTGCAACAACACCAACTGGTTGATAGTAAACATGTACTCTTGTATCCTCAAATCTACTTTCAACAGTTTGTCCATAAATTCTTTTTGTTTCTTCGGCATTCCACTCAAAAATATCTGCAGCACCTCCTACTTCACCTTTAGCTTCTGCGAAAGGTTTTCCAACTTCTAATGTCATCCATTTAGCAAGCACATCTTGTTTCTCTCTCATTTTGTCTGCTATTCTTCTGATGATGTAAGATCTTTGCCAAGGAGCAGTTTTTTTCCAGACTTCTAATCCTTTTGCAGCAGACTTTAATGCTCTATCAACATCCTCAGGCGTAGCTTTAGAGGCTTTTCCCAAAACTTCTTCATTTGCTGGATTAATTACTTCGTAAGTTCCTCCATCTGATGATTTTTGCCATTTACCATCGATAAATTGTCCAAATTTTTCGTACATAAATTCAATTTAGCATTACTATAAGTTGTGTCTACTATGTAATTTTTACACATTAATTATCTCTGATTAGATGATACTCTTATTAAAAAAAGGAGTTCAAGATGAAAGCATATATAATGGGTAATTACACTGAAAAAGCTTTTCAGGGTTTTTTAAAAGATCCAACAAGTGATAGAAAAGCTGTTGTAGAACAATTAACAAAAGCTATGGGTGGAACAATGCATAGTA
>CACJUF010000002.1 GCA_902596515.1 uncultured Pelagibacteraceae bacterium
ATCTTTATTAAAGTTTTCTGTTTTCCCTAAATTTCGAGGGTTCTTACCATGCTCTAAAATTAATTCTTGATATAATTCTTTTAAGTTCATTTTAAATCAAAAATTTTTTTACAATTATTAATGCCTTCATTTAGTTTATCTAAATCGTCTTTGGTATTATAAACTCCTAATGATGCTCGTGCACTTGCGGGTATACCTAATTTGTCATGAAGTATTTGACAACAATGATGACCCGCTCTTATAGCAACTCCAGTTTCATCCAGAATAGTTGCAATGTCATGTGGATGAACTCCTTCTACCGTAAAAGATAGAACTCCACCTCGCTCTTTTGGATTTCCAATTAGTTTCACAGAATTATTCTTTTTTAAAATTTCTTGACCGTATTCTATTAATTCTTTTTCATGTTTAATAATATTATCAATTCCAATACTTTCTAAAAATTTTATTGATTGATCAAACGCAATGACTTGAGCTGTAGCCATTGTTCCAGCTTCATATTTATTTGGAAGTTCGCCATAAGAAATTCTATCTTTTTTAACTTCATTTATCATTCCCCCACCTCCTTGGTACGGTGGAAGTTGCTCTAACCATTTCTTTTTTCCATACAAAACTCCAAGTCCTGTCGGGCCATACATTTTGTGACATGATATTGCATAAAAATCACAATCCAGGTCTTGCATATCTAATTTTAAATGTGGTCCTCCCTGACATCCATCTACTACAACAACTATGCCCTTAGAATGTGCTAATTGGGTTATCTCTTTAATTGGTAAAACTGCACCAGTGACATTAGATAAATGAGTTATTGCTATTACTTTAGTTTTATCTGTAATTTCTTTTTCTATATTTTCGATTGGAATATCTCCGTCTTCATTTATCTCTGCAAACTTTATTTTTATATTTTTGGATTTTCTTAAAAAATGCCATGGGACATAATTTGAGTGATGTTCTAGCTCTGTGATTAAAATTTCGTCATTTGGCTCCAAGATCGCTTGACCTAAAGTGTTAGCGACCAAATTTAAAGCCTCTGTAGCACCTTTAGTAAATACAATTTCATTTTTATCTTTCGCATTTATATATTTTTGAACAGAAGTTCTTGTATTTTCATATAAATTAGTAGCTGCAACAGCTAAATAATGTATGCTTCTGCCTACATTTGAAAACTGTTTAGAGTAAAAATCATTTATTCTATCTAAAACTACCTTAGGTTTTTGAGATGAATTAGCGCTATCTAGGTAAACTAAATCGTTGTTCTGAATTTTTTCATCAAAAATCGGAAACTCTTTTCTAATGTTATTTATGTTCATTGTTTAAATCCAATAATATTTGTAATTAAGTTTTTTATTTCTACATCTGTAATCTTTTCAACAACATCCATTAAAAACCCATTTATCAGAAGTTCTTTTGACTGTTGATAATTCAAACCACGAGACATTAAGTAAAAAATTGAATTTTCATCTAAGCTGCCAGATGCTGATCCGTGAGAACATTTTACATCATCAGCATAAATTTCTAATTCTGGTTTTGCATTAAACTCTGATGTCTCATCAAGGAGTATTGCTTTACTCAATTGATATCCATCAGTTTTTTGAGCTTTTGAGTTTACAAATATTCTTCCTTGATATGCAGATTTTGTATTTTTTCCAAGAACACTTTTAATAAGCTGATAACTTTTTGTGTTTTCCACTAAATGATTTATTGTAGTTCTAATTTCGTGTTGTTGATTTTCCTTTAAGGAAAAAATACCATTAATAAATGCTGATGAATACTCACCATTTAAATTACAATTAATCTCATTTTTAAAATAATCCGAACCAGCAGATAATATAAATGTTTCTGAAACACTGTTATTGTCCTGTTCAATATTATTAAAAGAGTATTTTAAATTATTATTAATAATTTTATCAATTTTATAGTTTTTAAGTATTGAGTCTTTTTCTAAATTGAAGTTGTAAAAAATATTAATAAAGTTTTTCGCTGAGTTATTAGAAAAATAATCAATAAGCTTTAAACAACTATTTTCACCTAATTCAAAATTTAATCTCAAATTGATATTAGTTGACTTTATTTCATCATTTATTGAATGATAAATTATCAAAGGTTTTTTTAGAGAATAATTTTTTTTAATTAAAATTTTAAAAACTTTATCAGTAAATGCACTATTCAAATCAATTAATGAATTTTCATAATCAAATGATATATCTTTTTTAGTTTCATCAATTATTTCAATTTTATTTTGGTCTTCAAAGTTAAAATCAATCTTTTCGATCCTTCCATTTATAAAAATAATTTTATTATGCTCCAAACCATCAACAAAAATTGATGGATCGATTTTATTAGATTGTGAATAATCATTGAAATAACTTAAATTGCTAATATTCTTTTTGATGATCTGGCTAATATCTAAAAATTTCCAATCTTCTTGCTTTCTACTTGGGAAACCCTTTTTTATGAAATTATTTAAAAAATTTTTTTTAGACTGAATTTCTTCATTAGAAAATTTTGAAGTTTTTGCTAATTTATCAAAATCTGACTGTAATTGCTTGCTCATTTAATTGAAATTTTCGTATCCTTTTTTTTCTAATTCAATTGCTAATTCTGGACCACCTGATCTTATTATTTTTCCATTCATTAGAACATGAACAAAGTCGGGTTTAATGTAATCTAATAATCTTTGATAATGGGTTATTATTAAAAAAGAATTATCTTTATTTCTTAAAGTATTAACTCCATCTGCAACTGTTTTAAGCGCATCTATGTCTAGGCCTGAGTCTGTCTCATCTAAAATGGATAATTTTGGAGATAACATAGACATTTGCAGAATTTCATTTTTCTTTTTTTCTCCACCTGAAAATCCAACATTTAATTGTCTATTTAGTTTTTCTTCATCAAATTTTAATTCTTTAGCTTTCTCTTTAACAAGTTTTAAAAATTCAATTGCATCTAATTCTTTTTCACCTCTTGCTTTTCTAATTGCATTTAAAGATGTTTTTAAAAAGATATTTGTATTAACACCTGGAATTTCTAATGGGTATTGGAAAGCCAAAAATATTCCTTTGTGCGCTCTTTCTTCGGTTTCAAGATCAAATAAATTTTTATTTTCAAATAGGATTTCGCCTGATACCTGGTAACCTTTTTTTCCTGACAAAATGTTAGATAATGTGCTTTTTCCTGATCCGTTTGGACCCATAATTGCGTGAACTTCACCAGGATTTATATTCAACGAAAAACCCTTTAAAATTGATTTATTTTCAACATTTGCGTTTAAATTACTTATTTTAAGCATTAACCAACACTCCCCTCTAAGCTAATGCCTACAAGTTTCTGGGCTTCAACTGCAAACTCCATTGGTAATTGTTGTAATACTTCTTTACAAAAACCATTAACAATTAATCCCACAGCCTCCTCAGGGTTAAGTCCTCTTTGTTGGCAATAATGTAATTGTGCCTCACTTATTTTTGATGTCGTAGCTTCATGAGCAATAGTGGAGTCAAAATTTTTGTTTTTGATATATGGAACTGTATGTGCACCACATTTATTTCCCATTAATAAAGAATCACATTGTGTATAATTACTAGAGTTTTTAGCTTTTGAATTAATATCTACTAAACCTCTGTAAGTCATATCAGAGAGTCCAGCACTTATTCCTTTTGAGATAATTTTACTTTTAGTATTTTTCCCTAAATGAATCATCTTTGTTCCAGTGTCTGCTTTTTGATGATTATTGGTAATTGCTATAGAATAAAACTCACCAATTGAATTATCACCTTTTAAAATACAGCTTGGGTATTTCCAAGTTATAGCTGAACCTGTTTCAACTTGAGTCCAAGAAATCTTAGAATTATTCCCTTTACACAATCCTCTTTTAGTTACAAAGTTATAAATTCCTCCTTTGCCATTTTCATCACCAGGATACCAATTTTGTACTGTTGAATATTTTATTTCCGCATCGTCTAAAGCAATCAATTCGACATTTGCTGCGTGTAATTGATTTTCATCTCTCATGGGAGCAGTGCATCCCTCAAGGTAACTCACGTAACTTCCTTTATCAGCAATAATTAACGTTCTTTCAAACTGTCCTGTCTCTGATGCGTTAATTCTGAAATAAGTTGATAGTTCCATAGGACACTTAACACCTTCGGGAATATAGACGAATGATCCATCAGTAAAAACAGCAGAGTTTAGTGTGGCAAAGAAATGATCTGTTACTGGTATAACTGTACCTAAATATTTTTTTACAAGATCAGGATGTTTTTGAATTGCCTCTGACATTGAACAAAAAATTATTCCATGTTTAGTCAGCTCACCTTTAAAAGTAGTAGCAACTGAAACAGAGTCGAATACGGCATCTACAGCAATTCCATTTAATCTTGCTTGCTCTTGTAATGGAATTCCGAGTTTTTTATATGTTTCCAAGAGTTTAGGATCAAGTTCATCTAAACTTTTTGGCTTATCCTTCATGCTTTTTGGTGCTGAGTAATAGTATAAATCTTGATAATCAATTTTTGGGTATTTTGGTTTTTGCCAGTTAGGCTCTTTTAAAAGTTTTAATCGTTCATAAGCTTTTAATCTGAAGTCTAGCATCCATTTTGGTTCTTTTTTAATATTAGAAATAAACTTGATCACATCCTCATTTAAGCCTTTTGGAGCTTTAATATTCTCAATATCAGTTGTAAAACCGTATTTATAATCTTTTAATTTTTCTATATCTTTTTCTCTAGTATCCATTTTAAATTCTTCTCTCAGTGTTATCTTGAATAAGATCTTCTAAGCTCTTTTTTTCAAAAAAATCGTTAATATGATTTTCAAGTTCATCCCATAAATTATGGGTTAAACATTTTGTAGATTTACCGTTACAGCCCTTTTTAGACTCTTTTTTACATTGAACAGTTTTAACTTTTTCATCAACAGCATCAAAAATATTTGTAAGTTTGATCTCTTTAGCTTTTTTATTTAGAACATAGCCACCTTGATTTCCTCTAACACTTTGAACAATCTCCTTTTTTCTAAGTTTAGAAAAAATTTGCTCTAAGTAATCAAGCGAAATACCTTGTCTAAGCGAGATGTCTCTTAGAGATACTGGGTTAATATTGTTAAATCTTGCCAGATCCACTAAAGCCATTACCGCATATCTACCTTTAGATGTTAATTTCATAAAACCTTTATTTTACAGGGGTATATATAAACCCGACTAAAATAGTCAAGTATCTAACAGAAAAAAACACTAACATTTTGTCACGTACATGTGTTAAACGTAATTTTTTTTTGAGAATAATTATCAATATCAATTATGGATAATAAAATTTTAGAAATATTTATACCTGGCCCTGCAGGGAGACTCGAGGCAAAATATTTTAAAAGTAAAAAAAGTACATCCCCTATTGCTTTAGTATTACAACCTCATCCTCAATATGGAGGAACAATGAATAATAAAATTGTTGTAGAAACTTTTCATGCTTTTATGGAGAATGATTTTTCCGTGTGTCGAGTAAATTTTAGAGGTGTTGGTAAAAGTGATGGAGAATTTGATAATGGACAAGGTGAATTAGCAGATGCTGCAGCTGCACTAGATTGGTTAGAAAGAGAAAATTTTGACAATTCACAATGTTGGGTATCAGGATTTTCTTTTGGTTCTTTAATTGCAATGCAGTTATTGATGAGAAGACCTGAGATAAATAGATTTATTGCAATTTCACCACAGCCAAATGTTTATGATTTTTCTTTTTTATCACCTTGCCCATCATCTGGATTAATGGTTTATGGAAAAAAAGATGAATTAGTGCCTTTTGAATTTATTAAAGATTTAGATAATAAACTTAGCGCACAAAAAGGAATAAAAGTAGAATTTCAAACTATATCTGAGGCAAATCATTTTTTTACAAAAAGTGAGTCTGAATTAAATAAATGTTTGAATAAGTATATTAAAAAAGAAACTGCGCTTTATTAAAAGTTTTGTAAAATATCGCCACCTGAAATAGCTTTTTTACTTCTTGTAGTGCTTGGAAATGAGATTGGTAATTTTAAATATGATCTTATAGCTAGATATGCAAAAGCTTGGGACTCGATAAAATTACCATCAAAATTATAATCATCTATATCTTTTATAATTACATTCTTGTTTACCAAATAATTTTCAATCGATTGCATCAAAGATTTATTTTTTCTTCCACCTCCACAAATTATATAATGATGAGGATTAGTGTTATTTTGTTTATCAATTTTTCTCAAACCATCAGCAATTAAATATGCAGTAAATTTTGTTAAAGTCGCACACCCGTCCTCAAATGACAAACCTTTTACAAATGATGTCTCAAAATCTTTTACATCCAACGAAGTTTCGTAAGATTTAAACTCAAAGTTATCTATTGCTTGATTTAAAATTAGATCATCAACTTTTCCGATATTTGCATACTTTCCATCTTTATCAAATTTTAGATCTTTATTATTTCTTACCCAGTCATCTATCAAACAGTTTCCAGGTCCTATATCATAAGCAAAAAAGTTTATAGAGTTATTGAGATCCTCCTTGATTTGAGTAATATTTGTAATACCTCCAATATTAATAATGTTAATTGGCAATTTAAGTTTAAAATTTTTTTGGATAATTTTTGAAATCAAACTATGAAATATTGGTGTAAGTGGAGCACCCTGGCCTCCGTGATTCAAATCATTTTGTCTAAAATTATTGATAACAATTTTTTTAAATAAACTAGATAAAAGTCTTCCATCACCTAATTGCTTTGAAATTTGAATTTTTGGGTCATGAAACACTGTTTGACCGTGGAAACCTATTAAATCAATATCTTCATTAATATCTCGAATTACTTCGTTAATTAAATGACTGTTGAATAATGTAAATTTTCTTTCTACATCATTAATCTCTTTAGAATGAGTTTTTAAATCTTTAAAATTACTAATTTTATCTCTTAAACTAATTAATTGCTTGTAAAATCCATCATCAAACTCTTTATAAATATCATAAATACTGGAAAATTGATCATTACCATCAGATTTTATAACAGACAAATCCACTCCATCCATTGATGTACCGCTCATCAAACCTATTGAGGTGAATATCTTTTTTTTCATTATTATTTTTTTTTAACAAAATTTGTATATTGTAGAATTATACGCTTATGAATAAATTTTTAAAAGAATTTAAAGACAGAGGCTATTTTTATCAATGTACTGATGAAAATGAGTTATCCTCTTTATTAGATAAAAAAAAGATTAAAGCCTACATTGGTTTTGATTGTACAGCTGAAAGTTTACATGTTGGAAGTCTTCTACAAATTATGTGTTTACGAATGCTCCAAAAACATGGACACCAACCAATTGTATTGTTAGGCGGAGGAACCACAAGAATTGGAGACCCATCTGGTAAAGATAAAACACGAAAAATTTTAAGTGAAGATGAAATTGAAAAAAATTCTAAAAATATTGAAAGAATTTTAAAAAAATTTTTAGATACAAGTGATAAAAATGTAAAACCAATATTTGTTAATAATTATGAGTGGCTAAAAGATTTAAATTATATCTCTTTTTTGAGAGATATTGGGAAACATTTTACGATAAATAAAATGTTAACATTTGAAAGTGTAAAAACAAGATTGGATAGAGAACAATCTCTGAGTTACATGGAATTTAATTATATGATTTTACAAGCTTACGATTTTTTAGAACTTAATAAAAAAGAAAATTGTGCATTGCAAATCGGTGGATCTGATCAATGGGGTAATATCGTGAATGGTGTAGATTTAGTAAAAAGATATTCTAATCAACAAACATATGGTTTAACTACTCCTTTAATCACGTTAGCGACAGGTGCTAAAATGGGAAAAACTGAAAATGGAGCAATATGGTTAGATGAAAAATTTTTCTCACCATACGATTATTGGCAATTTTGGAGAAATATAGATGACAGAGATGTATCGAAATTCATGAAATTTTTCACAGATTTAAGTATTGATGAAATAGAAAAAATTGAAGAAAAAAATATCAATGAACAAAAAATTGTTTTAGCAAATCAAACCACTTCTATGCTTCATGGTGAACAAGAAGCAAAAAAAAGTGAAGAAACAGCAAAAAAAACTTTTTCGGAAAATTCAATTGGCTCTGCATTACCTTCTATTGCAATTAAAAAAAATCAATTGAATGACAAGCTAACTATTGTTGATCTAATAATTCTTTCAAAGTTAGAAAAATCTAAAAGCGAGATAAGAAGATTAGTTAAAGGTAGTGGTGTAAAAATTAATAATCAAGTTATTAATGATGAAAAGCTAATAATCAGTGAAAAATTATTTGAAAATGACACAATCAAACTATCCTTGGGGAAAAAAAGACATATCAAAGTTGAAATAAGCTAATTTTTTTTTATTTTTTCAAGAGTTCTAGTAATGAATCTTGGTGTAAGCGTTTTAACAGGATTTACAGTTGTTTTTAATTTTTTTGGTGGACCTTTAATTTTAAAGCTTACACCAAAAACACCCTCTCCAACTTTCTTTCCTACTAAAATATCTCCGAGAAGAGGGATTGATGAGATAGTTCTATTAATTGTCGTTGCTGGTACCAATGTTCCTCTGAGACTAATTAAATCATCACTTTCGACGTACCCTTCCATTAATAAAGAAATAGCGGGGCCGATGGCATATAGTTCTTCTATTTTCATCAAATCATCCCTGTTTGAAAATTTCATCTCAAAATCTGTAAATCTTATTCCCTCACCAGTTAATAGGTCAGCGATACCTTGAAGAGATGCTAATGTTAACAATTTTGCCAAAGCTGGTACCTCTTGTACTTTGAAATTATCTATTATTAATTTTGAATTAGAAACATTATTTTGTTTAATAGAATGAAAATTTAAATTTCCTTCTTCAAAACCTTTTATAAATTTGTATCTATTCACAAAAGGCTTAGCTAAATCAGAATACAGAGTAGTAATTTTTTCGTTTGAGGTAGATCTAATGGTGAAATTAATCCTCTTATTATTGGAAAAATCTCCTAGTAAATTAGCATCAATTACTTCACTGTCGTTGAATTTTAGATATCCATTTAAATTTTCTATTAGATGATTTTTATCAAGAAACGCTTCTTTAATTTTAATATTTAGTCTAAAATTTTTAGAAAACATTTTTTGACTTTCTGAATTTTTATCATCTTTCAATAAATCATCTATAATTTTAGTGGCATTAAAACTCTTAGAGTCTAATAAATATTCTTTATCTTTTTTTTTGATAGATAGCTCATTTTTTAATAAGTCATTATCAAAATAATCCAAATTTACCTTGCTTATAGATTTAATTTTATATTTATTTGATAGAAATAAATTTTTGAATTCAAATTTATTATTTTTTTCTTTTATTGAGATATCTTTTAAATTGATTTCATTAGATAAAAGATTTTTAACTCCGAGAATAACAATTTTTAATTTCTCATCTTGATCTTTTTTATAATTTAAAAAATTTAGATGAAACGGATTTTTTTTGATTTCTAATGAAGTGTCGAATTTTAGGTTTGTTTTTGATTTCAAAAAATTATAATTAATATTATCTTCTTCTTTTTGGAGTGAAATATTTCCATTACCGGTAATACTTAGTAGATCTTTTTTATATTCAATTTGTATTTGATGATCTGATAACTCAATTATCTCATTTAATTCTGGAAAAAACTCTTTCAAATTTTTTGAGCTTACAATTTTAGAACTTTTTAAATTCATTAAAGAATTTATCTTTAAATCATCTATCTTGTATTTATTATTTATTTTAAATGAAAAAGTATTTTCTAAATCGAACTCAGCAGACTCAAACTTTATATTGGAAAGGTCGTTATTAAATAATTGATTAATTTTTTTATCATCTAAAAATAAATTTTTATTCTTATTTTTACCTGATATTAGAAATTCATTTTTTTGTTTAATTAAAATTAACTCTGGAAACCTCAAATCATTATTATCATATGATAAATTGATATCTTTAAATTCAAATTCATTATTTTGAATAGTAAAAATAAAATTTATTTTTGATAAGCCTATTTTTTTAAAAGGTTTTACTTCGCCATCTTTTACAAATCCTTTTATAATAAAATCATCTTTGATATTACCTTTTTGATCAAATTTAAGTTTTATATCTGCTATCAAATATCCCTTTTTAACCAACTTTTCTAATATAAATATTTGCGGATTATCCTCAATTGATCTCACAAATGAAATTAAGTTTTTTATTTCTATAGTCCTAGTATTGATATCTAACTCAGATAACGAAAATTTTTTATTTATGAATGTCTTTATATCAAGATACGATTTAACACTTTCTAGTTTAATCAATTTGTTTTTATTCTTAAGATTTGCTCCAATTGTTTTTAAAACTAATTTGAATTTAAAAGGGTCTAAAATGATACTAATTTTATCTAACTCTAATTCTATTTGATTATTAATTTTTTTAACTTCTTTAATTATTTGATCATTAAAAGCTTTCGTTTTTATGCCAATAGTGCTTAAGTAAGTAATAAAACCAAAGATTAATAATAATATTAATATTAAAAATCTAAAAATTATTTTTTTCATTTAATTTGATACAAAGATTTCTCTAAAAAAACATCAATGTCACCATCTAAAACTTTATCTGGGCTTGTGCTTTCGAAGTTAGTCCTATTGTCTTTAACTAATCTGTAAGGTTGAAGCACATATGATCTAATTTGATGACCCCACCCTATTTCAGATTTAGAAGCTTCATTATTTTGATTTTCCTCATCTTTTTTTTTCATTTCAAAATCATAAAGTCTTGCTCTTAACATATTCATACAAGTTTCTTTATTTTTGTGTTGAGATCTCTCATTTTGACATTGAACGACTATTTTGGATGGAATATGAGTTATTCTTACAGCACTATCAGTTGTATTAACATGTTGCCCACCAGCGCCGCTGGAACGATAAGTATCAATTCTCAAATCTTTGTCTAGTATTTCAATATTCAAGTTTTCATCGACAACAGGATAAACCCATATACTAGCAAAGCTGGTGTGTCTTCTTGCTCCAGAATCAAAAGGCGATATTCTTACAAGTCTGTGAATTCCAGACTCTTTTTTTAGCCACCCAAACACATAATCCCCCTCAATTTTTATAGTTGAAGATTTAATTCCTGCCTCTTCACCTTTATGTTCACTTATTAAATTACACTTATAATTCTTACCATCTGACCACTTCATATACATTCTTCTTAGCATATTAGCCCAATCTTGACTTTCTGTGCCACCAGCACCAGCATGAATTTCCACATAGCAATCAAATGAGTCTGCCTCCTTTGATAAAAAACATTTTATTTCATTCTTCTTAACTTTTGATCTTAATTCTCTAATATTTTCCATAACTTCTTTTTTTACATTAAGATTATTCTCATCTGCAGCCAAAGTATAAAGGTCATCTAAATCTTTAAGTTGAGTAGCTGAGTCTTTAAATGAATTTACTAAATCTTCAAAAAGTTTTTTTTCTTTTATGGTTTTTTGAGAATCTGACTTATCTTGCCAAAAATTGGCACCAAGCATTTTTTTCTCTAGATCATCAAGTTTTGAGTAAATCTTATTTTTTTCAAAGATACTCCTTTACTCTGTGATTAATCTTTTCAATTTCTTTTTTTAGATCTAAATATTTATCTTCCATTAATAAAACTTTAATAAATTATTTGTATCGATTCTATTATTATCAGAATACAGTACTTTCCCATTTAAAACATTTTTACTTTTATAAGCTTCGATAATTGTATTTTTTGAGTTAAATTTAGCCTTTTCTCCAGTCAACGGATCAACAACCATTAATGTCATATTTTTAGGCACCTTAAAAGGTCTTGCTTCAGATTTTTTAACTGAC
Source organism: uncultured Pelagibacteraceae bacterium (assembly GCA_902596515.1). GTDB lineage: Bacteria > Pseudomonadota > Alphaproteobacteria > Pelagibacterales > Pelagibacteraceae > Pelagibacter. The sequence continues at coordinate 11,861 of CACJUF010000002.1, forward strand.
TTTTCAATAAATTCTCTAAAAATTGGCAATGCAGCTTTTGATCCAGTTTCAAATTTACCTAGTGGTTTAGGATTATCCATTCCAACATAAACACCAATCACCAAATTAGATGTAAAACCAATAAACCATGCATCAGTATTTTCGTTAGTGGTTCCAGTTTTTCCAGCTAAGTTTAATTGTAAATCTCTTAATTTTTTACCAGTCCCTCTTTTTATAACTCCCTCTAATATAGTTGTAACTTGATACGCGGTTTGCTCGGACATTACTTGATTATAATTATCTTCAATTTTAGGATAATCTTTTCCAGTGAATGAAACCTTGTCACAATTCACACACTTTCTATTTTCATTATTGATTATAGTATTTCCTTCACTGTCTTGAATTCTATCTATGATAATAGGGCTTATTAGTTTTCCACCATTTACAAATGAGGAATATGCTGAGGTCAAATTTAAAAGAGTTGTTTCAGCTGATCCCAGAGAGATTGATAGTAATTCTTCAGGGTCATCATAAATTTTCAATTCTTTAGAAAATTTTGCTACTTTTTCCACCCCTAAGTTTTGAGCTATTCTTACAGTCATTAAGTTTCTTGATTTTTCAAGTCCAACTCTTAATGTGGAGGGTCCATAAAATTTTTTTCCATAATTTTCTGGTTTCCATTTTTTTAAATCAACCCCTTGGTCTAAAACTAAAGGTGCATCAAGAACTAAAGATGATGGAGTATATTTGTTTTCTAGCGCTAATGCGTATACAAATGGTTTAAAAGCTGAACCAGGTTGTCTCAGTGCTTGTGTGGCTCTATTAAATTCACTTGATTTGAAACTAAATCCTCCACTCAAAGCTAAAACACGTCCAGTGTAGGGATCCATTACAACAATACCTCCATTTATTTTTGGGAGTTGTTTTAAACTATAAAAGCTATCTTTAACTTTCTTAACATAAATTAAGTCTCCAATTTTAAACAAATCTTCAAACTCTTTTTTAGTCCATGAGATTTCATTATAATTTATAGAACCACTTAATTTGTCGATTGTTTCGATTTTTGTTTGGAATTGACCGATTTCTTTAACTATTGCTATTTCCCAATTGATAGAATTCTCTAATTTATATTTCTTATCTACATTCTGATGCCAATTATCATCATTTTTCACATTAATAATTGGACCACGCCATCCTTTTCTTTGATCGTAAGCAATTAGACCATTTCTCAATGATTTGGTCGCAATTTTTTGAAGTTTTAAATTTATTGGTGTATTTATATTATACCCTTGTTTATAAACTTTCTCATAAGTAAGTTTATCTATTATATTTTTTCTAACATCTTCAATATAATATTGTGCATCTTCAAGATAAATTTTTTTCTTTTTTTTCAAATTTATATTTTGATTTTTATACTCATTATATTTCCTAAGAGTTAAAAATCCATTTTGATTTAAATTCTTTAAAACTAGATCTCTTCTAAATTTAGCTAATTCAACATTGTTATAAGGATTATATTTACTTGGTGCTTTAGGTAAAGCTGCTAATAATGCTGCTTCAGCATAATTTAGTTCTTTAATTGACTTATCAAAATATTCTAAACTTGCAGCAGCAACCCCATATGCTCCACTACCCAAATATATTTGATTAAGATATAATTCTAAAATTCTTTCTTTATTTAAAGCTCTTTCTATTCTAAACGCTAAAATTGCCTCTTTAATTTTTCTATTAATGCTTACTTCATTAGTTAATAGAAAGTTTTTTGCAACCTGTTGAGTTATTGTAGAAGCCCCCTCAAGTCTTTTTGAGGTCATAATATTTGTTATATTGTTGAATGTTGCTCTAAGAACGCCTTTTGCATCAACTCCGGGATGAGTAAAAAAGTTTTTATCTTCAGCAGATAAAAAGGCATTGATAACGTTTGAGGGAATCGCACTATAAGGAACGAAAACTCTTTTTTCTTTTGAAAAATCAGCAACTAAATCTCCATCTCCAGAGTACATTTTGCTCGATACAGGTGGCTTATAATTTTTAAGAAATTTATAATCAGGGATATTGTTAGAAAAAGTCCATAAAATGCCAAAAATAGCAATCATTATTAATAAGGAAATGCTTAATAATAGAACTAAAATATTTTTGAACAACTTTGTCATTTTGATTTCATTATATATAGGAATTTGTTAAAGATAAGGCATTATTGTTAAACAAAATTTTTAAAAAAATTAGTACTAAATGAAACACTTAAACTTAAAACTATGGAAAAAAATTTATATATCGATGCTTCGCATCCTAATGAAACAAGAGTTGTTCTTAAATCAAAAGATAATATTGAAGACTACGAATATGAAGGTTCAAAAAATAATCTCATAAAAAACAATATTTATCTAGGCAAAGTCAGTAGAATTGAACCATCTTTGCAAGCTGCGTTTGTTGATTTTGGAAGAGAACGACATGGTTTCTTATCTTTTAATGATATCCAATCTGATTATTATCAAATACCAAAAAGTGACCTAGAAAAAATCAAAGAAGAAGAAGAAAAATTAAGAGAGGAATTATCAAAAAAAGTTGAGGAAAAAGAGGAAGAAAATTTAGCAGAAGGTAAATTGGAAGTTGATGATCCTATAGAAATAGAAAAGAAAGAAAATGACGAAAAAGAAAAAGATTTTGACGATAAAGAAAAAAAAGTCGAAAGTAGAAATAAATTTAAAAGATATAAAATTCAAGAGGTAATTAAGCCAAATCAGGTAATTCTTGTTCAAGTGATTAAAGATGAAAGAGGTCAGAAAGGTGCTGCACTCAGCACTTTCATCTCTATCGCAGGTAAATATATTGTTTTAATGCCAAACACACCAAAGGGAGGTGGTATATCGAGAAAAATTTTTAATCCCGCAGACAGAAAAAAAATAAGATCAATTTTAAATGAGATTGAAATTCCCAAAGAGATGGGATTAATTGTGAGAACTGCAGGAAGTAATAAAACTAAAAATGAAATTAATCATGATTTAGAAACCCTAATTAAGTCATGGAATCAAATTAAAGATAATGCAATCAATGCAATTGCACCCTCACTAATTCATCAAGAAAGTGAGATCATCAGTAGAACTCTAAGGGATATGTACGATGAAAATACTAAAAGTATCGTAATAGAGGGAAACGAAGGATATAAAAAAGCGCAAAATTTTATGAAAATGCTTATGCCTTCACAAGTTAAAAAAATTAAAAAGTATAGAGGAAAAACTCCACTATTCTTTGAGGAGGGTATAGAACAAAAATTAAATCAAATATTTGACACCGAGATCAAATTAAGTTCTGGAGGTTACCTAGTGATAAATCCAACAGAAGCTTTAGTTTCAATTGATATCAACTCAGGAAGTTCAATTAAACAAAAAAATGTTGAAAGCACGGCCTTAGACACAAATTTGGAGGCAGCAGAAGAGATTGCCAGACAGATTAAAATTAGAGACCTCTCAGGGCTTATTATTATCGACTTTATAGATATGTTGAGTTATGGGAATAGAAAAATGGTTGAAAGAAGACTGAAAGAAAAATGTAGAACTGACAGAGCAAGAATTCAAATTGGAAGAATTAGTAATTTTGGATTATTAGAAATGTCAAGACAAAGACTTAGAGAAAGTGCTGTTAAATGGAAAGTTGCTTTAACAGATGAGTCGTTTGCTCAAAAAATATTAAAATTAGTTGAGTTAAAAGCTGTCCTAAATAAAGCTAAATTTGTAGAGCTAAGAGTATGCGAAAAAATTTCAGCATTTTTAAAAGAAAACTTTATCGAGAACTTAACTTATTTTGAAAAAAAAAATAAAATGAAGATAGATATTATCTCAGATAACAATTTAATTATTCCAGAATATATTATTGATATAAAGAATAAGTCAAAAAAAACAATTGAATTGATCGAATATTTTGAAAAGCTTAAAAATCTCGATGATTTAACCAAAGATAAAAAAATAATTGATATAAAAAAAAGAAAAAAAACTTACAGAAAAAGAAAGTTTTATAAAAAAACTAAATAATTCCTTTTTTTGGGGATGAGGCACTTCCCAGTAATTTTTTCTCAATTCTTCCAGATAAAAAAGATTGCCTTCCAGCAATAACTGCATTTTTAAAGGCTTCTGCCATTTTTAATGGTTTTTTTGCTTTTGCTATTGCTGTATTAACTAGAACACCATCACAACCTAGCTCCATTGCAATTGTTGCGTCTGATGCTTGTCCTAAACCAGCATCTACAATCAAAGGTAATTTTGTTTGATTTCTGATAATTTGAATATTAATTTTATTTAAAATTCCTAGACCAGATCCTATTGGTGCTGCAAGTGGCATTATAGCTGCGGCCCCAGCATTTTCTATCCTTTTTGCCATTAAAGGATCATCGTTACAATAAACCATAACTTTAAAACCTTCTTTTGTTAAGATTTCAGTTGATTTAAGCGTCTCTATCATCTCGGGAAATAGATTCTCTTTATCACCTAAAACCTCAAGCTTTACCAATTTCCATCCTCCGATCTCTCTTGCAAGCCTAAGTGTTCTTAAAGCTTCATTTGAATTAAAACAGCCAGCAGTATTAGGTAAATAAGTTATTTTTTTTGGATCTATATAATCCATTAATAAAGGTTTTTTTTTGTTAGTAATATTTACTCTTCTAACGGCAACAGTAACAATATCAGCACCAGATATTTTTATTGCCTCGGCACACTCAGTCATACTTTTATATTTACCGGTGCCAACAATTAATCTCGAATTAAATTTTTTCTTTGAAATTATAAGACTATCTTTTTTCAAAACTAACCACCTCCAATAAAGTGAACAATTTCAATTTTATCATTAACTTTTAAATTGATTTTTTTTAGATTTTTTTTATCCACTATTTCTCTATTTAATTCAATTGCAACTTTTTTCAAAGGGACTTTTAAATTTTTAACTAAGTCAGATAATTTAGTTTTATCGTCAATTTTATTTATTTTACCGTTTATTTTTATTTTTATTTTTTTTTTCATCGTATATAAATGTCAAATGAATAATAAGATAATTATAATTAATGGTCCAAATCTTAATCTATTAGGTGAAAGAGAACAATCACAATATGGATCTACTACATTTGAAGAATTAGAAGAAATTTGTTTAGATAAATCAAAAGAATTAGGTTTAGAAGCTGATTTTTCTCAATCAAATATTGAAGGTGAAATAGTAAGCTTAATACAAGACTCAAGAAAAAATTTTGATGGAATAATAATCAATGCTGCAGGTTTTACTCACACCTCTGTGGCCATTAGAGATGCATTAAGTGTTTTTAAAAAACCAATCATTGAGTTACATATTTCAAATATATATAAACGTGAGGAATTTAGACATAAATCTTTAATAAGTGACGTAGTTACTGGAGGTATATTTGGCTTAGGTATTGATGGTTATATTTTAGCCATAATTTCAATGCAAAAGCTCTTACAAAATGAAAATTAATAAAAAAATCATTAAAGAACTAAGTGACTATTTAGAAGAATTTAATCTTACTGAGTTAGAATATACAGAGAAAGATACTAAGATTAAGGTTTCTAAAAATAATATCTCTGTTAACAATCAAAATTTTCCAAGTCCAAAAATTAATGCAAACAATTTAAATAATAATTCGATAGAGAAAAATAAAACTGGAATTGAGGTTAAGTCACCAATCATAGGAACTGCATATCATGCGCCTGAACCTGGAGCAAAAAAATTTGTTGAGGTTGGAAAAAAAATTAAAAAAGGTGATACAGTAATGATCGTAGAAGCTATGAAAACTATGAACCATGTACCATCAACTTCAGATGGAGTAGTGAAAGAAATTTGTGTTGAAGATGGCCAACCTGTCGAATTTGGTCAAAATTTATTAATTCTTGATTAATGTTTAAAAAAATTTTGATAGCTAACCGTGGAGAAATTGCGGTTAGAATTATAAGAGCCTGTAAAGAATGGGGAATTTCAACTGTAGCTGTTCATTCTGATGTAGATAAAGAAAGCATGCATGTAAGAATGGCAGATGAAAGTGTTTGTATAGGTTCTCATCAACCAGCAAATAGTTATTTAAATATTCCAGCCCTATTATCTGCAATAGAAATCACTAATGCTGAAGCTGTGCATCCTGGTTATGGTTTTCTCTCAGAAAATGCAAATTTTGCAAAAGTTCTTGAGGAGAATAATATTAAATTCATAGGGGCATCCTCAAAACTTATAGAAATGATGGGAGATAAAATACAGGCAAAAAAAATTGCAAAAGAAAATGGTTTACCAGTAATCGAAGGGTCTGAGGGTGGAGTTAGAGATGTTAAAGATGCTAAAGAATTGTGTAAAAAAATTGGTTTTCCTGTTTTAATTAAAGCATCAGGCGGTGGAGGGGGAAAAGGTATGAAAATTGTTCATAAAGAAAGTGAATTTGAAACGATGTTTTCTACTGCAAAATCTGAGGCTCAGAAATATTTTGGAAATGATGAAGTATACATAGAAAAGTTTTTTCAAAATCCGAGGCACATTGAAGTTCAAATTTTAGCTGGAAAAAATAGAACTGTTCATCTTCATGAAAGAGATTGTTCTGTTCAAAGAAGACATCAAAAACTTATTGAGGAAACACCAAGCCCTGTTTTAACTGATGAGATGAGGACAGATCTTTTTGAAAAAACTGTAAATATGGTATCAAAAATTGGCTATAAGGGTGCTGGAACCGTTGAATTTATTTATGAGGATGGTAAATTTTATTTTCTTGAAATGAATACAAGAGTTCAAGTCGAACATCCTGTTACTGAAATGGTAACTGGTATAGATATTATCAAAGAACAAATTTGGATAGCGTTTTCTGGAGAAACAGCTTTAAAACAAAGTGATATAAATCCAAGAGGGCATGCTATAGAATGCAGAATAAATGCGGAGGATGCTAGTAAAAATTTCCAACCATCTCCTGGATTGATTGGCATGTGTCATCAACCATCGGGCTTCAGAACTAGAGTTGATGGTGCAATATATCAGGGTTATAAAGTAACTCCTTATTATGATAGTATGATTTGCAAGCTAATCTGCCATGGTAGAAATAGATTAGAGGCTATTCAAAGAATGAACAGATCTTTAGATGAGTTTGTGATAGAGGGGATCACTACAACAATCCCATTGCATAAAAAATTGCTAAATCATAAGAAGTTTATCGAATCCGATTTCAATGTTAGTTGGCTTGATAAAGATAAAATACTTTAGTAACAGCTGACTAGCCAAATATCGTAAACAGGATGATCGAAAGGTGCTATAGATGGGCTTGATGAGAACATCCAACCATTAAAAACAAAAACATTATTTCTATCTTTTTTTGTTAAATCTCTTACTTGGATATATGCCTTAACCTCAGGATTATCATCAAATTTTGAGTCAGTACATTTAATACTTTTTATAGCTAAATCCTTATAAATAAATTCCTGATTATTGACTAGTTTTATCAGCTCATTTTTAGAACTAATCTTATCTAATATTTTTATATCAGTTTTATTTCCATCAAGATTAATTTCAGCACTCGTCTTAAATATTACAAATATAGAAAATAAATATATAAATAAAAATAAATTTAGTTTATTTCCAACTTTTATATTTTTTTTCAGTTGCATTTTTATTGTTCTTATTTGGATAGTAAGCTGAGTCAGTACCGGTCAAATTAGCTTGGTGAGGTTTTTGCCAATTATATTTATCTAATTTATGAATATTTTCAATTTTATTTGGCATAAAATGAATCCAAGAATACCATTCAACTGGAATTTTTGATGCATCAATTTCATTTGCATAAATTACCCACCTTTTTCCTTTTTTGCTTTGATAATATTTATTCCCATATTCATCTGATCCAATCAATTTACCAAATAATATAGTTTTGATCCTAGTACCCAATGTATCTCGATTCCACCAAGTGAAAATTTTTTTTAAGAATGTCAACATGTAAAACTAAATAATTTCAATTTTAAATTGTATAATTTAAATTAGACTAAAATGTGTAAATGTATATAAGTAAAAAGATTCAAATTTCAAATTTAATTTAAGGATTATTAAAAATGGCAAAATATCTTGTAGAAACTTATTATACATGCACTTTTAAGGTAAATCATTATCTTGATAACATCAATGAAACTGAGCTAAAGAATCTTGAGAAAAGAGATGATGGGAAATTTGAAGTTCTAGATGTAAAATTAGACAATCGAAAGACGAAAAGTCTTGATCCTGATAGTAAAAAAAGTGATCAAAATAAAAAAATTGATTTAGTTCCAACTCAAAATGAAAATAAAACTAGTAGTGTTGAAAAAATAGTTTCTCAATCTTTTGCAAAATCTGAAAATTCTGGAAAAAGATTTAGCATGCCTGATAGGAGAAAAGGATATATTCAAAAAGCAACAATTGGCGACCATAAAGTTTATTTACACACTGGTGAGTATGAGGATGGTAAAATTGGAGAAATCTTTATTGATACAAGTAAAGAGGGAGAGCTAGTTAAAGCTTTAATGAATAATTTTGCTATCGCTGTTTCGCTTGGTCTTCAATATGGAGTACCATTAGACGAGTTTGTAAGTGCATTTATAGGAACTAAATTTGAGCCATCTGGTAAAGTAAATGGAAACGACAGAATTTTAAGTGCCTCCTCAATTCTAGATTACATATTTAGGGAACTGGCGATTTCATATCTAAACAGAGAAGATTTAGCACATACTCCTTCAATAGGTAATTTAGATGTTTCATCTAAAGATGAAAAAGGTTCTGATGAACAAAATCAATTACTTAAAATAGTAAAAGATATAACAAGTAAAGGATTTGTTAGAAATAATTACAAGAAAAACCTTGTAGATTTATCAGATATTAAAATTAATCTTAAAGGTAAAAAGCTTTAGATTCGAATCATTTATTTAGGAATTTTTATTTAGACTTAGTGAGTTTTTTAAATTTTCAAGAAAATAAGAGTCCAAGCTGTGGTGATATTGATTGCACCAGAAATTCAACCTGAATACTTATATAATTGATATAAAATATTTAAAATTTGATAAAATATAATCAACCAAATCTTAGTTAAAAATTAGTTAAGATAATTAGGTTCAAAGAGAATATAATATAGTATAAATTTTACTAATCACCTTAATGAACAAAATTTTATCTAAATACACTCCAATATTATTTATATTTTCTTCAATATTGTTTTTGCTATATGTTTTTTATAAAGCTGAATACGTTCATAACGGATCAAAAACACATTATTATAAAATATATTATATAATAGGTATATCTTTTTTATTTCTTTCAATTTTTAATTTCTTTTTAAGTGAGGAATCAAAAATAAAAATTTCGATTATTGTTTTATCTTCTATATTTTCTTTGTACCTTATTGAAGTTTTTTTTTTAGTTTCTGGGCTTGGAGATAAAAATAATAGAGCAGCAGATAGTTCTGTCATACAAATTAAGCTTAAAAAAGACCCTAATTTTGATACACGATCACTCGTTGAAGTATATGAAGATATGAAGATTAAGAATAAAAACGTTGTATTAGCAATTTATCCGGGAAGTTTTGTAAAAGATAGTGGTCAATTATTTCCCTTAGCGGGTATATCTAATAAAAAAACAATTTTATGTAATGAAAATGGTTATTACGCTACATATCAAAGCGATCGTTATGGATTTAATAATCCCGATAGTGAATGGGATAAAAAACAAATCGCTTTTTTTCTTGTTGGAGACTCTTTTGTTCACGGATCTTGTGTAAATGAAAAAGATACAATTAGCGGTAATATAAGAAAAAAAATTAAATCAGGTTCTGTTCTTAATCTTGGATATGGAGATGATGGTCCTTTATCGGAATATGCAACTCTCAGAGAATATCTACCTTTAACAAATACAAAAAAAGTAATTTGGGTTTACTATGAAGGTAATGACCTAAGAAATTTAAATTCAGAAATAAATAATCTCACTTTACAAAATTATTTAAGTGATAAAGAATTTACTCAAAATCTACCTTTAAGACAAAATGATGTTGATATGAGGCTTAGAGAATTCCTTGAAAAAGAAAAATTATCAGTGCAGCAATTTCATAAAACTAATCCATTATTAAGATTTATCAAATTATCATTTTTTAGAAGATATACTACTGAAAGAATATTTTCTGTTACACCGCCGGATATTGATGAGATTTTAGATGAATTTACTAAAATAATTTCATTATCAAAAAGTTTAACACAAAAACAGGGTGCAAAATTTTATTTTGTGTATCTTCCTGACTCTAAAAGATATTTCGAAACTAATAAAAATACCAATGATTATAGAAATTACGAAAAGATAATCGATATTGTAAAAAAATTAGATGTACCCATAATAGATATTAACAAAGAATTACATTTGACTGTTGAAGATTCTTTGGAATTGTATCCATTAAGAATGACAGGTCATTATAATGAATTAGGTTACAGATTGGTAGCTGAAACAATTTTGAAAAAAATAGGTGAATACGATCGGTTAGACCAAGAGTAATTCGTGTTTATCACAACAATACACTGTGTGATGCCATTAAAAAAATTATTTTTTACTTTTTATAGATAAATTTAACTCTTTAAGTTGATTTTCACTTACACTAGAGGGTGCATTCATCATCAAATCCTGTGCATTTTGATTCATTGGAAACATTGTGACTTCTCGAATATTTTTTTCATTTGCTAGTAACATAATTATTCTATCAATGCCTGGAGCAATGCCTCCATGAGGTGGAGCACCATAACTTAAAGCATTTATCATCCCGCTAAATTTGTGATCAACTTCGGATCTAGAGTAACCTGCAACATTAAATAATTTATACATTAGATCTGGTATATGATTTCTTATCGCACCCGAGGATAATTCTATTCCATTACACACAATATCATATTGATATGCGAGTATATCTAATGGTTTTTCAAAATTAATTTTATTAACATCTCCTTGTGGCATTGAAAAAGGATTATGACTGAATTTAATTTTGTTTGTTTGATTATCTATTTCATACATTGGATAATCTACAATCCAACAGAATGCGAAAACGTTTTCATCGATTAAACCCAAATCTTTTCCAATTTTATCTCTAGCTAACGCAGTTATCTTTTCTACCTCTTCTAATTTACCACAGGCAAGAAAAATACTGTCACCTACTTTTGCTTCAGTTTTAATCATTATTTCATTTAGTGAGTCTTTTGAAAAAAATTTGCCTACTGGACCTTTCGCTGAAATTTCTTTTTCTTTTTCAATGGTAAAATAAGCGAGTCCTGAAGCGCCTTGTTCCTTAGCCCATTTATCAATATTATCAAAAAAACTTCTTGGTTTATCTTTTGTATTTTTTGTAACAATGCATCTGACTTTAGATCCAGATTTAACTAGTTTTTTAAATATTTCAAAAGAAACATCTTCTCTTAAAAAAATTTCAGTGATGTCAGTAATAATTAATGGATTTCTTAAGTCTGGTTTATCAGTTCCATATTTAATCATTGACTCTTTAAATGAAATTCTTGGGAACTGATTAAACAATAATTTTTTATTTGAAAACTTTTTGAATGTATTAAGAAATAACTTCTCTACTACATTAAATACATCTTCTTGCTCAACAAAAGACATTTCTAAATCTAATTGATAAAACTCCCCAGGACTTCTATCTGCTCTTGCATCTTCATCTCTAAAACAAGGTGCGATCTGAAAATATTTATCAAAGCCAGAGACCATCACTAATTGTTTAAATTGTTGAGGTGCTTGTGGAAGCGCATAAAATTTTCCAGGGTTTAATCTGCTTGGTACTAAAAAATCTCTTGCTCCCTCTGGACTTGATGAAGTCAAAATTGGTGTTTGAAATTCTAAAAACCCTAACTTATTCATTTCATTCCTAATGAATGAGATTACTTTTGATCTTAATATAATGTTTTCATGAATTTTTTTTCTTCTTAAATCTAAAAAACGATACTTTAGTCTTATTTCTTCAGCATACTCTATATCAGTGAAAACTGGTAAAGGAAGTTCCTTACATTCACCAATAACTTGAAAATTTTTAATTTCTACTTCAATTTCTCCAGTTTCAATATCTTTATTAATTGTGTCCTTTGATCTTTCAACTACTTTTCCATCAATTTTAATTACCGTTTCTAATTGTATTTTTTCCAACTTTTTAAAATGAGAATTTTCTTTATCAATAATACACTGCGTTATTCCGTAATTATCTCTTAAATCTATGAATAAAAGATTTCCATGATCTCTTTTTTTATTTATCCATCCTGAAAGAATTACTTCGTCTCCAACTTTTTCTTTTCTTAATTCGTTACATTTATGAGTTCTAAATTTGCTCAATTATTCTCCCAATACTTCTTTTATAATTTTAAAATCAATTGATTTTTTTTTTTTTAAACTTAATTGATCGATCTTATATATGAAATCAAAAATTTTACTATATGATCTCTCAATTCTTTTAATGATAAACTCAATGAATTTATCATCAAGAGAGATTTGTCGATCAGATAAATTTTTTAATATAATAGCAAATATCAACTCATCATCAGGTTTTTCGATATTTAATAAGATAAAATTTTTTGCTCTAGACTTTAAGTCTTTTAAATCAAAAAGGATATTAACTATTGGTTTTGTTGATGTTACAATAATAAATTTATTATCTTGTTCAATTAAATTAAAAAGACTGTAAAGTAATTTTTCATTAACGTCTGAAGACAAATTTTCAATTACAATGTTTTCATAAATCTTTATTTTTTTTAAATCATCATTTTGTAAAGATTTTCCCTCGAACTTGATACCTTTGTTTTTTTGTAAAAAAATATTCATAAGATGAGTTTTCCCAGAAAGCTTTTCCCCAGATACATTAACGAAATTTCTCTCCCATTTTGGCCATATATTTAAAAAATCAAAAACGTGTTTATTACTTTTAGAGAGATAGAAGTCCTCATTTTTGAGATTTTTGTCATGATCAAATTTGATTACTGTTTGATCTAAGTCTCTCATTCAATTATCCAAACTTTTTTTTGCGTGTTAAGATTATATTTTTTATTTTTCATTATATTAATAAAATTTTGGACTGTTCCATTAAATAAAACTTCGTAAAATATAAATTCTTTGTCAAATTTTTGTATATAATAATCGCTTACCATATCTATTTCATTTAAAAATAACTCAAAATTATTTGATTTTTTCAAATCTTCATTTTTAATTTTTATTGTAATTGGAACTTTTATTGAAGTATTTATTTCATTTAATTTTTTCCAAGTATCTTCATATAGATTTTTCAAATTCTCGATTAAGAAATTAAGATCTTTTTCGTTATCGATATTTATATTTTTGAAAGTATCATTTTTTATTATCTCATTTTTGTCGTTGTAAATTTTTGTTAAAATTCTTAATTCATTATTCCCCTTAAAAATTAAAGAAATGATAGAATTCTTTAAAAAGTATTTTTTTGTAATTTCATTAAAATTATAAGTTTCTATAACGTCTATTTTTTTTTTTATAAGATTAAAGTCCTCAAGATCCTCTGAGGGAAGTAAATAATTAATTAATTGATATCTTTTGTTTATTTTATTCCAATTTGCATAAATCGGATTATTTGAAAAAATTGAGAGATTATTTCCGTTTTCACCTATTATGATTGGAATAAATAGAAATTGCTCTTTAATTATTTGTGATGGAAAAATATTTTTTTTTTCTAAATATCTAAAAATTTTTTTTTTATTAAATGAAACACCAAGATTTACATAATATTTTTGATCTATAAATTTTTCTTCTTTAATCGAGAATGTTTCAATCATACCTTTGATTTCATTCAACCTAATATTATCGATTTTTTTGAAATCTTGAGATTTGATTAAAGAATAAACTAATTCGAAAAAAGCTTTCTCAAAACCTAAATCAATTACCTTATTTTTATCAAAATTGATTTCAAATGGCTGAGCAATTTCAATACCATTGATTTCAAAAGATTTTGCTTTAACAGCCTCTGTGGAAAAAAAAAATATTATTAAAGCTAGAGTAGAAAAAAAAATATATAAACGTTTGATATAATACATACTTAAATTTAAAACCTATATTAATGAATAAAAATCTCTTTACCTATAAAAAAAGTGGGGTCAATATTGATGCTGCAGATAAATTTGTAAGCTACATATCTAATATTTCATCAAAAAAAAGAGGCAAAAAAAAGAATACTTACATTGGTGGCTTTGGTTCCGTCACAGATTTACCCAAGGATATAAAAAATCCAAAAATTGTGGCTTGCACTGACGGTGTTGGAACTAAAATTGAAGTAGCAAACTTACTAAATAAGTATGACACCATAGGAATAGATCTGGTCGCTATGAGCGTAAATGATTTAATTGTGCAGGGAGCAAAACCATTATTTTTTTTGGACTATATTTCAATTAATAAGATTGATTTAAAAAAAATGAAGTCAATTCTTCGTGGAATAGTCAAGGGATGTGATATTTCACAATGTAGTTTAGTAGGTGGAGAAACTGCCGAGATGCCTGGTACTTACACAAAAGGTAAATTTGATATAGCTGGTTTTGCGGTTGGTGTTACTAATAATAAAAAAATACTTAATAAAAAAAAAATAAAAAAAGGAGATTTAATTTTAGCTGTTCCATCAAGTGGCTTACATTCAAATGGTTTTTCATTGGTAAGACATCTATTAAAAATAAAAAAAATAAATATTAATAAAAATACATTTCTTAAAAAAGAATTAATAAGGCCAACTAAAATCTATGTAAAAGAAATCTTAAATCTTGTTAACAAAAATTTATTAAATGGTTGTGCTAATATTACTGGTGGTGGATTGGCTGATAACATTAGCAGAGTTATTCCTGAGAAATTATGTGCAGAAATAAATTTAAATAAAATTAAACCTCTAAAGATTTTTAATTGGCTTAAAAAAAATAAAATCAGTGATAAAGAAATGCTCAAAACTTTTAATTGTGGAGTTGGATTTTGTTTAATAATTAACCCTAAAAACATAAGCAAAGTTAAAAAATATTTTTTAAAAGAATATAAACCTTATGTTATCGGAAAAGTTTCTAAAAATATAAATAAAGTAAGACTTAATGGTAAAGTCAACTGGCTATAAAATAGTTAAAACTGCAGTTTTTATTTCAGGAACTGGAAGTAATTTAAAATCTTTAATAAAATTTTCTAAAACAAATCTATCACCAATATCAATTGATTTAATTGTTTCAAACAATCCAAAAGCTAAGGGTTTAAAATATGGAAAAATATTCAAAATTAGAAAAAAAATATTTAATTTTGAGAAAAAAAATCAAAGTGAAAGCAAGATACTTGCCACTTTTAAGCGCTATGACATTAAGATGGTTTTGTTAGCCGGATTTATGAAAATTTTGTCAAAAAAATTTATTACTAAATTTAATGGTAAGATTTTAAATATTCATCCTTCATTGCTACCTAAATATAAGGGGTTAAACACTCATCAAAGAGTCTTAGACAATAAAGAAAAATATTCAGGTTGTACTGTGCATTTTGTCAATTCAAAGTTGGATTCTGGAAAAATAATTTTACAAAAAAAAATCAAAATTTCTAAGACTGAAACAAAGAATTCTCTTGCTAAAAAAATACTTGTTCAAGAGCATAAACTTTATCCTAAAGCTATTTTAAAAGTTTTTAATCTTTAAAAAAAAAATCTATTTCTATTTTAGCGTTATCAACACTATCAGATCCATGCACAGAATTTTTATCAATTGAAATTCCATATTTGTTTCGAATAGTTCCTTCCTTAGCATCTTTTGGATTTGTAGCGCCCATAAGTTCTCTGTTTCCTTTTACTGCATTCTCTTTTTGAAGAACCATAACCAATATTGGACCTGATGAAAGATATGCACATAAATCATTATAAAAGGGTTTGGTCTCATGGACTTTATAAAATTTTTCAGCCTCAGATTTGTCGATTTGAATTTTTTTTTCTTTAAGAATAATAAATCCATTATTCTTAAAAATTTCTTTAATTTCATTTTCAAGATTTCTTTCTAGAGCATCTGGTTTAATAATAGACAAAGTTTTCTCAATATTACTCATAATGATCCACTATAAGTTTATTTAATAATCTAACTCCATAACCTGTTGCACCACCTGAGTTTAAAGCTCCCCCATATTTAGAAAATGCCATTCCAGCAATATCTAAATGAGCCCAAGGTGTTTTGTTTAAAATAAATCTTTGTAAGAATTGTGCAGCAGTAGTTGAACCAGCGCCACCAACATAATTTATGTTTTGCATATCTGCATTTTTTGAGTCAATTAATTTGTCGTAATTTTTATTTAAAGGCATTCTCCAGACCTTTTCTTCAACATGTTCACCAGACTTGATCAACTGTTGAGATAACTTGTCATCATTTGAAAATAAACCTGCATATTCAGAACCTAGAGAAACAATGATAGCCCCTGTTAAAGTTGCTAAATCAACAATAAACTTAGGTTTAAACTTTTCCTCGGTAAAAGTAAGTGCATCTGCAAGTACCAATCTACCTTCTGCATCAGTGTTTAAAATTTCAACTGTTTTACCGCTATAAGATTTGACGATATCCCCAGGTCTTTGAGCATTACCTCCCGGCATATTCTCAACTAATCCAACTACTCCAACTGCGTTTATTTTTGCTTTTCTTAAAGCTAAACTTTTCATTAATCCAACAACTACTGCAGATCCAGCCATATCATAAGTCATATCCTCCATGAACTTCGCAGGCTTTAAAGATATACCACCAGTATCAAAACAAACACCTTTACCAACAAAAGCTAAAGGTTTAGATTTATTATTTAATCCATTCCATTCCATAGTAACAAGATAAGAACCTCTAATACTCCCTTGACCAACACCGAGCAAGGTATTCATACCAAGTTTTTTTAATTCCTTTTCATCATAAATCTTAATTTTTAACCCAAACTTACTTAAAGATTTTATTCTTCTAGCATACTCGTCTGGATGTAAAACATTTCCAGGCTCTGATACCAAATCTCGGGTATAAAAAGTTCCTTCCTCTAAAGAATTAAATTTTAATTGATCTTTAGGACTAGGTATATTTTTACCCACTAAATTTAAAGAGATGTTACCTTTAACTTTTTTAGTCTTATATTTTTCAAATTTGTAAGATTTTAGTTTAATTCCATGAAGAAAATATCCAACAATATTTTTAAATCCACTGGGTACACTGTCTGTGTTAACAATATATTCTATTTCCTTTAACTCATTTAAAATAACATAACATTCAGCACCTAAATTCTCTAAGTCAGAGTCGGTAAGATTTCTTTTAAGTGAAACTAAAATTATTTTCTTTTTTGAACTTACATCAAAAGTAAGTATTTTTTTTTTATCATCTCTTTTATTAAGCAAATCTGAAATATAAGAATATTCAGAATTAGAAATATGTTTTTTAATACCTGTAATATTGAATTTTTGGTCTGCAAATAATATTAAATTTGCATTAGATTTATTAAAACCTTGTTTTTTAAAAATAACTTTAATATTCATAAAAATTAAATACAATCTGTAAGAGATAGTGCTATATATGATTAAAACAATTATATTTCAATGGAAAAAATACTTTTTAGAAAACTAATTTTAGACATATCTCTTAGGGCTTTGATTATCACATTTACCATAGGTTTAATCGTTTGGATTATTCAGGCAGCAAACTATCTGGATTTTGTGATTGATGATGGTCATAATTTCACAATCTATTTTTATTACAATTTATTTAATTTTCCAAAAATAATTCATAGAATTCTACCTTTTGTGTTTGGCATTTCAATTTTTTTTGAATTAATCAAATATGAAAAAAATAATGAATTACTTATATTTTGGACTAATGGTATTACCAAAAAAAAATTTATTTCTAATTTAGTTAATTTTTCTATAATTGTCATGCTTCTACAAATTTTACTAGGAAGCGTGATATCTCCATCAAGTCAATTAAAGGCTAGAGAATTTTTAAAAAATTCAAATATGGATTTTCTACCCAATTTGATTAAGCAAGGAAAATTCATAGACACTGTTTCTGGATTAACAATATTTATAAATGAAAAAACAGATAAAAATTCTTTCAAAAACATCTATATTCAAGAAGGAAATATATTGGATTTAACATCTGATAATAATCAAATAATCTATGCTAAAGAAGGTTTTTTAGATAATACAGATAATAAAATTTTTAAATTATTAAAAGGTAAAATAATTAGTACTAATAATAATAAGTTAATAAGTTTTGAATTTGATAAAATAGATTATGATCTATCAAAGTTTGAGTCTAGAACTATTAAGATTGCAAAAATGCAAGAATTGCCTACAAGAAAAATTATAGAATGCTCAATTAGTCTGTTGAGAGATATAAGTTATAGGGAAAAAATGTTTCTTTGTGATCCTGGTAGTCTTAAAAATATTAATCAAGAAATTTATAAAAGATTTATAAAACCAATGTACTTTCCACTTTTAACATTAGTATGTTGTTTTTTGTTAACCTTTTCAAAAATTGAAAATAATTTTTCTTTTAAATTAATAAAAGTTTTTTTATGTATTTTCTCAATTTTGGTCCTATCAGAAATTTTAATGAGATATATAGAAAGTTCACAATCATTATTTATACTAGTTATTATTCTTCCAGTAATAATTTTTTATTTAATTTATAATTTTTTAATTTCAAAAGTTAGTTATGGTTAAAACATTAGATAGATACTTTATTAGTTTATTTTTTAAAAAATTAATGATGCTCAGTATTATTTTTTTTTCATTATCATTTACTTTAACAATTTTTGAGGAAATTACATTTTTAAGTGAAACAACATCATCTTTTTATTTACCATTCATGTTGGCAATTTTTGATGCGCCTACCACTCTACTTGAAATCTTTCCTTTTATAATTTTAATTACTGCTCAACTTTTTTTTATTGATTTAATAAAAAAAAAAGAAAATGAACTTATCAAAATAAATAATTTAAATAATCTTTATTTGATAAAAATTTTAGCATCATGCTCCTTTTTTTTTGGTATCATTATAATTACAGTTTATTATCCAATTTCCTCTAAATTAAAATTTATCTATTCTGATATTAAAAATGTCTATTCAGATGATGGTAAATACCTTAAGCATTTAAATGATAATGGTATTTGGATCAAAGATGAATTTAGTAATGAAATTTATATAATAAATGGTGCTACGAAAAAAGATCCCTTTCTTGAAGATGTTTTTATATCAAAATTTAATGCTGATTTTGACTTAATAGAAAATATTTTTGCCAAAAATATCGATATCACCAATAATAAATGGTTAATAAAAAATCCAATTATATTTAAGAGTAACCGTCAAATAAGCTTAGATAAAACCATTGTATTAAATACTCACTTTAATATTGATAAAATTAACAGTGCCTTTCAGAATCTTAATTCATTTAATCTATTTGAATTAATTGATATAAAAAATGAAAATAAGTTATTGGGTTATTCTTCACAAGATATTGATTTACATTTTTTAAAAATAATTTCACTTCCAATTTATTTTACTATATTGGTGATAATTTCGTCATTAATTATGTTAAATATTAAAAGAAATAAACCGTATATATTTCATGTTTTATTGGGTATCTCATTATCTGTGATTATTTATTATATAAATAATATCTTTAATATATTTGGACTAACAAATAAAATACCAATCTACTTATCTATATTTTTTCCTATGATTTTTTTAGGTATAATCTCAACAATTGGTTTAATAAGAATTAATGAGAAATAGTTTTTTAGTAATTTTAGTTATATTTTTTCAAGTATTAATCTTAAATAAAACATTTGGAAAAATTATTGAATTTGATGCCTCAGATATTGAAATTGTCAATAATCAAAACTTAACAATCGCAAATAATGGTACTGCAAAAATTAAAGATGATGGGATTATAATTGAAGGTGTAAAAATAGAGTACTTTAAAGATAAATCTTTAATTTTAGTAAGGCAGGGTAAAATTAAAAAAATAGATATAAATTTGGAAATAAAATCTGACACTATTAGATATAAAATTAAAGATGGAGAAATAAATTTTATAAACAAAGTGAAGATTGACGATAAAAAAAATAATTTAATTATTCTTTCACAAAAAATTAATTATGATTTAAACGGTCAAAAAATTCTTGGAGAAGGTAATAACAAAATAACAGACAATTTTGAAAATACATATCAAGTAAGTGAATTTGAATATTCAATTAAGGATAGAATTATTAAATTAGATAAAACAAAAGTATTTGATCGAGACAAAAATACTTTTGAATTAGAAGTTGCGTATTTAGATTTAGATAAAAAAGAAATTTTAGCAAAAGATATCAGTCTAAATTTTAAAATTTCAGAAAACTCAGAGAATGAACCAAGATTGAAAGGAAGAAGCTTAACTAGTGATGAAAAAAATACAATAGTTAAAAAAGGTTCTTTTACATTTTGTAAAAAAAGAGAAAAGTGCCCTCCATGGGAAATGCGTGCAGATGAAATTAAACATGATAAGATAAAAAAGATAATATATTACAAAGATGCAAGTCTAAAAATTTATGATAAAAAAATTTTCTACTTCCCAAGATTTTTTCATCCTGATCCAACAGTTAAAAGACAAACAGGATTTTTAATTCCAAGATTACAAGAAAATACTACTACGGGATTATCTCTTAAGTTACCTTATTTTATAGCATTAGCAGAAAATAAAGACATAACATTAAGTCCAAGATTTTTTAATGATGATAAATTCTTATTACAATCTGAATTTAGACAAAAAAATAAAGAGTCTAATCATATAGCAGATCTAAGCCAATTTATTTCAAATGATAAAGGCTCTAAGGGACATTTATTTTATAATTTTAAAAAGAATTACGAGAGTGAAAATTTTGATGATATAACGCTTGGTTT
Organism: uncultured Pelagibacteraceae bacterium; assembly: GCA_902596515.1. GTDB lineage: Bacteria > Pseudomonadota > Alphaproteobacteria > Pelagibacterales > Pelagibacteraceae > Pelagibacter. The sequence goes on from CACJUF010000002.1 coordinate 32,776, forward strand.
AAAAGTAGAACAAGTCTCTGATGATACATATTTAAAAGCCTACAAAATTGAAAGTCCAATAATAAAAAATACATCAAACATAATAAATTCAATAAATTTGGATTTATATAGTGAAAACCAATCAATAAATACTAATTTAAATATTTATGAAGATTTAAGTAAAACAAATAATGATAGGTATGAGTACGTCCCAAATTTTAGTTTTTCAAAAATTATAAATGATAATTATTCTTTTAGGTCTAGTGGGTATTATAAAAATTATAATACAAATATAACAGAAAAAGTTTTAATAAATGATTTAGAATTTAAATCAGCCTCAAAATATTTTGATAATGGAGTCATAAATAGTAAAAAATTTTTAATAAAAAATGTTAATTCAGAAGGAAAAAATTCAGATAAATTTAAAAATAAAGACACATTTAACCTAGCTCCCACGTTTCAAAATAACTATGCATATCCACTCCAAAAACAAACTGACGAATTTAATTATACTCTTACACCGAAATTAACTCTAAATCTAAGTACACCTCATACAAAAGATGTGCACAAAAATAATGCTCATATTAATTATAATAATATCTACGATATAAATAGATTGGGTTTGGATGAAATAAATGAGGGAGGAGTATCTGTAACATATGGTTATGAATATATTAAAAGTGATAGATCAAATTTAAATCAAAAAATAAAATTTGGTTTTGCAAATAATATTAGGTTTGAAAAAAACAATGATTTACCAGCTAATACTAATTTAGGTGATAAAGTTTCTGACTTTGTAGGATTATTTGAATATAATCCAAATGAAAATATTAAATTAGATTACAATTTTTCTTTGAAAAATAATTTAATAGATCAGAATTATGAGCTTTTCGGTTTTGAGTATTATTTAAAAAATATATCCACAAAATTTGAGTACTTGAATGAAAATAATACTGTTTCAAAAACTTCTTATTTACAAAATGAAACACGGTACGCAATTGATGATAAAAATACTCTAATTTTTGAAACCAGAGAAAATAAAGAAAAAAACTTTACTGAGTATTACAATCTTATTTATCAATTTCAAAATGATTGTTTAACTGCAGCTATAGAATACAATAAAGAATATTATAGTGATCAAGACTTAAAACCATCTGAAAATCTCCTCTTTAAATTATCAATTTTACCGTTTGGTGGATTTAATACACCTAATTTAAAATGATATTAAATAAAAAAACTATTGTTTTAGTTTTGATCTTTTTTTTATTTAATAATTTTTCTTATTCTAAAATAAATCTTGAAATCATTATGAAAATAAATAATCAAATATTAACCTCTTATGATCTTGAAAAGGAAAGCAATTACCTCTTAGCTCTCAACCCCAAACTTAAAGAGATTAGTGAAAATGATCTTTTAGATCTTGCGAAAAGATCGATGATAAAAGAGACAATAAGAAAAAGTGAGGTACTCAAATATAAGGATTTGAATTTAGAGAATGCTCAAATAAATAATGTTTTAAACAAGATAGTGCAAAATTTAAATTTTTCAGATCAATCTCAATTTGAAAATTATTTAAATGATTTTGATATTTCTATAGATGACATTAAAGAAAAGATTGAAATTGAAAATGAATGGAAAAATTTGATTTATGCTAGATATTCTAAAAGTGTCAAAATAAATAAAAATGATTTGATCAGTAAAATTGAAAAAATAAGTAAAGAAGAATTTTCTTTGGAATATAATTTATCAGAAATCGTTTATGGTAAAACACAAAATATTTCTTTAGAGGAGCACTCAAAAAAAATTTTGGAAAGTATAAAGATTAATGGTTTTGAAAATACTGCGAATTTATTTAGTATAACTGACAGTTCTAAATCAGGTGGTAAAATAGGTTGGGTAAAAAAAAATAATTTATCATCCGAGATAAATCATGAGCTAGAAAATCTAAAAGTTGACTCATATAGTAGTCCAATCAAAATCGGTAATAATTATTTAATTTTGAAAATAAATGATATTAAAAAAGTGGCTATTGAATTTGATAAACAAAAAGAACTTGATAGAATGATATTAAGTGAGACGTCAAAACAATTGGATAAGTTTTCAAATATTTTTTATAATAAAATTAAATTAAATAGTACAATAAGTGAATTTTAAACCAATTCTAATAATTCCTGGAGAAAAAAAAAGTATTTTTTTCGAAATTTTTTTTAAATCTCTAAAATCCAAATCTATTTCAAGTCCTTTGATTTTAATTTGTAACAAAAAAGATTTAAATAAAGAGGTTAAGAAGCATAAGTTTAAGTATGTTGTTGAACAAATAGAATTAAACAAAATTAATGCTAAAAAATTTCATAAAAATAAGATTTATGTAATTCACGTAAAATATCAAAATTCTTATATCTATGTGCATAATTGCTTTAAAGTTGCCTTCAGATTAATAAAAGAAGGGTTAACTCATAAAATGATTAACGGACCAATTAATAAAACTAAAACTTTAAATAAAAAATATCTTGGTGTAACTGAGTTTGTTGCTAAAAATTTTAAAGTAAATAAATTTGCAATGCTAATTTACAATAAGAAGTTATCAGTTTGTCCTTTAACAACACATCTTCCAATTAAATTAGTAGCAAAAGAAATCTCAAAAAAGAAGATTAGAGAAAAGATAATTATCATTAATAACTTCTTTAAGGAATATTTGGGATTTAAGCCAAGAATAGCTGTAACGGGGTTAAATCCTCATTGTGAAAGTGTTTTAAAATTTAACGAGGATACTAAAATCATAGATCCAGTGATTAGATCTTTTAAAAATAAAATTAATGTTAAAGGTCCTTTTCCAGCAGATACAATATTTCTAAAAAATAATAGAAAAAAGTTTGATATTATTATTGGAATGTATCATGACCAAGTTTTAACACCAATAAAAACTATATTTGAATACGACGCAATCAATATTACTATGGGATTACCTTTTTTAAGAGTGACACCTGATCATGGTCCAAATGAAAAAATGATTGGAAAAAATATTTCTAATCCAATCAGTTTAATAAGATCACTAGAATTTTTAGATAAAAAATGATTAAGGCCAAAAAAAGCCTTGGACAAAACTTTCTAGTTGATAAAAGAATAATCAATAAGATAGTCAATACTATAGAATTAAAAAATAAAAATATCTTAGAAATAGGTCCAGGTACAGGTAATTTGACTGAGGGAATTTTAAAAAAAAATCCAAAAAAAATTTTAGTAGTTGAAAAAGATGACAATTTAACAAACTTACTGAGAGAAAAGTTTAAAGATAAGGTTGAGGTCATCAATCAAGATATCTTAATGATAGATGAAAACTTATTAAGTGATCAAACTTTAACAGTCTTTGGTAACTTACCTTATAACATTTCTACTGAAATCTTATGTAAGTGGATATTAAACATTAAAGAAAAAATTTGGTTTGATTGCCTAATACTTATGTTTCAGAAAGAAGTGGCAGACAGAATTATATCTGATTTTAATACCAAAAATTATGGAAGATTAACAATTTTAGCTAATTGGAGATTACATGTAAAAAAAATTTGTGATTTAAGTCCTTTAAGTTTTCAACCCAAACCAAAAATAGATAGCACTGTGTTGTTTTTTAAACCCAAAAAAGAATTTTTTACATTTAAAAATGCAAAAAATTTGGAGAAAATTACAAGAATATTTTTTATGCATAGACGTAAAATGATTAAAAAACCTTATAAACAACTGTTCAATAATAATACTTATATTGCCTCAAAAATTGGAATTGATCTAAATTCCAGACCTCAAAATTTAGATTTTGAGAAGTATTTTCAATTAACTAAAGAGTACGAGGATTTAAGAAGTTAGTTTTTCAACATGATCTCTTATATATTTTGGATCATAATCTTTTGATCCATTATTAATCTCAGCATCTATTAACTTTTTTATTTTAATGAGGCAACTATTCAATTCATCATTAATAACTACATAATCATAGTTTATCCAATGAAGTACATCTCTCTCAAACTGCTGCATCCTCTCATCAACTATGAGCTTATCTTTCATGTCTCTGTTTGAAAGTCTTTCAAATAAAATCTCTTTGCTAGGGGGCAAAATAAAAAAAGTAATTAGTTTATAATCTAGTTTCTTGTTCTTGATTTGATCGGCACCTTGCCAGTCAATATCAAACAGAACGTTTTTTCCTTTATTCAGATTATCAATAATTGGGGTTCTGGTTGTACCATAATAATTATTAAAAACTTTCGCGTATTCTAAAAATTCTTGATTATTTATTAATCTCTTAAATTCAAAATCGTTTACAAAAAAGTAATCTTTGTTTGGAACTTCTCCTGGTCTTGGTTTTCGTGTTGTGTGAGAGATGGAAATTTCAAAATCGTCTTGCTTTGAAAGTAAATTTACCAGTGTAGTTTTTCCTGCTCCTGATGGAGAGGATAAAATAACCATTATCCCATCTTTTGATGAGGGCATTTAAAAAATATTAGTTAGCTTTGCCTTCAATAAATTTGACTGCATCACCTACTGTTAAAATTTTTTCTGCTTCACTATCAGAAATTTCAGATCCAAATTCTTCTTCAAAAGCCATGACTAACTCAACGGTATCAAGACTATCAGCACCTAAATCATCAATAAAACTAGACTCTTCAGTTACTTTTGATTCATCAATCCCTAAATGATCAGCTACAATTTTTTTAACTTTGCTTGAAACATCTTCTGACATATTAATCCTTTTTTTTAGTATAAATCGTTATTAGTTTAATTACCTAGATTGTCAAGCCATATACAGGCCCCCATTTACATGCAATGTTTCTCCATTTATGTAATTAGAATGTGAGGATGCCAGAAAAATAACTGCATTGGCAATATCTTCAGGTTCTCCTAACCTTGCAGAGGGTATTTTAGAAATAATTACCTCTTTAAATTTTTCATCAATTTTATCTGTCATCGCTGTTTTTATAAAACCTGGTGATATGCAATTAACATTGATATTTTTTTTTGCGTATTCTATAGCTAAACTTTTTGACATTGCAACAATACCAGCTTTTGAGGCTGTATAATTTGTTTGCCCTAAATTACCAGTGTGTCCAACTACAGATGTAATATTTATAATTTTACCTTTTTTATTTTTAAGCATTTTTTTTATCGCAAACTTATTAATCAAAAATGTAGAAGTAAGATTAATATCTATCACTTTTCTCCATTCCTCTATACTCATTCGTATAGCCAAATTATCTTGGGTAATACCTGCGTTGTTAACTATACAATCAAGTTTACCTCCAAGTTTTTTTGTAGCATCCTCAATGAAATTTTCTAAATTACTAGTTTGAGAAATATCAAATTTTAATATTTGAATATTTTGAAATTTTTTTTTTAGCTCCTGCAATTTTTCATTTTTAGTACCCGTGGCTAAAATATTAGCTCCCGCAGTATATAATTTTTTAACGATAGAATTTCCTATTCCACCTGTTGCACCAGTTACAATTATATTATTTTCTTTTAAATCATTCATATATTCAAACTTTCTATATCTGATTGACTATTAATTGAAGAAATTTTTACATCTTTATTAATTCTTTTAACAAGACCAGAAAGTACTTTTCCTGGGCCAATTTCAATGAATTGATTCACACCATTGTTTATCATATAAAGTATGCTTTCTCTCCATCTAACCCTTTTTTCAATTTGACTTATAAGCAAACTCTTTAAATCATCAATGTTAGAAATTTCTTCTGCAGTCACATTTGAAATAATAATATTTTTTGATTGTTTAAAATCAAGCATATGTAATTCCTTTGACATCACCTTGGTAGCTTTATTCATCAAATTACAATGAAAGGGTGCACTAACTGGTAATTTGATATTCTTTATTTTTTTTTCTTTTAAAAATTCACTAAGGATTTGTAAATCTTTTGTTTTACCACTAATAACTATTTGACCATCAGAGTTATCATTAGCAACTTGAGCCTCAAAATTTTTTTGGTTATCTTTTAAAATTTTTTCCACTTCTTCAATTTTTAAGCCCAAAACCGCCAACATGCTGCCCTCACCTTTTGGCATTGAATTTTGCATAGCATGTCCCCTTAATCTTAAAATCTTTATAGTTTCACTAAAATTCAGATATCCTGCACACGACAGTGCTGAATATTCACCTAACGAGTGTCCAGCAAAATATTTTGCTTTATTTAAATTTATGCTGAAAACTTCTTTGACTACTTGAAAAATTGAATAACTCACTAAAAAAATTGCTGGTTGAGTATTTACTGTAAGATCTAATTCTTCTTTAGGACCCTCTAAAATAAGTTTCGACAAATTAAATTCTAATGTTTCATCAGCTTCTTTAAATAATTTTTTGACAATCTCATGTTTCTCAAAAAACTCTTTTCCCATACCTACTATTTGTGAACCTTGACCTGGAAAAATTACAGAAAACATTTAAAAAATTATTTAATTATTGTTTATTTAACTATTGTAATTGAAAGGTTATAATAGTATATCCTCACAATTTATTAAAGAATTAATATGAATTTATACGAACACACTATTATAGCGAGACAAGATACTTCTCCAGCTGAATTAAAACAACTGACCGAGAAATATTCTAAAATTGTTGAAAAGAATGAAGGGGAAGTGATTAAAACTGAAAATTGGGGTCTTCTTAATTTATCTTACCATATAAAAAAAAACAAAAAAGGAAGCTATATACATTTTAAAATAAAGGGAAAAGGGAAAGTAATCGAGCAGTTGGAAAAAAATGAAGCAATAGATAAAAAATTATTAAGACATCTAACTGTTAGAGTAAAAAAATTTGATCTTGATACAAATTATTTTTCTAAAAATCAAGACTTAGATAAATCAGATAAAAAAGAAAAGGTAAAAAATTAATTATGGCAAAAAAACAAAGTGGAAACAAAAAAAATAAACAAAGTAATTTTGCAAAATTAAGTATTTTTCAACCAAATAAATATAGATTTAAAAAAAGCTGTCCCTTATCAGTCAAAGGTGCTCCTGAGGTAGACTATAAAAATATAAGATTGCTTAAGAAATACGTGTCAGAAAATGGTAAAATTCTTCCATCTAGAATTACAAACGTATCACAAAAAAAACAGAGGGAACTTGCTATATCTATCAAAAGAGCAAGAAACTTAGCTTTAATCTAATGAAAGTAATATTATTAGAAAACTTAAAGAGAATAGGTTCTATTGGCGAGATAATAGATGTAAAAAGAGGTTTTGCTAGAAATTTTTTAATAGCTAACAAAAAAGCTCTGTATGCCTCTAAAGAAAATATAAAACAAGTGGAAAAAATCAAATCTGATCTTTCTAAAAAAGATGATCAAAAAAAACAAAATGCTAAAAAAATTTATGAAAAAATTGATAAAAAAGAATATACTGTAAATAAACTTTCCACTGAAAATAATGAATTATACGGTTCAGTAAAACCAACAGAAATTTCAAAAATAATTTATGAAATAAGTAAAATTGAAATTAAGCCTTCAATGATACAGCCCATAAAAGAAATCAAATCGATTGGAAAATTTAAAGTAAAAATTTCTTTGCACTCAGAAGTTGAGGCTGAGATAATGATCATTGTAAATTCTGCTGAGACTATTCAATAATTATACAAAATCATCCACAGGCTTTTTTAAAATTTAAAAATTCAACATTTGCTGTAATATAAATTCTAATGGATAATAATCTGAGTTTAGTTAAAGAAACCTTTAAAGAATTACCAAATAATATTGAAGCAGAACAGGCAGTTATAGGATCGATTTTAGTAACCAATGAAATATTTGATGAGGTTAATACTATTGTTTCAAATATAAATTTCTATGATCCAATGCATCAAAAAATTTTCGATGCTATCGAAAATATGATCTATAAAGGTATGCTTGCTAATCCCATAACATTAAAAAATTATTTTGAAAGCGAAAAGGATGAATTAAATGTACCAGAATATTTAGTTAAAATTACAAAATTTTCTACCTCAGTGAGACAAGCGATTGAGTACTCAAAAATTATATATGATATGTACGTAAGAAGGGAATTAATTAAAATTTCAGAAAAAATTATTGATGATGCTAAAGAAAATGATCTTGAGTCTAATGGTCAAAATATTATTGAGAATTCAGAAAAACTACTTTACGATTTGGCTGAAAAAGGGACATTTAGCTCCTCATTAATAAAATTTGATGATGCTATGAAGCAAACTATTGAAATGGCTTCAGCAGCATATAAGAATGAAGGTGGAATAGTTGGTGTACCAACTGGTTTAAGAGATTTAGATGATAGATTAGGTGGACTTCACCAATCAGATTTAGTTATTATTGCTGGAAGACCTTCAATGGGTAAAACTTCTCTTGCAACCAACATAGCTTTTAATGCAGCGCAAAAAATTCAAGAGAACGGCACAAAGTCATCAGTTGCTTTTTTTTCGTTGGAAATGTCTTCAGAACAACTTTCAACTAGAATTATTTCAGAGCAAGCAAGAATAGGTTCAAATGATATAAGAAGAGGTAGAATTTCAGATGAACAATTTGATCAATTTTTAGAAACCTCTAAAAATATATCTGAACTACCCTTGTTCATTGATGAGACACCAGCAATAAGTATTGCTGCTATGAGCAATAGGGCCAGAAGAATAAAAAGATTACATGGATTAGATTTAATTGTTGTTGACTACATACAATTAATGAGAGGTTCATTTAATAATAAGGATGGTAGAGTTCAAGAAATCTCTCAAATTACTCAAGGCTTAAAAGCCATTGCTAAGGAGCTGGGTGTGCCTGTTCTTGCATTATCGCAATTATCCCGACAGGTTGAACAGAGAGACGATCATAAACCTCAACTAGCAGATTTAAGAGAATCTGGCTCAATAGAACAAGATGCTGATGTAGTAATGTTCGTTTACAGAGAAGGCTATTATCTTCAAAGAAAAGAGCCAAGAGAAGCAACAGTAGAACATGCAGAATGGCAGGCAAAGATGAATGAGGTTGCACATTTGGCTGAAATTATCATTGGGAAACAACGACACGGTCCCATTGGTAAAGTAACTCTTGAGTTTGAGGAAAGATTTACAAAATTTAAAGATACTCAAAATAATTAATTTACAATATATTGGATAAATGATTGATCATTTATACCAAAATACAATCTTAAAAAATCCTAAATCTATACTGATTATTTTATTAATCGCTTTAATCAGTTTCGGATATCATTCTAAAAATTTTAGGCTTGATGCATCTTCTGAAACACTGTTAATCGAAGGTGATCCTGATCTTGAATACTTAAGAGAAGTAACAAATAGATATGGTTCAAAGGAGTTTCTGGTCTTAACTCACACACCTAATGACGGTATGGTTACCGACAGTGCAATTAATAATCTCCTTAGTTTAAAATATAAACTTCAAAGTTTAGATTGGGTACATAGCGTTATAACTCTTTTAGACATACCTCTATTGGATAATTCTGATGCACCCCTTCAAGAAAGACTTTTAAATTTTAAAACACTTAAAGACGAAGATGTTGATAAAGAAAGGGGCTTTAGAGAAATTTTAGCAAGTCCAGTTTTTAGAAATTTTGTTATTAGTGAAGATGGTAAAACAAGTGGAATAATTGTCAATATTAAAGAAAATCAAAAATTGGAAGATATTGAAAATAAATCAGATAAGGAAATACAAATATTCAAAGATCAAATAAAAAAAAATAATCATAATAATATCTTAGAAATTCGAGAGGTGATCAAAAGTTACGACGACATAGGAAAAATTTACTTGGGTGGAATACCAATGATTGCTGATGACATGATGACTTTTATTAAAAGTGATATCATTGTTTTTGGTTTGGGTGTGCTTGTATTTATTATTGCAACCTTATGGTTTGTTTTTAGAAATTTAATTTGGGTAGTAGTCCCAATAAGTAGTTGTTTCTTTTCTGTTATAATCATGACGGGTCTTTTAGGCCTCATTGGCTGGAAAGTTACTGTAATTTCGTCAAACTTTATTGCACTGATGTTAATTTTAACTATGGCAATGAATATTCATATGAGCACAAGATTTATACAATTAAGAAAAAATTATCCTAACAAAAATAATCATGAAATAATCTCTTTAACGACAAAAAAAATGTTCTGGCCAATCCTTTATACTGCTTTAACAACTATTATTGCTTTTTTATCTTTGATTTTTAGTGAAATCAAACCAGTAATTGATTTTGGTCTGATGATGACTTTTGGATTAATAACATCATTTGTTATTACTTTTACCCTGCTTCCAAGTTTATTAAGTTTTTTAAAAAATAATAGAACTCTTTTAAAAGAGGAAGTTGACTCCAAAATAACTTCTTTTTTAGGAAAAATTTCTATTAATTTTAAAAATCAAGTTTTTATAATAACTGGGATAGTAATTATTTTAAGTATTACTGGAATAAGTAAATTGGAAGTTGAAAATAGTTTTATAAATTATTTTAGTAAAAAGACAGAAATTTATAAAGGTATGAAATTAATTGATGAAAAACTAGGTGGAACAACACCCCTAGAAGTAATTTTAAAGTTTCCAGAAAAAAAAGAAGAGAAATTAGAAGGAGATGATGAATTCGAGGATTGGGGCGATGAAGAAAAAAATGATGACAAGTATTGGTTTACAAAAGATAAAATAGAAACAATTTCTAACATACATAATTATCTTGATAGTCTTCCTGAGATAGGAAAAGTCTTATCATTTTCATCGATAGTTGATGTTGCAACTCAATTAAATAATAATAAACCTCTTGGGACTTTAGAGATGGGTGTTTTGTATACTAAAATTCCTGAAAATATCAAAACTGAGATAATTGACCCTTATATTTCTATAGAAGATAATGAGGCTCGAATAAGTTTAAGAATAATTGACTCTCAAAAAGATCTTAAAAGAAATGAGCTGATCAAAAAAATAAACTATGACCTGCAAAATGAATTCGGATTAAATGTAGATCGATACAAATTAGCTGGGGTGATGATATTATTTAATAATTTATTACAAAGTTTGTTTAAATCTCAAATTCTTACTTTGGGACTTGTCATGCTAGGTATTTTTGGAATGTTTGTTATTTTATTTAAGAACATTAAATTATCTTTAATTGGAGTTGTACCAAACTTTATTGCAGCATTTTTTATATTAGGAATAATAGGTATGCTAGAGATACCTTTAGATATGATGACTATCACAATTGCTGCTATTACAATAGGCATAGCCGTTGACAACAGTATACACTATATCTACAGATTCAAAGAGGAGTTCAACAAAATAAATGACTATAAAAAAACGTTAAAAACTTGTCATTCAACAGTTGGTGTTGCGATTCTAAATACTTCTATAACAATAGTCTTTGGTTTTTCTATTTTAGTTTTATCTAAATTCATACCTACAATTTATTTTGGAATTTTCACAGGATTAGCAATGTTGTTTGCAATGATTTCTGTTTTAACTTTACTTCCATCTTTAATATTAGTTTTTAGGCCATTTGAAAAATAAAAATATATGTTTGAAATAACTCTAGAATTTTTTGGAGAAATTTTTAATTTAATTTCTGCAATTGATTTAATCTATATATTGATAACTATTCTTTCACTAATAAAGTGTTATAGCAAAGGGTTTGTCTTGAGCATACTTTCAATGTCAAAGTGGTTATTAGCATATATTGCAACTTTAATACTATTTCCAAGATTAAAACCTTATGTCAAAAATATTATAGATAATGAATATGTGCTTGATGTAGGACTTGGAATAACGATCTTTATTATAGTTATCTTTTTAATATTGTTGATTAATAAAGGGATAAGTAGAGCAATCAAATATACTGGTATAGGAAGTCTAGATACTGTTTTTGGATTCTTTTTTGGATTTATTCGAGCGTATATTATCTCCATATGTATTTTTTCAGCAGTGCATATCGTGTATAACCATGACAAATGGCCAGTAAATTTAAACAAATCATACACCTTTCCATATCTTGAAAAAGGTAGTAATTACTTAATGAAAGTTTTTCCAAATGAAAAAACATATAAAGATTCTAAAGAAAAAATTGAAGATTTATAATCCAAAATTGAATGAGGAATGTGGTGTATTTGGGATTGCTAATGTAAAAGATGCTTCGGCTTTAACTGCTCTTGGATTACACTCTCTACAACATAGAGGACAAGAAGGCTGTGGAATAGTAACATTTGATGGAGAAAGATATTATTCAGAGAAAAGATTTGGTTTAGTTGGTGACAACTTTAATAAAGAAAAGATTCTAGATAATCTTAAGGGAAATTTTGCAATTGGTCATAATCGATATAGTACCACTGGAAATAATACATTAAGAAATATTCAGCCTTTCTTTGCAGACACAAATGCTGGTGGGATTGGGGTTGCTCATAATGGAAACTTAACAAATTCAATTTACTTAAGAAATAAACTCGTTGAAGAAGGAGCAATTTTCTACACAACATCTGACACTGAAACAATTGTTCAGCTTATTGCAAAATCAAAAAGATTAAAAACTATTGATAAAATAATAGATGCGATATTTCAAATTCAAGGTGGATATGCCCTTGTGATGTTAACTCAAAATCTACTGGTAGGAGTAAGAGATCCTTATGGGATTAGACCCTTAGTCATAGGTAAATTAAAAAATAGTTACGTTCTTGCATCTGAGACCTGTGCATTGGATATTATAGGTGCAAAATTTATTCGAGAAGTAGATAATGGTGAAATTGTATTAATTGAAAATGATAAATTAAAAAGTATTAAACCTTTTCCAACAAAGAAAATCAGACCTTGTGTTTTTGAATATATTTATTTTGCAAGACCGGATAGTATTCTTAGTGAAAAAACTGCATATGAGCACCGTAAAAATTTAGGTAAGGAATTAGCAAAAGAAAACGATGTTGATGCTGATATTATTGTTCCAGTCCCAGATTCCGGAAACGCTGCAGCTTTGGGTTTTGCACAGCACTTGAATAAAAATTATGAACATGGATTAATCAGAAATCATTATGTTGGAAGGACCTTCATTGAACCAAGTCAAAAAATAAGAAGTTTGGGGGTTAAGCTTAAATTAAATGCAAATCAAACAACAATAGAAAATAAAAAGATTATTCTTGTTGATGACTCTTTAGTAAGAGGAACGACATCTCATAAAATTGTTAAAATGCTTTATGATGCGGGAGCAAAAGAGGTTCATGTTAGAATTGCTTGTCCTGAAATTAAACACCCAGATTTCTATGGAGTTGATACACCAACGAAAAAAGAATTGTTAGCTGCAAATAAAAATAATAATGAAATCTGTGAATACATTGGTGCTAAATCATTAAAATTTTTATCAATTCAAGGCATGTATAAAGCTATTGGATTTGATAAAAGAAACGAAAATTATCCACAATTGACTGATCATTATTTCACTGGAGACTACCCTGTAAAACCTATAGATGAATTGGGTGACAGCAAAATAACTCAACTTTCTTTACTAAGCACAGCATCAAATAATTAATTTATGAAAAAAGTAAGTTTTACAGAAATGAAAAATGGAACTAAAGAAGATTATCTTTTTCTTGATAAACATGAAAAAGATTTTGCAAGTAAAACTGCTGAAAGGATATTAAAATTTATGGCTGGACTCACTGAAACTTTAGAAGGTTACCAAGTTTCAAGATTAGAACATTCACTTCAAAGCGCAACTAGAGCTTATAGAAATGGAGAAAGTGATGAAATGGTTGTAGCTGCTTTATTACATGATATTGGTGACGAGCTAGCTCCAATGAACCATTCAGAATATGCTGCAGCGGTTCTTAAACCATATGTTTCAGAAAAAACTCATTGGATTGTTGAAAAACATGGTGAGTTTCAGATGTATTATTATGCTCACCATTTAGGAGGAAACAAAAATAAAAGAGACGAATATAAAAATCACAAATATTATCAGGACACAGTAGATTTTTGTGAAAAATATGATCAAAACTCATTTGATCCAAATTATAAATCGTTACCATTAGATTTCTTTAAACCCTTTGTAAAAAAAGTTTTTTCAAGAAAACCTTACTCTTCACTGTAAAATTTTATAGGCTATATTCTTAAATATGACCATTTCTAAAGAACAAATAATTCAATACTTTAAATCTGGAATAAAAGAAAAGAAAGATTTCAAGATTGGTATTGAACATGAGAAATTTTTATTTGATAGTAAAAACAACAAAAGAATTAATTACTTAAAAGTAAAAGAAATGTTTTCAGCACTTAATGAATTTGGTTGGAATCCAATTAAAGAATCTGAAAATATTGTTGGTTTAAACAAAGGAGGTAAAAACATTACTCTTGAACCAGGTAACCAAATTGAATTATCTGGAGAAAAGCTTAATAATATTCACGAGGCATGTGCTGAGTCTTATGATTATTTGTTTGAACTAAAACAAGTCACAAAAAAACTTAACATAAAGATTGTAAGCACAGGTTTTGATCCTATTTCAAAGCTTGAAGAAATCCCTAATAATCCAAAACAAAGATACGAACTAATGACGAGAGATATGCCATTAGGAGGAGAATTAAGTTTAGATATGATGTATAGGACCTGTGGGACTCAATTAAACATTGATTATTCTTCAGAGGAAGATTTTTTTAAAAAATTTAAAATAGTAAATTCAATAGTTCCAATCTCAATTGCTTTATTTGCTAATTCTTCAATAGTAGAAAAAAAAAAGAGCAATTACTTATCTTATAGATCCAAAGTATGGCAAAATACTTCACGTGGAGGGCTCCCAAAATTATTTTTCGAAAATTTAAATTTTGAAAAATACGCTGATTTTATAATCGATTTCCCAATTTTATTTATACAAGATAAACAAAATTATTTGTCAGGAAGTAAATACACTTTTAAGGATTTTATGAATGGTAAGATAGGTGAAATAAAAAATCGTCTTCCGACTGAGAGTGATTTATCATTACACTTAAGCACAATATTTACTGAAAATAGATTGAAAAAATATATTGAATTAAGATCAATAGATACATGTGGATGGGATTGTCTTTGTGCTGGGCCTGCATTTTTTATTGGTTTGTTATATGGGAATTTAGAAGAAATTTATAATTTAGTTTCCTCATGGGATAAAGATAAAATAATTAATGCTTATCTAGATGCTCCTCAAAAGGGTTTTAATACTCAATTGATGGGTAAAGACCTTTTTTACTGGGCTTCAACTTTGTTAGAAATCTCAAGAAAAGGATTGGATAATAGAGATATACTAAATAAAAGCGGAAAAAATGAAACTTTGTTTTTAAATCATTTGCAAAAAGTTATTGATAATAAAACTACGAATGCAGACCATATGATTGATAAATTTTCTAAAAATGAAGATTTAAAAGATTTGTATGACAAATAAAATTGTTGCTATACAAGGAAATCACCCTTCTAAACTAAATCCAAAAACAGATACAAGTATTTTTTTAGCCAATGAAATTCAAAAAAAGAAATATAGAATTTTTTATTATGACCCTAAAGATTTATCTATCGTAGATTCAAAAGTTATAGCAAAAGGTTTTTTTATTAAGTTTAATTATAATGATAAAAAATTTTACAAAATTTTAAAAAAACAAAACTTAAATCTTATCAAATGTAAATATATCTTAATAAGACAGGATCCTCCTTTTAATCTAGAATATATATCTACAACTTTTATTCTTGAGAAAATTAAGGACAAAGTAAAAATTATAAACGATCCTACTTCAATCAGAAATATTTCTGAAAAACTTTATTCAGCCAAATATCTAAGATTTATGCCTAATACAATTTTTACTCAAAATATTCATGAAATTAAAAATTTTTTCAAAAAGAATAAAAGTGTAATTTTAAAACCTATCCACAGTTTTAGTGGAAACGATATTCATTTACTGAATAAATTTAAATTAAATTTTGTAAAAAAATTTGTTAAAAAACATGATCATATAATGTGTCAAAAATTTTTACCTAAAATTAGCAAAGGGGATAAGAGAGTATTTTTGATTAATGGAAAAATATGTGGTGCGATTTCTAGAGTACCTAAAAAAGGATCATTTCTAAGTAACATGAGTAAAGGAGCAGCACCAATAAATATTCAATTAACGAAATTAGAAAAAAGAATATCAAATATAATTGCAAAAGATTTAAAGAAAGAAAAAATTTATTTTGCTGGGATCGATTTTATCGATCAAAAACTAAATGGTGATATCAATGTTACATCTCCGACTGGATTAAAAACTTTATTCGATATATCTAAGATTAATCTTGCCAAAATTTTTTGGAAAGATTTAAAAGCATGAAAAATTTAACGGATCAGCAAAAAGGATCGCTGCTTGCATTCGTAGCTGTAATGTTTATTACACCTGACTCTTTATTTATCAGGCTTTCTAATATCGACACTTGGGGTCTTGTTTTTTATCGCGGAATAATTCCATTCTTAACAGTTTTTTTTGGAATGCTATTAATTTATAAATTAAATTTTTTTAAAATACTTTTTACAAGTGGTTATCATGGTATTATTTATGTGGCTACTTTTAGTATTACAAACATTACATTTGTAGTCTCTATTCAAAATACAAATGTAGCAAATACTTTGGTAATGATAGCAACCGCACCGATGCTATCAGCAATACTTGGTGCCATCGTTTTAAAGGAACCTCCAGACAAAAAAACTTGGCTTTCAGTAATTGTCACTTTTTTTGCAATTATCTATATTTTTTTCGATTCTCTTCAATTAGGTAACTTTTATGGTGATATCTTAGGATTTATCACCGCAATTGGTCTTGCTGTGGGTGCTATTACTATCAGATCTGCAAAATCCAAAAATTTAGTTCCAGCAGCGGTAGTAGGCAAACTATTTGTTGCCACTTTCGCTTTATTCTTTATTGACAGTTTTGCTCTTTTAGAAAAAGACCTGATTATAGTGCCTTTAATGTGCATTTTGTGTGTTGCTATACCTTTTGTTTTAGTGACTATTGCTCCAAGGTTTATTCCTGCTGCAGAGGTTAACTTGTTTTTTTTGCTAGAAACGATAATAGGTCCTATTTGGGTTTGGTTGATTATTAAAGAACAACCAAGTATTGAAACTCTTTATGGTGGGATTGTTATTATAACGACCATTGCAATTCACTCTTTTTTAAAGCTTAAAAATTCTTAAGCTTGTCACAATTAAGACTTGATTTAATAATACATCGCGAATACTTACGGCTGATTTTATGGATAAAGTTTTAAAAAATTCGTGGGCTCTATTTTTGGGCATGGGATGCATAATGATGGCCTATGGCTTACAAGGATCTTTACTTGGAGTTAGAGCTGTCCAAGAAGAATTTAGTCTTACTTCCACCGGCTTTATGATGTCAGGATATTTTGTTGGTTATTTCATAGGAGCTGCAACTATACCTAAAATTATTTCCAGAGTTGGACATATAAGAGTTTTTGCTGCATTTGCTTCTTTAGCATCATTGATAATTTTAATTCATTCAATATTAGTAAATCCATTTATATGGTTTTTACTCAGAGTGCTTACTGGAATAAGTATGGTTTGTATTTACACTGTTGCAGAGAGTTGGCTAAACGATAGATCAAGCAACAAAAATAGAGGAAGTGTTTTATCTGTTTATATGGTCGTTCTTTATGGAACAATGGGGATTGGAATGTTTTTGCTTAACTTTAGTAGTCCTAAAAATTTTCAACCATTTATTTTAGTTTCTGTAATTACTTCAGCTGCACTGATTCCTATTTTGCTAACAAAAAAAAAACCACCTACTTTTAAAAGTATTAAAGCTATGAAACTTAAAGAACTTTATCATGCATCTCCATTTGGTATGGTAAGTTCTCTTTTTTATGGAACTATTCAATCTGCATTGTTTACTTTATTGGCTGTTTATGCAACCTCAATGAATTTTACTATATTAGAAATTTCAATTGTGACTTTCCTTTTAGCAGTCTCAGGAGCAATAGCTCAATTTCCAATAGGAAAAATATCCGATATGTATGATAGAAGAAAAGTTATTGTTTTTAGCACGTTTGGTGCTGCAATGTTTTCAATTTTTGCAATATTGGTATCAAGACAAATGTATTTACCTGGAAGCCTTGCAACTAGCAAAACATGGTTTTATATTTTTTTTATTTTATTTTCTTTTTGTAGCTTGCCTATGTTTTCATTAATTTTAGCTCATACAAATGACTACATATCAAAAGATAAATTTGTTGCTGCTGGTGCAGGACTACAGTTTGCATTTGGATTAGGTGCTATGAGTGGGCCATTTTTGTGCTCAATATTTATGGACTTAGTTGGTTCAAATGGATTTTTTGTATTTTTATTTTTCTTTCATTGCATCATAGGTTTTTTTGGTATTTATCGAATGAAAGTAAGACAGAGTGTTGATAACCCCGATTCCCAATTTGTTGCTATGCCGCAAACAATTACTCCAGCTGGAATAGAGTTAAATCCAACAACGGAACATATTGAAGAACCCTACTCAGACAAAGTGAAAGAAATATTAGAGAGAAAAGGTGTTAAATATAAAAAAGATGAAGATGAAATTAAAGTTTAATTTAAGTTTTCAATATATTTAGACATTTTATTTAAAACACCTCTTTTCGAAAGTTTGTCAGTTCTAATTAAAATTGCATCTTTGACTTTAACAAGTGGACTATTTTTTCTAGTTTTATCCATTTTTGTTCTATTTTTTAGAGATTTTTTAACTTCTTTTAAGGGCACTGTCTTTTTTAAATCTAACCATCTTCTATAACTAGAAACACTTAAATTACATTTGAAATAAAAAGCTAGGTCGTATTTTGGATTTTTAGCTAATATTTTACTTGCTATATCTCTTCCCTCTATACAAATCTTTTTATTTTTTTTGATCAATGTCTTTTGAAAGATATTTATTATTTTCCGAATATTTTTATTTTTGGCTAAAATAGCAACATGGTTACTAATTTGTTGTGAGTGTAAATTTAATTTAACTATTTTTTTATAGGAAATACTTTTAAATCTTTTTTTTAAGAAATTAACAACATCTTTGGGATTATTTTTGATTATTTCTTTACTTGCATATCTATACAATAATCCTGAATTGATAAGTAACAACTTATATTTTCTGGAGATGAGCTTTGCTGCAGTACTTTTTCCACTTGCTGACTCCCCGTCACAGGCAATTATTAATTTTTTAAATCTTTTCATGCAACTTTAATAATATTTACGTTCGATTTATGCAAAAAGATTATGAATTTTGTTATTTTTAACAAGTATTAATCACTTACAGGTTGAAACTCAAAATAAGCACTAAAGAGCTAAAGCGAAGATTGAAACATTGAAAAAATATAAAATATTTGTTCTTATACACGAATAAAAAAAATGTCTAAAAAAAAAATTAAACAAAAAAAAATAAAAAAAAAAATTGGGGTTGTAAAGATTGCTAATTTTTCTACTAAATCCTTTTTAAGTACTGCAATTTCTAATTACAAAAAAAACAAGGAACTTAATAAAATCAAAGCTATAAAATTAGAAAAACTACAAGAAAAAAATCAAATCCTTAAAGAGAGAAAAGATCTTAAAATTTGGGAAGAAAGACTCATTAAAGAAAGCAATAAATTAAAATTTAATGAAGATGAATTAAGATTAAAAGAAAAAGAAATTAAGATTAAAGAGGACGCACAAAAGTTAGAGTCAACTCGATTAATGAAAAAAGATGAAGAGTTAGTACTTATAAGTAAAGAACTAAGAGCTAAAGAGAAAGAACTAAAATTAAGAGAAGAGTCTCAAAATAGAAAAGATATTGATTTAAAGGTTCGAGAAGAAGAGCAAAAAAACTTTGAACTTAAAGAAAAAAGAAGAAAAGAAAGAGCCTTAAAAATGATTAAAGAAGAAGAAGAAAAACAGAAAGAACTTGAATTTATTAAAATAAAAGAATGGGAAGAAAAATTTGATAGAGAACAAAAAGCAAAAGAACATAGAGAAAATTTAAGAGAAGAGAGATTAAGACAAAGAGAATTAGAAAAAATTAAATCATTCGAAAAAACTGAAAATCCTGTTGACAAAAATCTTTCCTCAGGATTAGAAAAATTTGAAGTAGATATTACGAAAGAAAATTAATTTTTCTGAATAGGGAAATAATCTTTTAAATCACCTTCCCTATAAACATCAGCTGTACAACAATGAATACCGCCGCCAAAGGCATATGCATCTCTTAATTCGACAGGGACAACTTCCATTCCTAATTTATCTAATTGTTCAGCTTGGTAAATTTCACTTTTTTCGACGCAAACTGTTTTTGGATCAAGAACTAAAACATTCATAGATAACCATACTGATGAGTAACAAAGTGGTGGTGGTTCATTATGTGCTGGCTGAGCGCTATCAATTATTTTCCATCCATTGTCCTCAAATAATTTTCTTTGTTCTTTTGGTAGTCTTCTTTGAGGATTATTTATAATTAAACCTTCTTTAATGGGTGTAAAAGTTGCATCAATATGAATTGGATATGGATCACCTGGAAAATTAACAGCATGAACTCTATGATCTTTAAAATGTCTTCTTAACCAATCAATTCCTTTTAAATTTGTTGTAAAACCATGTTGTACAATTAAGTCCTTCCCGAACCTCAAAACATCTGCAGCATCAAATAAAGGTTCCTCTTCTGTTGTTACAAAGAATTTTTCTTCAGTCCATTTAAGTCTTTTTTGAATACCGATCTTGTCTGACAAATAATCTTCACGGTAATCTGCGTCTGTTAATCTTGGTTTTGGTGCAGTTTCATGACGCATATTCTTGTCTATTTCAAAATATTTTTTAATCAGCGGTCTATAATTTAGATATTCAAACCATCTACATCTATAGCTCATTGTTGCTTCGAGCATTTCATTTCCAACTGTAAGTATAATATCTCTAGCTGGCATACATCCGAACATACTATCAACCTTCCAATCGGGAGTAGAAATTTTTTGATTATGATTAAGTGGAACTGGTCGGTCAACTTTAATGCCTCTTTTTTTCAAGATTGAAGCAAAATTATTTAATAGCTCATTTGCTTTATCGACTGTATCTTTAGTACGAGGTCCATGGGAACCTTTCATATCTGAATCTTCGGGTACTTTAGCATCTAAAGCAGGTTCTGGTGCAGGTATACAACAACCGTCTGCTTTCCCAACTATAACATGTTTAAGTGGATCCCATTCGTTCCAACTATTTACAATAACTTTGTCCTTACTCATGTTTCAAGATTAATTTAAAGCTATAAATCTTTTATTCCATCGCATTAACAAACTGTAATAAATTAATGAAATAAATAGAAAAAAACCTCCGACTATAGTGTAAGTATCAGGCACCTCATTTATGCCTAAGATAGGTAACCAAACCCAAAAAATTCCACCTATAACTTCAGTTAATGATAATAATGTTAATTCTGCAGCAGGAATAGCTTTCGAACCAATAGAATATAAAATTAGCCCTAAACAAACTAATGATCCATGCAAGGAAAATAATGCTCCATTATAGCTTGTTGAAAAGAACACTTGTTTAGTGCTCAAAAGCATTATAGCTGCAAAAACAAAACAAAAAAAACCTGAAAAAGCAACAGTTGTAAACTTTGGAGTTTGTGTTCTCCACCTAAGAGTTACAGAAAAAATAGAAAATCCAATTGATGAAAGCATTCCAAAAATAAAACCAACAATAGAATTTGATCCAGTACTTCCAAACGCCATAATTATAATTCCGATCGTTGCAATAGAAATAGATATCCAAACATTTAATGAAATTTTCTCTTTAAGAAATAAAAAAGCAAGAAGTGCAGTAAAAAAAGGCATTGCTGCCAAACAAAGCAAAGTGATTGCAGCTGATGTATTGGTAATTGAGTAGATAAAACTTATCATCGCAATTCCTAATCCGGTTCCACCAATAATGCCTGAGTATCCCATTTTTAAATAATTTTTATAAAATTTAATCCCCTCTTCAAAATAAAGATAAAGATTTAAAAGAATAAAAATTGTTAATCCTCTGCCAAAAATATACTGCCATGGCACCTGATTAGGATTATCCATATATCTCACAACAAGAGGGCCAAAAGACCATAAAATTCCTGCGAACAAAACTACTGGAACTGCGATTTTTGGATTTTTTAATTCAAGCATTCGGGAAGAATAAATCTAAAAATTTATAACTACAACAAAAATGAGATAGCTTTAATCTTAAATTTAACTTTTCCATTTAAAGTTGTGTTCAGACTATTTCTATTCTTGATTGGTTTTTATTTGTCATGTAATTAAAAATTAATATGGATTTAGAAGTTCTTCGCATTGCTGCAAACACAGATAACAATCGAAATATTGAGAACCGGACACATGTCTCAAAGTTAAAAAATCCAGTTTGCGGGGATGAAATGCAAATAGAGCTTATTTTAAAAAATGAAAAAATTTTAGACTTTGGGTATCAAGGTAAATCTTGTGTATACTGCCAGGCATCAGCCAGTTTATTATCGAAAATTTCTATAAATAATCAAAAAGAAAAAATTAACGATTTATGTGATAAAGCCGAATTATATTTTAATGATGATGTAAAAATTATAGATAAAAAATGGAATTCTTTGAAAAAATTGATTAAGAAAAAAAATATCAATAAAAAAGATTGTATATTGTTACCTTTCAAAACTTTAAAAAAAATAGTATCAAGTTAAATTATGGGTAATCTTAAACAATCTCTTTTAGCTGGTTTATTTTCAATAATTACAATTGGAATTTTAACTTTCCTAACTTATAGAACAGAATTTGGGATCTTTCTGTTAGCCTCATTTGGATCATCTATGGTTTTACTTTATGGATATCCTGAAAGTCCATTTGCCCAACCAAAAAATGTTTTTTTCGGTCATTTAGTTACCGCCATCGTAGGTTTACTTTTTTTAAACTTTGTTCCATTACCAATATTTTTAACCATACCATTAGCAGTAGGATTTGGGGTTGGATTAATGATTTTTTTAAATGTTACACACCCACCTGCGGGAGGTAATCCAATAATAGTTATTATTGGTAGTGTCTCTTTTGATTACTTGCTTAGTCCTGTAATATCAGGATCAGTTATAATTATTATTTTTGCAATAATTGTTAACAAATTTATTTTGAGAAAATCTTATCCAAGCCAAAAATAATTTTTTATGAAATTATAAAATTATTTTCAATAAGTAGACCTATTAATATTCCTATTGCTAATGCTATAATTAATTTCTTCTTATTCACTTTTTTAGTACTGTAGATTTTACACCTTTGATGCCAGATGAAGACAATTTTAATTTCATACTTTGCTTAAGATTTTCCCAAAGTTTAGCCATTCCTAAAGGTTCATAAATCATAAATATTATCATTAAAAGACCAAATATTACCTGTTCGATTGATGAAATAATTGTAGCATCAATAGCTCCATGAAATACATTGTTTCCTATAGCATTTAAAAGAACTGGAAAAAGTAAAATAAATGCTGCCCCAATAAAAGCACCATTAATAGTCCCAAGTCCGCCAAGAATGCACATGAATAAGATTTTAAAAGATAACTTAATATCAAAAGCAACTGGCTCTAAAGATTTTAGATAACAAAATGCAAAAAGAGCACCAGCTACACCACAATAAAATGCACTAATAGCAAATGCTTGAACTTTAGTTCTTAATAATGAAACTCCCATGGACTCAGCAGCAATATCCATATCTCTAACTGCCATCCAATTTCTGCCTGTACTTCCTCTTGCCATATTCATAGCCAATAAAGTTAAAATCGTGGTTACAGCTAAACATACAAAATACATAGCTAATGGTGTTGTAAATGGTTTTCCAAAGATTATTATGTCTTGTGCAGTTATAATTCCTGAAGAATCATAGTTTTTAAACCATCCAAATTTATCTATCATCCATATAATAAAAAACTGTGAGGCTAATGTTGCTACCATAAGATAAATTCCCCTTACTTTTAAACTTGGTAGACCAAATAAAATTCCAAAAGCTGCAGCAATTAAACCTGAAACTATGAGTGATCCAACAAAACCAAGATCAGGCACTCGTAAAATAAGATTAAACATTGCAAAAGCACCTGCAGCCATAAACCCGGCAGCACCCAAAGCTAATTGTCCCGTATACCCCATTACAATTTGTTGTCCAATAGTAGCTAATGCCAGGCAAAGCCAAGGAATTAATATAGAGGTATACCAATATTCTGTTTTAATAAATGTCGGTATTATTAATACACTTAAAACCATACAAACAGCTAAGTTGATCAGGTCTTTTTTTGTGTAAGTCATAAAAACTGGTTTCATAAATTAAACTCTCCTAATTATTTTTTCTCCAAATAAACCTTCCGGTCTATATAATAAAAAGAATATTGCTAATACATATGGAGCCCATCCTTCAATAGCTCCTCCAAAAAACGGTCCGATATAAACCTCTAATATTTTTTCTACTGCACCAATAATTAAACCTCCAATAATTGCGCCTGGAATTGATGAAAAACCACCTATAATTAAAACTGGCAAAGCTTTTAAAGCGAGATCAACAAGAGCAAATTGAACACCAGCTCTTGCTCCCCACATCATTCCCGCTACTAAAGCTACAACACCAGCGGCAGACCAAACTAATAACATTATATGTTTTAAAGGAATTCCTATAGAACTTGCTGCACCCGCATCATCTGCAACAGCTCTCAAACCTAATCCAATTTTTGTATATTTGAATAATAAAAATAGACCGATAATCATTATAGCAGCAACTAATCCAGCTGTGATATCAAGTGCACTAATAAATAATTTTAAATTATCTGCGATCCATGGCACTGGAAAATCTCCTATACCTAAGTCTAATCTTCTTACTTCTACTCCCCATGCTGCTTGAGCAAGTCCCTCTAAAACATATCCTAAGCCAATTGTGGCCATCAACACTGTATCTTCACTAGCATTCATCAAAGGTCTTAAAACCAATCTTTCAGTGCAAAGACCAACAACAACCATCAAGAAAGCAGCTAGAATAAACGCGAGTACAAAAGGTATATTAAAATCTTGCATGAAACCACAGAAAGCAAGTACTGAGAAAAAAACCATCGCTCCTTGTGAAAAGTTAAATGTTGCTGAAGCTTTAAAAATAAGAACAAATCCTAAAGCAACTAAAGAGTACATTGTTCCGGCAAGTAAACCGCCAACGAGAACTTCCATAAAAAATAATAACTCATTCACCATATTATAATCCTAGTGTTCCACTCCTAAGTAAGCATCTATTACTTTTTGGTTTGCCATTATTTCATCTGGTGTTCCATCACCAATAACTTTACCGTAATCAAGTACAACAACTCTATCAGATATATCCATCACCACCCCCATATCATGTTCAATTAAAACCATTGTTGTCCCAAGTTCATCATTAACCTTTAAAATAAATCTACACATATCTCTTTTTTCCTCGACATTCATTCCAGCCATTGGCTCATCTAATAGAATTATTGAGGAGTCAGTCGCAAGAGCTCGACCTAACTCAACTTTTTTTTGTAATCCATAAGGTAGTTTTCCTACAGGAGTGTCTTTAATGTCTTCTATCTCTAAAAAACTTATTATCTCTTCTGATCGCTCTCTATTTAATTTTTCCTCTTTTTTTACTTTTGGAAGTTGTAAAGCTACCTCAAGGAAATTTGTTTTTGTATGAAGTTTTCTACCTACTAGAATATTATCCAGTACTGACATTCTTTTAAAAAGAGCTAAGTTTTGAAATGTTCTAGATAGACCCATTTGAGCCATGATATTCGGGGTTATATTAGGTACTACTTGTCCTCTAAAAGATACAGTTCCTTGTTGAGGTTTATAAATTCCATTAATACAATTTAACATTGAGCTTTTTCCAGCTCCGTTAGGTCCAATTATTGCCCTAACCTCGTGCTCAAGAACATTAAATGATGTATCAGTGATAGCCTTAACACCTCCAAAGGCGAGTGAAATATTATTAACCTCTAAAATTGGCTTTCCTATTTTAAACTTTCTTTCGTATGCCATCTTTAATTAATTTTTTTGTTTAAACTTTCCTCTTTAAGAACATCTCTAAAGTTTTTTCTACCCTTTTTTGATATGCCTAAGTATAATTCTTTTACTTTATCATTGTTTAATAAACTTTCCGCAGTCCCCTCGAGCATCACTTTTCCAGTTTCAATGATGTAACCATAATCAGAATTTTTTAATGCAATATTAGTATTCTGTTCAGCAAGCAAAATACTAACTCCTTCTTTTTGATTTAACTCTTTTACAATATTAAAAATCTCAGCAACTAATTGAGGCGCTAGACCCATTGTTGGCTCGTCTAGTAATAACATCTTAGGTTTTGCCATCATTGCTCTTGCAACTGCAATCATTTGTTGTTCACCACCTGATGTGAATGCTGCTTGACTTTTCCTTCTCTCTTTTAGTCTTAAAAAATAAGTATAAATTTTCTCTAATTCTTGATCAATATCTCCTTTAGATAATTTTCTAGAATAAGCTCCAGAAATAATATTTTCCTCAACAGTTAAATGACCAAAACATCTTCTACCCTCTAATACTTGGACCATTCCAAGTCCAACCATTTGAGATGGGTTTTGTTTTTCTATTAAATTTCCATCATAGTCGATTGATCCTTTTGTAACTTTACCTCTTTCAGAGGCTAACATAGTTGAAACAGCTTTTAATGTCGTACTTTTACCTGCTCCATTTGCTCCTAATAACGCAACTACTTTTCCTTTGGGAACTTTTAAAGAAACATCATGTAAAGCTAAAATAACGTTATCATACATTACCTCAATATTTTTTATATCAAGAATGTTTGCAGAATTACCACTCATTATTTTTTTTCTTTAAATTTTGTTTAAATGGGAAGCTTGAAACAGTTGAAATTGTTTAAGCTTCCCACTCATGTGAATATTAATTTATTAAATTAATTATCCACATTTTTTTGGTGTAATGTTGTTTTCTTTAGCAAATTTTGCTGCAGAGTCTTCAACTAAACCTCTAATAAATTTAGGGTCTAATGGAGCTTCCCAACCAGTTACCTGATTGAATTTTTTTCCATCCCACTGCATTACAGCAAATTTACCGGCACCTTCATGGTTTGCACATGAAATAGCAAATGGAGCTAACATTCCTCCAACTCCAAGTTCAGTAAGTCTAGCTTCAGTCATGTTCAAAGCTTCATAACCATCTCTAAACTCAGCACCAGTCACTGCTTTACCAACTTTGTTGTGCATCTTTTGAGCATTTTTCAAAGCCTCAATCCACATAACTGCAGCACCTAGTCCTCTATTCCAGTAAACTGAACCAATTCTATTTGGATCAGCTAAGTTACCTTTTCCAGAACCATATACTTTGTCTTTGATGTCTTTAACTAATGGATATTCACCTGGTAAAGCATTAGCAACTGCGTAAGTTCCTATTGCAGCATCACCTGCTGGATACATATCCTCTTCGGCAGCACCAAATGTTACGTACATCATTCTATCTCTTGGAAAATTAATTCTAGCAGCATTAGTCATTGCTGTTGAATTCATTCCAGAACCTGCTCCCCAGAAAGTAACCCAATCAGGATTTTCTCTTCTGATTTGCAGCCATTGAGATTGTTGTTCTAGACCTGGAGGTGGAATTGAAATTTCAACTAATTTCATTCCCCAGTCAGAAGTTATTTTTCTCATTGCTGGTAATGGCTCTCTACCGTAAGCAGAGTCAATGTGTAAATGAACGATTTTTTTACCTTTCATCTTATCAATTCCGCCTTCGATCTCAGCCATAAATTTTAATTTAACAGCTATTTGTGACCAGTAGTGACTTGCAGCATTAAATACCCAAGGCCATACTCTTCCATCAGCACCGTCAGTTCTTCCATAACCATATTGAGCTAAAACAACATTGTCTTTTGCCATACGGTTAATAACTGCATATGCTCCTGGTGTTCCCAAAGTATCAAACACAACTATTCTTTGACCATCTTTTTCAAGTAGTCTTTGGTAACACTCAACTGTTTTCACAGCGTTGTACTCAGTTTCACATTCTTGCCATGTAAGCATGACTCCGTTCACTCCGCCTGTCATATTGACATAATTCATGTAGTCAATCTGTGCCCCGTAGTAACCAGTCCCCATTGCTGAATAAGGTCCAACACGGCTACTAGCTACAGGAAAGTATTGAGTTTCAGCTCCAAATACTTTTTGAGGTAAAGCGAGTGAAGAAAATAAAGCTACTACTACTGTTAAAGTAGATGCTAGCTTTTTTAGCATTTTTGTTGACATTTCTATCCCTCTTAATTAAGTTAATGATCAAGTTAATCACATTGCTCTAGTTTTGTGCAAATTTTAATCATTCCAATTCGCACCTTAATGTCGCACTACAACTGTAAGATGAAATAAATCATAAGTTGAAAAAAATTATAGTTGTTAGAATTATTCCATCTTTTTATCAATAATTCTATTTACAGCGGAAACTTAACAGTCAACTTGATGATTTTACCTAATATTTTCCAAATTCAATCAGGAAGAAGTTCAATAATTTTTTATAATGAAAGTGTCTCCTTTGATTGCTTGGTAAATCATTTAATAATTATTATTTTTACAATGAATATTCATAAATTTATTTTTAAAGAGACTAATCCATGTCAAAAATAATTCATTGCTTGAGATCCTAAAATAATGTTAGATGCCTTAAATAAATTTAAAATATACAGGAGTTTAAATGAAGATATTATGCGTATTATATGATGATCCAAAAGGTGGAATGCCTAAATCATATGCACTTTCAGAATTACCTAAAATAGAAAAATACCCAGATGGAATGACTTTGCCATCCCCTAAAGGAAGAGATTATACACCAGGACAATTACTAGGATGTGTGTCTGGTGAGCTAGGACTAAGAAAATTTTTAGAGAGCAATGGTCATGAGTTAGTAGTGACTAATAGTAAAGATGGAGATGGGTGTGAAGCTGACAAACATATTGTTGATGCTGACATTGTAATTTCTCAACCGTTCTTTCCATATTATTTAACAAAAGAGAGAATTGCTAAAGCTAAAAACTTGAAAATGGCAATCACAGCAGGAATTGGTTCAGACCATGTTGATTTACAGGCTGCAATGGATAATAAAATTGATGTTGTAGAAGTTACTTATTGTAATTCAAGATCTGTAGCTGAACATATCGTTATGATGATTGTTTCAATGGTGAGAGATTACCATAATCAACATAGAATTGTTAATGAAGGTGGCTGGAATATCGCTGATGCCGTTCAAAGATCATATGATGTTGAAGGTATGCACATTGGAACAGTTGCTGCAGGACGAATTGGTTTAGATGCATTAAGAAAAATGAAACCATTTGATGTTCATTTGCACTATTTTGATAGACATAAACTACCTGATTCAGTTGAAAAAGAATTAAACCTTACATTTCATGAGTCTGTAGAGTCAATGGTAAAAGTTTGTGATGTAGTGACAATTAATTGTCCTCTTCACCCTGAAACTGAAAACTTATTTGATGAAGCAATGATAAGTAAAATGAAAAAAGGTGCTTATATTGTTAATACTGCAAGAGGTAAAATCTGTAATCGAGATGCTATTGCAAAAGCATTAAAAAGTGGTCAGTTAAGTGGTTACGCTGGAGACGTATGGTTTCCTCAACCAGCACCCAATGATCACGTGTGGAGAAGCATGCCACATCACGGTATGACACCTCACACTTCTGGAACATCTTTGACTGCACAATCAAGATATGCTGATGGTGTAAGAGAGATATTGGAATGTTTCTTTGAAGGTAAAGAAATTAGAAATCAATATTTGATTGTAAAAGATGGTCAGTTAGCTGGTATGGGTGCTCACTCATACAGTAAAGGTTCAGCTACTGGTGGATCAGAAGAAGCAGCAAAATATCAAAAAAAATAATTCTGTATATAATTATTAAAGGTGGCTACTTATAAGTAGCTACCTTTAAAATCTGGACTTATCATAACGAATTTGTTTATGATAATTAATGAAGTATTTTTTCATAATTTTCTTTTTTTTAATTAATATAAATTTTTCATATTCTGCTCAAAAAGATAAAGCATATTTCGCTGGGGGATGTTTTTGGTGTGTTGAGGAGTCATTTGAAAAATTAAAAGGTGTGGAAGAGGTAATTTCTGGTTATTCTGGAGGTATTACTGAAAACCCTACTTACAAAGAAGTTACATATGGAAATACTGGTCACTTTGAAGTTGTAGAAATAATCTATGATAAAAAAGTTATTTCATTTGAGCAATTACTAGAAAATTTTTGGGTTAATATTGATCCATTTGATGCTTACGGTCAATTTTGTGACAAAGGATATAGTTATAGATCAGTTGCATTTTATCAAAATGAAGAAGAAAAAAAATTAATAGAAAGAGACATAAAAGATTTACAAAATAAATTTAACAAAAAAGTTGTTACATACATTAGGAATTTTGAAAAATTTTATAAGGCAGAGGAATACCATCAAGATTTTTATAAGATTAAATTAGAAAGATATCTTAGATATAAAAAAGCGTGTGGAAGAGAGGAATTGTTAAAAAGAATCTGGAGTCAATAAACTTTATGAAGAATAATATGAATTGGAATTTCGATAACTCTTATTCAAGACTGTCTGATGCATTTAAAGAACATATTGAACCTATTGCTGTAAAAAATCCTGAATTAGTTTTAATGAATGAGGATTTAGTTACAGAATTAAACTTAGACTTTTCCAAAATTAATAAAAATGAATTAGCAGCTTTATTCACTGGAAATATTCTTCCGAAAGGAAGTAATTCTATTGCTCAAGCTTATGCTGGTCACCAATTTGGACATTTCACAATGTTAGGAGATGGAAGAGCAGTTTTAATAGGTGAGCATTTAACGAAAAATAATAAGAGATACGATATTCAATTTAAAGGATCAGGTAAAACTGCATTTTCAAGAAATGGTGACGGCAGAGCTGCACTGGGTCCAATGTTGAGAGAATATATAATAAGTGAAGCAATGCATCACCTAAATATTCCATCAACAAGAAGTTTAGCGGTAGCTAAAACAGGTGAGGAAATAATGCGAGAGACTCCATTGCAAGGTGCTATCTTAACGAGAGTGGCATCAAGTCATATTAGAGTTGGAACTTTTCAATATGTTGCAGCACGTAATAAAAAAGATGAGTTAGAAATTTTACTAAATTATGTAATTAAAAGACATTATCCAGAACTAATAAATTCAAAAAATAAAGCTTTAGACCTTTTGAATGTACTTATAGATAAACAAATTGATCTTGTAGTTAATTGGATGCGCGTTGGTTTTATTCATGGTGTTATGAATACTGATAATATGACAATTTCAGGTGAGACAATCGACTATGGTCCGTGTGCATTTATGGATACCTATGACCCAAAAACTGTTTTTAGCTCGATTGATAAGGTGGGAAGGTATGCTTATTGTAATCAACCAGCTATTACAAAATGGAATCTTTCAAGATTTGCTGAATGTTTAATACCTTTAATTGATGAAAATGAAGATAAGGCGATTAAAAGTGCAACAGAGTTGATTGAAACTTTCGGCAAAAAATATGAGGAAAAATGGTTGAAGATGATGAGAAAAAAACTTGGATTATTAGGTGAAGATAACAAAGATAAATTTTTGATTGTTGATTTGCTCACTTGGATGCATCAAAACAAAGTAGATTATACAAATACTTTTTGTCATCTAATGAATATTAAAATTGAGAAAGATGGAAATTATAAAGATAGTAATTTTCAACAGTGGAAAAAGAGGTGGCAAGAAAGATTAGAAATTAACGAAAACTCTCCTGAAAAAAATATGAAATTAATGAGAAGTGTAAATCCTTTAGTTATCCCAAGAAATCACAAAATTGAAGAAGCTCTTGAAGCTGCAGAAAAAGATAACTTCAAATCAGTCAATCAACTGAATGAAATTTTAAAGAAACCATATTCTCAACAAAAAAATATTCTTAAATATCAAATTTCATCAAATTTAAATGAAAATTATCAAACTTTTTGTGGGACTTAAATCATAAATAAAATCGTTTTAACAAAAGGATTAAGTATACCTTTCTTAAAGTTCAATTTTTTAATTTGTGAAAAATTTAACCATATAAAACCAGGATTTTTAATCTTTAAACTTTTTTTATAATCTACATGAATAATTACATTTTTATTAGGCTTTTTCCAAAATCTAGCTCCTTCTTCATAATGAGTTGTCTCTCCAATAATATTCTTTTTATTTTTCAAAACAAACTCGGATAAAGGTGTTTTTTTTCCTCCATGAGCTCTATTAATATTTGATTGAGTTGCTGAAAATGATGGACATAATTTAATGTTATTGTCTCCAGGTTCCTTTCTGGCAAACAACAAAAACTCAACTATACCTTTATTTGTTCTAGTCAAAATTGCTAAAATACCTCCATGTTTTTGGTTTAATATTGGTTGTGACCAACTTGAGGTTTCTCTCTCAACTGCATTATAAATATTTACTCCCTCTACTGAAAAAAATTGTCCAGATTTATGAAATAAATTTCCATTTTTTTTTAAATACCAATCTTTCAATTTATTTACAGAAATTTTTCTTACTTTCATCTTATTAACTTTATTTCTTTTCTTTAACCACTTAAGCACAGATTGAATATTTTCATTTTCTACTTTTTGACTTTTTAAAATTTCATTTCTTAACTTTAGTAACTTATTTTTCATCTGACTCTTTAAAATTTGTATATTCTCTTACTACAAATTGAGGTTTTTTATTTAATTTAATGTACGATCTGCCAATATATTCTCCGACAAGCCCAATTAAAATAAGTTGAACTCCTGAAAAAAAAACAATTAGTGTTGATAAAGACGCCCATCCGGCAGTTATAGCAGGATTTTTAATTTTAAGTATTACAATTACAATTACAATTATAAAACTCACAAAAGTCATAAAAAAACCAATTAATGTTGCTATTCTTAATGGAACAATAGAAAAGTTTGTTAAAACTCTTAACCAAAGTGAAATAAGTTTAAATAAATTATAATTTGATTTTCCTGTTTTTCTTTCTAAATGTTCAATATCAATACTAGTTACATTTTTTGTAATATCAAATATTAAACCATCTATATAAACAAATGGTCCATCATATTTAATTATTTCCTTCAAAACTTTTTTGGTAATGCATTTATATGAAGATAGATAAATTGACTTAGGTTTATCAATTAAAATATTTGATATCTTCTTATTAATCCAACTTCCAAAAATTTTAAATTTACTATAAGCATTGTTCTTATAATTTGTGTAGCAAACATCATATCCTTCCCTTATTTTAGATAGAATTTTTGGGATTTCTTTTGGTGGATGCTGATAATCATCATCTATAAGAATTGTATAATCCCCATCAGCCAACTTCAAACCAGCCATTATTGCATTATGTTGACCATAGTTTCTCATCAAATTTATACCAATTACTATCTCTTTATATTCAGACGACAATTTAGATATTTTTTTCCAGCTTTCGTCAGTGCTACAATCATTTACCAGAATTAGCTGTATTTTATTTACATCAGAAATTTCTTTGGTCGTTGATAAAATATCATTTGTCAAATTTTCAATTATTGAAGAACTATTATAAACCGGTACAACAATACTTATATTCATATTTATTTTATTTTTTTGTATAAATTATCTCTAATTTTTGCATCTTCAATCAATAGATTATAAAATTTCAAAAAATTGTTATTAGTCATAGATTTTATGACTTCGATAAAATAATTTAATATACAATCATCCTTTTTGATGAATAATTTTTTATATTCATTCTTTTCTTTAATAATAATTTCAATATTTTTTTGTGGAGAAAGTGCAAATGCTTGATGAGGTAGGAATACTACTTTTCTTTTTGAATAAAATATTATCTGACTTAAATATTCACGATTATGAGAAAAATTACCAAAATATCTTATTTTTTGATCTGAGGCAAAAATATAAAAACTATGAATATTTTTACTTCTTGGAAATTTTTTATAATCAATATCAATTTTAAGATTTTTTGAATTAGTATAAAGTCTAATTATTGCAGCAGCGTATGGCGACATATCCATAAAACAATCTGATTTTGTCATTTTAATTTTTTTTAAAGATTTAGTTTGAGGAATATTAAAATTGGATTGTAGTAATTCTATATTTTTTTTTCCTCCTAAAATCTTTAATATTTTTTCAAAAATTGAATGATAATTAAATAAAGTTGACTCTGATAATAATAAATTTTTTGATTTGGCTATTTTTACTAATTCCGATGTTTTTTTTAAAGAATCTGTAATTGGTTTATCTACTATAACGTTATAACCTTTTTTAAGAAATATTTTTGCATATTTATAGTGAAGATGATTTGTCAAAGATATATAAACTAAATCTGGTTTAAAATTTAAACCTTCTAAATAATCTTTATAATAAATCATTTTATTTTTTTTTGATTTTGAACAGACTCGATAATCAATTTTTTTTATTTTTTTTATTGATTTGATTAATCTTTTTTCTACAAATTTTGAATATCCAATAATTAGCAACTTAATTTTTTTCATTTAATTATTTTAATTTAGTTTACATTAATATATCTTGTAAAAATGAGTTCTAAAAGAGATCAAAAAAAAATTAATTTTGACAATTATGCTGATAAATACAAAGAGTATATTGCAAAAAGCATTGGTAATATAGAGGATAATTTAAATTATTATCATATTAAAAAAAGCGAAATATTAAAAAAAGAATTAGGTTATCATCCCAAAAAAATTCTTGATTTAGGTTGTGGTGTTGGGACAATGTTAGGGCTACTGATAGAAAATTTTCAAGAAAGTTCTTTTTATGCTCATGATGAATCAAAAAAGAGCATGGATTACATCAAGAAAAATTTTCCAAAAGTAAATTGTTTAGATAATTTAGAAACAAATGAAAAATTTGATTTAATTTTTCTGTCTGTGGTAGTGCACCATGTCAAATCTATCGATAGAGATGCTTTATTTAAAAATATTTATAATTTATTGAGCCCTAATGGAGTAATGTTCATTTTTGAACATAACCCATACAACCCTATTACTTTAAGAATGGTTGCAAATTGCGAATTTGATGCAGATGCCGAGTTAATAAAAAAAAATGACTTAATCAATTTATGTAAAAAAAATAACTTTAAAATAGTGAAATCAGGATATATTCATTTTTTTCCATCTAAACTTGGTTTTCTTTTCAAGCTCGAAAGTTATTTAAAGTGGTTTTTTTTAGGTGCTCAATATTTTTGTTTATTTAAAAAATAATCAAGCAATTAAATAATCAAAAATTCTATCCAATATTCTTAAATAAGGCAAAGACCCTAAGTCATCAGTTAAGATTACTTTTGGATGCCACACAAATAAATATAAGAAAAAATAAATATAAATTAAGTATAGTTTGCTTTTATCTTTTAACATTTGATTAATGAAAATGAATAATCTTGTTTGTTTAATTTGAATTTTTTTAATTTCTAATAAGAAAATTAAAGTCAGAACTGAGAAAATATAGAGTATATTAAGATATCTTCCCCAATCAAAAGAAATGTATAAAAAAATAAATGTAGGAATTACACAAACAATATATCCCAAAAAAATCTCAATTTTATTTTTTTGATCATAAAAAATGAATAAAAATGGAAAAAAACAAATTATGAATATAAATAAATACCTAATAAGATAGACAATTTTCAATCTCGATAAACCGTAATTCATTTGATCTTTAAATGAATAATCAAGAAAATTCATTGCTCCAAAACAGGGTTCATTTATTGCTTTACACATTTCCTCTATCATTTGATCATTTGATTTAGTTGTAATTAATATGATTGATGAAATTAAATACGGAATTAATGAAATACAAAATATTATAACTTCTTTTTTATTGATCTTAATTTTACTAATAAAGAAAGTGTATATAAAAAAAAATATATAAAAAACATTCCCATCCCATACTAAATTTAGTATAGGTAGACCAAGTATTAGTATTGAGTAGGTTAATTTTTGGTTTCCTTTTAAAATTGAGCTCAAATAAAGTAAATATA
Source organism: uncultured Pelagibacteraceae bacterium (assembly GCA_902596515.1). Classification (GTDB taxonomy): domain Bacteria; phylum Pseudomonadota; class Alphaproteobacteria; order Pelagibacterales; family Pelagibacteraceae; genus Pelagibacter. The sequence goes on from CACJUF010000002.1 coordinate 68,838, forward strand.
AAAAAAATAATAAAACTTCTTTTCTTGCTATGGCTTCAGTTTCAGTTACTGAAAAAAGGAATCCCAATGGTGAAAAAATTATTAGGATTATAATAGGCGAAAACTCTACTTTTTTAAAAAAATTAATAATGTAAAAATAATATGTAAAAAGTAAAATAATTTCAAAAATAAAAACTAAGTTTCTTATTTCAAAATTTAAAAAAGAATTAATTTGAACTAAAATCTCTCCTATTAATCCTCTTCTAGTAAAACCTCCTTGGTAATTAATTAACCATTCGGAAGTTGTCCAATCAGTTGGGTATTGAAATTTATGATAAAGAAAAAATATTGAGACAACTAAACAAGTAAAAATATAATAATTAAAAAATTTATTATTTATTTTTGTTAATGCCATTAATGATCTAGATTATCCTATAACTGATAATTTTCAAAAGAGAATAAATCTTTATGCGATTAATCTTTTTTTTAATTAGAAAATTTTTTCCAATTTTCGACTGGAGGGACTAAATGTTCAAGTGTTGATGAATCTTTTGCTAAAAATACTATATCTGCTGAAATTGATATCCTTTCAGAATTAGACTTTCCTTGTTCTGTGCCATGAATTGTTTTTGAGGGAAATATCAACAGATCATCTTCTTTAGTATCAAATACAACTTTACTTGAATTTAAAATATCTCGCTTTTTAAAAATATTTTCTTTTGCTAATGATCTTGAGTCGAATAATTGAGGAATAAATTCATTATGCTTAGAAGTATCAAAAAACATGATCTTAGCATCGTCTTTTTGTTTCTTTAAATAAAATGCAATAGAAAGATGCGACTGATCATGTGAATGATTATCAATATGTTCAGTTTTTTTTGAAATTGTTGCCCACGATCTCTGAAAATAAAGATCAAGCTTTGTATGGTTCACTGATAAACTTTCTAAATATTCTAAAATACAATTGTTAATTTGAATAAACAAATTTTTAAATTTTGGATTATTGTGCAAATATTCAAATCCTTGCGTATCTCCTGTCCAAGCTTTCGTCGCAGATTTATAATCTAAATTTTTACTTTTTTTTTCCATTAATCGGACTTCCTCAATCATTTCATTTTTTTCATTTTCTGAAAGTGAAAGTGTCGACTTATAAACTGTTAGTGGAAAAAAATTAAAAATTTTTTGCATTTAAAAGTAAATTATAAAACGTAAGGTTCCGGTCTTGCTTTTGCACCTAATACTCTCTCTACTGCCATATTTGAAATATCAATCGATTGATAAGAGCCTGTTGTAATTAGTTCTGTTAAAGCTCTTCCAATTCCTGGTGCTTGCATTAATCCTCTTCCAGTAAATCCAGTTGCTAAGTATACGTTTTCAAATTTAGGATGTTTTCCTACAACGGCATTATTATCTAATCTATTACAATCATAATAACCTGCCCAACCACCCGTTAACTTTAATTCTTCAAACGCAGGAATTCTTTTAGCTAAAGCAGGCCAAACCAATTCTTCAAAATCATTCCAGGCTGGTTCAAGATCTGTAGCATCAAAAACTGATTTTGGTGAACCAGCTAAATACTCTTTACCCTCAGGTCTCCAATAAACTCCTGTTGTTAAATCTCCAGTTAATGGCATTTCAGGAATATGTTTTGGACACTTAATTCTAAAGACTGTGTGTTTTTGAGGCTCAACTGGAATATCTTCCAATAATTCTTTTGTCCAACATCCAGCGGCAGAAACTATCGTTTTAGCATTTATTTCCGATAAAGACTTAACTTCACCTTTAACAAATTCTGCACCTTGCTCTATCGCTTTACTTTTTAATGCTGTGTGAAAAAGGAAAGGATCAATCCATCCTTCACTTTTATTGTCAGTAAATGTAGCCGTTTCTATTCCTTCTTTGTTTATGTAAGGAAAAAACTTGTCTAACTCGGAACCTTTGATGTTCTTTGTTCCAGCGTCACATGCTTTATGATTTTCAAGAGCCCTATATTGTTCGTCTGCATGCTCTGGGCCAAACATTAATAGATATCCATTTGGTACCATGCTTGCAGTAGGATTAGGATTTTTTTTTGTTTTCAGCAACTCTGGTATTTGAAAAATAAATTCTCTTGCAAATTTACCTAATAAAATATTTTCCGTTTGAAAAAATTGTCTTCTAAAACCGCCAAGAGATAACGGAAAGGAAGCTGATTTATAAGTTGGGTCTCTTTCAATTACTTTAACTTTTCTTCCCTCTTTAGATAGGAAATAAGCTGTTGCTGCACCAATTATTCCCCCACCAACTATTACAACATCATCCATTTAATTTAGCACCATTAAGTTATAGTTTAGAAATAAAGCATAGAAACACCAAAGTAAATATGGAATCATTAAGTAATAACTTACAAAATTGACACGTTTAAATCTAATAATCAAAATTATTATCAAAATTATCAAAATCACAAGAACAACTAATGCAAAAAATATTTTATGTAGTCCAAAAAAAACAATACTCCAAGTTGCATTAAAAACTATATGTATAAAATAAATATAAATTGTATTTGCATCTCTTTTTTTACTATGCCAAAAAAACCAAATAGCTAATGTCATCATTATGTAAAGTGTTGTCCAAACAGGTGCAAATATCCAATCTGGTGGATTATAATTCGATTTCACAAGACTAGAATACCAGGGCTCTTTGAAGCTAATTGAGACTAAACCTCCAGTAAATGATGCAGAAAAAGTGACAATTAAAAAAAGAATTAATGAATAAAATTTATTTTTTAGCATATTAGTATTATACATCTTTATAATATGAATAAAAAAACTATTTGGATCACAGGTGGTAGCACAGGAATTGGTAAAGCTTTAGCAATAAAATTTGCCAAAGAAGGTTGGAATGTTGCAATATCTGCTAGACGTGAAAATTTACTAAAAGAAACTTGTGGAGAACATGAAAATATTAGTTCTTTTCCATTAGACGTAACCGATAAGAATAAATGTAAAGAAGTTTTTCAAAATATATTAGATACTTTTCAGAATGTAGATATTTGTTTTTTCTCAACTGGTACATGGGATCCCAAGAAAGAAAAAGATATTGATGTTGAGCAAATTGAAAATGTATTTAAAGTAAATTTTTTTGGAACATTAAATAGTATAAAAGCTGCAGAGAAATATTTTAAAGATAGAAAAAGTGGGACAATAACTATAGTCTCCTCTATTGCTGGTTACCGAGGATTACCTAATTCAACTGGATATGGGCCATCAAAATCAGCTTTAAATAATTTAGCTGAAAGTTTATATTTTGATTTTGGTAGATCGAACGTTCGGGTGTGTCTTGTTTCACCAGGTTTTATTAAAACACCAATGACTGATAAAAATGATTTTAAAATGCCTTTCTTAAAAACTTCTGAATATGCTGCAGAAAAAATTTATGATGGTTTAGTAAACAAAAATTCTTTTGAAATTCATTTTCCTAAGTCTTTGACAACTATATTGAAAATATTGAGTTTCTTACCAAACAAAATTTATTTTGGCTTAATTGGGAAACTTACAAAATATCAAAAAAAAAATTAATCTTTTACAAAAACAACAGTTAATTCAGCGACTTTGAAACCAAACTTAGTCATAGTAGCCCTGTTAATTGCTACACGTTCATCTTGTTTAAAAATCCAATCATCAAAAGTAATTTTCATTTCTTTACCTTTGACTGGGACTAACAAAACATATTCAAATTTAAAAGCTGGACCATACGAATATCCTTTAGCTTTACCAACAACATCTCCTGCCGTTCCCTCATAATTATTTTCATCAATTTTAGTGATCTGCCATTGTCTGGTTTGAATTTCCCCATCATCCCAGTTAAATTTTTCGTCGAGTATTAGTTGTTTACCATCCCATTTTCCGTTTAAATCTGCAGAAAATTGTCTTGTGACTTTTCCAGATCTATTTTGAAGCACACCCCAAGCTTTTACATTGCCGGACAAATAATTTTCAATAATCAATCTAGGTTCTTTATTTTTAAAATCTTCGGGTTTCATAGCGCTATTTTTTGAACAGTTTGTAATTAAGAAAAGAAAAATTATCAATAAAATTGATTTGCTATTTTTAAGTTGAATCATTCGTTTCCTTTAAAGATCATTTATTTTGAAGTGAAAATTGAATTAAATCTATATTTTTCGATTTAAAACCTGCCTCACAATAAGAAAGGTAAAATTCCCACATTCTTTTAAAAGTTAAATCAAATCCTTGTTTCTTAATTAAATCCCACTTCTTATTAAATTCATTTCTCCATATTGCTAATGTATCAGAATAATGATCTGCATAGGAGTCATATGACTTGATAGCTAGACCATTTTCCGAAACATATTTATTAATAATATTTTTACTTGGTAAAAAACCTCCAGGAAAAATATATTTTTGGATAAAGTCTGTCTTGTTTTTATATCGGTCAAACATATTATCATCTATTGTAATAGCCTGAATAGCAGCTCTTCCATCATCTGATAGATGATCTTTAATAGTTTTAAAATAACTCTCTAGGTAATTTTGTCCAACAGCTTCTATCATTTCTATTGAAGCTATTGAATTATATTTATTTTTTAAATCTCTATAATCTTTAATTTCAATATTTACTTTTTCGTTTAAGCCACATTCGTGAATTCTTTTTTTTGCATATTCAAATTGTTTTTTAGATAAAGTAATGCAATCTAATTTTACATCATATTTTTTTCCTAAATATTCAGCAAAACCACCCCAACCACATCCAATCTCTAAAATTTTGTCGCCATCATTTGGTTTTATTAAATCGATTAATTTTTGATATTTATTATTTTGTGCATTAGACAAATCTTTATTTCTCTCATCAAATATTGCACTTGAATATGTTAAGGTTTTATCAAGCCATAGTGCAAAAAACTCATTGCCTAAGTCGTAATGTTTTGAAATATTATCTTTACTTCGACCTCTTGTGTTTTTAATAAATATATTTTTTACGTAATTGATTATTGGAAAGTCTAATAGACCTGAAAATTTGTAAATTATTTTAATATTTCTTGCAGTGATTTCTATCAAATTTGAAAGATTATCAGTTTCAAATTCATCCCTCATATAACATTCTGCAAAACCAACACTTCCTCCTCTTATTAAGTTGAAAGTAAAATTTGGTTTTTTTATCTTTAAAACTGATTTTAAAGGACTATTAGGGTTTCCAAATTTTAATAATTCACCATTATATTTTGTGATCTCTAAATACCCGTGCTCAATATCTCTTAAAATTTTAAAGACGATTTGATCTGAAAAGTTATATAAGCCCATTAATTCTCAAAAGTAATATTATTTTTAATTTTAAGTTTTTTTTTTACAAATTTTATTCCTTTCAGCCATAATTTAAAGGCTTCAAAATGTATCGCCGATATAATTTTAAATGTCATTAAAGGATGTTTTATGTATGATTTAAGTAGTTCTATGGTTGTAAAATCTACCCTTTTTCCTTCTTGTGATGCAAATAAGATTTTTTCATTTTGCTGATATTGATCAATTATGACTGAAATCTTTTCAGAGGGTTTTAAGATTCTAAAAAAATAATTACAATTCATTTCAATAAACGGAGACACATGAAATTTTTTGAAACAGTTGTGTTGTAACATGTTATTTTTCTCTACTCTAAAAATATAAGTATGTTGTTCTCCAAAAGTATTTTTTACCTCATATAATATTGAAATTAAATTTTCATTATGATCATAAACAAAGAAAACACTAAGAGGATTAAACACATAACCAAAAATTCTTGGATAGCACAAAAGCTTTATTCTTATATCTTTTGAAAAGATATTATTTTCCTCTAAATTTTTTTTCACCCATTCAGTCAAAGATGAGCCATCTCTTTGACCATGATCTTTGTCAAAAAAACTAATTAGATTAAACCGATTATATGAGAAAAAACTTATATTTTTATTCAGATTATTTAGATCAGATAAATCAATTAATAATGAAAATACACTGTACTTAAAATAATGTTTTTTTGGTTTAAATCTTTTGTGTATTACCGTTCCATTGTAAATTGAGCTAGTCATCAAGGTTTTTTAGCATTTCAATTGATGATTTTATTCCATCTTCATGAAAACCGTAACCAAAATAACTACCACAAAAAAGAATATTTCTTTTATTTTGCAAATTTTTAAGCTTACTTTGATAATCTAAAGCAGATTGATCAAAATATGGGTGAGTGAATTTAACTCTTTTCAAAATTTTTGTTTCATCAATATTGAGGTATGGATTTAGTGTAAGAAATATATTTTTCTCACATTCTAAATTTTGAAGTAAATTTAACCAATAAGTGATTGAATTTTTTTCAATTTCATTTTTCTTCATAGAAGAGTTCCAAGCACACCAGGCATTCTTGTTTTTTGGCATAACTGTCTCATCTGTGTGTATGTAAGCCAAATTTTCTTTATAACTGAAATTTGACAAAACTTCTTTCTCTTGATCAGTTGGATTTTCAATCATTGATAATGCTTCGTCCGCATGTGTTGCAATAATTACTTTGTCGTAATCAAAAAATTCATTTTTTCCACCATAATACAAATCAATACCATTTGATTTACTAATGATTTTATTGACTTTATAATTCTTAAAATATTCTCCACTGATTTTTGATAGAATAGTTTTTACATATGCCCTACTTCTATTTGATACTGTGTACCATTGTGGTCTATTTCTAAGTTTAAATAATCCATGATTTTGAAAAAATTTTAAAAAGAATTTTAAAGGCATCTTATTTGCAGCATATGGTGGCATCGACCAGATTGCTGACACCATGGGTATTAAATGATAATTGATAAATTCTTTTGAAAGATTGTTTTTAATCAAATAATCACCCAATGTGATTTTCTCATTTAAATTATCAAGTTTATCAGATTTTTTATAAAATTTTATAATGTCAAAAAACATTTTTAGAAATTTAATATTAAATAAATTTACCTTATTGGAAAAAATTCCACTTAATCCTTTTCCACAGTATTCAAAGTTTGAGTCTTGTACTGATACAGAAAAAGACATGTTGCTTTTTTCAATTTCAATTTTATTTTCATTAAAAAAATTAATTAAATTTGGGTAAGTTTCAAAGTTAAACACTATAAAGCCTATATCCACTGAAACTTTTTTAGTCCCAATCATAAGGTCAATTGTATGCGAATGACCACCAAAGTGATCTTCTTTTTCAAATAGATCTACGTGATTCTTTTTTGAAAGATAATAAGCAGCACTTAATCCTGAAATGCCTGAACCAACTACAGCAATTTTCATCAATAATTATGCTGCATCTTCTTTAAATTCATCCATGCTAGGACATGTACAGAAAATATTTTTATCACCATAGACATTGTCTACTCTTGCAACTGGTGGCCAAAATTTATTTACTTTTAAAAATTTTGCTGGATAAGCGGCCTCTTCTCTAGAATACTTGTGTGTCCAATTATCTGAAGCTAACTCAGTATCAGTATGAGGAGCGTTTTTAATTGGATTATCAACTTTATCAAATTTACCAGTTTTAATTAGATCAATTTCTTGTTTAATTTTAATTAAGGTGTCACAAAACCTATCTAGCTCTGACAAGGTCTCACTTTCTGTAGGTTCAATCATCATTGTTCCAGCCACAGGCCAAGACATTGTTGGTGCATGGAAACCAAAATCAATTAATCTTTTTGCGATATCTTCCTCAGTGATACCCGTTTCTGATTTGATTGACCTAATATCAATTATACATTCGTGAGCAACATTACCATTTGAACCTTTGTATAAGATTGGATAGTAATCTTTCAGTCTTTCAGCAATATAATTTGCATTTAGTATCGCAACTTTAGAAGCTAGTTTTAATCCCTCTGATCCCATCATTTTTATATACATCCAAGAAATTGACAAAATACTTGAGCTTCCCCATGGAGCAGCAGACACAGCTCCAATTCCCGTTGCTGGACCACAATCTTTCACAACTGGATGATTAGGCAAATAAACTTGTAGATGTTTTTTACATGCAATAGGTCCCATACCTGGTCCACCCCCACCATGAGGGATACAAAATGTTTTATGTAAATTTATATGACAAACATCCGGACCAAAATTTCCAGGTTTAGCGATACCAACTAATGCATTCAAGTTTGCCCCGTCCATATAGACTTGCCCACCATGTTTATGAATTAGTTCACATATATCCATAATTTTTTCTTCAAATACTCCATGAGTAGATGGATATGTGACCATCAAGGCTCCTAAATTTTCTGAATGAAGCTCTGCTTTTTTCTTTAAATCATAAAAATCAACATTACCTTCTTTATCACAATTAACTACAACCACTTTCATTCCAACCATTTGTGCACTAGCAGGATTGGTTCCGTGTGCAGAGCTTGGTATTAAACATATGTTTCTATTTTTTTCACCTCTATCTAAATGATATTTTCTAATTACCATTAGTCCTGCATATTCGCCTTGGGCACCTGCATTTGGTTGAAGTGAAACTCCCGAAAAACCAGTAATTGATCTTAACCAGTTTTTTAAATCTGTGAATAATGTTCTATATCCCTCCATCTGCTCAATAGGTACAAATGGATGGGGCTCAGCTAATTCTCTCCAGGAGATAGGTATCATTTCTGCAGTGGCATTTAATTTCATAGTGCAAGAGCCTAATGCTATCATGGTTCTGTTAAGAGCTATATCCTTATCCTCTAACTTTTTAAGGTATCTGAGCATTTCTGTCTCAGAACGATATGAGTTAAAAACAGGATGTTCTAAATATTTAGAGGTTCTCAGTAAACTTTTTGGTAAATTGGGTAAACTTACTGTTGGATCTTCTTTTTTTATGGATTCTGCTGCATTAAAAATTTTTAATAGTTGATTTACTCTATATACATTTTTCTTCTCATCAAAAGAAACAGCAAGCATCTCAGAGTTTACTTTTCGAATATTAACTTTTTGATTTAAAGCATTTTTATAAATTTGATCAGTCTTTTCTTTGGTAATAATTGTAACAGTATCAAAAAAGTAATCAGAATATATTTCATATCCAGATTGTTTTATTTTATCAGCGAAATTTTTTGCTAATTGAGAAACTCTTTCAGAAATTTTCTTAATTCCATCTGGACCATGATAAATAGCATAGGCTGCTGATACTATAGCTAACAATGCTTGAGCGGTACAAATATTACTTGTAGCTTTGTCTCTTCTGATATGCTGCTCTCTAGTCTGTAGTGACAATCTATAAGCCTTGTTTCCATGCCTATCTACTGAAACGCCAACTATTCTACCTGGCATAGATCTTTTGTATTCATCTTTTGTTGCAAAAAATGCAGCATGTGGTCCTCCATAACCCATTGGAATGCCAAATCTTTGTGAACTACCAACTGCAATATCAGCGCCAAGTTCTCTCGGTGTTTTAAGCTTTGCAAGCGCAAGAAGATCGCAAGCTAAAATAGCTTTACCATTTTTTTTATGAATTTTACTTATTGCCTCGCTTGGATCTTTAATATCTCCCAAGGTTCCAGGATACTGTAATATTCCACAAACTATATCCTCTTTTAATTGTTCTAAAACTTTATCTTCATTTCCAACAAGAACTTTGAGACCCATAGGCTCTGCTCTAGTTCTTATAACCTCAACAGTTTGGGGGTGACAATTTTCTGAGACAAAAACCAAATTACTATCAGTTTTATCAAGTCTATAACTTAAACCCATAGCTTCTGCTGCCGCTGTACCTTCATCGAGTAAAGATGCATTTGCAATATCCATTCCTGTAAAATCAACAATCATTTGTTGAAAGTTTAAAAGCATCTCCAGTCTTCCTTGAGCCACTTCTGGTTGATAAGGCGTATAAGATGTGTACCAGCCTGGATTTTCCAATATATTTCTTAAAATTACGTAAGGTGTGTATGTACCGTAATAGCCCATGCCAATAAAATTTGAGTAAATTTCATTTTTTTTAGAAATTGCTTTTAATTTTCTTAATGCTTCGTACTCTGAATTAGACTCGCCAATATTAAGTTCACCCTTAAACTGTATTTTTTCTGGAACAGTATTATTAATTAAATCATCTAATGATTTATAATTTAATTTTTTTAACATTTTAAATTGATCATCTTCAGATGGACCAATATGTCTTTTTATAAAATCTTTTTCAGAATTATGTAACATTAGGTATTATTCTCCTTTGCAAATTTATCATAGTCATCTTTGTTCATTAAAGAGTCCATTTCAGATTTATCTTTTATTTTTAATTTGAAGAACCAAGCAGAATTTTCAGGGTCTTGATTTATTTTGGATGGATCATCTACAATTTCTTGATTTGTATCTACAACCTCACCACTCACTGGAGTATAAACATCACTAGCAGCTTTAGTGGACTCTACAACTCCTGCTGTACCATCTTTTTCAACATTAGAACCTTTTTCCGGTAGCTCTGCAAACACAATATCTCCTAGCATCTCTGTTGCATGCTTTGTAATGCCGATTGTTGCAACATCACCCTCTAATTTTATCCATTCATGCTCTTTAGAATATTTCACTTCACTCATTGATTTACTCCTTTTACGTAACTTTTTTTATAAAATGGTAAACTGCAAATGTTTGCTGCATATTTTTTACCTCTAACCTCTAAAAATACTTTAGTATTTTTTTTTGAAAATTCATTTTCTACATAGCCCATAGCTACAGGTCCATTTACACTTGGCCCAAATGTACCACTAGTAATTTCTCCAATATGGACATTTGACTGGTTGAATATTTTTGTTTTTTCTCTGGCAATTATTCTTCCCTCAGGTTTAATCCCAACTCTTATTTTGGTGACACCATCATTTAATTGTTTAATAATTATGTCCGAACCAATAAAGTCACCTTTGGAAATTCTTTCTTTTGAAATTGCCCATTTCAAATTCGCCTCAACTGGAGTTTTATCTTTATCAAGGTCATGACCATACAAGCATAAGCCAGCTTCTAATCTTAGAGTATCTCTTGCTCCTAAGCCTGCCAATTTAGATCCTTTATTAATTAATTCTCTGGTCAATTTTTCTGCAAAGTTATTTGGAATTGATATTTCAAAACCATCTTCACCTGTATACCCAGATCGAGTAATGTATACTTTCTGATTATCAAATAAGAACCAGTTTCCAGACATAAAATTCAAATCTTTTACCCCATCAACAACTTCATTTAAGATTTGTGATGATTTAGGTCCCTGAATTGCTATTAAAGATCTATTTTCATCCAAAAACATTTTGTACTTTTCTTTTAAAAGTTCCTTTAAAATTTTAAAATCATTGTCTTTACAAGCTGCATTAAGAATTATTAAAAAACCTTCATCAATTTTTGTGATGATTAAATCATCTTGTATCCCAGCATCTTTATCCATTAAAAAGCTGTACTTAGAGTGATTTAATTTCAAATTTTTCAAATCTAATGGAAAAATTTTTTCTAAATCTTTAATTAATTCTTCACCACCATAAATAAATAATTGACCCATATGTGAAACATCAAAAATACCAGAGTGATTTCTTGTGAATTTATGCTCCTCTACAATGCCTTCAGAATATTGGATTGGCATATGATAACCTGCAAATTCAACAAACTTTGCGTTACAATCTTGATGTAATTGGTAAAGCGATGTTTTTTTTGTTTCCATATTAACTCATTATACCCATCTGTATATTTGCCTGAGAGTTTTGCTCCTTCGGCGAGAATTAAATCTCTTTCCAGAGTTAATATGTTACGGTCCTTTTTGCCTGAGAGATTCCTGGGCGGTTGCTCCTTCGGCGCTACGATAATCTGTAGTCTCTCCCGTGAAACAATAGTCCTATAAGTGCCATAAAATGTCAATTGGAAACGATAGCCTTGGGCTTTTTTAAAAGCGTATAAAACTGTAGTAATACAGCAAAAAGTATTATTGCTCCTCCTATCAATCCATACAATGAGGGTATTTCGTTTACAAAAAGAAAAGCCCAGATAGGACCAAGAACGGATTCGGATAGCATGATTATTCCAACCATCGCAGAAGGAGTTGTTCTTGCACCAATTGTTATAAATATAAAACCGAAACCTATTTGAAAAAATCCTGCTAAAAAACCTAAAAAAATATCATGAGGTGAAATCATTATTGTAGGTGAAAGTGATAAACCAATAAGACATGAACTTATACCTGCAACGAACTGTGCTGGAACCATATCAACTGATGGAAATTTTCTAACGATCATTATTAAAACTGCGAAAGTTATTGGCATTGTGAAAGCTGCTAAATTTCCAGATAATTCTCCTGGAGATAATGAATTTCCAACCATCAACAGCACTCCTGACATTGCTAAAATAATTGAAATTAACGTAATTAAATTAATTTTTTCTTTTAAGAAAAAAAAACCAAATATAGCTAAAAATAAGATTTGAAGTGATATGATGAAATTAGTATTAGCAACAGTGGTGTTATACATGGCAAAAACATAACCACAGAAACCAATAGATAATATTAGTCCACCAATAAAACCTGGTAATCCAGAGTCATAAAACGATTTTAAAACTTTGCTTTTGTAAGTGATAATCAAAAAAGTTAAAACCGTAAGAGAGAAAAATAAGGATCTCCAAAATAATATCTGCCATAAAGTTGCACCTTCAAAAGATTTAACTATTAGTCCACCAAAACTTAAACTAAGAGCACCAAAAAATATCAGTAATGGACCGGGTAAACTTTTTAAAATATTCATTAAATTTGTGAAATTAAATTTTGAGTCTCTAAGTCATACAATTTAAAAAGAGTTTCTGCACTATTTAAATCGACCTCCTGAAACTTCAGACTTGAACCTGGAGTTAATTGAACTAATTTGTCATAATCAGCACTTACAACGACGCCGATTTTAGGATATCCACCTATAGTTCCATGATCTGAAAGCATGATTATTGGATTACCATCAGCTGGCACTTGTATCGCCCCCTTAATTAAGCCCTCAGATCTAATATTAGTATCAATTATATTTTCTATTTTTTTTCCCTCTAATCTCATTCCCATACGATCAGATAATTTAGAAACTTTAAATTCATTTTTAAAAAAAATTTTCTTACCCTCTTCAGAAAAATAATTGAAATTTGTACCTTTAATTACTCTAATATTTTCTATCTTTGTGTTAACATAATTTAATTTTCTATTCACAAAGTTATTATTAATTTCTTTAACATTAATTTTTTGGTTAACAGATAACTTTTCTCCATTATTAGATCCTATCTTTGCTTTAGTATTAGTTGAACAACTAGACCATTGAAATTTTAAATCAAAAGTACCACTGATTGCTAGATATCCATACACAGATTTATTAGTTGATATAATATCCAATTCATCATCATTTTCTAAAATAAATGATTGATAACATTCTCCATTAATTAGATTATCACCTTTTTTAATTTTGAAACTGACATTACCAGTAATAGCAATATTAATTTTATCTCCATGATATTTCAAATGAGGGCCTTGATAAGCAAATTCTATTACTGGATGGTTATGATTATTACCAGTAAGTTTATTAGCTAATAAATAATTTCTATTATCCATAGCTCCACTGAATGGAACTCCTATATGATAGAGATTGTTCCTTCCAAGATCTTGGAAAGTTGAGTTAATACCTGCCCTTATAATTTCAAAATAATTTTTATTCATGATAATTTTGATATTTTTCTTTACTAATTCTTTTGAATGTAACTAAATCGCCTGGATTAATTAAATTGGGTTCTTTTTCTTTAGTACTATCAAAAATATTTAATGGAGTATTTCCAATGATATTCCATCCCCCAGGGCTTTCAAAAGTGTAGATATTGGCAAATTGCTCAGTCAAACCAATTGAACCTTTTGGAACCTTAATCCTAGGAGTATCAAGACGTTTTGCTCTAAGATTTTCATCTAAATCTCCAAGGAAAGGCATTCCTGCAATAAATCCTGTCATATAACAAAAAAATTCTTTTTCAAAAAAACTCTCATATATTTTTTCTTCTTTCATCTTAAGTTTTTCTTCTAATCTTTTTATATCCAAAGAAAATTCTTTTTCACAACAGACAGGAATTTCAAATTTTTTGTGTTGTATGCTTTCACCTTTAATAATTTCTAAATTATCAATTACTTTTTTAAGTTTATTAAAATTAATTTTTTTAAGGTCAAAAGAAATAATTAATTTATTGTAAGATGGGGTAATATTATTCACTCCTGCAATATCTTTTTTTTGAATAGTTTTAAAATATTTGATTACTTGTGTGTTAATGTCTTTATTTACCTCTTTACCAAAATCACAATACAAAGCTGCGTCACCAAGATTTGATATATTTTTTATCATGCCATGTTATACTGAAGAATAATGATTATTGAAATTAATATAAATTGTGATTTAGGCGAAAAATCTAAACATCATTCTAACAAGCATGATCCTGACTTACTTGAAATAGTTAATTCAGCAAATATAGCATGTGGTTATCATGCAGGTGATGAGGAAACTATGAATCAAGTTGTAGAAATATCAAAAAAAAATGGTGTCAGTATTGGTGCACATCCATCTTTTAATGATCCTGAAAATTTTGGGAGAGAACGAATGAATTTATCCTCTTCTGAATTAGAAAAATTAATAATTGATCAATATGAAATTCTTCAAACAATTTCGTCTAATCATGGTGAAAATGTAACTCATATAAAACCACATGGAGCTTTAAATAATATGGCATGTGAAGATATTGATTTAGCAACGACTTTAGCAAAAGTAATTAAAAGAATAAATCCAGACTTAATTTATTTAGTACCAACTGGATCTAAAATGGAACAAGCTGCTAAAAAATTAGATATGAAAATTGCTTGTGAAATATTTGCTGACAGAAATTATGAGGATGATGGAAATCTTGTATCAAGAAAAAAACCTCATGCTTTAATAACTGACCCAGAACAAGCAAAAAAACATGTGTTAAAAATGGTGCAAACTCAGTCACTTAATTGTCACAGTGGGAAACAAATACCTTGTGAAATCGATTCTGTATGTATACATGGCGATAATATTAGTTCCTTGGAAACGGCTAAATCTATAAGAAAAAATTTACTGGATAACGGACTAAAATTAAAAACATTAAATAAAATGAAAAAATTTATATGATTAAAAATTTACTTATTTCTCTTATTATATCTACTTTAGTTATCTCAAACTCGTATGCTGCAGGATCGAGTGATAGTGGTTCCTCTAAAACTAAAACAAAATATGATATGGCTGTTACACATATTAAAGCAGCAAAAAATTTCGAAAAAAAAGATGAGATAGATAAAGCAAAAAAAAGATACGAAAAAGCGAAAAAATTATTGGTTCAATCTAACAAAAATTTTCCAAATAAACCTGATACATTAAATTATCTTGGTTTTACAACTCGAAAACTTGGTGATTTTGAAAATGGGGAAAAATTTTATTTACAGGGATTAAAAATCGATCCAAAGCATATAGGCATAAATGAATACCTTGGTGAACTATATGTAGCCACAAACAGACACAATCTTGCAGTAGAAAGACTTGAAGTTTTAAAAAGTTGTAATTGTAAAGAATATGACCAGTTAAAAGCAGTTATAGCTGGTGAAAAATCAAAATATTAATTACTAGTAATAGACAACAGAAATCTAACAATTATAATTGTCTTTTTAAAATGATATTACCTTGTTAGAAGAATCACTCATACTCTTACAGATCATTTTCATTGATATTATCTTAGCTGCAGATAATGCAATCATAATTGGTTTAATCGCTGCAAATTTTGTACCTAAAAATAGAAAATTAATTATTTTTTGGGGTGTAGTTGGTGCACTTGTTTTTAAAGTTTTATTTGCTATTTTTGCTACTTACCTTTTCCAATTTTATTGGGTTAAAATAATTGGTGGTCTTCTTTTAATCTGGATTGTTAATGATCTAAGAAAAGATTTGTTTGAAATTAAAAAGATTAAATCACCTACTAAAAAATCAAAAGAACCCTCATTTATTAAAAGTATTTATAAAGTTCTTTTTGCAGATATAACTATTAGTTTTGATAACGTCATTGGTGTTGTGGGTGCTGCAAAAGGTAACTTTGGTTATATGATGTTTGGACTTATTTTGTCAGTTGTTTTGACTGGTGCATTAGCTACTTATTTAGCTAATTATATTCAAAGACATCTTTGGATTGCCTATATTGGTTTAGGTTTTATTTTGCTTGTTGCTTTACAGTTGATTATTGGTGGATTAAATGATTATGGTGTTTTGTCAATTAATGAAACCTTTAAAAAATACTTCTAATCAAAAAAATTGCCACTTAAACACTTACTCATTTTGATTTTTATAATGATAGCTCATGGGAGTGCATTTCCTGTAGCTAAGTTAGCTCTTAATAATTCTGTTCCACCTATTTTAATGGCATCATTAAGAATGGGATTAGTATTTTTATTACTTATACCTTTTTGGAAATTTAAATTACCAAATAAAAAGTTTTTTAAACCTTTAATTTTATTTTCAGTGTCTATGGGTGTTTTAGTTTATGTATTTATGAATCTATCATTATTTCATTCCTCAATAATTGCCCCTATAATTTTAGGATCTCAACTTGCAATACCGTTTGGAATACTAGCAAGTGCGTTTCTATTAAATGAAAATATCAGTAAAAATAAATGGATTTTGATTTTCACATCATTTCTTGGAATAATTATAATTTTTTTTGATCCTAAATTAACAGAAAACTATTTAGGTCTATTTTTTGCAAGTCTTATGGCTTTATTTTTTGGACTAGCACAAGTTTATTCGAGACAATTAAAAGAGCTACCAATAAGTATGATAAATGCTAGCACTGGTGTTTTTGGTTTTATAATACTAATAATTATTTCAGTTTTCATTGAAGGTAATGTTCAAGAAAATATAGAGCAAATAAATTTTGAGTCATGGATGCTAATATCTTATCAAGCAATAATAGTATCTTTATGTGCCCACCTGCTGATGTTTTATCTCTATAAATTTTATACTGTTGGTAAGATTTTTCCTTTTTATTCTCTCTTTCCAATATTTGGAATAATTCTCACATATCTAGTTTTCGGTGAAGTACCGACTATTTTGTTCATATTGGGTGGTATAATAGTAATTACATCAGTGTTTTTTTTACACAAAATTAAGTAATTTGCTTATTGCAACTTTTTATAAATCAGATTTAATTTGGTTTTTAAAAATTGTTAACAATAAAAAGAGGATAATAATGAAAAAACTATTTATAGCTGCATTTATATTTGTTTCTACTTTTACAACAAATGTTTTTGCAGAAGTAAAAATGGGAATTATTTTAGGATTTACTGGTCCAATTGAATCCCTTACACCAGCTATGGCAGCATCTGCTGAGCTTGCTTTTAAAGAAGCTTCAGATTCTGGATCATTACTTGGTGGTGAAAAAATTTCAGTTGTAAGAGCAGACTCAACTTGTGTTGATTCAGCTGCAGCAACAGCGGCAGCCGAAGGCGTTATAGCACAAGGTGTTGCAGCGATTATGGGAGCTGACTGTTCAGGTGTAACAGGTGCGATTGCATCTAACGTTGCAGTACCAAATGGTGTTGTAATGATTTCACCTTCAGCAACATCTCCAGGTTTAACAACTCTTGATGATAAAGGATATTTTTTTAGAACAGCTCCTTCAGATGCAAGAGGTGGTCAAATCCTAGCTGATGTTACAAAAGACAGAAAAATTAAAAGTGTAGCGATTACTTATACAAACAACGACTATGGAAAAGGTTTAGCAGATGTTTATAAAGCTGCTGTTGAAGCTCATGGTATTAAGGTGACTACAGTAACTGCACACGAAGACGGTAAAGCAGACTACTCATCTGAAGTAGCAACGCTTGCTTCAGCAGGTGGAGATGCAGTCGCAGTAATAGGTTACTTAGACCAAGGTGGTAAAGGTATCATTCAAGCATCTTTAGACTCTGGTGCATTTGATAGATTTATCTTATCAGATGGTATGATCGGTCAATCTTTAGTTGATGCATTCGGAAAAGATTTGAATAAGTCTTTTGGTTCATTGCCTGGTTCAACTGGAAAAGGAGCTGGAGTATTTGCTAAAGTTGCAAGTGCTGCTGGTATAGATAGTTCTGGTCCATACACAGGAGAATCTTATGATGCTGCTGCTTTAATAGTTTTAGCTATGCAAGCAGGTAACTCAGCTGACAGAGCTTCAATTGCAAAAAATGTAATAGATGTTGCTAATGGTCCTGGAACAAAGATCTATCCAGGTCAGCTTAAAAAAGGTTTAGATTTATTAGCTAAAGGTAAAAAAGTTGACTACGAAGGTGCAACTGGAGTTACTTTTACTAGTGTCGGTGAAGCTGAAGGTTCTTTCTTAGAACAAGAGGTTAAAGGCGGAAAATTCAAAACTAAAAAACAAAGATAATTTATCTTAAAATTTAAACCCCCAGCATTAATTTGTTGGGGGTTTTCTTTTACAACAAATAAATTTTATAGTATAAATTTAATGTCCTGATTTAGAAAATAACTCTACTTGCTGGGACTTAAAACACAACGCTAAAGGAGAAAAATGAAACTAAAAATACAATCAATTAAAAACTACTTTAAATCAAAAAAGGATAAAAGTTTAGAGCCTGTATTCTTTGAAAAAATAGGTGATAAAAATACCTCTAGAGACGAAATGAAAGAAAATTTAATTAAAGCATTAATAAAAAATGGCTGGACTTTAAAAAAATAAATATTTATCTGCCATATACAAAGCCCAAGCAATAGCAGCACCTGTAATAATATATTTCATAATTTTATTTTATTTCTATTTTTTCAGGAAGTATACCCTTTGGTCTATACCTCATAATTAATAATAAACCTATTCCCATCATTAAAAATCTGAAATAAGGAACACTTTCAATTAAATGTACTTTCAAAAAGTGCGTATCCTCTAAACCTGCTGTTGTTAGATTGACCAAATACAATCCAATTGGTGCTGCTTCAATCCATAAGAACCAAACTACAAAACCTCCAAGAATTGCTCCAAAGTTATTTCCACTTCCACCAACAATTACCATTACCCAAATTAAAAAAGTATATCTTAAAGGTCTATAGCTTCCTGGTGTAAATAATCCATCTTGAGTTACAAGCATAGCTCCTGCGATACCAACTATAGCTGATCCTAAAACAAAAATTAATAAATGTTGTTTGACTACATTTTTGCCCATAGCGTTGGCAGCTTCTTCATTATCTCTAATAGCTCTCATCATTCTTCCCCAAGGAGAGTAAAGAGCTTTTTGAGTTAAGATTAAAAGAATAATCACAACAACTAAAAACAAACCTGAATAACAAAGTTTCACAAATACTGATGATCCCTCTATTACAAATTGATTAAGAGCTGCTTGCCTTTCTGACAGATCAGAAATTAAAGCTAATTTTCCTGAATTAAATTTTTCAACTAAGTTTATAAACCATTCTGTTTCTTGTAAGTTAACTTCATATGGAGCAGGACGCTTTAATCCAATTACATTTTTAACACCTCTAGTTAGCCAATCTTCATGCTTTATAATTGCTATTACTATTTCTGAAATAAGTAATGTAGCTATCGCTAAATAATCAGCTCTTAAGCCTAATGCTACCTTTCCAATGACAAAAGCTAATCCCCCTGCAAAGAAAGCACCCACAATCCATGAAAAAATTATTGGAAGCCCTAGCCCACCTAGAAATCCAGTTCTTGCTGGATTTACTTCCTCAATTGCCTCAATACCAGGTTCAGAAACAAGTCGTATAATAATTATTCCTGAAATGATAATTGCAGCGATTACATAATTTCTAATTTTAGATTTTTGATATCTTTTAAGGACAAATCTAACAGCTAAAACAATTCCAATAATAAGAAATAGACTTAATAGAATGTTGGTACCCCCTGCACTCCATGCTTCTTGAACTGGATTAACAGAAATTAAAACTGCAGCTAGACCACCTAATGCGGTAAAGCCCATTATTCCAAAGTTAATTAAACCGGCATAACCCCATTGAATATTTGCGCCCATTGTCATGACAGCTGAGATCAAACAAAGATTAAAGATAGATAAAGCAATATTCCAAGATTGAAACACACCAACAAGGATAATTAATCCCATCATAATACTGTAAGCTGCAATTACATTTAAATTTTTTCTCACAATATTTTCCCTTTAAATATTCCTGATGGACGATAAAGCAACACAATTACTAAAATTGAAAAAGATACTGCAAATTTATAATCAGTTGAAAGTAATTGAATTAAACCATCAGGTTCCATGCTTTCTGGTAATACATACATAAAAAATTTCTTATATGCGTAAGTCAGAAATATTTCAGAAAAAGCAATTACGTAACCTCCAAGGAAAGCTCCAAAAGGATTACCAATTCCACCAACTATAGCAGCAGCAAATATTGGAAGCATGTTATTAAAATAAGTAAATGGTTTAAAACTTTTGTCTAAACCATATAAAACTCCACCTATTGTCGCTAAAATTGCAGCAATCATCCAAGTTATCATAACAATCCTTTTTGGATCTATTCCAGAAAGTAATGCTAAATCTTCATTATCAGAATAAGCTCTCATACTTTTTCCAGTTTTAGTTTTGTTTAAAAACCAGAATAAAGATGAAACTAGAATTATTGTAACAACAATTGTAATTACTTGAGTTGACTTAATAGCAAGCCCCTCGTTTAAACCTGTCATTTCCTTAAACTCATTGGCCCTAATCAAGAATTTTTCACCATCAAAAAATCTTCTATCCGATGGACCAATTATAATTCTTACTACTGCCTGAGTAACAAACATTACCCCTATACTTACCATTGCTAATTGAACAGGAGGACTTTTGTTTAACCTGTAATATTTAAAAACAAACTTATCAATTATTAGCATGTATAAACCCATAAACAGAATTGCAAAAGGTATTGCTAAAAGTGCAGTGGGTAAAAAACCAAGAGAA
>CACJUF010000003.1 GCA_902596515.1 uncultured Pelagibacteraceae bacterium
AAAGTATGCTCAGTCACACATTGTGATGTCAAAGCTCTATGTTTCAACTCCCAAGCCCTCATCAATTGATGATAATCTTCTGCACCAACGTGCTCTAAATCCTCTTGTAACCAAGCTAAAAGTTCTAAAGCCTTTTTTAATAAATTTCCGTTGGTCATATAGTTTGAGGTAATACCCCCAACGTATTCATCCATAATCTTCTGAAGTCTTTGTAATCCTTGTATTGGAGAAATATAACTTGGTGAAACTGTTCCTCCAGTTATCTCGTTTTGAGCAATTGTGTAGGTTTCTAATGGTTTGTAGACAACTTTTTTAAAATTATCACATTGTTTATCTGTTACATTAATTCCTTCAGCTTTTTTATCTTCAATATATTTTACTGCTGCTTTTGCTGCTAATCTACCCTCTGTAAAAGATCCTGATGAAAATTTATGTGCACTACCACCCACTGTATCTCCCGCACCAAAAAGTCCATCGATTGTTAACATTCTGTTGTAACCCCAGAAGTATTCTGGTGGAGACAAATCTTCAGGTCCACTAACCCATGCTCCTGAACATGTCGCGTGTGATCCCATAACGTAAGGTTCAGAAGTTGTTAATTCAGGGTTTGTATACTTTGGATCAATATTTTGTGATGCCCAAACAACAGCTTGTCCAACTGTCATCCCTAAAAAGTTTTCCCATCCAACTGTTTCTAAATGTGGATCTTGAAAAGCTTCTTTAGTAACCATGTGGATCGGTCCGCCACCGGCAGCAACTTCTTGTATAAATGCGTGGTTTCTCAAACAAGTAGGAGTTGGATGATGATCTATATATTCACCAACTAATTCTTTAGTTTGATCATACCATTTTTTTTCATAATTTTCGCCATTAGCATTTTGTGTATATGTTTTTAAATGTAAAAAATATGCTCCAACAGGTCCATAACCATCTTTAAATCTACACAAAACAATTCTATTTTCCATTTGAGTCATCTTTGCGCCTGCAGCAATAGGTAGTGCATATGCAGATCCATTACTCCATGGTGCATACCAAGTTCTTCCCATACCTTCTCCAACCGCTCTTGGTTT
Source organism: uncultured Pelagibacteraceae bacterium (assembly GCA_902596515.1). Classification (GTDB taxonomy): domain Bacteria; phylum Pseudomonadota; class Alphaproteobacteria; order Pelagibacterales; family Pelagibacteraceae; genus Pelagibacter. Next base: position 1,071 of record CACJUF010000003.1, read on the forward strand.
AAAAATATGCGATGCACCACCTGCAGCAACAATAACTGCTTTAGCTCTAAATACATGAAAATCTCCTGTTCTCATATTAAATCCAACAGCTCCACCAATTCTATTTTCTTGAGCTTCATCCATCAATAAATGAGTAACCATTATTCTATTGTAAATTTTATCTGCAGATTTTTTTGCTGCCTCAGCGACGATTGGCTTATAGCTTTCACCATGTATCATGATTTGCCATTTACCTTCCCTTAAGTATCTTCCAGTTTTTTCATTTTTCATCATTGGGAGACCCCACTCATCAAACATGTGAACAGTTGAGTCTACATGACGAGCCATATCATAACCTAAATCTTCTCTAACCATTCCCATTAAATCGTTTCTGGCATATCTAACATGGTCCTCAGGTTGATTTTCGTCCCATTGCATACCCATGTAACAATTGATTGCATATAAACCTTGTGCGACTGCACCACTTCGATCAATATTTGCTTTTTCAACACAAATAATTTTTAAATCTCTTCCCCAATGTCTGGCCTCGAATGTTGCTCCGGTGCCAGCCATTCCACCACCAACAACTAATACATCACATTCCTCATAATGTGTTTTGTGCTTAGCCATTAATAATAAACACCTTTTTTAAAAGATTCTTTTGGAACTGATGGTAATTCTTTATTAGTATTTAAACCCTCTGGTTCACTATATAATCTTTGTGAATTAATTTCTCCTTGGTTAGGAGTATCACCTTCAGCAAGTTTAGGAATAAATTTACCCCAAGGTTTTGTTGTTATTGGGGATACAAAATTTTTTTCTGTCCCATTTCTAAATTTGATTTTCCAAGAGATAGTACCTTTTTCTTCTTCTCTTCTAACTCTCACACTGTGACCCATAGGAGCAAAATCAGCATACCCTCTTACATCAATTGCATGATTAGGACATGCTTTAACGCATGAGTAACATTCCCAACAAAAATTTGGTTCAATGTTTTTTGCTCTTCGAATATTTTCATCTATGTGCATGATGTCTGAAGGACATATATCTACACAATGTCCACAACCATCACATCTTGTCATGTATACAAAAGTTGACATAATTTATTTTTCTCCTTTTTTTAATAACATATTAATAGTGTTTTGGCTCTTCTCTTTTTATACCTAAGCCAAATTGCTCAGGGGCATCTGCTGGTGGGGGAAGATTGTCTCTTGAACCATCAGCTTCAGCTAGATTTTTTTGTATTGCTGCTCCAGGTTTGTAGAACATATGGGCAAATTTAGACCAATAAACACCACCAAATAAAATTAAATTAGATGCAACAAATAAAGTTAAAAATAAATATGATAATCCCATTTGACCATTAAATTGAGTGTAAGACCATGCTAACCCAAAAGTTGAACATGCAAGTAAAGCTAAAACAAATAAATCAGCCTTAATGATTCTATACCAAGGATGAGCTTCTGCTGAAACATCAACTCTTAAAAAAAACCAAAACCAATACCCACCCAAGCAAGTTAATATTGCTCCTGTATGCCAAATTAATGACCAAGTTTGAGAACTTGGTTTATCAGCACCTGTGTAACAAAAAACTAAAACAGCTGAAGACACCCAAAATAAAATTGTTCCGTACATTCCTAGAACATGGGCCAGTCTTCTTTTACCAAAACCTAATTCAGACGTAGTACCAATATCAACAACTGTTGTTTTAGCAATCACGGAAACTTTTTCCCCAACACCTAGTTCTTTTGTCGCTGATAGTTTTGCTTTTTTTGCGTTATTAAAAAAATAAGTTAAATTTTTATGATGTATCATTTGAATAATAGTTCCAACCGCAATCAACAAAACCATTGAAATAATAAAAGATTGCATAGCAAATGGTGAAATGGTTTCTGATAAAATTGAAAATGGATTGTTGCTTAACATTTCCGCCTTTTGTTAAATTTTGAATTAATTTTACAGTTTTATATATAGTTGAATTTATAGTTCAACCTCAAACTAGGGTCAATTTGTCTTTTATAACAGGCTAATTATTTCTTTTATAATGTTGTTTGTTTGGAATAACCGATCGTACTCCACCCTGAGGATTATCTACATCTCCTTCTCTTCGGGGAATCAGATGAAAATGACAATGTAAAATAGATTGACCAGATACAATTCCTATATTTGTGCCTAGATTAAATCCTTTAACTAATGGATCTTTATTGATTATTTCTTTTTTTACAATTTTTAAAAGATCATTACAGGCAACCAACTCATCATTAGATATTTCAAAATAATCTTTTATGTGTCTTTTAGGTATAATCAAACAATGATGTTCTGAAACTGGATATGTGTCATAACTTGCATATGCTAGCTCATTTTCATGAGCACATCCACTTTTTTTGACATTACAAAATAAACAAGGATTGTTTGGATCTCTCATGTTTTAAAATTTATAAGAATTGCATTTATTTATAACTGCATCATATCGTTTTGATAGAAACTTGAATTTTTCTAGGTTTTTTCTTTTCCATTTAAGTTCATTAATAGTCCTTACTGAAGTAACACCTTTCCCAGATCCAATTAATAATATTTCATCATAATTTTTTATCTCATTAAGCAAAATATCTTTTTTAATTATTTTTTTTATCTTTGTTTTAAAAAATTTATAAGTATTTCCCTCATAATAATCTTTTTTGGGTGTAAAGAATTTTTGATCTTTAACAAATAATAAATTTGAGGTTCCGGTCTCTAATAATTTCTTATTGGATACCAATGCAATATCTGATTGGGAGTTATCCATTTTAGATAAATAAGATAATATCTTTTTGTATTTTAAATTTTTAAATTCTGGTTTTTCTCTTTTTAATTTTACTAACTTCAAATTAAAATTCAATTTTGGTTTAACTCTTTTTCTCAAAGATATTGAAATAATTTTCTTATTTATCGCAATTCTCAATAGATGATTATATTTCCTCTTTTTGGATAAATTTTTATTAATTATTTTTAAAATATCTGACTTTAAAGATTTTTTTTTAATTTGATATTTTTTTAATGAAAAAATTAAATTTTTTAAATGATTATCAAAAAATAAAATTTTTGCTGGTTTACCAAAAATCCACATCGTTGTAAAAATTCCATGATCTCCCCAAAGATCATGGAACTCTATCTGTTTTAAGTTTTTAAGCTGATAAGATTTTTTTAATAAGTAAGTTACCATTTATAGTTAAAAAAGATTCTGGGTGAAATTGAAATCCATATATTTTTTCCTTTTTATTTTCAAATGCCATCGCGACTTTTGAATTTAAACATCTCATAGTTATCTCAAAATTTATAGATTTAAAAGGCTCTTTTAATTTTAAAGAATGATACCTGCCAACTTTAAATATTTTTCCTTTTTTGAATAAAGATTTATTAGTGATAACTTTTACATTTGATTGAAAACCATGATAAATTTTTTTTTGTTCTACAATTTTTGCACCTTCGCAAAAAAGAATATGTTGAAATCCTAAACAGATACCTATTATTCTTTTTTTACCTTTATATTTTTTGTATATTTTTGAAGTGATTGGATAATTTTTAGGATTTCCTGGTCCAGGTGAAAAAATTATTGTTGATGCTTGCTTAATTTTATTTTCACTAACTTTATCATAGTTATCACACTCGACTTTGTCAAACAAAGCAAATTGATGAACTACATTGTGAGTAAAGGAGTCGTTATGATCGATTACATAAATCATTTGAATAAATCTATTAACGCTTTAGCTTTAAGAAAATTCTCATTAAACTCATGATTGGCATTACTATCTACAACAACACCTGAGGCAACTGAAATTTCGGATATGTTTTTAAAATTTAAAATTGATCTTATAATAATATTAAATCTCATATCGCCATTGAATTTTATGTAACCAAAACTTCCTGTATAAATATTTCTATTTTCTTTTTCCTGATTATTTAAAAGATTAAGCGTATTAATCTTTGGACACCCAATAACTGAACCACCTGGCATCATTGCTTTAATTATTTCAAAATTATTTATATTTTTTTTTAATTTTCCCTTAATTAGGCTAACATAATGAAAAAGGTCTTTATATTCCTCAACGATTTTTTGTTTAGACAATTTTACTGAACCTATCTTACAAATTCTTGATAAATCATTTCTTTCCATATCAACAATCATATTGTGCTCTTTGGTTTCTTTTAAATTTTTTCTAAAATAATTTAATGCTTTTATTTTATTTAACTGCTTTGTTTTTTTTACAGTCCCTGCTATTGGTTTTGTAGATATGTCGCTTCCTTTTTTTATAATCAAAGTTTCTGGGGAACAGCTAATAATTGAGTAATTATTATCTTTAATCATAAAAGCCTCTGGAGCTAGATTGGTATCAGATAACCTTGAAAAAAAATCTAACGGATTGATTTTTGACTTTGTTTTATATTTAGTGCAAATTTTAATTTGATATGTCTCGCCACTTTTTATCTTTTTCTTAAATTTATTGAATATTTTTGTATAATTTTTTCTATTAATATTAATTTTAAAGTTTCCACATTCAAAATTTTTTAAATCATAATTTAACTTGTTACTGAGTTTGATCTTTTTTTCTGGTTTATAAAAAATTCCCTTTGGAAAGTTAAAATTTTTTTGTTTAGGAACTTTTACATCAATCAGATTATTTAATAACTCATATCCAAAAAAACCAATAAAAAGATCTGTGTTGGTTGATTGTTTTTTATTTTTTTTTGTTAAAAAACTTTTAATATTTTTATTATTCAAAATTATTTTTTTTGAAAAATCGGTGTAAAGATCAAACCCGTTTTGAGATTTATAGATAATGTAGGGTTTCCCTGATAAATGTATTTTTGTTAATTGATTTGTTCTATTCAATTTATTCTGTTTTTAATCTTAAAACTGGTTTTTCTTTTATTGGTAAATGAATTATTGCTGCAAAAACAGATAAAGCAATTGCTAAATACCACGCATAGTCATATGACCCATAAGTATCGTGAAATAAACCTCCAAGATATGCGCCAAAGAACGAACCAATTTGATGACTTAAAAAAACTATTCCATATAACAAGCCTAAATATTTTGTTCCAAAAAGATGAGCAACTATTCCGCTGGTAGCCGGTACTGTCGATAACCAGAGGAACCCAAAACTTGCTCCAAATATAAATGCTGCAATATTACTAGCTGGAGTAAATATAAAGAATATTATTGAAACTCCTCGCAAAAAGTAGATTGCACTTAAGATTATTTTTTTACTCATTTTTGCAGAAAGATAGCCGCTCAATAAAGAGCCAAATATATTGAATAACCCAATTAGAGATAAAATAGCAGCAGCAGTCCAATCCTCAAGACCTCTATCTATTACATACTTAGGAACATGAGTTCCAACTAAAGTAATATGAAATCCACAAACAAAAAAACCAGATACTAGTAAAATATAACTTTTTGTTTTCAATGCTTCATTAAGTGCTTCAGAAAATGATTGGTCTGATGTTTTTTCTGCATTTTCAGTTGCAGATGGAGATCTTACGAAATAAGCGGCTACTAAACCAGCAATTAAAAGAATTCCAAAAACGAATAAAGTATAATTCCATCCAAATTCATTAAGAGAGTAACTTGTGAAAATTGGAGACAAAAAGTAACCAAACGATCCAACAGCAGTCACAAAACTCATTGCAATAGTTCTTGTAGATAAAGGAAAGTGTTTTCCAACAATAGACATTGGAATACTTATGGCAGTTCCTCCTAGTCCTATTCCAATTAACAACCCCATGTGTATTTGAAAAAAGATCCCCGTATTAGGTCCTGTATATAAAAAAAATATTCCAGCTGCATAAAAAATAAATGCTGAAATAATTGCTATATGACCACCATACTTATCTGCAATAGCACCAAAAATAGGTCCAGTTAATCCCCACATTAACATCTGCATTCCTATAGCAAAACCAAATGCTGTATTGCTTATTTTGAGACTTTCATTGAAATCCATGAAAAACAAACCAAAGGTTTGTCGTACACCTAGAGAAATTAAAACAACAAAACAAGCTGCAAATAATGTGATTAATGCTGTTCTGGATTGAAAAAATTTTTCTGCACTCATTTCAAATATCTTAATGCTTGTTTAATATCAGCAATTAAATCATTTGGATCCTCAAGTCCTATATGAAATCTGACTAGATGTTCATCCTTTGCTAAATTCATAAATTTTCTATTTCCTGTTTCCCTAAATTCTTGATGTAAAACCAAGCTCTCAAAACCTCCCCAACTGTAACCATATCCAAATAATTTAAGTGAATTTACAAATTTTCTGACAGAATTGATATTATTTGATTTTATTTTAAGCCCCATTAATCCTGAGGCACCAGAGTAATACTTTTTCCACATTCTAAAATTTAAGGAATTTTTTTTAAATGGATAGAGAAGTTTAATCTTTTTATTTTTTGACAAGAAAACTGCAATCTTTTTTGCATTTTCTCTATGTCTGTCTAATCTAACATCCAAAGTTCTTAAACCTCTAGTAATTAAATATGCATCATCAGGTCCCAATCTTAAACCTGTTATTTTCTCAGCTGCTTTCACTTTTTGGAAAACTTTTTTATTAACTGCTAAGCTTCCACCCATAACATCAGAATGACCAGAGTAATATTTAGTAGCAGATACAATAGACATATCAAAACCAAGTTTTATTGGTTTAAGATAGTAAGGTGTACCCCAGGTATTATCTATTGCTGTTAAAATTTTGTATTTTTTGGCAATTGAAACAATTTTTCCAAGATCTTGAAAATCAAAAGTATTGCTACCTGGATTTTCAACAAAAATTAATTTTGTTTTTTTTGTTATGCTTCTCTCTAAAGTTTTTAAATCATGCGGATTATAAAAAATTGTTTTAATATTAAATTCTTTTAAAAAATCTTGAGTTAAAACTCTCGTAGGACTGTAAACTGGGTCGGCAGCAATTATTTCATCACCAGGTCTAACAACACTAAATATAGCTAAAAATACCGATCCAAAACCTGTAGGAGTAGTAAATACATGATAACTATCTTCGAGCTTAGTTAAAATCTTTTGTAAAATATAGGTTGTTGAAGTTCCTTGTCTTCCATAATCGTAATGACCGCCAACTGGATTTTTTTGAGCCTTTTTTTGTGTCTTTCTTATATGCCTCATTGATTTAAATATTATTGTTGAAGCTCTAACTACTGGTGGATTTACTGACTGATTATGAAAATCTTTTGCAGTATGTTTTAAAAATGTCTTGAATGATTTTACCATAAAAAAATTGATAACTTTTAAGGACAATGCTATATCCCTCACATAATTTCAATTAAATTATAACAGAAGGTAATAATGGGATATCCGAAAAAACATAGAGGCCGAAGAAAAATGGGCTCAAAAAAAAGAAGAGCTAGAAAAAAAAATAAAAAGAAATAGTCCTCAATGAATTCAATAGAGAAGGCACGATCCATTAGCATATGGATTTTTATAGTCCCTTTCGTTGCAGTAAATATCTGTCTTATACTAGTAACTCAGTTTCATAGTTTATTCCCAAATCAGACAGACATTTTACACAATACTATTCCTTATTTTGATGGTGGTGCCTCTATCAGTAGAACAGCTAGACCTTACCCTTCTTGGTTAGTATTTAAGCCCGCAATGTTTTTGACATCTTATTTATTAATCAGATATTGGTTATTTAATAAAGACATCATAAAATATTTTGAAGCTGAACACAAAAATTTAAAAAAAATAGTTTTTTTTGGTATTGCCTCAGCGGTTGCACTAACTGTGCATTCAATTTTTTTAGGTATCAAATTTGATAATGACCTATACAAACTTTTTAGAAGAGTAATAATGCTATCTTTTATTGTTTTTGAAATTGTTGCCCAGGCTTACTTAGTAGCAACTTTTTGGTCTTTTAAAGAGAAATTGAAAGATCATATAAACCTGATAGTGCTAAATCTTAAAATAATTTTAGTTTCAATATTAATTATAGTTGCAGTAATAAGTATACCTATTGTTAGTCTACCTGGTGATGATTTTTTTGGAATTCAATTAAAGTTTTTAAAACATGCATTGGAATGGGATTACTTTATAGGAGTAATAACTTTTTATTTATTAACATTTTTTATGTGGAAAAAATTAAATTAATTTTTGATCCACCCACCGCCTAAAACTTTATAACCAAATTTATCTTTATTATAAAAAACGCATGCTTGTCCTGGAGATATTCCATCTTCAAATTCTTCTAGGTTAACTAAGGCTGTCCTATTATTATTAAAACTCACTTTTCCCTTCAGAAGCTTGCCCGTTGATCTTACTTTAACAAAAATATCATTTTTAAATTCATCTTGATTAGCAAGTAAATTTAGATCATGAAGATTAATATTTTTTTTTCCAAGTTTTTCTTTTGGACCAACAATAATTTCATTTTTTTCTGCATTTATCTTTAATACATATAATGCATCTTTATCTGAAACTTTAATTCCCTTTCTTTGACCTATTGTAAAATTTATTATTCCATCATGAACTCCAATCACTTTTCCATCTAGATTTTTTATATTACCTTTTTTAAAAGAGTCTGGTCTAAATTTTTGAATTACCGAGGCATAGTCGCCATTAGGTACGAAACAAATATCTTGGCTATCTGGCTTATCTGCTACGTTAAGATTTAGTTTTTTTGCTATTGATCTTGTTTCATCTTTAAGCATGCCTCCTAATGGAAATCTTAAGTAATTTAATTGTTCTCTAGAAGTATTAAATAAAAAATAACTTTGATCTCTATTTTCATCGATAGCTCGATACATATTAGTTTGATTGTCAACAGTAACGCTTTTTACGTAATGACCAGTAATTAATGCATCTGCCTTAAGATCTTTCGCAACTTCAAATAAATCTTTAAATTTTACTGTTTGATTACATTGCACACAAGGAATAGGAGTTTCACCTTTTAAATAACTATCAACAAAGTTGTCAATTACTCCTTGTTTGAACTTGTTTTGATAATAGAGAATTTTGTGTTCAATACCTAATTTTTGGGCGACTCTTTTTGCATCCATTATATCTTGACCTGAGCAGCATTGTTTTGATGCAGCAACCTCTTTACGATCATCATAAAGTTTTAAAGTTATACCAATAACTTTGTAACCATCTTTTTTCATCATTCCAGCAACTGTAGATGAATCCACTCCACCTGACATTGCTACAACAACCGTTGTTTCTGATGGATTTTTTTTTAAACCAATAGAGTTTAAATTATCATTCATTTGATGGTATTTATACTTATTTCTAATATAAGTTAAATTAAATGATTTTTGATTTTGAACCAGGTGACAAAGTTTTCAATCCAGCAAATAAAGATTGGGGAATAGGACAAGTTCAATCAATAATCAAAGGTAAAATTACTGTTAATTTTCAAAATGTTGGCAAAAAAGTAATAAACTCTGAAAATATAGAATTAAAAAAAATAAATGAATCAAAGTGATATTAAAAAAATTGTTGAAAATCTAATTCAAACTTTTTTAGATGCAGGAAAAATTTCTATAAATCTTAGGAAAAAAGGTCTTACTAAAGAAATAAAATCCGATAATACACCTGTAAGTAATGGAGACTTAGAAGTTAACAAAATTTTGAGTAAAAAGATATTAAGCTTAACACCAAATATCCCGATAGTATCTGAGGAAACATCAGAAAATAAATCAAAAAATAACCTGGAAAATTTTTGGTTAATCGATCCAATCGATGGAACTTATGATTACATTAATGATCTAGATGAATTTACAATTAATGCAGGATTAATAATTCAAAAAAAACCTGTTGCTGGATTAATTTATGCCCCAGCAAAAAATAGAATGTTTTATTCTTATGGAGATGATTTTTCTTTTGAATTAATTAATGGAGAACCAATTAAATTAGATAACTCAAAAAATTTTGATAAAAACGAGATTAAATTTGTATCCTACTCTAACAAAATCAAACCAGAAATAAATGAGATATACAAAAAACTTAATGTTAAAAAATATGTAAGGATGAAAAGTTCTTTAAAATTTTGTGTTATTGCAGCTGGAGAGTATGATGGTTATGTTGCAGAACCAAGGGCATCAGAATGGGATATAGCTGCAGGCCATGCAATTTTAAAACACTCTGGCGGAAGTGTAACTGATTTCAATGGACAAGAAATTTTTTATGGAAAAAAAGATTTTAAAAATCCAAGTTTAATTTTAAAAAGCAAAAATATTCAATAATGGATGAACAACTAAGAATTATTTTAATTATAATTATTTCAGTTTCAATTTTTGGTTTACTTGTTTTTGTCTTTGTAAAAAATTATATAAAAAATAAAATTGACTTTTTAGTGAAAGAAAATAAAAAAAATAAGTTAAAGTAGTTTTACTATTTTTATAAAGTCATCTTTTGCAATTTCCATTACTTTTTTTGAGGTTTCAAAATCAAAGCCGTTTCTTGCTAATAGGGATATATCTTTTTTATAAAATAATGATCTATTATCTTCTATTCTTGCAGGACCAATTCTTTTTTTTTTACATAATTTAATTGCAGAAAAAAAATCTTGATCTGAATTATCATCGTGAATTTTGTTTACAGTTTCTTTAATATATTCACTATTAATACCTTTACCTATTAAGTAATTTCTAATTTTATTGATTGAATTACCTCTTTGAATCATACTTTTAGCTTTGCTCTCTGAATAAAATTTATCGTTAATAAACTTATTTTTTTCTAAGTCTGAAAGAACAATATCAATCAAATTAGTAACATCTTGTTTTTTTACATTTGGCACTGAAGTTTTTAAGTATTTTTTTAGTAAGTAAGTTTTAAGCTGTTGTTTTGATGGAGCATATTTTTCCACATAAGAAAATGCAAAATTTCTCATCTCCTCGACAGTTACTTTTAGAGTTTTTTTTTTATTTCTTATAGGAATCATAGAAAGATTTAATATAATATATTTTAAAATGATCGAACAAATTTATACCTATTTTACGATAGACATGCTCTATTATTGGGTGAATTTAGGTGTTCTTCCATTTTGGTTGATTTTAATTTTTTTTCCAACTTCTAGCCTCTGTAGGTATTTCGTAACTTCAATATTTCCATTCATTATATTGAGTGGTGGATATATTTTTTTATTGTACAAATCTTATTTAAGTTCATACGATTTTAACAGTAATTTTAGCCTTTACTTAGGGATTGATAACATAAAAGAATTATTTTCTAACAAAAATTTTCTTATGATGTTCTGGATACATTTTATATCTATTAATTTATTCACTGGAGGTTGGATTGTAAAAGATTCACAAAAATTTATGATGAGTAAATTTTTATTATCGATACCGCTTATCATTTTATATTTAATTGGACCTCTCGGATTGTTAGTTTATTGGTTAATTAGAATTTTTTACGCCAAAAATATAAGTTTATATGACTAAAAAAATTGATTTTTACTTTGATTTCATTAGTCCTTATTCATTTTTAGCTCATAAAAAAATTATCAGTTCTAATGATAGGAATAAATTTAATTATAAAGCAATTCTACTTGGTGGACTTCATAATTTAGGAGGAATTACTGCCCCTGCATTTAATGAGAGAAAAATGAAAAATATGAAAAATGATTGCAATTTAATTGCTAAGAAAAGTAAAATTGACTTTGTTTGGAATGATAAATTTCCAATTAATTCATTATATCTAATGAGAGGCTATCTTTTTGTTAATAGTGATAAAAAAGATAAATATTTTGATCTATGTTTTGATGCTTATTGGAAAAATAATGAGGATATTTCAAAAGAAGAAAATATAAAAAATATACTATCAAAATGTGAGATAAAGCCTAATGATTTTAAAAAAGGCATTGAAAATCAAAAAATTAAAAATGAATTAAAAGATTTAACAAATATTGCTTTCCAAAATGATGTCTTCGGTGCTCCAACTTTTGTTGTGAATAATAATTTATTTTGGGGACAGGATAGACTTGAATATGCTTTAGATGAATTGAATAATTAAGTAATTTTAAATTTACTTTGTTTCAATGCCCCAAAACCCCCATCAATATGTGAAACCTTATTAAATCCCATATCTTTTAAAGATTTTGCTGCAAGAGCTGATCTCATTCCACCTGCACAAAATAAAACCATTTCTTTATTCAAATCTAGTTTACCTTGCTTAAAATATGAGCTCTCTGGATCAAGCCAAAACTCTAACATTCCTCTTGGAATATGATTTGAATTTTCTATTCTTCCCTCTCTTTCTAACTCTCTTACATCTCTAATATCAATCAGGTTACATTCATTTTTATTAAATTTTTCAAAAGCTTCTTCGGTAGATATAGTTTTAATCTCTTTTAAAGCTTCTGTCACAAGAGTTTGAGATGATTTAATTGTCATTATATTGTAATTATTTATATCATAAATAAAAACATATGAAAAAGTTTTTCATTAAAATTTGTAAATTTTTTGGCTTTGAAATTATAGATCAGAATGAATTTACTTCTCCTACATTAAATAAAGAGTTGAATGAGGATCTTTCAATTTTAAATAAAAAATCAATAATCCTTCCATTAGGAGAAGTAAAAATTACCAGAAAAGTTAAATCAATACTTATAGTTATCAGAGTTAATACAGAAATTGAAGTTTGGGATCAAAATAAAAGAAGATTATTCGAAAAACCAAAAATCGAATATTCAATTCGATCAATAAAATCATTGATAAACTCTATTAATTATTGTCAAAGCAAATACTTGGATTTAAAAATAAAAACAATAATTTTAGATGACTCTTCAAAAATTGAAAATTTAGATAAAATCAAAGAAATTATAAAAGATGTAAATGGAGAAATTATTTCTCTGGACACAACAAAATTTGAAGCCAAAATTAAAAAACAAAAAACACAACAAACCTTCTCTAATTTAGCAAGCTTATATCAGTGTTTTGAGATTGGAAAAGAGATTGGTGAAGATCTAATTTTTTTTATTGAAGATGATTATCTTCATTTTGAAACCATGTTGGAAGAGATGATTGCTACATATGAAAGAGTGTCGTCTCAAGTAGGTAAAGATATTTTTATGTGTCCTGCAGATTATCCATATCTGTATATGAATAATGAAAAAACGAACATACTTATAGGAAATAAAAGGCACTGGAGAACAATTACTAAAACTTTATGTACCTTTTTGACAAGCAAAAAGTTATTAGACTTATATTGGGAAAATTTTACAAAAAATTGTGAAGATCGTCATGATCCTTTTGAGAAATATATAAATGAGATCTATAAAAAAGAGTTTTGTATATCTCCTTTAAAAAGTTTATCCGTCCATTTGACAAATGTTAATTCAAGTTATGGTTTGTCACCTTTTATTAATTATAAAAATTTGTGGGATCAAAATAAATAAGCCCCTTGAGGGAGGGGCTTATTACTTAACTAACTAAGAGAGAGTTTGAGGATCCTTCTATGAGTATTCGCTGAGAATATACAGAGAGCGAAGGATCCCCATGTTGTTAACAACTAGTCACGAATTGCGTATGCAATTACACCAGTTTCAGTGACATCAGTACCTTTGGTTTCAGCTTCTTTACTTAATCTTAAACCAATAGTTGCTTTGATGAGGCTAAATGCAATATATGCAACCACAAAAACAAATATATTTACTGATAATACACCAATTAACTGAGTGCTAAAATTTGCACCAGAATTTGTTGCAGGTACAATTAATGTACCCCAAATTCCAGCAAATAGGTGAGCAGGAATAGCACCAACTACATCATCAATTTTTAAAGAGAATAATAGTTTAGTACCATACACTACGATTAGTCCACCCACAGCACCAATTAAAATTGCAGCAAATGGTGATGGTAATAATGGTTCTGCAGTTACAGCAACCAAGCCACCGATACATCCATTTAACATTTGAACTACGTCAGTTTTACCAAAATGCAATCTAGTTATAATTGCTGCACCTATAACACCACCTGCACCAGCAAGGAATGTGTTAATAAATATTTTTGATACAGCGATTGCATCTGTAGCCGTTCCCAATGCTAATTGTGAACCACCATTAAATCCAAACCAACCTAGCCATAAGATAAATACTCCAATTGTAACTAATGGTATTGATGATGCTGCAAAAGGTTTTATTGGCGCTGGAGCTCCAGACTTAGTAAATCTTCCTAGTCTAGGACCAATTATCATTGCACCAGCCAAAGCAGCTGCACCACCAGTTGAGTGTACTAAAGTCGAACCAGCAAAATCAGAAAAGCCTGCTTCTGCTAACCAGCCTCCACCCCACTGCCAACCCATTACGATTGGATATATAATTCCAGATAGAATTGCAGCGAATGTAAAGAATGGCCATAACTTAATTCTTTCAGCCATTGTTCCTGATACGATTGAAACGGTAGTTGCACAGAATACCATCTGGAAATACCAATCTGAACCATCTGAATAACCTGTATCTATTTTACTACCATCTGCCCATGGAATAAATTTACCAATGTACCCACCTGGATCAATACCATAAGCTAAGTTATAACCTACAAGCCAGAACATTATACCTGCAATTGAGAATAAACCTATATTTTTTGCACAGATAACGGATACACTTTTTGATGTAACCATTCCTGATTCTAACATTGCGAATCCTGCTGCCATAAACATAACCAAGAATCCACAAATTAAGAAAAGCAAGGTATTAAATATAAACCCTACTTCGGCAGAAACAGTTGTATCTGCCATTCCAGCACTACTCATGTTTAATAAAAAAATTAAACTAATAAGTGGTGCACTTATTACTTTTATTAATTTAGTCATAAGACCTCCCTGTTAAAGAGAATTCTTTTATTTTATTAAATGCTAATAACTAACGCTGATTACGAAAATTGGGTATGCAGTATTTGCATATAGAAACAGCCTTAACGAGAGTTTCGTTAAGGCTGTAAAAAAAGACTTTATTTATTGAATACTTCTTTTAAAGCTTTTGCTGGTAAAAACTTAACTTTTTGAGACGCAGCAATTTGGATCTGTTCTCCAGTTCTTGGGTTTCTTCCAACTCTAGCTTTTCTCTTAGCTACTTTATAAGTACCAAAACCAGCAATTTTTACTGAATCATCAGCTTTTAAAGCATCTAATATTGTATTGGTAATTGTATCAAAAGTTCTTTCAGCATCAGCTTTACTTAGATTTAATGCTCCAGAAATTTTGACTACTAATTGTTTTTTGTTCATTTTAGCTCCGGTTTTATTAGGTTATTTTTCATTGTTGTCAAAAGTATTGATAAATCAAGACTTTTTTTAGTATATTAAGAAAAGTTATACACAATATGTTGTGTAAATTAAAAAAATGTTGATTTTATTGAGTTTTTTAAACTTTTTTAAATATTATTAATTGAACAATCCTAAGTCTTTAAGGTCGTTAAAAGTTGTGAAAAACATCAAAGATATTAATAAAAATATTCCGATTCGAAAAAAACCTTCTTGCGTTTTTTGAGATAGCGGACGACCTAAAACTTTTTCAAATGCATAAAACATTAAATGTCCCCCATCAAGCATTGGGATTGGAAACAAATTAACTAAACCAAGACTTATTGAAATATATGCCATCATGCTGATAAATGCCAAAACACCAAATTCTGCAACCTGGCCTGAAATTTTTGCTATTCTTATCGGTCCTCCAAGCTGAGAGGTATCAGCTTTACCTAAAATCATTGCACCAATATATTTCAAGGAGGAAATTCCCACAAAATAAACTTCATGAGCAGCATGGTATACGGCTTGTGCAGGTCCCAATTTAACATGATTAATCTCATTATTATAAGCACCTAATTTTATACCAACTATTCTTTTGTTAAGTTTGTTTCCTAAATTATCCTCACCTGAAACAATGTTAGGTTTTACTTTTAGAATTAGTTCATCATATGAACGTTTCACTTTAAAATCTATAATTTCATCAGTGGACATAGTAATGAATTTAGAGACATCCATAATGCTTTCAACTTTGTTGCCATCTATTTCTAAAATTACGTCATTTTGTTTTAATCCTCCAGCCATTGCAGGGCTATCTTTCTGAACTTCATTGATGACGGCTGGTGTAAAATCTTTACCAACAAAAGTATAAATTGAGAAGAAAATTACTAAAGCTAATAAAAAGTTTGCTAAAGGACCACCAAAAACAATTAAACTTCTTTGATACAAAGGTTTAAGAGTAAATAATTTTTTTTGGTCCTCTTCACTATATTTTTTTAAAATTTCTTTATGATCCGCTTGAGAGTATACATTTCTATCTCCGAAAAATTTTACGTATCCTCCTAAAGGTATCCAGCATATTTTCCACTTTGTCCCAGATTTATCATTCCAACCAAAAATTTCTTTACCAAATCCTATAGAGAAATCAGTGACACCCACTCCAAATTTTTTAGCAAAGTAATAATGACCATATTCATGAATAAAGACGACAATTAAAATTAGAATAATAAAAGGTAAAATATAACTTAGCATTTTTGATTCAATTTATACTATCCATCCAATTTTTTAACTCAATCATTCTTTGAGACTTATTTGACACAGCAATTTCTTTTTTTATAAATAATATGTGATTTTTAATTTCCTCCTCATCTCTAAACACTTTTCTTGTTTGAATTAATCTGTCCTTCCTAAATTCAATTAAACTTATCATTTTCTCATAAGTAATTTCAGGATGATACTGTAACCCATAAATTTTCGATTTTCCAACTGTGAAATATGAACTTTGTACTTTATTAATTTTATTTGATGCTAAACAAATTCCGTTTGTTGGTAATTTTACTACCTCGTCAAAATTAAACGCTGGAGAATTAAAATTATTATTCTTATTCTTATAAATAGAATTATTTAATCCTTCATTATTAATTATAATCTCATTTGCTATTCCTATATGAGATTTTTCTGCTTTTTTTACCTCTCCTCCGGCAGCAGTTACTGCAACTTGCATTCCCCAACAAATCGCTAAAATATTTTTAACTTGTTTTTGGCATTCTCTCATAAATTCAATTTGTCTTTTTATTTCTGGTGTATTGTTATAGATGTTCAAACTACTTCCACCCCAAATTAATCCATCATATTTTGGAAGTTTATTTTTAACCTCATCTAAATTTTGATCCGAGGATGGATTAATAACATCAAAATGATAATTATTATTAAATACATTAAGACTATCTTTTAAACTCTCTGTATGTGTTTGAATACCTACTCTTAAAAAATTTTGATTTTCCTCTTTTAAATTTCCTTCAACTATTAAAATATTAAGATTTTTCATTTAAAACAAATTACCAGACATGCTGTGTTGATACATTATTTTCATGTCTTCAATGCTCAATTTTTTTGGATTACCGATCGTTGATGGATCCTCTAAAGCCATTTTTGATAAACGATCAATTTGTAAATCTTTTTCATTTATGACACTTGATAATTTATGTGGAATTTTAAATTTTTCTCTTAAATCTAAAATCCATTTTAAAAAACCGTCAAAAGATTTATCTTTTAATTCAAGATATTCTGAGATCTTTGCAACTTTACTCTCAATCACATTTCTGTTGAAAGTTAAAACATACGGCATGAAAATTGCGTTTGAAAGACCATGATGAAGGTTATTTAGAGCATTTACTGGATGGCTCAAAGAATGAATTGCGCCTAGACCTTTTTGGAATGCGGTTGAACCCATACTTGCAGCAGTAAGCATGTTCATTCTGGCCTCAAGGTTAGATCCATTTTCATATGCCTCTGGTAACCATTTAAAAATTAATTTCATACCCTCTAAAGCTATTCCATCAGCCATTGGATGATAACCTGGGGCACAAAATGCCTCTAGATTATGAGCTAATGCATCCATACCTGTTGCGGCTGTCATTTTTTTTGGTAAATCTTTTGTTAAAACTGGATCTAAAATGACTATGGACGGTAAAAATTTTGGATGAAATATAATTTTTTTAACTCCTAGATCTTCATTTAAAATAACAGATGCTCTCCCCGTTTCAGAACCTGTTCCAGCTGTAGTTGGCACTGCTATAATAGGAGCAACCTTATTTGAGTTAGCTTTAGTCCAATTATCACCAACATCCTCAAAGTCCCACAATGATAAAGTTTGACCTATCATGAATGCAATTGCTTTTCCCACATCAAGACCACTTCCACCACCAAAAGCAATCACACCATCACAATTTTTTTCTTTATAATATTTTACACCATCACTTACATTTTTACCTGTTGGATTACCAATCACATCATGAAATAATTCGGCTGATAAATTATTACTTTTTAAATGTAACAAAGCATCTTTAACAATAGTTGATTGTCCAAGTCCTTTGTCGGTCACCAATAAAGGTTTTTTTATATTTAAATTTTTACAAGCTATACTTAAATCTTTAATTCTATTTTCACCCACCCACATTGAAGTAGGATAATTCCAATTAAACTTTTTCATAAATTTTTAGTTAATAATATCTGATATTTTTGAAATTTGACCAATCTTAAAAATAAGTGCATCCTCTTTATTAAATCCATATTTTTCAGCATTATCTTTAAATCTTATTGGTGGTTCCATAATTGGTTCTAAAGATAATACAAATGTTCCCCAGTGCATACCTAGTACCTTTTTACTTTTCAAATCTCTGCCAATTTTGAGAGCCTCCTCTGGATTGGTATGATAAATAGATTTATCTTTGTAAGGCATAATTGGATAAAAATTATATGCGCCAATGTTGATTATGGTTAAATCAATTGGTCCATATTTATTTCCTAAATCTTTATAAATATTTCCATATCCTGTATCGCAGGCAAATAATATTTTTTTTCCATTATATTCAATTAAAAAACTTCCCCACAAAGTTTTGTTGGTGTCTGTTAAACTTCTTTTTGACCAATGAACAGCCGGAAGAAAAGTAACTTTCAAATTTTTATTAATATTAATTTCATCATACCAATCCATCTCATTGATATCTCGATATCCATTCGTTTTAAAATATTTGCTTAGTTTTAATGGAACCAAAACTTTGGAGTCTTTATAAGGAAATCTCCTTATTGTCATCATATCTTGATGATCATAATGATTATGGGTGAGTAAAAATAAATCTATGTTAGGTATCTCGCTTAATTTCAATGCTGGTTCAGTAAATCTTTTTGGTCCAAATATTAGTGGACCTGCATTCTTCGAAAAAACTGGATCAGTAATAATAGTAGTATCTCCTAATTTAATAATAAACGTAGCATGACCAATCCAAGCAATATAATCATTATCTTTATATTTTTCTAAGTTTCTCAATACTTCATTTTTTTCTAAAACGTGACCTTCAGAAATTGTCATATCAAGTTTCTTTTTCTCTTGATTAAAAATTTTATAAGACCATTTCACATTTGGATCTCTTTTTGGTGAGCCTTCAGGATTCCTAAAAGTACCGTCAGAGAGATGATGATAAGGTTTTTTTTCCATAGCAAATGTCAAATTGTTTAAACTTAAAACTAAAATTAGAAAATATAAAAAATTTATCATATATCTTTTTATTTTATATGAATTTAAAATTTTTTATTCTTTTATTATCTCATACTCAAAATTTTGAGTGGTTTCATTGACTTGTAAAAGTTTCGCACCATTTTTGCTATGAAATTTTGTAGCCATTTCAGTTAGAGGAGAGAGCGTGACTAATCTATTTAAATGGTTAGATTTTTTAATCTTTTTATAAACTTCCTTAACAATCAATTTTCCACCGCCTTTTTTTTTAGACCACACTGTATAAGCAATAGCAATTTGGCCAACATTTTGACCTCTGTGAGTGCTTTGTAGATGGGCATCTTGGCTAAATTTATCCAGCTCCTCTACATTTATTGGTACTTTATTTGTAAAAGCGAAGCACATTACAGCATGAATTTCTTTTTTGTATTTTACACCGTATATTTTTCTGCCGTGACTTCTTCTGAAAGTCACACTTAATTCTGGTCTAACTGGATCTTCAGAAACATTGCATTCTTTAAGTTCAACTAATTCAGCCCCTTTAACCCAGCCAAAAAAGTTATCAATGTTTTTATTAATTATTTGTTTATTTTTTCGAATTCTAGCTTTAATTCTAGGTTTAAATTTTTTTGTATTTTTAAAACTATTATTATCTAGGTATTTCTCTGCTAGTTTATTTCTTACATTTCTAAAAATCTCTTTCATATTCTAATTTTCATTTATCTTAACTAAAAGTATAACAAGGTAAAGATTACTCCTAAAATTATTACTATAATCGTAGCAACAATATAATTTATTTTAATATTAAATTTTTTATAAATTGTTTCATTTATCTTTTCCCAGAATAGAACTAACAAAAATATGGCAATTGCAGGTATGATAAATTTAATCATCGACTATGTGTTTTTGTCTCCAACATATACTGAAACACCTCTAGAATTAATATCAACATCAAATTTCTTGTGTAATGGAGGGAACGCTCTTTGTGAACAGTCTAATCTATCACACGTTCTACATGACACACCTATTGGTATTTCAGTAGATTTATCATTGATGTTTAAATTCTCCGAATAAATAAATTCTTTTGCATATTTTGCTTCACATCCTAATCCAATAGACAAAATACTTTTTGATTGTCCAAATCTTCCAATCCCTTTTTCAACTGTTCTAGCAATACATACGTACTTTTCACCATTAGACATTTTGCTTACAGCAGCTTGGATAATGCCAGGTCTTGTCAAAGCTGAATAAACGTTCCAACGTGGACAAGCACCACCATATCTTGGAATTTCTATTCCTGATAATGAAAATCTTTTTGATATATTACCAGCCATATCCACTCTTAAAAAATGAAATGGTATCCCTGGTAATTTTGGATCTTGTAAACATGTTACTCTATGAGCTACTTGTTCAAAAGATGTAGCAAAAGTATTTTGTAATAACTCTAAATCATACTTAAGTTTTTTACATTCTGTATGAAAGAGTTTATAAGGCATTAAAATTGCAGCACCGCAGTAATTTAATAAAGCAATTTTTGTCAATTTTTTAGACTCATCAGATGGAAAAGTAAATTTTGACAAATATTCTTCAATTTCTTTATCAGCACCTTCTTGGGCTATTTGAGCAGCTGCATGTAGTTTTTTTGTTTCTAAAGAGCTGTAATCGCTTAATAGTAGTTCTTTTTTATTTTTTTTATAGAGCTTTGAGAAAGGTTTATTTTCTTCAGGAATAACATCTTTTACTGTTATGTCATACTCTGATTTTAAATAATCACAAAGAGCTATATATCTAGTCCTATTATTTTTTTGAACTTTCTCAAAAACATCATTTGCGAAATCCTCTAATTTTGGAAAATAGTTTTTATTGTCTTGTAAAAAGTCTGAAATAACTTCACCAGGAAAAGAATTCTTTCTATTATCAACAATTTTACCAGATATTGTCTCAATTTTATTAATCATTTCATGATCCTTTTTTTTTAAAATATCTCCTAGTCTAACGATGGCCCTACCAATTTTTGGATTAGTCCCAACTAAATCTTTTACTTCTGGACCTAGAATATCTAAATCTTCAAACAATTTATCATCGAGTATTTCTGATAAAGTATTTTCTAAATTGATATCTGATTTTGAGGTTAATTGAGAAAGTTCAATGTTCAATTTTTCACAAATTTTTAATAGTAAATCTCCATCTATTTTTCTTTTTCCACCCTCAATAAGATTTAGATAACTAGGAGATATATTTAAATCCTCAGCCAATTTATTAGCTTGAAGCCCTAACTGTCTCCTAAAAGCCTTGATTTTTGGTCCTATTTTTAGATTTAATTGACTCATATTTTCTATTAGTAAATTTTGTAAATTTATTTTTACAAGATTTTTCCTTCATTTACAATAGTTTTATACTTTTTAATAGATTTTGTAAATTTTGTAAATTATAAAATTTACATGGACGAAAAATTAAAAAACAACGAAAATGAGGCTCAAATCATAAGACATGAAGACCTTGCTAGACATAATAGCAGGGGTATCTACATGAGAGATGATCATTGTGATTGGGGTTCAAGCGGAATGAAAGATCTAGTTGAGACACTTAACGACTCAAACTAATTTTCAAACTCTTAACATTCATTTTCAATTACTTGAACATTACAGGGGCCAATAATGAGTGCAGAAAAGATTTCTTATGATTTAAAAAGATTTGCAGGAATTAAAAGAGATTATACTCGTGAAGAAGTTGAGAGACTTAGAGGCTCAATTAAAATCGAATATTCAATTTGCAAACAACAATCAACAAAGCTATGGAAATTATTAAATACAGAAAATTATGTTAATACTTTAGGATCCTTGTCAGGTAATCATGCAGTTCAACATGCAAAAGCTGGTTTAAAGGCAATTTATTTAAGTGGTTGGCAAGTAGCAGCTGATGCTAATAGTGCTGGAGAAATGTATCCTGACCAATCTTTGTATCCTTATGATAGTGCTCCCAAATTAGTAGAATCTATGAATAACGCATTGATTAGAGCTGATCAGATTCAGCATATGGAATTAAAAGATGGTGATATGAAAAAAGAGAAGAGAATTGATTACATGCTACCAATCATTGCTGATGGAGAGGCTGGTTTTGGTGGGCCTTTAAATGTTTTTGAACTTGCAAAAAAATTTATTAAAGCAGGTGCTGCTGGTGTTCATTTTGAAGATCAATTAGCAAGTGAAAAAAAATGTGGTCATATGGGAGGAAAAGTTTTGGTTCCAACTGGTACCATGATAAAAAATTTAAAAGCCGCTAGATTGGCAGCTGATATCGCGGATGTACCTTTAATTATATTAGCAAGAACTGATGCTAACGCTGCAAAATTAATTACAAATGATTACGATGAAAATGATAAACCTTTCCTGACAGGTGAGAGGTCTCCAGAAGGTTTTTATTATGTAAAAGCTGGTATTGAGCAAGCAATATCAAGAGGTCTTGCTTATGCACCCTATTCAGATTTAATTTGGTGTGAAACTGCTACACCGAATCTTGAAGAAGCAAAAAAATTCGCAGATGCAATTCATGAAAAATTTCCAGGAAAACTTTTAGCATATAATTGTTCTCCATCATTTAACTGGAAAAAACATTTGTCAGACGATGAGATAGCATCATTTCAACAAAAAATTAGTCAAATGGGTTATAAATTCCAATTCATTACTTTAGCAGGATTTCATACACAAAATATTGCAATTTTTGAGTTAGCTGAGAAATATAAAAAGGAAGGTATGACAGCATACTCAAGAATCCAACAACAAGAATTTGCTCGTGAAAAAGATGGATATACTAGTGTTAAACATCAACGTGAAGTTGGTACATCTTATTTTGATGCTGTATCCAATACAATAAGTAGTGGAAAAAGTTCTACCACGGCAATGGCAGGTTCAACAGAGTCTGAACAATTCTAATAAAACTATCCTTCTTAATTAGAGTTATTAACTGGCCCAGAAATGGGTCAGTTAAGATTTAATTTTGTAACCTTTTTTAAGAAGAACTGTAACTACTGTTATACAAATAGATAGAAATAAAAACATTGTTCCAATACTTATCCATATATTGAAATCAGAAACTCCATAAAAAGAAAATCTTAAACCATTTATTAAATAAACAACTGGATTAAAATAAGTCACAGTTTGCCAAAATGATGGCAGCATATCTAATGAATATAAACTCCCACCTAAAAATACCATCGGTGTCACAAACAAAGTTGGAATTATAGACATTTGCTCAAAATCTGAACTAATTAAACCTATTAAAAAACCAAATAAAGCAAAAGTAAATGCCACTAAAATTAATAAAAATATCATAAGCAAAGGATATTTGACTTGAACATCAACGAAAAATAATGAGGTGATAAATATAATTATACTTACTATTAATGTTTTTGTTGCACCAGCTCCTACAAAAGCAAGTACGACCTCTAATGTTGAAATCGGAGCAGCTAAAATTTCATAAATTGTTCCATTAAATTTTGGAAAGAAAATTCCGAAAGAGGTATTACTAATTGACTGGGTTAATAATGTTAACATCAACAGACCAGGCACAATGTAAGATCCGTAGCTTATTCCATCAATTTTTTCCACATACCCTCCAATTACTGAGCCAAAAACTATAAAATATAGCGAAGTCGTTAATACTGGAGATAATACAGATTGAGTTAAAGTTCTTCTAAAACGATCCATTTCATGAAGATAAATTGCTCTCAACGCATAAAGATTAATTTTCATTTTTTTCCCTTACTAAATTTACAAAAATTTTTTCTAAAGTACTTTGTTCAGTTTTTAAATCTTTTAATTTTAGGCCTGCATCTTTTAAATCTTGTAGTAAATTTGTAATTCCTGTCTGTTTCGCCTGAACATTATAAGTATAATTTAAACTCATCAAGTCTGGTGTAAAAGATAAGTTATATTTTTGGAGTGTTGTTGGTATTTGATTTATTTTTTCTTGTAAATCTATTGTAAGTTTTTTATGACCCATTTTTTTTAATAGTTCTTTAGTCTCATCAACAACCACAATCTCTCCCTGATTTATAACTCCAACTCGATCAGCTATAGCTTCTGCTTCTTCTATATAATGGGTAGTTAAAATAATTGTAACACCAGTTTTTCTCAAATTTTCAACAACCTGCCACATTTCTTTTCTTAGCTCTACATCAACACCAGCCGTAGGTTCGTCTAAAAATAAAATTGTTGGTTCATGAGATAAGGCTTTTGCTATTAAAACTCTTCTTTTCATTCCACCAGACAATTGCCGAAGTTTGAGATCTTTTTTATCCCATAAACTTAATTGTTTTAAAACTTTCTCGATATGATTTGGATCTGCTTTTTTCCCATAAAGACCTCTCGAGTAAGAAACATTATTAAAAACTGTCTCAAATTGCTCTAAAGTTAATTCCTGTGGGACTAAACCTATTCTTGAACGAGTTTCTCTGTAATCTTTTATGATATCATAATCATCTACACTAACATTCCCTGAGGTCGGATTAACTATTCCACAAATAATACTTATCAAAGTAGTTTTACCTGCTCCATTTGGACCAAGCATTGCGAAAATTTCACCTTTTCTAATTTTTAAATTTATATTCTTTAAGGCATTAAAGCCATTGTCATAAACTTTTGATAAATTGTTTATTAAAATCTGATTATCTGACATGAGGCATTTATATAGTTATTAATTGATTTAATACAATCAACTTATACGAAGCTTTTTAGCTTTAATAATCAACAAAGGTAGAAAGGTCGCTACAATAAAAGATAAAAAAAGCAAAGATTGTGTAACAAAAGATGGAAATAAATCTATTGGTATGAAAACTCCAACTAATAAACTTTTAGAAAAATCAGGAGAAGGAAATAATAAAAAACCACCTATCAATCCAATCAAAATAGAAATATAAGCTAAATTTTCATTGATTGATTTATCATAAAAACTTAGAAAAACAGTTAAAACAAAAGCACAACAAAATAAGTCTGCTAATAAAAAAAGATACAAAATATCAAATCCTTTTGATGCAATAATAAAAGAGATCAACGATAAAAATAAAATTATATATTTGGAAAAGTTTAAATAATTAGTTTTTTTACTCAAATTAAATACTGCTTTTCCATCTAAAATTACCAAACTTGAAATTGCATTAATTAATGTGTCCACAGTTGAAATTGTTAATGCCATACCAAGTATTATTATAAACAAAGATAAAAAAATTGTTTGTTCTTTAAGTAATAATGAAAAAAAACCCAGATCTGGTCTATTGCTAGGGTCAATTGAGAAAGCTACCATTCCTGAAAAACCCATAAAGAAAACAATAGGAATTATTATTAAAAAAGAAATGATTAAACTTTTTTTTAAAGTTTGGTAATTTTTAGCTGCATACACACGTTGCCAATTTCCTTGATGGAATAAATTAGTTGCGGCTACTGCAATAAAAAATGTTAAGCCTGCAGTATAATTTGGAATGTAATAACTACTCAGAAGTTGAGGATTTTTTTTTAACACAAAATCAAAAGAAAATTTAGAACCTGTAAACGAAGTAATATAAATAAACGAGATAAATAACAAAACTCCTATAACAATCATTTGAATATTATCAGTAAAAATTGAAGCCTTTAATCCACCATATAACGTGTAAATTAGAGTAGACGAAAGAACTACTAAAGCTGTAATCCAAAATTCAGTGCCAGATATATAATTGATCAAAACTGAAATAGCGGTTACCTCAGCGCACAAAAAAATGAACATATAAAATATAGTCATCAATAAAATTAGCTTAAATAAACTTTTACCAAATTTTCTTCTCATAAATTCTATTAAAGAAGATCCTTTTGGGAATTCATTTCTAATTTTTTTTCCTAAGTAAATTAAAAAAAATAGTGGAAAAGCTGTACCTAAAGAATAGCCAATAACTGCACCTATCCCTCCCCAAGTCGCAGCAGATGCAGGTCCAAATAAAATCCAAGCTCCTAATGCTGATGCTGTTAAACTGGTGGTTAATGAAAAGACTCTAATATTCCTATTAGCAGTTAAATAATTATTTAATCCTTTGAATCTTTTAGTGTGATTAATTCCCAAAAAAGCAAATAACAAACTGATTGCAATTATTAAGATTAATGAAGTGGATTGTTCTAAAAAAAAAGAATTATTCATTTATTTCCCTTTCTGAATTACCGGACAGGTTCTTAGGGTTTAATCTCAGTCTAAAAAGACACCCCTTTAAATATAATACTTTAATATTATTAAAAAAAAAGAAGAATAATGTTTAGAAATTTAATTTCTATTTTCTAAAACAATTATTCACTAAAATTGCCATTAAAATCCACATCACAAATACCTCGCCATTTGTAAATGAATAATCAGCTCCAGCAAATCCCGCTATAAAATTTATTGCATAAATTATTATAGTTGAAATAACTAAACTGGTTAAAAGATTTATAAGTCCGCTTAAGTAGTTCATAATTAATCTTAACTACAATTTGCTTGAATGCAAATTAAATTTCTATTTATAGGGGAAGATTTTTTTGATGCTGGCAGACTACAAAAGACCCAGGTTGTATTCAAGAAATATATTTTACTAAATTGAAAATTAATATCTTGAATACAACCTATCTAAAATTTATCTTTTTCATACAAGGAGGTAGTTTTAATGAATCAAATGCCACCTGACACTTAGCTGGGTAGCTTTATATTTCATAAAAACATAAACGAAAAAAATAAAAGTCCATTAGGACTTAAATGCCAAAAAGGCGACTAAGGGGAGCTCTTTTGGTTGGAGAACGAAAGAGCGAACCCCTTCGTTTAATCTTAAAATTTAATGTGGTGCTCTAAATTTACTATGACAAGCTTTGCAATTACTCCACATCATTTGAGTTAAAGTAGCTCTTACATCATCAGCATCCTCAAATAATGATGATAATTTAATCATATCGTCTGATGCTTTTTTCATTAAATCATTAAACTCTTTTTTATTTTCCCAAATTAAAGGTAGAGCTTCAGTTTTAAAACCCTCTTTTGAATTATCCGGAAAATATTCTAACAAAGTTTTATAATTTTCACTCATTTCTATCATTAAAGATTTAGCCTTATCAAATTCTCCTTTACTAGCCAAAGCTTGTACTCTTTTTGCAGTACTATAATTTTTGCTAAACAAGGCTTTTCTTCCTTTTATTATTTCCTCAACGGACATTTCAGAATTAGCTGGAAGCGACAATAATACGAAAATTAAAATGCAGAAAAAATATTTAAATACATTTATAATATGATTAATTAACATATGCGATTAAAAAACACTCTAACAGAATACGGAGCTATTTCAAAAATATTTCATTGGTTAAGTGCCGCAGTATTAATAATTCAAATTCCTCTAGGTATGTATCTAGTAGACATGGATTTCAGTGAAAAAAGATTGACCATAGAAAATATTCATGTTGCAGTCGGTATAAGTATATTTTATTTAACTATACTAAGGCTTATATATAAAACTTTTAATCCAACCCCAAACTTAAATAATAATATTTTTCCTGGGCAAAAAATAATTGCAAAATTAAATCATGTGTTTTTATATATTTCAATTTTAATGATAACAATCTCGGGTGCTCTAAAAAAATTATATAACGGTGAAGAGCTTAATATGTTTTTTTTCAATCTTGAAATTCAAGATAATTTTGAATTAGCGGAAATATTTTATGAAATTCATATCCTGGGCAATTATACACTTATCGCATTAATATCTTTACACATTTTTGCTGTTTTAATTCATAAAATATTGTTTAAGGAAAATTTGCTTAAAAGAATTTTATAAAATAATACAAGTTAACTTATCTTTAAATTTCAGTTGATTTTTATAACTTAATTTAATTTCTTCAATCCCTTGGATAAGTTGTTTTTTTGATAATGGTATTAGCGTAGAAATATATCTATTTTTAATCATATCGAGATATTTCTTTTTGCTTATTCTCACATTAAAAATAAATTTTTTTTGAATTCTTTGAGGATATAAATTTGTAATAATTTTAAATATCTTTTTATCTCTTATAAGAGATTTATTAAGTTTTAGTTTCATTAATTTAAAAGTTGGAATTTCGTTGTTTTCTGCATCTAAAGTGAAAATTACAATTTTACCTTTTGTATTTAATATTTTTTCTAATGATTTTAATAATTTTTTTACCTTACTTAATTTTATTAAATGAATTGTTTGTTTAATCATAATTAAATCAAACTTTTGACTTTTTCTCAAAGAAAGATTTAAAATATCTGCTTTTTTAAATTTAATTCTTTTATCTCTATCTTTGTGATTAACAATATCTATGCCTAGAGGTTTATATTTAAGTTTTAACCTTGATTTTAAAGAACCTAAAATCTTCCCTCTTCCACAACCAATATCTAAAATTTTAAAATTTGAATTAATTTTGGTATTTTTGATTAAAAAATTATTAAATGAATAAATATAATTTTGTGAAGATAACCAAGTTTTATTGTCCCAATTTTTAATGACAACTGATGCCATATTTTTTTAATCTCCAATAATTATATGGCCAAGGTGTTAAAAAACCTACAATAAGCATTAAAGGTACAACCCACCAGGTTAATATTGCTCCACCAGTTAAAAAGTAATCGGTTAAATTCATTGTGGTTTCCATGCTTATCATTGAAATAAAACTCATCCCCAATGCTGTTTTAAAAGCTTTATTAAATTCCAAATTTTGACGGATTAGAATAATTGTTTCTAAAATTATACTTGTAATCAACCCATTGATAATTGCTAATATCATAATTGCTAAAACCGGGAATGGTATTTTGGTCAATTGAAAAAATAAAATTGTTCCAAAATCTCCAATCGAACACCCAAGTAAACACCACGCAGTATTTTTAGCACTCTGTTTCCATGTGTGTGAACAAGACCAATCAAATGTAGTGGATTCCATTCTTATATGATAATGTTTAGTTATGATTTTTAAACAACTATTTGATCAAAAATCTAGCACATACACATACTTAATTGCCTCATCTAAAGGAAGAGAAGCTTTGATAATTGATCCAGTTTTAGAAAACGTAAGTGATTACATAATTTTATTAAAAGAATTAGATTTAAGATTAGTAAAAGTAATTGACACACATATACACGCTGATCATGTAACGGGTGCTTCAAAATTAAAAGACATTACGAAATGCTCCACAATAATGGGCGATCATACTCCGGCTGATGCTGTTGAAATTAAAGTAAAAGATGATGAATTTATAAATTTAGAAAATTTAAGAATTAAAGCAATGTATACCCCGGGTCATACTTCAGATAGTTATAGTTTTTTGATGGATAATTATCTTTTTTCTGGTGACACATTGCTGATAAATGGAACAGGTCGAACTGATTTTCAAAATGGAGATTCGAAAGATGCATATAACTCAATTTTTAATAAACTATTAAAACTTCCTGATGAAACTTTTTTATACCCTGCTCACGATTATAAAGGAGAGAAAATGAGTACTATTGGTAAAGAAAAAAAACAAAATCCAAGATTACAGGTTAGTAGTGTAGATGAATATGTTGAGTTAATGAACAATCTAAAACTAAAAAAACCCACTGAAATTGATTTTAATGTTGCAAAAAATATTAATTTAGGTGCTTAATTTAAATTGAGGCTTTTAATGCTTCGTAAATTAAATCTTCGGTTGTTTCACCAATACTTCTATAAACTTCTTGATTACCTTTAAAAATTATTAATGTTGTTTGATATTGTACATCAAAAAAATTAGAGATTTCCTTTTTAGTCACATCAAATGAAAAATATTCAATATTATCAAATTTAATGTCTAATAATTCACCTTTATTTTTTGCATTCTGAAGGATTTTCATTTGACCAGCACATGATGGGCAATATTTTATCCAAGAACTGATTACTACAATTTTTCCATCTGATTGGGCTTTATCAAACAACTCTTTCTTAAAAGTTGTTTCTTTTTCCATTGCATTTGCACTTAATGAAAATAGAAAGAAAATTGATATTAATATTTTTTTCATAATTTTTTATACCATAAAAATTAAAAACCAATAAGAAGCTAGCCCTGAGATAATTGTCGCAATAATATTTTGACTTATTATTCCAATTAACATTGCAATTATTGCTGCCATTATCTTTGGATTGTTTTCTAATTGGAAATCTCCAGAGTTATCCAAAAAAATAGCAGGAAATATAATTGCAGGAAAAATTGCTGAAGGCACAAAAGAGAGAATTTCTCTTATTCTATCATTGAACATTTCTTTCTTTAATAATGCTATCATTGAAAACCTTGTCAAAAAAGTTATCAAACCACAGTATATAATTAATAGCCAGTTACTCATTTTTTTTATTCAACTTAGTTAAAATTGCTGCTGTCAGTAAAGCAGTTACTCCAGCGACAATTACATATGCTTTATAAGGAACATAATTAAATCCAAACGTTGCCACTAACCCTGAAATAATTATCACAATCACATTTATCAATTTTCTAAAATCGTTAACCAATAATGCCAAAAAAGTTAAAGGCACTGCAAAACTTAAACCTAGTTTTTCAGGAATAAAAGCTCCCAAAACAATTCCTAAAAAAGTGGTTGTCTGCCAAATAACCCAACAAGTAATACCACCACCGAATAAATGAAAATATTTATTTTTATCTTTATTTTTTTTAAAATACTCATTTGATCTTGCAAAAGCTTGGTCAACTAAAAAATATGAGATTATAATTTTCCAAATAAGTTTTAAATCTGATAAATGTTCTGAAACAACAGCTCCATACAAAAGATGTCTTGAGTTCACTGCTCCAACTGAACTTATTATAACTAAAGATGAGGCGCCTCCTGAAAATAATTGCAGTAAAACAATTTGTGAAGCACCACCAAAGACTATTAATGACATTCCCATTGTTTCTATTGGGCTAAATCCAATATCGATTGAAAGAACCCCAAATATTAAACCAAATGGAACAACTGGAATCATCAGTGGGCTAACATCAAAAATACCCTTTAAAAAAACTCTAAATTTATTGTTCATTTTAGAGAGTTTTTATTAGAAGCAAACAATATGATCAATATGAATTGGTCTTTTTATGCCAAATTTTTCATTCTCCTCGTGTTGGTGAATATGATGAGAGTGAACAAAAACTGGAATTAATAAATTACTAGGCGTTTTAAGAGTGTAGATAAAATTTGTGCCCCTAAACTTTCTATCTATAACTTCAAACTTTAAATTACTTTGGTCATCATGATGCAAGTCCTCTGGTTGAACCAAAAGTTTTACTTTTGATCCTATTGGAAAAGGTTTATTAAAATTACCCGTAATTGTTCCAAGATCTTTATTTTCTAAACTTTTAGGACTTGTAACCTCTGCAGGAATAAGAATGCCTCTATTCAAAAAATTAACTACTTCTATTGAGTTTGGTAAATGATAAACGTTATATGGATCATCAAATTGTTTAAGTTCTTGATTTAAAATAATTCCACATTTTGATCCTAAATAAAATGCTTCATAAGAGTCATGTGTCACAATTATTGTTGAAATTTTTAATTTATAAAGAATTTTTTTTAGTCTAACTTGAATTTCTTCTTTAAAACTTTGATCAACATTCGATAAAGGCTCATCTAATAATAACAAATCTGGTCGTGTCATTAAAGATCTTGCTAATGAAGCTCGTTGTGCTTCACCAGCACTTATCTCATGTGGGTATTTGTTGAGAATATGAGATATATCTAATAAATCGATAA
This sequence comes from uncultured Pelagibacteraceae bacterium, assembly GCA_902596515.1. Taxonomy (GTDB): domain Bacteria; phylum Pseudomonadota; class Alphaproteobacteria; order Pelagibacterales; family Pelagibacteraceae; genus Pelagibacter. Next base: position 33,269 of record CACJUF010000003.1, read on the forward strand.
TCTCTTTTACATCAATTTTTTTTTCAATTTTTTCTTTATTTTTCTCTGAACCTAATAAAATATTTTTTTGAACATCATAATGTGGAAATAAACTATTATCTTGAAAAGCGAGAGATACATTTCTATTTTCAGGTTCAATATTAATTTTTTCTGATGAAAGAACTTTTCCATTTAATTCTATTGAACCTTTTTTTATTCTTTCTAAGCCAGCGATCGTTCTAAGTATGGTAGTTTTTCCAATACCAGATGGGCCCAAAAGGCAAATTACATCACCTTCATTCTCAATTGAAAAAGAAACATTTTTAACTTTAGTTTTTCCATCAATATTAAAATCAACATTTTTTATTTCAAAAAAATTTTTACTCATTATTATCTCTTAATATATATTTAGATGTAATTATAATGAAAGAAGTTGCAATTAAAATTAAAAATAATGATGGGGCTGCAGCAGCCTCTAATAAATCTTCGGATGCGGATATATAAGCTGTAGTTGCAAAAGTCTCAAAATTAAAAGGTCTCAAGATTAAAGTAATAGGTAATTCCCTTATAATCTCTAAAGAAATCAATATACAAACAAATAATAAAGAGTTTCTCAAGAAGGGTATATGAATATTCATAAATGTTTTTCGTTTTGAATAACCTAATAAATAAGAACTTTCGTCGACTGAGATATTAATTTTTTCATATCCAGATTTAATTCCATTAAAGGCCAAAGAATAAAATCTCACAAAATACACGAGAACTAATCCTAAAATAGAGCCAATAAATATTTTCTTGATAGAAAATAATCCTAGATTTTTAACAACACTCTCGTCGAACCAAGCTATGAAAGTTATAAATGCGACTGCTAAAATTACACCAGGTATTGCATATCCTGAAATTGATAAAGTTGATAAAATATTTAAAGTTTTATTTTTTGTAACTCTATTTCCATAGTTTGAGATTAAAGAAAACATTATCAATACAAAGCTTGATAAAATAACTAAATAAAGTGTATTACTCAAAAGATTAATAATTTGTAGATCAAATAAATTTTCTGGAAATTTAATTGTCCAATACAACATTTGACTTAAAGGAAATAAAAAACTTAAAAAGAAAACAAGAAAACAAAAAAGGAAGGCAGCTATTGATTTGGTTCCCTTAAGTTGTAACTTCTGTTTTTGTTTAAAACCTCCTTTTGAATTAAAGTGATATTTCGCATTATTTCTTGATAAATTTTCTAATATAAACAAGGCAAATATGAACAATAATAAGAAGAATGATAACTGATTTGCAAAAGCAAGGTCATCAAATGTTATCCATGAATTATATATTCCTGTAGTAAGTGTATTTATTGAAAAAAAATCTACTGCCCCAAATTCTGCTAGTGTTTCCATTGCAACTAAAGATAAGCCAGCAACTATTGCTGGTCGTGCTGCAGGAAGAATAATTGAATATAATGTTTTAAAATTTGTAAAACCCAAGTTTTTACCTAGGTCAATGAAGTTTTGTGATTGATATAAAAACGAAGCTCTAGCTAAAATATATACGTATGCAAATAATGAAAAAGAAAGAGATAGTATGACTCCAATCATTCCATCAAATTTTGGAATATATAAATTATAATTTTTATCTCCAAATAAGTTTTTTAAAATAGAATATGCTGTACCGTAATTTTCAAAAAAGGCTGTTAATGAATAAGCATAAATATATGGAGGAACTGCAAATGATAGTATCAATGCCCATTTAAAAAAATTACTTAATGGAAATTCATAAAAAGATACCAAGTATGCAGTTCCAGTTCCAATCAAAAAAGTTAATAATAGAACACTTATCAATAAAATTATGGAGTTAGAAATATACTCAAATAAAAAAGTATCTCTTAAAATTCCATAGTAATTTGATGTGGATTCAAAAAAACTTAAAAATACAGTTAGAATTGGAATAATAACAAAAATAGAAATGAAAAGAGAAGATATATACCAAAAATTTATTCTCATAATTTATATTCCGCCTTATAAATATGGAAAGTATTTGTGTCCACACTTTAAAAAAAGCGTGGACACCCAGAAAAAAATCAAAAATCAAATACTTTTAGGATATGCGGAACCTCCCTAGTTTTAATTTCTGAAATTTTTCTATCATTTATTCTTTTATCGATTTTTTTACATTCCAAATAACATGGAGTGCATCCCTTTGAGGATTTATTAAAATCAATATCCGAAATAAATTTCTTTTTATTTTTCGCCATTTTACTTCCAGCCAGCAGCTGTCATTACTTCTAAAGCATCTGCTTGTTTAGCTCCATAACTAGAAACTTTTGTTTTAAGATCTTGTTTAAAATCTAAACCAATATTGTTTACCACTAACGGATTTGCTGAAACATTATCAATCATTGGAAACTCAAAGGTATTATTTACAAAATGTTCTTGAGACTCTGGTGTTAATAAAAACTCTACAAGTTTAATGGCATTAGTTTTATTAGGAGCATTTTTTACTAATGCTGCACAACTAATATTCATATGAGTTCCTCTATCACCTTGATTAGGAAAAAAAGCTTTAACTTTTTTTGCAGCTTCTTGTTGTTCGGGACCCTTTTTACCAGACAACATTAATGCAAGATAGTAAGTGTTGGCTACGGCAATGTCAGCTTCGCCAGCTGCAACTGCCATTATTTGTGCTCTATCATTTCCTTTAGGCGTCCTAGCCATATTAGACACAACTCCTTTCGCCCATTCAGATGTTGCTTTTTTTCCATTATTTTTAACTAATGAAGCTACAAGTGATTTATTATAGATATTGTTGGATGCTCTTATAACTAGTCTACCTTTCCATTTTGGATCAGCTAGACTTTCGTAAGTTAAACCAGATAGCTCAGCTCCAGAAACTCTCTCAGGTGAATAATAAACTATTCTTGCTCTTTTTGCGATTCCAGTCCAATGGCTTGTTCTAAAATTTGCTGGCACTGCTGCTTTAATAGCTGCAGATGTTAAACCAGATTGAGTCATTCCCTTTGATTTAAATACTCCACATCTTCCTGCGTCAGCAGTAATGTAAAGGTCTGCGGAAGAGTCGACACCCTCTTCTATCATTCTTTTTTCAAGTGCGCCTGCCTTACCATTTATCAAGTTAACCTTAATTCCTGTTTTATTTGTAAACTTGTTATAAAGTTCAGCGTCAGCCTTATAATGTCTTGCGTTAAAAACATTTACCTCATTTGCCATCACAACTGATGAGGTAAATAAAGATGCTATCAATGCAAAAATTGATATATTTCTCATTATTTCTCCATTCTTCCGCATGATTTAATTGAGAATGAGAACTATTCTCATTGAGAATGATTATCAATCGCAAAGATGTCGCAGGCTAACTAAGACTTCCAGTCGCCTATTTTGCTGAACAAAAAGTTCCTAAAAGCCTGAACTCTGGCTGTGTTTTTTAAAGATTGTGGATAAACGAAGTGTGCCTCTGTGATTGGTCCTTCAGATTTAGGTAAAACTTTAATAATATTGGTCGAATTACTTACTAAATATTCAGGCAGTGCTGCTAAACCTACTCCAGACTCCACTGCTAGTAAAAGTCCCATAACACTATTTACCTTCATTATAGGTTTTCTTTTTTTTCCGTCATGCATCCCTAACTTTAATGCCCACTCTGGATTATAAACTGGAGAAGGTGCTCCTTTGCCAAATGATATAAATTTGTGTTTATTTAAGTCACTCACAGTTTTTGGCATACCATATTTTTCTAAATATTTGTTAGACCCATAAATATAATATTTTAGATCTATAAGCTTTTTTTGAATATAATTTAATTGTTTAGGTCTTCTCATAAAAATACCAATATCTGCTTGTCTTGTACTTAAGTCCAGCTCCTTATCCTCAAAAATCAACTCAATTTCAACCTCGGGATTTAACCGCATAAATTCCTCAATTCTAGGTGTTAACCAATGAGTTCCAAAACTTCTAACTGTTGTAATTGTCAATTTTCCTGTTGGTTTATTTTTTTGATCTCCTAGTGAAGTTTCCACTTCTTTGAGTTTACTTATAACTTCGTGTGCAGTCTTAAATACATACTCTCCATTTTCGGTGAGCGTAAGACCTCTTGCGTGTCTCTCAAATAATTGAACTTTTAAGTCTTGTTCCAAAGATTGAATTTGTCTACTTATTGCTGATTGACTAAGATTTAAATTTATAGTTGCATTAGTAAAACTTCCTGCTTCTGCAACTGCATGAAAAATTTTAAGTTTATCCCAGTCCATTATTTATTTAAATCAACTAAAACTCTTCCAGAAATTTCACCCTTTAATATTTTAGGATAAGTTTCAATTAACTCCTCCAAGCTAACAGTTTGAATAGATTTTTCTATTAAGCTAAAATCGATTAATTTTGCAGCTTCTCCCCAAATAAATTCTCTTCTTTTAATGCTACAATTAGCTGAGTCCATTCCCCAAAGTTTTATTCCACGTAACATAAAAGGAATAACATTTGTATTAAGTTCATTTGTACTTGCATTACCACACACTGCAACAATCCCATTTGAATTAGTTTGAACAATTGCGTTAGCTAAAATTTTACCACCGACGGTGTCGACTACCCCATCCCATAAACCTTTATCTATAAGTTTTGGATCTTTATCAAATTCACTACGATTTATAACACTTTTGGCACCTAATGATTTTAAATAATCCGCTTTAGAATCTTTTCCTGTTACCGCAGTAACGTTGTATCCCATTTTATTAAGTATCATAACTGCAATGCTTCCTACTCCACCAGTTGCACCTGTAACTAAAACATCATTTACTTTTGCACCAAGCAATATTTCCTCTCGAGCTTTTATTGCAAATGCTGCCATTAAAGATGTAAAACCAGCAGTCCCTAAAATCATTGCCTGTTTAGTTGTTAAATCACTTGGTTTCTTTACTAAGAAGTCACCATTAACTTTTGCTATTTGAGAATATCCACCATAAAAAATTTCACCAACTCTAAAACCAGTTAAAATAACCTCATCACCTGATTTAAATTTTGGATTTTCACTTTCTAAAACAGTTCCTGAAAAATCTATACCTGGGATATGGGGGAACTCTTTTACTAACCTACCACCATTTTTTAAAATCATTCCATCTTTAAAATTAAGATCTGAATAATCAACTTTAATAGTTACATCACCATGTTTTAAAAAACTTTTGTCTAATGATTTTACTTCTCTTGTAAAGTTGTCACCCTCTTGATTTAAAACTAATGCTTTAAATTGGTCTGACACTTTTAATCTTTTGAATTGCTTATTAACCTTAAATATCTATTTTGATAACTTAAATCTTCTTTGAATTGACCTAAATAATAATTTGTGACTGTTGTAGCTTGTTCCTTTTTAATCCCTCTCATAGTCATACATTGATGAGTTGAGTCTATTGTAACTGCTACCCCTTTGGCATCTAGAGATTGCATTAGTGTATTCGCAATCTGCATAGTTAATCTTTCTTGAGTTTGTAATCGTTTAGAAAAAACCTCTACTACTCTTGCTAATTTACTTAATCCAACAACTCTCTCATTAGGTATGTATGCAACATGAGCTTTACCAATTATTGGTGCCATATGATGTTCGCAATGACTTTGAACAGAGATATTTTTTTGAATAACCATATCGTCATACCCATCTACATCGCCAAAAGTTTTATCTAAAACTTGAATAGGATCTTCCTTATAACCTTTGAAATACTCCTTAAATGCTTTAACAACTCTTTTTGGAGTCTCTAATAATCCTTCTCGATTAGGGTCTTCGCCCATCCAAGATAAAATAGTTTTAAAAGCTTCTTCTGCTTCTTTGTCAGAAATTTTCTTTGAATTTTGATTATTATCAATGTCTTTAACTAACTTCATGGAGGGCTTTATACATATAAATGTGCATTTTTAAAATATTTAATATATCTCTATATGTGCTACATAATCACCGAATATGTTCAAAAAAAGAGAAAATGTGGTTGAAATTGAAGAGGGAAATCTTCTATCACCTAAATTTGATAATGATGGTTTAATACCTGTCATCACAATGTGCTCTCAAACAAAAGAAATTTTAATGCATGGTTATATGAACGTTGAAGCATTAAAAAAAACAATTGAAACGAAAGAAGCTCACTACTATAGCAGATCAAGAAAAGCTATTTGGCACAAAGGCAAAACAAGTGGTTTTGTTCAGAAAGTGACTGAAATCAAAATTGATGATGACCAAGACTCTGTTTGGCTTACTGTTGATATTGGAGACGGAGCTAGTTGTCACGTAGGTTATAGATCTTGTTTTTATAGATCTATACCACTTGGACCAATTGAAAATGGTAGAGAAGTTCAGATGAAATTCACTGAAAAAGAAAAAAAATTTGACCCAGAAAAAGTTTATAAAGGTCAACCCAATCCAACAAAAATTTAATTGAATGGAAATTAAATATCAAAATTTAAGAGTATTAGGTCCAGCAATATTAAAAGTCAAAATACCAGATGAAATACTAGATAAATTAAATAACTATATAGATAAAATCATCAATGATGACTCAAAATTAAAAAAATTAAATTATGGTGAAGCGCTAGTAGGTGATGTAACTCAGGAATTTTTATTAGAAGTAGAATTTGTTAAATCATCAGGTTGGTTAGAATTTTTGGGAAATTCTTGTAAGATTTATACGGAATTAAATGAAGGAAAAAAAATATCAAAATTTAATTTGCTTAAAACTTGGGTTGTTAGACAATTTCAAAATGAATATAATCCAACTCATTGGCATGGTGGACATATTTCTGGAGCTGGGTTTCTTAAAGTTCCTAAATCATTAGGACAAAGTACTCAGCAAAAAAAATCAAAAAAATATAGAGGTGGAAACTTACAACTAATACATGGAGCAAGAATGTTTACTTGTCCTTCAACATTTAATATTACTCCAGAAGTTGGTGATTTTTATTTATTTCCTAATTATTTGATGCACACGGTTTTTCCATTCAAAGGCACTGATGAGGAAAGACGTTCTATCTCATTTAATGCGTCAATTGATGAGGATATATATAATGTATATGGAAAATAAAATTCAAAAAAATGTCCTTGGAGAAAATTTAGAATTATGTTCCAAAAATCCCCTTACAGGTTGGTATAGAGATGGTTGTTGTAATACTGATGAAAATGATCGTGGTTTACATACTGTTTGTGCAAAAGTTACAACTGAATTTTTGGAATGGTGTAAAGAAGCTGGAAATGATTTAATCACACCTCACCCAGAGTTTGGGTTTCCAGGCTTAAAAGATGGAGATGGCTGGTGTGTTTGCGCGACTTGGTATGCAAGAGCGGTAGAAGCTGGAAAAGGTTGCCCGATTTTTTTGAAACGAACTCATGAAAATACATTGAAAGTTTTGCCAATCGAAACACTCAAAAAATTTGCAATAGATCTTTCATAATATAAATTTGGATTATGGGTGAAAATATTTTATCGGTCATATATCTTTTATTAGTAATTGCACTGGTCTTCCCAGGTTTTTATTATGCAAATAAAAATAAAAAAGTTTTTTTGAAAAATCTTATTATTTGGCTAGGTATTATTGGAATAGTAATAATTTTTGCTAATTTTCTAAGATAGCTAATTACATATTTCCATACTTTGGTCCACCGCCTCCCTCTGGAGTGACCCAAACTATATTTTGAGAAGGTTCTTTAATATCGCAAGTTTTACAATGAATACAGTTCTGAGCGTTTATAACAAATTTGTTAATATTATTTTCTCTTTGAACCTCATAAACTCCTGCTGGACAATATCTTTGAGATGGTTCGTCATATTTTTCAAGAGTATATTTTATAGGTAAATCTTTATCTTTTAGCTGTAAGTGCACTGGCTGATTGTCCTCATGATTAGTCCCAGTCAAATAAACTGAGCTTGTTTTATCAAAAGTAATAACATTGTCAGGTTTAGGATAATCAATTTTTGGCATTTTATCTGCAGGTTTTAAAGTTTCATGATCGGAATGCTTATGTCTTAATGTAAATGGAAGTTTTCCTCTAAATAAAATTTGATCAATTCCTGTAAAAATTATACCTAAAATTAAACCCCAATTAAAACTAGGTTTTACATTTCTTGCTTGATACAGTTCTTTATATAACCAGCTTTTTTTAAATAATTCCTCATATAATGATAAATCTTTTTTAGACTGAATATGTTCATTAATAGCCTCTGCAGCTAAAATTCCACTTTTCATAGCAGTGTGAGATCCTTTTATTTTTGGCATGTTTAATGTTCCCGCGTCACATCCAATAAGTAATGCGCCTGGCATAAACATTTTTGGTAAACTTTGAATACCCCCTTCAATTAAAGCTCTAGCGCCATAAGAAATTCTTTTTCCACCTTCTAAAATTTTTTTTATTGATGGATGTGTTTTAAATCTTTGAAACTCATCAAAAGGAGAAAGGTGAGGATTTTGATAATCTAAACCTATTACATATCCTAAAAACACTTGTTTGTTTTCAGCATGATAAATAAAACTTCCACCATAAGTGTTTTTATCTAAAGGCCATCCAGCTGTATGCATCACTAATCCCTCCTCATGATTTTTTTCATCTATTTCCCAAATTTCTTTAAATCCAATTCCATATTGTTGGGGATCTTTGTCTTTATTAAGATTAAATTTTTTAATTAATTGTTTTCCTAAATGACCTCGGCAACCTTCAGCAAAAACTGTTACCTTACCAATAAGTTCAATGCCTGGCTCAAAACTATCTTTTTTATTTCCTTGTTTGTCTATGCCCATGTCCTGCGTGGCTACACCTTTAACAGAACCATCATCATTAAATAAAATCTCACTTGCAGGAAATCCTGGAAATATCTCTACACCAAGTGCTTCTGCTTGCTCAGCAAGCCATCTACATAAATTTGCAAGACTAATTATATAATTTTTATGATTTTTTTGAACAGCAGGTAACAACCATGTTGGCCAACTTAATGATTTTGTTTTTCCTAAAAATAAAAATTTCTCCTTAGTGACTTTTGTCTTTATAGGTGGATTTAAATCTTTCCAATTTGGAATTAATTCGTCTAGTGCTCTAGTTTCAAAAACATTTCCACTTAATATATGCGCACCGATCTCAGATGCTTTCTCTAAAATACAAATATTTAAATTTGAATTTAATTGTTTTAGTTTAATAGCAGTTGTTAATCCTGATGGTCCTCCACCAACAATTACTACATCATATTCCATTGACTCTCTGGACATAATAATTTTTTACAGATTATATTATTTTTGTATAGTGTTTAATTTGTTCAGTTCATCAATAAATTGGGGTACTGCTTCAAAAAGATCAGCTTCTAGACCATAGTCTGCAACACTAAAAATTGGAGCTTCACCATCCTTATTGATTGCGACAATCACTTTGCTTTCTTTCATTCCAGCTAAATGCTGAATAGCACCAGAAATACCAATGGCAATATATAAATCTGGAACTACAACTTTTCCAGTTTGACCCACTTGATGATCGTTGCTTATATATCCAGCATCCACAGCTGCTCTTGATGCTCCAATAGCGGCATTTAATTTATCAGCAACAGAAGTAATTAATTTAAAATTATCTCCACTCTGCATTCCTCTTCCACCAGAAACAACCACTCTTGCAGTTCCAAGTTCTGGTCTATCTGACTTAATTTCCTCTCTTTTTACAAATTTTGTATTATTAAACTCTTCACTTGGTTCAGCTTTTTCAATTGGTGCAGATCCGCCTGAACTCTCACATGGATCAAAAGAAGTTGGTCTAATAGTTATACATTTTTTTGGATCTTTGCTTTTAACAGTTGCAAATGCATTTCCAGCATAAATTGGTCTTAAAAATGTATCTGCAGAAATTACCTTAATAATATCACTGACTTGAGAAGTGTCTAAAGAAGCCGCAATCCTTGGCATCAAATTTTTACCAAATGTATTAGCTGAACAAACAACATGTGAATAGTTTGCTGCCAATTTCACTATTACTGGTGCAAAATTTTCTGCCACAAAGTTTTCGTAATGAGCTGCCTCTACTTGAATTACTTTTTTGACTAATGGTAACTCTGATAATTTTTTTGCTGCATCTCCACAGTTATTACCAATAATTACAGCATGAAGATCAGTATCCATTTGAGAAGCTGCAGTTACAGCATTCAATGTAAAAGGTTTAAGCTCTTTGTTGTTATGTTCTGCAACTAATAAAACTGACATTATATTACTTTAGCCTCATTTTTTAATTTTTGCACTAGCTCAGCCACACTTTTTACTTTTATTCCTGCTTTTCTTTTTGGTGGCTCTTCAACCTTAATTTGCTCGATTCTTGGTGATGTATCTACTCCTAAATCTGACGCATTTATTTGCTCAATAGGTTTCTTTTTAGCCTTCATTATGTTGGGCAAAGACGCATATCTTGGTTCATTAAGTCTTAAATCACAAGTTACAATAGCAGGAATATTAATCTCTATTGTCTCTAATCCTTCATCAATCTCTCTCGTAACTTCAAGTTTTTTATCCTTAATCTCTATCTTTGAGGCAAATGTTGCTTGAGGCCAATTTAGTAAGGAACTTAACATTTGACCAGTTTGATTACAATCATCATCAATTGCTTGTTTTCCCATAAAAACTAAATCTGGTTTTTCTTTTTCAACAATTTTTTGTAATAATTTGGAAACAGCTAAAGGTTCTAAAATACCATCAGCTTTAATAAGAATGCCTCTATCAGCGCCAACCGCTAATGCTTTACGAACAGTTTCTTGAGCTTTCTCTTCTCCAACACTTACTGCAACTACTTCGGTCGCTTTTCCTGACTCTTTAATTTTTACTGCCTCCTCAATCGCATTATCATCTGGCGGATTGGTAGACATCTTAACATTTTCAGTTACTACACCAGTGTTATCTTCTTTAACTCTGACTTGAACATTGTAATCAATTACTCTTTTTACTGCGACTAAAATTTTCATTAGGCTCTCAAAAGTTTATTTTCAGCATCGTATGGACTTTCTTCTACTATTGTAGCTTCATACATTTTTCCAAGTATATCAACTTTAAGTTTCTCTCCAACATTTGCTAAATCAGGTTTGACCATTGCTAAGGCAATAGATTTATCTAATCTAAATCCATATTCTCCACCCGTTGCCCTTCCAACAACTTTATCATCTTTATAAATTGGATTGTTACCTAAAACATCTGAGTCTGTTGTGTCATGAACCTCTAGTGTTACTAATTTATTATCAAAACCCTTTTCTCTCCATTTGTTTAGTGCATCAAGTCCTATAAAATTACCCTTGTTTGGATGAATAAATCTGTCTAGGCCAGACTCATAAGGTGAATACTCAATTGATAGTTCAGTTCCCACAAGTTTATAAGATTTTTCTACTCTTAAACTGTTCATCGCTCTGATGCCAAAAGGTTTAAGACCGAGATCTTTACCTGCTTCCATTAATTTATCAAAAATATGGTTTTGATATTCAATTGGGTGATGTAATTCCCAACCAAGTTCGCCAACAAAATTTACTCTCATAGCATTAACTGGAGCATATCCAACATTAACATTTTTTGCAGTTAACCATTTAAAGTTTTCATTTGAAAAATCATCGGTCGAAACTTTTTGCATAAGTTCTCTTGCTTTTGGGCCTGCTACGACAAGCACACCTGTACTATTTGTTAAGTCCTCAAATATAACTGAACCATCAGTTGGCATCCATTTTTGAATCCAGTCATGGTCTAATCTCAAATTCGCTCCAGCTGACACCAAATAATAACTATTTTCAGCTTCTTTCATGATTGTGAACTCAGAGTGAACACCACCTTTAGTATTTAGCGCATGACACAAATTAATTCTTCCGATTTTTTTTGGAAGTTTGTTAGCAACTAAGTAGTCTAAAAATTCTTCAGCCTTTGGACCTTTTATTCTACATTTCGCAAAGGCCGTCATATCTAAAAGTCCAACATTCTTTTTAACGTTTTCACATTCTTTCTTAATTGCATCAAACCATTTTGATCGTCTAAATGACCAATGATCTTTTTGTTCCATGCCATCTGTTGCAAAAAAGTTTGGTCTTTCCCATCCAAATTTTTGTCCAAAGACAGCACCAAGATTTTTCATTCTCTCATAACAAGGAGATGTTCTTAAAGGTCTTGCAGCTGGTCTCTCCTCATCAGGATAATGAACAATAAATACATGACTGTAAGCTTCTTCATTTTTTGCTTTGAGATAAGATTTTGTTGCATAATTTCCGTAACGTCTTGGTTCAACACCAAGCATATCAATAGTTGGTTCACCATCAACGATCCATTCTGCTAATTGCCAACCTGCACCACCTGCCGCAGTTATTCCAAAACTATGTCCCTCATTAATCCAAAAATTTTTAAGTCCCCAGGCTGGGCCAACAATAGGATTACCATCTGGTGTGTAACATATTGCACCATTATAAACTTTTTTCACTCCAACTTCTCCAAATGCTGGAACTCTATGTATTGCTCCCTCAATGTGTGGAGCAAGTCTATCTAAATCTTCTTGAAACAATTCATATTCAGAATCTTTTGAGGGACCTTCTACATAACACGCTGGTGCACCATCTTCATATGGACCTAATATTAATCCACCAGCCTCTTCTCTCATGTACCATCTACTATCACTATCTCTTAATACACCCATCTCTGGCAGACCTTCTTTTTTTCTTTTTTGGATTTCTGGATGCGGTTCAGTTACAATATATTGATGTTCCACAGGAATAACTGGAATATCTAATCCAACCATTTCACCAGTTTGTCTTGCAAAATTTCCTGAACATGAAATGACATGTTCACATTCAATTGATCCTTTGTCTGTTTCAACAATCCATCCCTCTCTAGTTTGTCTCATTGATAACACTGTTGTGTTTCTATAAATCTCAGCTCCTCTATTCCTAGCACCTGTGGCAAGTGCCTGAGTTAAGTCTGCAGGTTGGATGTATCCATCTTCTGGGTGTTGAATTGCTCCAACTAAATCATCAGTATGACAAAGCGGCCAAATTTCTTTGACTTGTTGAGGTGTCAAAAATTTTACATCAACACCAATTGTTTTAGCTACACCAGCATATTGATGATACTCATCCATTCTATCTTTGGTACTAGCTAAACGGATATTTGAAACAACACTGAAACCAACATTCTTACCAGTCTCTTCCTCTAACTTTTTATAAAGATTTACTGCATACTTGTGAAGTTGACCAACAGAATAGCTCATATTAAAAAGAGGTAACAAACCTGCTGCATGCCAAGTTGAGCCTGAGGTTAATTCTTTTCTTTCAACTAAAACAACATCTGACCAACCTTTTTTTGCTAAATGATAAAGAGCGCTTACTCCAACAACTCCTCCACCGACTACGACGACTTTTGCTTTAGATTTCATTGAATGATTCCTACTAAATTTTTATTCATAACGAAACAAAATTGTATTATGGATAATCAAATTGAACTTCCTAGTGCTATTGGGCTAGAAACCATTGTGGTCAACCAACAATCCTTAAGGGGTCCTTCAGCAGTATATTTTTCCACTTGCCAGTTGAACTTATGATAAATCTTATCTTTATCTAAAATTATCACCTCAAATTGTGCCCATTTGTCACCACCTCCAACCTGTGTAATTGTATGGCTTAAGTGATTTAAGAGCATTTGATATGAGTTGCCTTTAATCATCATTTTGAAATTTGGTAAAGGGCCAGTATTTTTTTTATTGCTGGGATGCGCAAAATTCCAGGTTTGCTCAATACCACTATCTTTATAATTTAAGTCATTTTTTTGAAGACCACTTAATTGAATCTCGACAACTTTGGAAGGTTTTATATCACTATTAGGTTTCAGTAATTCAGCTTTAGTTATTGAAATTGAAAAGAGCAGAATAATAAAGACTTTAAATATTATCTCGAATTTTTTTAACATCTTTTTAAAAAATTAATTATTAATTTAATTAAAGTATTTTTCGTACTCTATCTTCGTACATTTATTATCAATGTAAATGATGTCATTTGTCTCAACAATTTTTTTTGCTTCCTCGTTACTAATGTCTAATTGTAACCATAATACTTTTGCATTTATTTTGACAGTTTCTTCTGCAATTGTGACAACTTCATTCGATGGCCTAAATACATCTACTATTTCTACTGGATTATCAATCTCTGAAATATTTCCAAAAACTTTTTCTCCTAATATTTTTTCTCCTTTCATGGATGGATTTACGGGGTAAACTTTAAAACCATTGTCTTGTAAATATTTCATAACAATAGATGATGTTTTTGTTAAATCTTTACTTGCACCTACTAGAGCAATATTTTTATATTTTTTTAAAATTTCTTTTATATTTTCCACTCTATTTACTTTTTACTCATTATCTTTTCTTCACAAAACTTCTTAGCTTCTTCAATAGTCATTGGTTGATCCAACTTTTTACTACCTGCAATACAAGCATCGATAGATCTTTTAAAATTATGGTCTCTAAAGGTAAAAATAAAATATATACCAATGATTATTAAGATAATTGTTAGAATATTTTTTACTTTCACTTATTTCTCCACTTTGGTTTTCTTTTTTCTAAAAAAGCTGAAATACCTTCTTTTGCATCCATAGCCATCATATTGTATGTCATCATTTGACTGGTATATGAGTAAGCTTTTCTGAGAGGCATTTCTAACTGCTTATAAAAAGCTTGTTTTCCAATTTTGATTGTTAAATTTGATTTTGATGCAATTTTTTTTGCAATTTTCATCGTCTCACTATTTAATTTTGATTTTGAAAAATAATCGTTAATTAAACCAATTTCCTTTGCATAATTTGCTTTAATTGGTTCACCAGTAAGAAGCATCTTCATCATAGGTTTTCTATTAATCTTTCTACTAACTGCAACCATAGGAGTACTACAAAACAATCCAATGTTTACTCCTGGTGTTGCAAAAAGTGCATCTTTTGTGCTGTAAGCTAAATCACAACTAGCAACTAATTGACATCCTGCTGCATAAGCTGCACCATGAACTTTTGCAATAACTGGTTTTTTTCCCTCAACTATTTGAAGCATTAGCTTTGAACAAAGATTGAATAATTTTTTATATCTTTCTTTTTTCTTTAAGTTTTTTACTTCTTTTAAGTTATGACCTGCACTAAAACCTTTTCCAGCACCCTCTAGAATAACAACTTTAACTTTTTTATCTTTGTCTAATTTTTTTAAAACATTAATTAAATCTTTCAAATTTTTATAAGATAAAGAGTTATATGTTTTTGGCTCATTAATAATAACTCTTGCTATATCTTTATTCTGATTGATGATTTTGATATTCATTAAAAACTATTTAAGTTTACCCTCTTCTCTCATCTTTGCTCTTATCTTAGTGGCTGAAATTTTTTGTATTTCCTCAGGTAAAACAATTTCTTCTATTTTGTAACCAACGCCTCTTCCATAACAAATGTTTGTAATATTGGGAACTAACATAATTTTAAAACGTCCCTCGAATTCTGGATTAAGTTTATCTTCAATATTTTTTTTTACTGTTTCAAAGTCAAATGGATTATCATCCACACCTTGTACGTCTCTGATTTGTATACAAACTTGTCCAGTTTTCTTAATTATTTCTTTAAACAAAGTATAGTGGCCATCATGAAATGGTTGCCATCTTCCAAGCATTTGAGCAGTTGGTTTTTTATTATCCCACTTGTAAGTCATTATTTTATTTTCTTATATATCTTTGGAGCCCAATTTTTAGCATCTTGAGTTGTTACATGAAAGTCATACTTATCAGGTTTTACAAACATTTTATTTGTATCATCAAACCTACCCTCCTTAATTGTATCTACCCAAATAACAAAATCTGCTGGAAATAAACTTCTTGCCTCAGGAGTAGGACAAATAAAATCTGCTACAACATAATTTCCATCATTTTTCAATTTTACTGCAAAGTCAGCCATTCTTTTTGCTTGTCTTTTTCTTCCTTCCTCAGAAAAATCCCAATCATTAGCTTCTTTTCTTACTTCATCAGCATTTAATCTTTTAGCATTTAACATCGGACCAAGTTCGTTTGCTAACGTAGTTTTTCCTGATCCCGGTAGTCCCATTATTAAAATTATTTTCATTTGATATTAAATTGACACCTTTTTCAAAAAAGATAAAGATCTTATAATGAAATTTTCTCTTGAAATAGGCCCTCAGACAGATCTTGATACAGTACCTCAAGTAAAAGATGTTTATATCACAATGCTTCCAGGGGGTGACTATAGAGAAACAGCTCAACAGGCAGTTGAGTTAGTTAAAAAAGGTTTTAATCCTGTTCCTCATTTTCCTGCAAGGTCAATGCTGGATGAAAAACAACTAAAAGATTATGTTTCTAGGTGTAAAGATGGTGGGGTTAAACAAGTTTTAGTAATTGGTGGCGGGAGAGAACCAATGGGAAAATTTGATAGCTCGTTTCAACTTTTAGAGACTGGTTATTTTGAGAAGATGACAATAGGAATTGCTGGACACCCAGAGGGGAGTCCTGATATATCCGACTCAGATTTAGAAAAAGCTATGATAGATAAAAAGCCTTATGCTGATTACATCGTAACCCAATGGTTATTAGATCCCCAGCCTATTATAGATTTTGTTTCTAAACAAAGTGTACCAGTGCATGTGGGAATTACTGGGCCTCTAAAAATATCTAGCTTAATAAAATTTGCTAATATCGTTGGTGCAAAAAATTCTCTTAATTTTCTTAAATCTAATTTTAGTAAGGCGTTAGATTTATTAAAACCTAAAGACCCTAATGATTTAATTGGGAAAGTTAAATCGCATACTGATTTCTTCCACATTTATACATTCGGCGGCTTGAAGGAAACAAACAAGTGGTTGAAGGAGAATGGTTATGTCTAAAGAATTTGACTATACTAAACTAAAGCATGTTACTTCTGTTGATCAGTCAGATCGAAAAGTACCATACAATTTAAGACAAAGTGGGCCTACAAAAGTTGAAATGTTAATTTCAACAAGAGTAAGAAAATCACCATATTGGCATTTATCAATGCAAGCAGGTTGTTGGAGAGCAACTGTTTATAATCGAATTTATCATCCTAGGGGATATGTGAAACCTGAAGATGGTGGTGCAATGGTTGAGTATGAAGCAATTGTAAATCATGTAACTATGTGGAATGTTGCTGTTGAAAGACAGATCCAAGTAAAGGGTCCTGATGCAGAAAAATTTGTTGATTACGTGATAACTCGAGATGCAACAAAAATCTCTCCGATGCGAGCAAGATATGTAATTTTATGTAACGCTTATGGAGGAGTTTTAAATGATCCAATACTTTTAAGAATTGCAAAAGATGAATTTTGGTTTTCTTTATCAGACTCGGACATTGGAATGTATTTACAAGGTGTTAATGCAGACGGTAAATTTAATTGCACTATCGAAGAAATAGATGCATGTCCTGTTCAAATTCAAGGGCCTAAATCAAAAGCTCTTATGAAAGATTTGTTAGGTGATCAGGTTGATTTAGAAAATATGCCTTTCTATGGTTTAGCTGAAGTTAAGGTTGCCGGAAGAAGTTGTGTTATCTCTCAATCAGGTTTTTCAGGTGAAGCTGGATATGAAATATATTTAAGGAATGCAACTTTATATGCCGATGAGATGTGGAATGCTGTTCTTGAAGCTGGAAAAAAACACCAGCTAATGGTTATTGCCCCTGCTCACCACAGAAGAATTCAAGCTGGGATTCTTTCTTGGGGTCAAGATATGGATCAACAACATAACCCTTTCCAGTGTAATTTAGGTTATCAAGTTTCTTTATCAGGAAAAGGAGAATGGAAAAAAACTTCTGATTACGTAGGAAAAAAAGCTCTTGAAAAAATGGGCGCTGAAATCAAAGCTGGAAAAAAACCATATAAGTTACAGTTGGTTGGTCTTGAATTAGGAGGAAAACCAATTGATGATTATGCACCAGATTTTTGGTTGATATCTAATGCAGATGGTGGTGATCCAGTTGGTTTTGTAACATCACCGTGGTGGCATCCTGAAAAAAAAACTAATATTGCTATGGGATATGTTCCATTTGATGGAACTTTAAATGCCAATGGCTTTCCTAAAGGTAAAGTTGGAACTAAATTTAAAGTTCATTTACCAGAGAAATATTCAGATAAACCAGGAACACCTGTTGATGCCGTTATAGTTGATATTCCATTTAAGGAATCTTATAACGCTAACACAAGAGAAGTGGTATCAGGTTAATTATTTTTTAAGGGGAGTTTGCGCTCCCCTTAAAATCATAAATGACAAAGAGTTTCATTATTGTAGTTTGCATTATCATTGCTATTGCATTATTACTATTTCCGTTAATTGTATCTTACAAAGAACAAAAAAATAAAAAAAAATAAATGTTTGCTGAATTTTTAAATATAATTTTTAAATCTATAAAATTAGATAAAACACTTTATAGTGATAATAAAAATTTTGGTGAACCTGCGATATATTTTGCGGGTTTAATAATGATATTAGATGGTGTAGCTGGAGCTGTGGCTGCAAATACTGTGGTAAAAACAGCTATAGGTATGTCTGGTCTTACGGCAATTTTAACATGGTTCATTTGGGCGATTTTTATTTATGTGATTGGTGTAAAATTATTTCCAGATAAACAAACAAAAGTACCTTTTAAAAAAGTTCTGGTAGCGGTGGGTTTTGCTCATTCGCCAGGTTTACTAAGATTTTTTGCATTAACCCCCGAATTAATGATACCAATCATTTTTCTTACTCAATTCTGGATTTTTGCAAGTTTAATTATTTCAACAAAACAAATTTTAAATTTAAAATCTAATTTTAAAGCGTTTGGCATAATATTTTTATCATTTTTAATTATTGCTTTTTTATCAATATCTTTTGTTATGAGTAGAATGAATGCTTTACCAATAAATAGTATCTAAATTGGAAAGATTGTTTTTGAAACCCTGCATGATTTACAAATTTTAAATCCAGTCAAAATTAAATTTTGGGTAACACTTTCATCAGTTTTTTTACATTCATCACAGATATCATTTAACTCATCAGCGTTAGTGTTATGCTGATCTTTTATATTATCATCTTCAATCATTATCAGTTAAACCCGCCCCTGCAGCACCTTTTTTTAAACTTTCTGTTTCCTCAACAAAAGTTTTTTCTGATAATTGATATAAACTTTTCCAATCTTGCTCGGTAAAGTTGTCGTTATTTTCTAAAATTTTTACCTCTACGTTGTTTGCAATATTTGGACAATTTTTATTTAACAAGTTTGTGGAAATATTAACATTTATATTTAATAGAAACTCATTTTTTTCAAACTTAAAAAAAATTTTTTTACCGATTACCTCTGAGCTTCTACTAAGAAATGGTAAAAATAGTAATGGGTATGCAATTTTAGAAAAATTAATAGTTTTTATTTTTTCAATTTTTTCAATTTGATCTAAAAAACTTACACCTAAAATAATTGGGCAGTAAGAAAATTCAGCACATTCATTATTTTGATTAATTAAATTAAGATTCTCAAACTTTTTGTCTTTTTTTTCATTTAAATATTTGTTTAAATTTTTAATTCCCTCAAAGTTAAACATTTCTAATAATCTTACACTTTTTCCAACCTCTTCACTTATTCCCCAGGAGTAACCTAATGCTCTACTTGCGCGTTTAGAGGTTGTTTCAATTTCACTCAAAGATCTCATAAAATTTAATCAACGATAGACCCAATGCTGATTGTAATCTTTTAATTCATGTGGAAGTGGTGCTCCTTGAAACATGCAAATTCTTAACCACTTATCTGATCTAGGATCAAATTTTAGTGCACCAAAAAAAGATAACTTTAATCGTAGCATATCGATTGGGACAACATTTTCATTAATTGTATTATCTTGAATTTCAGCATATGGAAATTTTTCAACGATAAATGCGCGTCTTACAACATGTCTTAAATCTGCATTATTCATTAAAAATCTATCAATAGTTAAATCATCTTTACATGAAATTAACTGATCATATAATTTTTTAATATCTCTAGCAATTGCAAGAGGTTGTTCTAATTCTGCACCTCCTTCCTCAAAACGATCTGCATACCTGGGCTCTTCTTTATTTTTAGAAATAAACCAAAAATTTCTTAAATTTGATTTATCTTTGAAATCCATTTTTAGAATATCTGGATATCTTTGCTTTAAAATATTTTTAAGATCTAAAACTGTTCGTTCTGTGGGAATTCTAAAATACTTTTCCTCATCTGAGCTCATTCTTTTTATTAATGGCTGAACAATTTTATCAAAAGGTTCCATCATCATAGACACGATATACTCAATAGTTTCTTCACAGGTTTCTTTCTCTAACCATAAATATATTTCATTGAAAGGATATGGAGTTGAAAAATCTAATTGATCTTCGACAAATTCTAAAAATTTTTTTACATTAAAAAATAGTGAATTTATTTTTTTTATTTGAAATTCACTTTCAGAATTCCAACTGGTAATATTTTTTAAGGAATCTTTTACACATTTTTTGAATAAATCTGCATCTTTTGAATTCACATTTTTAATTTCTCTAATTTCTTTTAATGCGATTTCTCTTGATAAAATCCAATTATTTAACAGGGTAGGATGATTTACAATAAAAGGTGCCATTCCTAGTCCAGTTGAATTTCCAATGCCAAGGTTTCTACAAATTTTTTTGTCTAAATTAACTGCTTTCTCTGGATTTTTATGTTTTGCTACATGATTAACTTGGTCAAAAGTGAATTGCCTTACTAAATAGACTAACATCATTTCTAATCTAAAAGGTCCATTAATTTCCGCCCTATTTTTAATTCTAAATCGATCTGCTAAACCAAACTTTCCAGAACCATAAACAGCGGTAGTTCTATATAAGTATCCAACTTTTTCTAATAAATCTAAATCTGGCTGATTACCTTCGCTTAACTTTTCAACTACGTGATTAAAAACTCTAACCGATTTATTTGCTCTAGATAAAGTTAGTTCTTTATATGAAAGTCTACCAACCTCTTGCCTTGGGACTTCATTCTTCAATCTTTCAATATCTTTTTTTGAGGGAACCCCGTCATGCAAAGTAAAAGCAGCGTCCCATTTTGTTGCAATAACTCTATCTGATCTATCATTATCATCTATCTTGTTAGCAAAACAAACTAATGAGTAAACTCTTTTATCTTTTTTGAAAGAATATATCGCTACGCCATATCCACCAGAA
Source organism: uncultured Pelagibacteraceae bacterium (assembly GCA_902596515.1). Taxonomy (GTDB): domain Bacteria; phylum Pseudomonadota; class Alphaproteobacteria; order Pelagibacterales; family Pelagibacteraceae; genus Pelagibacter. The sequence goes on from CACJUF010000003.1 coordinate 54,453, forward strand.
TCTAAGTTGAATAAATCTCTGTTGTATTCCCAATCTTTAAATTCATCTAAAAAACTTCTTAGAAATGATAATTTAGATTGATGAAAAGACCCTAGTCTAGACAATTTCATTATTATATTTGGATCTCTTAATTCGACTTTCATACTCTAAATATTTCTATAAAAATTATACCAATTGTTACCTAATATCCCATTAGTTTCTTCCTCAGAAAATCCAACTTTTCTTAATCCCTTCTCTATATTAAAAAAACCTCTAGCATCCTCAAACCAACCTGGTTGTTTAGGGAAACCAGGTTTGTTCTTGGAGCCTTCCCCATAATTTTTATTTTTAGACCAGGTACCGTTCCTCATCCACTCTACAATTTCATCAGGCTGATTCAAACATAAGTCAGATCCAATACCAATATTTTTGATATTCATTATATCTGACGTTCTCGCAATCATTTCACAAAAGCTATCTAAAGTACAATTAGTATTATTCTTTAAATGGTGAGGATATAAAGAAAAACCCAAAATTCCTCCACTATCACTTAAAACTTTTAATAGCTCGTTAGATTTATTTCTTTTAGCAGCATGCCAAAAGCTTGGGTTAGCATGTGTGATTGCAATTGGTTTCTCACTTATTTCAATTGCGTCTAATGTGCTTTTTTCAGCAGAATGAGACATATCTATAACTATTCCAACTCTGTTCATTTCTTTAATGACTTCACGTCCAAAATTAGTTACTCCACTATCAATTTTTTCATAACAGCCAGTTGCTAGAAGAGATTGGTTATTATAAGTTAATTGCATAAAACGACATCCAAGTTTATGTACTTTTTCTACTAAAGATATGTCATCCTCTATTGGTGAGCAGTTTTGGAACCCAAAAAAAATTGCAGTTTTTTTTTCTAATTTAGCTTTTTCAATATCTTTGAAATTTGTGCCTTGAAAAATTAAATCTGAATTTCTCTCAAAAAGTTTTTGCCACTTTTTAATTTCATTTAAAAATTCATTATAATCCTCATGATAGACAATTGTTACATGAACAGCATCTAGCTCAGCTTGTCTATTAATTTCAAAAACTTCTCTTGTCCAATTACAGTACTGTAAATTATCAATTTTATATTTCATGAGTTTAATTTATTAAACCATATCAATATGTATTTGAAATTCTATTAATTTATTGAAATTTCAACAATTTTTTGAAATAAAGTTTCAATAAATATATTCATGAATAAAAAAAATCTGAAAGTTTCAATAGTGATGGGCAGTCAATCTGACTTTAAAACAATGAAATTAGCAAAACAAATTTTAAAAAAACTTAAAGTTCCTATGGAAACAAAGATTATTTCTGCACATAGAACTCCAATGAGAATGTATAAGTACGCATCTAATGCAGAAAAAAACAATATTGGGGTAATTATTGCAGGTGCTGGGGGCTCGGCGCATTTACCTGGAATGATCGCAGCACTTACTCAAATACCTGTATTAGGTGTTCCAATTGAGAGTAAAAAACTTAAAGGCTTAGACAGCTTGTTATCTATTGCTCAAATGCCAAAAGGAATTCCTGTAGGGACTTTGGCGATAGGAGAAGATGGAGCAATTAATGCTGCTATACTTGCTGCTTCAATTATTTCTAATAGTAATCCTAGCGTTAAATCTAAACTTAGAAGTTGGAGATTTTCTCAAACAAAATCAGTTAAAAAAAATCCAAAATAATTCAATGTCTGAAATTAGATTAGGAATTCTTGGTGGTGGTCAATTAGGTAGTATGTTGTCAGTTGCAGCAAAAAAATTAAATATCAAAACTTTAATTTACTCAGATGATCAAGATGCACCTGCACAAAATTTCTGTGATGAATTCATGTTTGGGGATTACAAAGATAAAAATAAAATTAACGATTTTGTAAAAAAGGTAAGTGTAGTTACTTATGAATTTGAAAATATTCCTTATGAAACTTTAAATGAAATAAATAAATTCAAAACAGTAAATCCAAAGCCATCGATAAATAGATTAATACAACATCGTTTAGCTGAAAAAGATTTTGTGAATAAATTAAATATTAGAACTACAAGATATGTAAGTATAGAAAAAAAATCAGACTTAGAGACACTTGGTGATTTTTTGCCAGGAATTTTAAAAACAGCAACTATGGGTTACGATGGAAAAGGTCAATATCCTATTAAATCACCAAATGAGTTAAATGGATTAAATATAGATTTTTCAAAAGAATATATTCTTGAAAAACTAGTTAAATTAAAAAAAGAAATATCGGTTATAATTACAAGATTTGGTAATAACAGATACGAAATTTATGAAGCAATCGAAAATATTCATGAAAACCAAATTTTAAAAAAATCTAAAATCCCTGCTGATATTAGCAATAAACTTGTTGATCAGTCTAGAGAGTGGAGTAAGCAAATTTCTGAGGAATTAAAATACATTGGTACACTTTGTGTAGAATTTTTTATTGATAGAAATGATAATCTATATGTGAATGAAATTGCACCCAGAGTTCATAATTCTGGCCATTTAACTATTAATGCTTTCAATATTAGTCAGTTTGAAAATCATATAAGAGCAGTTTGTTCTTTAGAGCAAATCCCTTTAAAGAAATTTCATAATGCAGAAATGATAAATCTTATAGGTAATCAAATTACCCCATATAGACAAAATATAAATTTAAACGACAATGAATTTTTTTTCGATTATCAAAAAAAAGAAATAAAAGATAAAAGAAAAATGGGTCATTTAACAAAAATTTTATAATGTTTAAAACTATTGAGGGAAACTTCGAAAATTCAGATGTTAATGAACTTTTGAAAAAACATTTTATAGAACTAAGGGCGGCTTCTCCAGAGGGAAGTGCTCATGTTTTGGATATCGAAGGTTTAAAAGTACCATCTATTAAGTTTTGGAGTTTGTGGGATGATGATAAATTAATAGGATGTGGTGCTCTTAAAATTTTAGAAAAAGATCATGGTGAATTTAAATCAATAAGATTACATAATGATTTTAGGAGAAAAGGGAATGGAATAAAACTTATTGATCATTTGATTGATGAAGCCAAAAAATTAAATATTAAACGAATTAGTATAGAAACCGGAGCAGGAATATTCTTCAAACCAGCAAGAAAATTATTTAATTTATGTGGATTTAAGCCTTGTAAACCGTTTGCTCACTATAAAGAGGATAAAAATTCTATTTATTTATCAAAGTTAATAAACAACACTTAAAAATTAAATTTTAAGTATTGATCTATTTTGTTGACAAAACTGATTAAATTATAAAGAAAGTCATCATTGCTTAAATATAAGTAATAAATTAACAAACAAAAAAGTAAGAAGAAAAATATGAGTCTACAAGGAAAAGTAAAGTGGTTCAATCCAACCAAAGGTTTTGGTTTTATTGAAAGAGATGATAAAGAAAAAGATGTGTTTGTACATGTTTCAGCTGTAAGAGATGCTGGTATGAACGGTTTAGATGAGGGTCAAGCTTTGACTTTCGATGTTGAAGATGGTCCCAAAGGTCCTTCAGCAGTTAACTTAAAAACTGCATAATTTTCATTACATAGATTATTGGCTATAAGATTTACAATTTGATAATATTTGTATATTTGTAGCCAATAAGAAAAATTTAAATCAATAAAATATTAGTAAAATGATTGGAATTTTAGGTGGCATGGGCACACAAGCTGGCCTAGACTTTTGTAACAAACTTGCAATCCTTTATCGAGGAAAAATTGATCAAGAATATCCATTATTTCTCCTTTTCAACAAATCAAATATTCCTGGAAGACCAGAGTCAATAGGTGTTCAAACTAAGAATTTATCAAATCGGAAAAAAAATAAAAAAATTGAAAGAAAATACTCATTGGTATTAAAAAGTTTATTGCACGGATGTAATATACTGAAAAAAAGTAAATGTAAGTTCATTGTTATTCCATGTAATACAGCACACTATTGGTTTGATGATTTAAGAAAAAAAATAAAATTACCAATTATAAACATGCCAAAAGAGGTATTTATTCACACAAAAAAAACATGTAAGAAAAATTCATCAATTGGACTACTAGCAACAGAGGGTACTTTAAACACTGGTGTTTACAATAAATTTTTCGATAAGAATTACAATCTTGTTTTTCCAAACATTTCCTTACAAAAAAATTCCGTAAATAAAGCAATAAAATTTGTCAAAATGGGAAATGTAAAAGCTGCCAGCAAAGTTATTAAGCCAGCCATAAATTATTTGATTAAAAAAAAATGTAAAAAGATAATTTTAGGGTGTACTGAATTACCGATAGCCATATTCGCATTTAAATCTTTTAAAAAGGTAAAGACTTCAAAAATTTTTTTAGATCCAAATTTGATATTAGCCAATGCGGCAATGAAAAAATATCGTAAATAATGAAATCAAAAGATAAACCATATATTTTATATGTAGCTGAAAAAATATATTTAGAGGTTTCAGAAATTAAAAAAAAAAATAATGGTTTTTCTAATATAGATGCCATAGATGGTTTTATTGGATCTGAAACTTATAAGGAAGTAAGTAGTGGTAAATTTCATGATAATTGGTTTGAGGAGTTAAAGAAAAAAAATGAAAAAATCCCTGAGGAAACAATGAGATTACTGAAAATACAAAGAGAAATGATGATCAAACAATTAATTCAATACCCGGAACTTTATTACACTAAAAGTCATTTTCCTCTAGAAATTTCTCAACGTGCGTTTGATCACTTATGGAGAATGTGTGAAAGTTACGAATTATGGTGTAAAGAAACTAACCAAAAAAAATTGATTCTTTTAAATCTTACTGATTAATTTTTTGTTGTATTAACTTATTGTGAGTCAATTTCACTCTTTTTTCAACTAATAGTTTAAAATCTTTTATTACTTTTGCCTCGTTATTTTGATTAACTAATTTTTGGTGTACTATATTTACTCTTTTTTCTATTAAGTCTTTAAAATCTTTATTAAAGCGGTTTTCTTTATTATTTTTAGATACTTCCTCAGTTATGTAGTTAAGAGAACTTTTGCCTGTTTTTTTTTTTATTTCATTATCAAACACCAATTGAGCAGTTGCTTTAACCAAATTTCCTGAAGTGGCTACTGTGATTGCAGGACCCAGCACTGCAGGTAAAGGGACGAAACCCGTCAAAAATAAAAACGAGGTAAGAAAAAAACTCAGTTTAAAAAATTTTAAATTCACCAGATAAATTTATTTGATTTAATCAAAGGCTACAATTAATAGATTGTCCAAAATAAGCTTAAATATAGATAAAATATTGTGGTAATTCATCGAGTTTTACGTCATTTTTTAATATGATAAAAATTTTCCCTTTTATTTTTATTATTCTTTGGTCATCCGCATTTATTACTACTAAACCGATCATCGATAATAGTGATCCATTTGCTGCCTTGGCTTTTCGTTTTTTTTTTGTGGCAGTTGGGTTTTTGTTGTTCTCACTTTATTCTAAATATTCAATCATTATAAAAAGAAAAAACTTAATTGAGTCAGTCCTTAGTGGTATTCTATTCCACGGTCTGTATTTAGGAGGAGTTTTTTATTCAATTTCTATTGGCATGCCCACAAGTATTGCAGCATTAATTGTAACTCTTCAACCAATTTTGACAAATATCCTTAGTGGGCCAATATTAAATGAAAAGGTGACTTTAAAACAATGGATTGGTGTTTTGCTTGGATTTCTTGGAGCAACACTAGTTTTGGGTTTAGATTTAGGGTCGAAGATCCCATTACTTGGATTAGTTGCCACTTTAATAGCGCTAATTTCAATAACAGCATCAACAATCTGGCAAAAAAAATTAAGTAATAATTTACCTCTATCAGTTAGTAATTTTTATCAAGCTATAGGAGGATGTTTTTTTCATATTCTTGTTGTCATATTTTTTGTAAAACCATATATAGCCTTCACAAAAACATTTCTTATTTCAATGGGTCATCAAATATTTCTTGTGTCTTTTGGTGCTTTTACAATTTTAATGTTTTTAATTAAAAAAAATTCTGCAAGTAAGACTGTTTCAATTTTTTTTCTTATTCCCGCAACATCTGCTTTAATGGCTTGGTTCTTTTTAAAAGAAAGTTTAACAGCAATTGATCTTTTAGGTTTTTTGATAACGTCAATAGGGGTTTATATAGCTACTAGAGATTAATATAGCTATTTATTTTCGTAACCAAACTCTAATGCTGCATCAGTAATAAAATGGTATAACGACTCTCCAAAACTTCTTAACGTGAATAACCTTACTTTAAATGGTTTGTCATTTAGTAAGTCTACTGTGAACGCAATATTATTATAAAGAGAATTTATCGAATTATTTTTCTTTAATTCATCAAAATTAAATGGTGATCCTTTTTTTAAAACTTCTATTACATAATTGCCCTCTATATCAATTACAGCTCTTGAGTGGGATAAATCAGTAATTGCAAAATCTATTTCTTTATATTTTGAAGAAATATCATTGATTAAATCTTTTTTGGAAGAGACCAATAACCAATTTTTTGGGCCATTCCATAAAATTCTTGTGTTATCATTAAAGCTCACATTTAAAGGAGTATCTTTCAGTTTTAAACCGTCAATATCTATACTTTCAATTGGAATATTAGAATTTTTGAATTGTACAATTTGCACAATTAACAAATTTTTTTTCTCTGTGATTTTTAAAAGGTCGTCCCCTTTTTTGTCTTCAAAGTCTCCAAATTGTCCTTGATGGTGAACATTGGCTAGTGCAGAAATTAAACTCATGATCTAACTCGTTCACCTTTTGGATCAACATAATGCGAAGACACTATCTCGACTGGGATTACTTTATTTTTTAGAGGAGACATAACAAATAACTTTTCTCCTATCATATTCTTACCATCCTTAAGAATTGCTAGAGAAAATGGATTGTCATGTTCAACACTCCAGCATGAAGCTGAAATATAACCTAATTTTGGGTTTGGAAGTGGCGCATTTGAATCTTTAACTAAATGAGATCCCTCTGGAATACTTGTTTTTTTATCTAATGGGACAACGCCAACAATTTTTTGTCTATCTTCTGCTGCAAAAGCTTTTCTTGATAGAGATCTTTTTCCAATAAAATCTTTCTTTTTGCTAAGAAGTCCCTCAAGAGAATTGTCATAAGGAATAGTTCTTCCATCAAGCTCTGAACCTGCGACATGTCCCATCTCAATTCTTAATGTTGAAAGTGCTTCTGTTCCATATGGTTGAATTCCAAACTCTTCACCAACTTCTATTATTTTTTCCCACATAAAATATCCATAATCTGACTCAACATTTACTTCGTATGCAAGTTCACCAGAAAATGAAATTCTAAAAATTTTAGCTTTTACTCCAAACAAATCACCTTCCATATAACCCATAAAAGGAAGTCCCTCATTCGTCACATCAGTATTTGGAAAAAGTTTTTTTAATACTTCTCTTGATTTTGGTCCAGCAATCGCAGCTCCTGCCCACTGTTCAGTCGTTGAAACTACATTAACATTTAGCTCTGGCCAAACTAGTTGTAGATAATATTCTAAATGTGATAAAACATTGGCAGCTTGAGCAGTTGTTGTAGTCATATGGTAATGATTTTCTGATATTCTTGTTGTTGTTCCATCATCCATAACAATTCCATCTTCTCTCAACATCACACCATATCTTGCTTTGCCGACTGGTAATTTTAACCATGCATTTGTGTAAACTCTATTTAAAAGTTCTGCTGCATCTGGTCCTTTAATATCAATTTTACCTAAAGTGGTTACATCACAAACACCAACATTAGTTCTAACATTTCTAGCCTCTCTCTTTGACGCCTCAAATAAATTCTCCTCACCGCGTTTGTAATACCTTGGTCTTAACCATACACCCGCATCAACAAAGACTGCATTATTTTTTTCATGCCATGAATGCATTGGAGATTTTCTTGTTGGTTTTGAATGTTTTCCTACTTCCCTTCCAACAATTGCTCCAATAGAAACTGGTGAGTAAGGTGGTCTAAAGGTTGTGTGCCCAACTGCTGGTACAACTTTATTTTCAATTTTAGACACTAGTTGTAAACCATTAAGATTGCTTGTTTTACCTTGGTCAGTGGCCATACCAAGTGTTGTATATCTTTTTACATGTTCAATAGATCTATACCCTTCTTTAAGAGCTATCTCTATGTCAGAAACTGCAACATCATTTTGGAAATCTAAAAATCTTTTGTAGTTTTTTCCCTTTGGTAAGGGCACACACCAAAATTTATCATGTACTGTAGATTTCTTTTCAACAACATTAGGAAAAGAAATCTTGTTCTCATTATTTGTTATTTTTTTTGATAATAGGTTTCCATTTTCAAATGAGTCTTTTAATGTCTCCTCTAAAGTGTAAATTCCGTTTGCAGCCCCTAAGGTTTTTTCATTTTGTTTAGATATACCGGGAACAAATGCATCAATATCTTCATTGAATTTTGTTTTATTTCCAGATTGTGATGCTAAATGAATTGTGGGTGTCCAAAACCCAGAAACACAAATACAATCACACTCAATATTTTCAATTGATCCGAGTTCTTCTTTATTATCTGAAATTTTAGCTATGTCTGCTGATTTTACTTTTTTATATCCTTGAGCAGCTACAACTACATATGAATTTTTAATATTGATATTCATATTTTTTGCTTCTTCGATAATCTCTGATTGAGGCTCTTTTCTTGTATCTAAAATTATTGGATCAATACCATTCTTTTTAAATTCAATTGCTGTTTCATAACCACTATCATTATTTGTAAAAACAAGCGGTTTTTTTCCAACCAATACTCCATACACTTTCAAGTATTCCTTGGCAGCTGAAGACAACATTACGCCTGGAGTATCATTGTTACCAAATACAATGGGTCGCTCTATTGATCCAGATGAGATTAATACTTCCTTTGCTCTAATATACCAAAGTCTCTGCTTTGGATGAAATTTTTTTGTTTTTGGTAAATGGTCACTAATTCTTTCAGACATTACTAACATGTTATGATCGTAATAACCAAAAACTTGAGATCTGTTTTTTACAGTAACATTAGGCATTTCTTTTAGCTCTGAAATGATACTATCCGCCCACTCTTTACCTGATTGATTCCCTATATTTACTTCACTAGTTAATAAAGTTCCTCCAAATCGTGATTTGTCTTCAGCAAGAATAACTTTTGCACCATTTTTTGCGGCTGAGTAGGCACTTGCTAATCCCGAAGGACCTGAGCCTGTTATTAACAAATCACAATATTCATATTTATGTTCATATCTTTCTTTGTCATGTTTTATAGATGCTGTGCCCAAACCAGCAGCTCTTCTTATAAATGGCTCATAAATTTTATACCAAAAACTTTTTGGCCACATAAAAGTCTTGTAATAAAAACCAGCTGGAAGAAATATTTTTAAAAAATTATTTATAGCTCCCACATCAAAATTCACACTCGGCCAACAATTTACACTTTTCGCTTCTAAACCCTCAAAAAGTTCCTGTTCAGTAGCTTTTATATTTGGTTCTGTTTCACCATTTCTATATAATTGAACTATCGCATACGGCTCATCAACTCCGGCACCAAAGAAACCTCTTGGTCTATGATATTTAAAGCTTCTTCCTATAAGATGAACTCCATTAGCAATTAATGCAGAAGCAAGGGTATCGCCCTCATAACCATAATAATTTTTACCGTTGAATTTAAAAGAAATTTTTTTATCTCTATTTATTAATCCACCACTTTCTAATCTAAAACTTTGTGTCATTATGAAATTTCTTCGTTTGCTTTAAGAGTTTTAAAAATTTCATGAGTGGCTGTATCTCTTTGAACTTTTATCCATTGTCTGCAACCTGATAAATGTTGCCATAACTCCCAATGTTTTCCCCTTAAGCTTTTCCTATTATAAACAAAATTATCCCAATCTTGATCAGATATTTCTTTTCCTAATTCTGGCCGTTTGATAGTTGCATCGCCTCCATATGAAAATTCATTCTGTGATCTCATTCCACAGTGTGGACATTTAATATAGAGCATTTATGAAATCCAGGTTTTGGTACCAAGTCCCTTTTCATCAAGTAAGTGACCGGTATTAAATCTATTTAAACTATAGCCTGCATTTAATTCATGAACTCTATCTTGTGCAATTGTGTGTGCAAATGTCCAGCCAGATGCAGGTGTTGCTTTAAATCCACCATAGCACCATCCACAATTTAAATACAAACCTTCAATATGAGTTTTGTCTATTATTGGTGAGCCGTCCATAGACATATCCATTATTCCACCCCAAGTTCTAAGCATTTTCAATTTACTTAGGAAAGGCATCATTGCAATTCCTTCGGTTAGAACATGTTGAAGAGTTGGAAGATTACCTCTTTGTGCATAACTATTGTAGCCATCAAGATCACCACCCATAACCATTTCACCTTTGTCAGACTGGCTTATATAAAAATGTCCAGCACCAAAAGTAACTACTTTATCTAAAACTGGTTTTACTGGCTCAGATACACATGCTTGTAGTAAATGAGTCTCAATTGGTAATGTCATATTTAGTTTTTCAGCTAAAATATTTGTACTACCTGCAACACATAATCCAATTTTTTTTGCTTTAATGTCTCCACGAGAAGTTCTCACTCCATTAATTTTTCCTGCAGACACATCAAATCCAATTACTTCACAATTTTGAATTATGTCTACACCCATATCGTCTGCCTGACGTGCATAACCCCAAGCTACAGCGTCGTGTCTAGCTGTTCCCGCGCTAGGTTGCATTAATCCCCCAAAGATTGGAAATCGTACATTCTCAGAAAAATCAGCCATAGGAATAATTTCTCTTACTTCTTCCCTATTTAAGAGAACTGCATCGATACCGTTTAATCTCATTGAATTTCCTCTTCGAGCATAAGTATTCATTTGTGCATCTGAGTGAGCAAGATTTATTATTCCTCTTGGAGAAAACATCACATTGTAATTCAAATCTTGACTCATTCTTCTCCAAAGATCCATTCCAAATTCACTGAATAATGCATTGTCATCATGCATATAATTTGATCTAATTATTGTAGTGTTTCGACCAACATTACCTCCACCAATCCAACCTTTTTCGATTATAGCAACATTGGTAATATTGTGTTCTTTAGCTAGATAATATGCTGTTGCTAAACCATGTCCGCCGCCACCGATGATAACAACATCATACTCTTTCTTAGGAGTTGGGTCTTTCCAAGCTAAGTCCCAATTTTCGTGATTTGAAAGGGCATTTTTAACAAGACTAAAAACTGAATATTTTTGCATGAATAAATTTTATAATAATGAGTATAAATAGTTCATATTTTTTTTATATATAATTTTTAGATATTTCCAAAGGCTTTAAAAAGAGATACTAATCGACCAGTTTTTTATTATTTTTTATAAAATTCAATGAGCGACATAAAATCAGATATTCAAATTGCTCGTGAAGCAAAAATGCTTCCAATAAAGGAGATCTTAGCGAAAGTAAATGTTCCAGACGAAAGTTCAGCTTTTAGCCCGATGGGCAGACATATTGCAAAAATAAACTTGGAATACTTAGATACATTAAAAGATAAGCCAGACGGTAAATTAATTTTAGTTACGGCAATAACTCCAACTCCTGCTGGAGAAGGTAAAACAACCACTTCTGTTGGATTAAACGATGGACTAAATAAAATTGGAAAAAAATCTATTGTATGTTTAAGGGAACCAAGTCTAGGTCCATCCTTTGGTATGAAAGGTGGTGCTGCAGGAGGAGGATATGCTCAGGTAGTCCCAATGGAACAAATTAATCTTCACTTTACTGGAGATTTTCACGCAATAACATCAGCACATAATCTTTTATCTGCTTTAATTGATAATCATATCTACTGGGGAAATAAATTAAACATAGATGTCAGAAGAATTGTTTGGAAAAGAGTTATGGATATGAACGACAGAGCTTTAAGATCAATCAATATTAATCTTGGCGGTGTTGCTAATGGTTTTCCAAGAGAAGATGGTTTTGATATCACGGTTGCTTCTGAGATAATGGCTATCTTTTGTCTCGCTAATAATCTTGAAGATTTAGAAAAAAGGATTGGAAATATTACAGTAGCATACACTCGAGAAAAAAAACCAATCTACGCCAAAGATTTAAATGCTCATGGACCAATGACTGTTTTACTTAAAGAAGCAATCAGACCTAATATTACACAAACACTGGAAAATAATCCTGCGATAATTCATGGTGGACCATTTGCAAATATTGCACATGGATGTAATTCTGTAATTGCAACTAAAGCTGGATTAAAACTTGCTGATTATGTTGTAACTGAAGCTGGTTTTGGTGCAGATTTAGGAGCTGAAAAATTTTTAGATATTAAATGTAGAAAATCAAATTTAAAACCAAGTTGCGTTGTTATAGTAGCAACTATTAGAGCCTTGAAGATGCATGGTGGTGTTGCTAAAGATGATTTAAAGAATGAGAATGTAGATGCACTAAAAAAAGGATTAATAAATCTTGAAAGACATATTGAAAACGTGAAAAAGTTTGGTTTACCTGTAGCAGTAGCTATAAATCATTTTATAAAAGATACTGATAAAGAAGTGAATGCTTTAGTAGAATTTTGTAAAAAGCTAGGAGTTAAGGCTAGTATTTGTAAACATTGGGCTGATGGTGGTGAAGGAACAAAGGATTTAGCTAAACATGTAACAGATTTATGTGAAAAGAATGAAGCTAAATTTAAATTTTTATATGAAAGTAAAACTCCACTTTTCAAAAAAATAGAAACTATTGCAAAAGATATTTATAGAGCTAATGAAGTTATTGCAGATACTAAAATCAGAGATCAACTAAAAAACTTTGAAGAAGCTGGTTATAGTGAATTACCTATATGTGTTGCAAAAACTCAATATAGTTTTTCAACAGATCCAAGTTTGAAGGGTGCTCCGACTGGTCATTCATTACCAATTAGAGAGGTTAGGCTATCATCTGGTGCGGAGTTTATTGTTGTTGTTTGTGGAGCAATCATGACAATGCCCGGACTACCTAGAGTGCCAGCAGCTGACTCTATTAAGCTAAATAAAGACGGTGATATAGAAGGTCTATTTTAAACTTTTATCTTAAGTTTTTTATTTTCTTTAATTGTCTTAAGTAAATTAATCATTAGTGGGATTTTTTTCTTATCAATTTTTTTTAAAATAAATGGCGTGATCTCTCTTGCAAGTTCTTCACCTTCAACAGTTTCTCTAGGCATAAATCTTTTTTTTGCAGTTTTAAATGTAAGTCCTTTACCTAAAAAACTACCCATTTTACTATTTCTTCCACCAGCAGCACTAACGTAAAGGTCACCCACTCCAGCGAGCCCAAGGATTGTTTCATCTTTACCTTTAAAATAACTATTTAAATATCTCATTTCAAGAACTGCTTTTTGAAATAAATTAGATGAAGAGTTAAGACTTTGACCAGCTCCAATGATCATTGAATATATATTTTTAATTGCTGAACAGACCTCTACTCCTACTACATCCCGGGAGTATTCTGTTAAATAATATTTAGTAGAAATTTTTCTTCCTATAGATTTTGCAATGTTAATATTTTTATTTGCTATAATCACACTAGTTTGATTTTTTCTGGCTAATTCCTTTGCCAAACAAGGTCCTTTTAGTACTGAAATATTTTTTAGATTATAGTTTTTTTGAAGTTGTTCTGAAATTGTTAAGATCTTATTCTTTTTTTTTTCAAATTTTAACCCTTTAGTAAGAACCAAAATTGGTGATTTAACTCTTAAATTTTTTAATTCTTTACCAATAAAATCAATACCTGGAAGACTTAAGGCTATTACTATTAGATCAAAATTTTCTTTTAATAAATTTTTCGAAAATTTTCTAAATTTTAATTGTTTTGGTAATTTTATCTTAAGAGCAGAATGAAATTTTTTTTTTGAAGATAAATCTTTAATAAATCTTTTGCTATAGGGCTCAGTAATTGTAACATTATTTTTATTTTCTAAACTTGGGATTGTAAACGCAGAGCCCATTGCACCTCCACCAATAACTAAGATATTTTTCATAACAAATAATTATTTTATTGTAATTGTCATCATTTTGTTAGTAAAATACAGAAATAATTATTTAATTTAGTAGATTAATGACAAAAGTAGCAATTATTGGTGCAGGACCTTGTGGACTATCAATGTTACGGTCTTTTGAACTAGCAGAAAAAAATGGTGAAAAAATCCCTGAAGTTGTTTGTTTTGAAAAGCAAGACGATTGGGGTGGTTTATGGAATTATAGTTGGCGAACAGGATCTGATCAATACGGGGACCCTGTACCTAACAGTATGTATAGATATCTTTGGTCAAATGGACCAAAAGAATGTTTAGAATTTGCTGATTATTCTTTTGATGAACATTTTGGAAAGCCAATACCATCCTTTCCACCTAGAGAGGTTTTATATAACTATATTGTTGGAAGAGTAAGTAAAGGAAATTTAAAAAAAAAGATTAAATTTAACACGAGAGTTATAAATACTATTTTTAAAAACGACAAATTTGAACTTAGTTATCAAGATAAAGTTAACAATAAAGTATTAAAAGATAATTTTGATTTTGTTGTTGTTTCAACTGGTCATTTTTCTGTTCCATTTATTCCAGAATACAAAGGAATGGATACATTTCCTGGAAGAATAATGCATTCTCATGATTTTAGAGATGCAGAAGAGTTTAGAAATAAAAATGTAATAGTACTAGGTAGTAGTTATTCAGCAGAAGATATTGCTCTTCAGTGTAATAAATATGGAGCTAAAAGTGTTACTATTGGTTATAGACATAACCCGATGGGATTTAAATGGCCTGATGGAATGAAAGAGGTTCATTATCTTGACAAATTAGTAGGAAAAAAAGCAATCTTTAAAGATGGCACTGAACAAGAGGCTGACGTTGTAATTTTATGCACTGGTTATCTTCATCATTTTCCATTTTTAGAAGAAAATTTACAATTAAAAACTAGAAACAGACTTTATCCACCAAAATTATATAAAGGGGTGGTTTGGCAAGATAATTACAAACTTTTATATCTTGGCATGCAAGATCAATTCCATACATTTAATATGTTTGATTGCCAAGCTTGGTACGCAAGAGATGTTATTATGAATAAAATCAAAATACCTAGTAATGATGAAGTTGAAAAAGATATTAATAAATGGGTTGCAATGGAAGAAAAGCTAGAGAACCCTGATCAAATGATTGATTTTCAAACGGAGTATACAAAAGAGCTTCATGAAATGTCTGATTATCCAAAAATTGATTTTGAGTTAATAAGAAAACACTTTAAAGAATGGGAACATCATAAAGTAGAAGATATTTCAACATATAGAAATAAATCTTTTTCATCTCCTGTAACTGGCTCAGTTGCTCCTATTCATCATACGCCATGGGCAACTGCTATGGACGACTCCTCAAAAACTTTTTTAGACAAATAATCTAATATTAATCAATACCTAAATGTTTTTTTCTTTTTTGAACATAGGCTCTAATTAAATTATCAAAAATTAAAGCTATGAAAGCTACACAGATACCAAGTGTTAATCCAATTCCAGCACCTTTTTTATCTGATAATGCTTTTAATATATATTGACCTAAATCTTCTGTTCCAATAAATGCCCCGATAATTACCATGAATAAAGCAAAAACAATTGTTTGATTTATACCAAGCATCATATGTGGGAACGCCAAAGGAAATTCAATTTTAGTCAATCTTTGAAATTTATTTACACCCGACATTGTTGCAGCATCATGTAGACCAGCTGGAACACTTCTTAATCCTTCGATTGTATATCTTGTAGCAGGTATCGTTGCATAAACTATAACTGCGATAAGTACTGAAGTATCTGTTATACCAAATAACATCATTACTGGAATTAAATATACAAAAGATGGGAATGTTTGAAAAATATCACAAACGCCCAGCATAAAGTTTGCTGAATGTTTGTTTTGGAAACACAAAGTTCCTACTGTAAATCCAATGATACAAGAAACAACAACTCCAAAAGTTGCCATATATGCTGTAACTAAAGCTCTATCCCACCAAGGGCTGAATGCAATAAAAAGTGTCAAAGCGCAAACTACCAATGCTGAACGTAAGCCACCAATTAAATATCCTGCACCAACAACTAAAACTATCGTAGCGATTGCAGGCATTCTTAAATACAATGCTCTCATTGGCTGAAGTACATCTTGTATCAACCATGTATTGAACGCTTTAATATAAACAAAGAAAGTCTCAAAAATCCAATCTACTCCTTTGTTCCAAAAATCAGCAGTTGATATTCCTTTGTTATGTGGAATTTCAAATAAATAATTGAAAGTATCTTTGAATAAAAAAGTTCCAATGTAAGCTAATATTATTCCAACAATAAATATAACCCCAAAAAATAAAAGATTTTTGTTTCTTTGATAGAAGGTAAGATTGCCAAAATAATCTGTTTGTTTATTTGCCCAAGCTAAAGACATTTTATCTAAAAGAATTGCAATTAAACTGATACATAAGCCCGCCTCTAAAGCTAGTCCAATATTTAATTGGTTAAGAGCTAACAATAAATTAAACCCTAAACCTTTTGCTCCAATAAATGCTGAGATAACTGCCATTGAAAAACACACCATGATGACTTGATTAACCCCAATTAAAATATCTCTCCTAGCAGTTGGAATTAATACTTTAAACATTAATTGAAAATTATTACATCCGCTCATCCTTCCAGCTTCAATAACTTCTGGCGGCACTGCTCTTAGACCTAAAAGAGTTAATAATATCATCGGTGGTATTGCTACAACCATAGTAATAATCACAGCAGCATGGTCACCTACTCCAAAAAGAACTAATGCTGGAACCAATACAGCATATTGTGGCATCGTTTGCATCACTAGCAATATTGGATATAAAGCTTTTTCTACACGTTTACTTTTAAAAGCTGCTATTCCCAATCCAAGTCCAAAAATAAAAGATAATGGAGCAGCGACTAATATAAATGAAAGAGTTTGCATGGAAGGTTTCCATTGACCAAACACAGAAATGTAAACCATAGTTAAACCTGCAAACAAAGCTAGACCTTTACCGCTTAATTTATAAGAAAGTAATGCTGCACCTGCTGCAACGATAGTCCAAGGTAATCCTGGTAATTCAGCCCATGGGTTTTTATCTATCCAATCCCAACTGGTGAAGGCAACAATAGTCTCAAGACCCCCCAATAAAATCTCTCTTATTAATTCTATTAAAAAAGTCATAAAGGCAGTTAAATTTCTACTAATTTGTAAAACTATAGGCCGACTTTTAAATTCTTGGGTATCTTCATTCCAAACTTCAATTGGCATCCATTCGTTCATTAAGAAAAATAATGAGTCATTAATCCAGATGGGTAACCATCCAAGCAATGGAGGCAATCTCCAAAATACATCAAAAGCGTAATATCTTACCTCTTTACCTAAAAAAACATAACTACTTTGATTTGGATCTTTAACAAATTCTGCTTGACCTCTAATAAATTTATATGTTTCAGGAACATCAATCGCAAAGCATAAAGCAAAGAATACGATTAATAAAAATAACCACTGAAAAGTTTTCGGATATTTTTTTAAAAATTCCATAATTTAATTATTATTTTTTCTTCCCCCAAAAACTGTATTGATTATTTTTGTTGGATTGATAGAGCCTATAATTTCATTATTGTTATCAACTACGGCGACTATTTTTTCCTGTGTAAGAATTTTTTCTGCAACATTCTCTATGATTTCATTTTGAGAGACTTTTAAATCACCTAAATTATCTTTTGATGTATCCATGACATCCTTAATCAATAAAACTTTTTCTCTCGGTACTTCTTCAGTAAATTTTCTGACATATTCAGTGGCTGGATTTAAAACAATATTAGCTGGTGTATCTAACTGCTCAATTATTCCATCTTTCATAATTG
Source organism: uncultured Pelagibacteraceae bacterium (assembly GCA_902596515.1). Taxonomy (GTDB): domain Bacteria; phylum Pseudomonadota; class Alphaproteobacteria; order Pelagibacterales; family Pelagibacteraceae; genus Pelagibacter. The sequence continues at coordinate 72,387 of CACJUF010000003.1, forward strand.
CAATTCTGTCAGCAAGTTTTAAAGCCTCGTCAAAATCGTGTGTAATAAACATAATTGTTTTTTGTAATTTATCTTGAAGTCTTAAAAACTCATCTTGCATCTCCTTTCTAATTAATGGATCCAAAGCTGAAAAAGGCTCATCTAAAAACCAAATATCTGGTTCAACTGCTAAAGATCTTGCTATACCTACTCTTTGTTGTTGACCTCCTGAAAGTTCTCTAGGAAAGTAATTTTCTCTACCTTCAAGTCCAACTAATTTAACCATATCCATTGCTTTATTTATGCTGTCCTCAGTTTTGACTCCTTTAATCTGAAGGGGAAAAGCAATGTTCTCAACAACAGTTTTATGTGGAAGTAAAGCAAAGCTTTGAAAAACCATTCCCATTTTATTTCTTCTAAGATCTATTAAATCTTTATTATTTAATTGTAATAAGTCCTGGCCCTCTATGAAAATTTTACCACCTGTTGCATCAGTCAATCTTGAAATACATCTTAATAAAGTTGATTTACCTGAGCCAGATAAACCCATAACAACTAACATTTCTCCTTTTGCAACTTCAAAAGAAGCGTTGTTCACTCCAACAATGCAACCATTTTCTTGAAAAACTTTAGCATCAACATTTCCATTTGAGTCTTGAAGCATCTTCTGAGCATTTGCTCCAAAAATTTTATACACATTTTCACATTTGATTACTGGCTCAGACATAAATTTCAATTAAGTTATATGAAATTAGGATAAAATTAAATCTATAATATTGTTACTTCCTTTAAAAATTTTTAATATAATAAACCCTTGTATCTATTCCGGTACTAAGAAAACTTAATGCTTCACCACTAACAGTAATTGACTCGTCAACTCCAACATTATTTCCACTCACTGTAAAGCCTGCAAAACACTTATTTTTCTCCTCATCCCACTTAACAAAAGTCTCATCTATTTTGTTACCATTAATTGTGTAAATTTCATGCGCTCTAAAATTTAAAAAGTTTGCCCCCATAATAGCACGTTGTGGAATTAATTTTGTTGCTTTACAAACTTGCTCATAAACTTCGTCTGTTAACCTGAAGTGATCTGTGCCATCAAAAGTTACCAATATTCCTGAGGGTAATTTTGAAATTAATTCACTTAATTTCTTTTCTTGAGCAATCCTCTCCTCTTCTAATTTCATTTTTCTAACAAGTTCATCGCCACCGCCAAACATTATGTTAAGAACAAAAAATGAAAATGATATTATTAGAATTATTAGCACCAAGCCACCAAACTGTTTTGTAGTCTCGGGTAAATATTTTATTTTATTCAAAAAATTTTCTTTTGACATTTATTCTTGTAGCTTTCCATTTTTCCATATCCCTGTTTTTTGAGTGCCATCAGACCAAGTAAAAGTTCCCTTGCCATTCATGAAACCTTTTGCCCATTCACCTTCATAGGTTGAACCATCAGGAAATATTAAAACACCCACCCCACTCCATTCGCTATTTTTAAACTCACCTTTGTAGATATATCCATTAGGCCATGTTTCAACTCCTTGTCCGTTTTTCTTAGTACCTACCCACTCACCTTCATAGGTAGTTTTATCTGTGTAAACCCATTTACCAAAACCGTTTTCACAATTTCCTTCTTTACATCCTGTGCTTCGCGCTATTGCAATTGTGCTGATAAATAAACTTAAAATTATTGTTAAAAGATATTTTTTCATAATAATATTTTACACAAAACTATTTAAAAAAAAATTATACTTTTTTGTCATCTTCATTACATGAATAAATAGAAATATATTTTTCAGAGTTTTCACTTTTCATATTTTTCGTTATTTCATGAATTAATTCACCTGTTTTCCTTGTAATAATACCTGACTCAGAATAATTTTTTTCTTGATCGATTGATTTAAATAAAACCACATCTTTATTGACTACTTTAACATTAAGTTTTGATGAAACTGAGAGAAATGATGATAATCCTTTGATTAAAAGTGTTTCTGGTTTTTTTGATAAAATTTTAAAACTATCTAAACCCTTTTCATTTAAATCTTTAGCTAAAAAAGTTTGATAATTAAATTCTGAATTTTTAATTATTTTTTTCTCTAAATCACAAACAAACTCGAGATCAATATTTTCATTTATACTTACATCTTTTGCAAACGTTTGATTAAAAAATAATAAACTTATTAGTATAGTAAAAAAATATTTGATCATTTTAACTCATTTAAAAAAAAATCTCCCCCAACATAGTTGGGAGAGATTTAAAGATTTAATTGCTGTTTACCTTATTTAGTAAAAGCTTTCCAAACTTTCTCGTTATCTTTAAGCCATTTTTTAGCTGCATCCTCGTGAGTCATTTTATCAATGTCAACTAAAGCTGCCATTGCTCCAATTTGACTTGTTGAGAAAGAAAGTTTTTTAAACATCTTAGCTGCATCTGGATGAGTTTTTGGAAAATCAGCGTTAACTGCTTTTTTCAAATAACCATCTGGCGAACCACATTTTCCATCTCCACCATCTTCAGGTCTACAACCTGCAGTGTACGGAGGAAAGTCGATAAATGTAAAACCAGCACCATCAGTAAAGTTTGGTGTCCAGTTAAAGATAATTGTTCCTCTTCCTTCTTTTTCAGCTGCTGCTAACTCTGCCCAAAGTGCGTCCGCACTTCCAGCAAATTTAACCCACCAAAGATCTCCTAGACCCAAAGCATCAACCCTTTGAGGGATTAAGTCACCGTGCCAAGTTTGTGGACCTTCTAACATTCTTCCTTTTCCATTCGGAGAGTCAGGTGTTGTAAAGTTTTTAGCACAGTCTGGATTTTTCAAAGCAGTCCAGTCTGGTAGTCCTGGGCATAAACCTTTTTCAGCAACCCAATTAGGATATCCCATATCCTCTAGAGTTCTAGCTTCATGATCACCCCAGTCAAGCAAACCACCTTTATCTAAAGCTGTTGTAAATGATTTACCAAAAGCAGATTCCCATACCTCGTGAGAGATAGTTACGTCACCAATTCTAATTGACTCGTATACTGCTTGTGAGTCAGCATTTACGTATTTAACGTTATTACCCATGCTTTCCATTATTCCACCAATAACGTAAGCCATTACAATTTGACTTGACCAGTTATGAGTTGGGATAACGATGGGTTTTTTGCTATCTGCATTTGATAAACCAGCAAAACTTACTGCTGAGATTATAACTGCAGAAATTAAAGATATTATTTTTCGCATTTATTCCCCTTTCTTAATATTAAGTGCATTCAGTATGTGCCTAAGTAAAATGATAGTCAACTACAAGATTTATATATATTATGTAGAGAGATTTATAAAAATGTCGCAAACTACTTTAGATATTAAAGAGCCTGGTCTGAATGTTTTACCACCTGGAGTTGAAAGACATGTCGTTAACGCTGGTGGTCTTACTGGTTTACAAATTTTTCCGGATGATGAAATAGAAATCATTAATGAGGAAGGAAATCAAATTTGTGAAATCATTTGTTTTGATAAAGATGGAAAATCTGAGCTTGGAATTTTAAATCAAAAAGAAAATTGTAAAAAAAGTTTTATTAAAGAGTTACTAAAAGGTAAAGATGAAAGCTCTTTAATTACAAACCTACAATTAAAAAAAAGAAATTTAGATATTAATAAATCAAAATCATCAATTTTGTTTGATGAACAAACTCCAAGTGGTGAAAAAATTAAGATAAAATCTAAAGATAAATGTTACGTTATTTTTGCAGCGCCACAAAACAATATGCTGGTATCAGAGCAAAATCCTTCGAGCGATTTAACGTTATTCATTAAAAGATATAAAATAATTAATGATAAAGAATTATCAATAATTCCTGATCCTATTTATGAGCCAAATTATGAGGAAAATATTGAGAGACAAACTGCAATTTCATTCGAAGTTAAAGAGGGAGATTTTATTCAAGTAATAAGTCCAGCAGGCAGACAATGTTCTGACTTTGTTGCATTCGACACAAAAAAACTTGATAAGAAGGTTGAAAAAGGTCTTGATTGGCAAACAACTAGAACTTTTATGGGAAATACTTTTCCAGGTCCTGGTTTATTTTCAAAATTTTACGACACCGATCATGAACCATTAGTTGAAGTCATAAGAGATACTGTTGGAAAACATGATACATTTAATCTTGCTTGTACTTCAAAATATTATGAAGACGCTGGCTATTTTGGTCATCCTAATTGCTCTGAAAACTTAAATAATGCAATGGCAAAATATGGTGTTCAAAAACAAAAAGGATGGCAGGCTATCAATTTATTTTTTAATACTTCAGCAACAGGTTTAAATTCAGTAATTTCAGACGAGTCATATGCAAGACCTGGGGATTATGTAATGTTCAGAGCTTTAAAAGATTTAACAATTGGGACAACCGCTTGTCCTAGTGATATCGATGCATGTAATTCATGGAATCCAACAGATATTTTTGTTAGAACCTATGACAAGAAAAAAGAATTTTCAAAATCTTTTGCATTTAGAATGAAAACAGACTCTGAAAAAAAACTTACTAGAAACTCTGGCTTTCACGAAAAAACCTCTAAGCTTACTAGAAATTTTATTGATGCTAGAGGTTTTTGGCTACCTAATGATTATACCAAGCATGGTGTTGTTGAAGAGTACAATGCTTGTAGAGAAAAAGCAGTCTTGATTGATTTATCTGCTTTAAGAAAATTTGAAATTATAGGTCCTGATGCTGAGGAATTGATGAATTATACATTAACTAGAAATATTAAAAAGCTTGCTGTTGGTCAAGTTGTTTACTCTGCGATGTGTTATGAAAACGGAATGATGTTTGATGATGGTACATTATTGAGATTAAGTGAAACTGGTTTTAGATGGATTTGTGGAGACGAATATGGTGGTGAATGGCTGAAAGAAATAGCTAAAAAGAAAAACTTTAAGGTCAATGTAAAAAATTCAACTGATCAAATTAGTAACGTATCAATACAAGGTCCAAAAAGTAGAGAGATATTAAAAAAAATGATTTTTACTCCACCAACACAACCGTCTATAGATGAACTGGAATGGTTCAGATTTACTATTTGTAGAATTGAAAACCTTCAAGGTATTCCATTGATTGTTTCGAGAACAGGATATACTGGCGAACTTGGTTACGAAGTCTGGTGTCATCCGAGTCATGCCTCTGACGTTTGGGATAAACTTATGGAAGCTGGAAAAAATGAAGGCTTAATTCCTGCTGGATTTGCAGCTTTAGACAAACTTAGAATTGAAGCTGGTTTAATTTTATTTGGTAATGAATTTGATGGTCAACAAGATCCTTTCGAGGCTGGAATAGGTTTTGCTGTTCCATTAAAAACTAAAGAGGAAGATTTTATTGGTAAAGAGGTTTTGAAAGAAAGAAAAGCAAATCCTCAAAAAAAACTTGTGGGATTAGAACTTATTGGAAAAGAGGCGGCTGGACATGGTGATTGTGTGCACGTTAAAAGATCTCAAGTAGGCGTGATAACTAGTGGTTGTTTATCCACGACTTTAAATAAAAATATAGCTTTATGTAGAATCGATACTCAGTACTCAAGTGAAGGGACTGAAGTTGAGGTTGGTAAAATTGATGGTCATCAAAAAAGAATTACTGCAAAAGTAGTTAGGTTTCCGCATTTCGATCCGAAGAAAACAAGAGTCAGATCCTAATGCCAAAATCAGCGAAGGATTTATTGGAATTTTGGGAAGATCAGATGAAACTTTCTCATACTTCTAGTAATTACTTTTTTAGAAAATCGCCTTCACATTATCATATGATGCTTTTAGTGATGCATGCGTATAAATATAAAGAAAATCTTACTGTTGAGGAACTTAAGACTAAACTGTTTAAAACTTCACGTCCAAAGTCAGCTTTGATGATAAATGAGGCTTGTGAAAAAGGTTTTTTCTTTTTAGAGAAAACCTCAAATGATCAAAGAAAAAAGCACATTAAACCAAGTGAGAGTTTTATTAACGAGTTCAATAATTATATAGAAACACTAAAACATCTAAGTTTTTAATATTTATACAAGTTTTACTTATATTTTTTATATATATAAAAAACTATATATTTAAGTCGCACGAAAAATAAAGTTTGTATATGTCATTACCGACAAAAGCAAAAGTAGTAATAATCGGTGGGGGTATCCACGGTTTAAGCACTGCTTGGAAATTATCTGAAACTTATAAAAATCCTGGTGACATTGTAGTTCTTGAAAAAAAAGACACTGCTGCTGGAGCAAGTGGAATTGCATGTGGAGTAGTTAGAAATAATTATTTTCAACCAGCAATGAGAGAATTGATGGCCCACTCAGTGTCTGTTTGGGAAAGCGATCCAAAAGCATTTAAATATAATCCAGTTGGTTATTTACAAATATCACCTGAGGTTATGCATGAAGACGTAGCAAGTATTTATGAGCAACAAAAAGCAATTGGATATGAATCTGATTTTATAGAAGGTGAAAAGGATTGCATGAAATACATGAAGGGAATGTTTGATGATTGGCAAGCTAAAGGCATAACTTCAATTCTTCATGAAAAAAAGGGCGGATACGCATTTAATAAAGACTCTATTAAAGCTCTAGAAAATAAATCTACTTCTAATGGTGTTCAAGTGATGAAAGGTGTGAAAGTTACAGGATTTAAAAGAGGAAGTAACAGCAAGGCGGTTACAGGAGTTGAAACAGATAAAGGCACAATCGATTGTGAGCAAGTAGTAATTGGAGCAGGACCGTGGGCTAGAGATTTTTGGAATATGCTTGAACTTCCTAAAACAGCAAACATCAAAGGTAAAGATGGTAAAATGCATGTAACTGACATGTGGACTTATTGGATGCTTCAAGAAGGTGTTATTGGTGTCGAACCAGATTACTTAAAAACAAATGATGGAAAACAGCCGCCTGTAGTTCACGTAGATTCAACTGCACCACTATATTCTGATAAAACAAAAAAATTAATTACAGATAAAATCTGGGGAATTTATTATAAACCTGATATTGAAGGTTTAGGAGTTCAAGGTGGAACATCTCCTTACATTGTTAAAAAACATTTTGATCAGGTAAATGTTGATCCTTATGGAATTGAATCTCCGGAGTATCAAACTACTGATGCATTTAGTGATATGTGGTGCTCTGCTTTAGCTCATTGCCAAAAAAGATTTGAGGGAAAATCTGATTTATATAGAAAAGGTCCATCAGGTGGACTTGGATGCATGACACCGGACTCATTTCCAATCTTTGATAGATTTTTTGAAAACGTATACATGATTGCTGATGCTAACCACGGATATAAAATGATTGGTGTTGGTGAACTTGTAGCCAAAGAAATTCTTGGTACCGAAAGTGATTTATTAAAACCGTTTAGATTCAACCGTTACGAGAAGGGCGAACTTCACCCTACTTCGAACAGTCCGTTTCCTTGGAGTTAAACTCTTGGCCTAGACACTAATAAATTTTTCAGTTACGCTTGAATAAAATTATAATTCATTGAGGGGAAAAATGACGGATCTAGAAAAGCACGTAAACCGACCTGGTAGAGACAAACAAGTTAAAAAAGTTAGAGAAAAAATAAACGAATTAGGAATTACTTATATTTATTATCAATTCATTTCTGTAACAGGGAGAGTTGTAGGTAAAGGAATACCTGCAGATCATTGGGAAAGAACAGCAGAAAAAGGTTTTCAATTAGTATACGGAGCTACAGCAAACTTATTTTTAGATCGTCATAATAATTATATAGGTTATGGACCTGAAGCAATGGAATTAGTCGGTATTCCTGATCCAGAAACTTTCTGTCAATTACCATGGGACAAAAGAGTAGGAAGAGTTTTTGTGACATGCTTTAGAAACAGAGAAGAGAGAAATAATCCTGGTGGACATTTAACTTCTGACTGCAGAGGAAATTTAAGAATTTTTATGGATGAATTCCAGAAAAAGCACGGTTTAGAATTAAGAGTTGGAACTGAACCTGAAATGATGTGGCTGACAAAAAATGATGACGGTACTCCTACAGGAAAAGGGTTTTCAAAACCATTCTGTTACCACATTGATCAGTTTGAGTCATTGAGGCCAGTATTCATGAAAGTAATTGAATACGCAAAAGCTATGGGTCTAGATATGATCCAAGGAGATCATGAAGATGCACCAGGACAATTAGAATTAAACTGGACATATGACAATGTTCTTCGAAATGCAGACAGACTATCAACTTATAGACAAATATGTGCTCAGGTTGCTAGAGAACACAATCTTATTGCATGTTTTATGACTAAACCATTTATGGGAGTTTCTGCAAGTGGTTGTCATACGAACATGTCTTTATGGAAAGGTGGAAAAATTAAAACAAATAAACTTGGACACAAATCTTTACCAGGAGTTGAAGAAGTTTTTGGTTATGTTGAAGGTGGAACTAATACATTTATGCCTGATACGAAAGATATGCAATTGCCAGGTAAAATTGGTTTACAATCGATAGCGGGTATTATGGAACACCTTCCTGCTTTAACAGCGTTAGGATCTTCAACGGTAAATTCTTATAGAAGATTATGGGATCAAGGTTTTTGGGCACCTGTTTATGCTGACTGGGGTTACCAAAATAGAACTTGTGGATTAAGGGTATCAGCGCCTGGAAGATTTGAATACAGATCTGTAGACTCAATGCATAATCCTTACTTATTAGGTGCTGCATTATTAAAAGCTTGTGATCATGGAATAAGTAATAAAATGAAACCAGCTGATCCTGAATCTAGAAATATTTATGAAGCTCAAAAAGCTGGTAAGGATGTAAAAAAACTTCCTTTAAGTTTAGGTGAAGCTTTGGAAAGATTATCAGAAGATGAGGTAATTAAATCAGCTATGCCTGATGAAATGTATAAAGTTTTTCATTGGTATAAAAATGATGAATGGGAAAGATTTTTAGGAGCAACAACTCAATGGGATCTGGATACTTATCTAGATTGCTTACCATAAAAAATACGGAAAGAGGAAAAGTATATGTGCGGAATTGCGGGATTAATTCATAGAGGGAAATCTTCGAAAGTTGGTCATGAGCTTCAAGGTATGTTGCAAGCTCTGAAACATAGAGGAGAAGACTCTACAGGTTATGCTTTATACGGAGATACTGATGGAAAAAATTTTATTATGCGTTTTAAAGTTGGAGAAAACGTTGGTGAAGGTAGTACATCAGTTGCTGAAGACGTTTCTGTTTATGATGAAAGAAAAAAAATTGTTGATAGTTATCTTAATGAAATGGGTGCAAAAATTATCAAAGAGGAAAGAATACTCCCCTACTCATTAAGATATGAAATAGAATATAATAAAAAAGATTTATTAGAATTTTCACAAAAGATTGAAAGTATTCCTGGAGTAGAAATACTTTCTATGGGTAAATCATTAGAGGTAATTAAAGATCTTGGAAATGCTAAGATGGTTTGTGATAGATACAATTTAGATAAACTTGTTGGTACTCATGCAATTGGACATGCGAGAATGGCGACTGAGTCTGGTGTAGATATCAAATCTGCTCACCCGTTTTGGGGTTATCCGTTTAGCGATGTATCAGTTGTTCACAATGGTCAACTTACAAATTATTGGAATAATAGAAGAGCTTTAGAAAATAAAGGAATGAGATTTATGTCTGAGTGTGACTCAGAACTTATTGCTGTTTATTTAGCAGAAAAAATGAGAGATGGCGCATCTTTAGAAGAAGGTATGAAAGAGTCTCTTACTGGATTAGATGGTGTCTTTACTTATTTTGTAGCTACAAAAGACTCTTTAGGTATGGCGAAAGACACTATGGCTGCTAAACCTTTAGTTTTATATGAGTCCGATGATTTAGTAGCAATGGGTTCAGAGGAAATAGCAATTCGATCAATTTTACCACAAGAAATTGATACTTATGACCCATTCGATGGGGAGGTTAAAGTATGGCAAATATAAAAAGTGTTTCCAAAAAAACTAAAGCTCAAGCTATGGGTATGCACACTGAAGTTTTAACAGGACGAACACAACAAAAATTTTTCAATCCTGATGAAGCAGAAAATTTCTATTATTTTGGAACCCATGATGTTGATTTTAATAAAAGAACTGACCTTGATGTTAAAGATATGACCGCTGCAGAAGCAAATAAAGAAATAGATAATTTAATGGGACAAGGTTATGGAACAATTGTAATTAAAAACCCTCAAGGAAAACATAGTTTAGGTGTTGGTATTTTGAATAAATTAAATTTAATTTTTGAAGGAAGTTTAGGATATTTCGGAATGGGATCGTGTGATGGTCCAATAGTTCGAATCAATGGAAGAGTTGGATGGTCTTGTGCAGAAAATTTGATGGCTGGAAAAGTTGTAATTGAGAAAAATGCTGGATCCTGTTTTGGAGCTGCTATAAGAGGTGGTGATTTAATCTGCAAGGGTAGTGTGGGTGCAAGAACAGGTATTGATATGAAAGGTGGCACAATAATTATAGGTGGTGATGCGGGTGCATTTACTGGGTTTATGATGCAAAGAGGAAGGATCATCATCTTAGGAGATGTTGGTATAAATTTAGGTGATTCGATGTATGATGGGACAATTTTCGTAGGTGGAGAAATTGGCTCTTATGGTAGTGATGCTGTAGATGCCGAGTTGACTAAAAGTGATCAAGATTGGTTAAAGAGAAAATTAAAGGTTGCTGAGATCGGTGAAAATTTTGATGTAAGTAAAATGAAAAAAATTGTAGCAGGTAAAAAACTTTGGAATTACGACAACTTAGAACCTACTGAGAAAAAAGGAGCAATTTAATGGCTAAGAAAAAAAAGAAAAAAAATGGTAAATTAAAAACTAATGGTAACGTAGGTGGAAAAACTGACGTACATTTAAGTTCTAACGGTGGCAGAAATAAAAGTTTATTAGGTCATAATGCTATTTTCACACCAGAAGTAATTGATGATATTCATATTAAATCTCAGTTAGGAAGATACAGAATGCGTGGAATGGCATTAATGAAAAAGATTCCAACATTTGATGATTTAGTTTTCTTGCCAGGAACACTTACAAGGTTTGTAATCGAAGGTTACAGAGAAAAATGTGAAACTAAAACTGTTATTGGACCAAGATGTGAAAATCCAATTGAATTAGATATTCCAGTTTATATTACTGGTATGAGTTTTGGTGCTTTATCTTATGAAGCAAAAACTGCATTAGCAAGAGGTGCTACAATGGCAGGTAGCGCAACATGTTCAGGTGAAGGTGGAATGATACCTGATGAAAGAAGATATTCTGAAAAATGGTTTTATCAATGTATTCAATCAAGATATGGATTTAACCCACATCATGCTCAACTAGCTGATGGAATAGAAGTTTTTATCGGACAAGGACAAAAAGTTGGTATGGGTGGTCACTTAATGGGTCAAAAAGTAACTGACCAAGTTGCTGAAATGAGATCATTGCCTTCAGGTATTGATCAAAGATCTCCTGCAAGACATCCTGACTGGTTAGGTCCAGATGATTTAGCATTAAAAGTAGAAGAACTTAGACAACTAACTAAAAATAAAGTTCCAATTCAATTAAAATTAGGTGCATCAAAGGTTTATGACGATGTTCGTATGGCTGCAAAATGTGATCCAGACTCTATTTATTTAGATGGAATGGAAGGATCTACAGGAGCAGGTCCACACATTGCTGCTGCAAACACTGGTATCCCTGGTATTGCGGCTATTAGAGAAGCAAGAAGAGCTTTAGACGATGTTGGAAAAACTGGAAAAGTTACTTTAATTTATGCTGGTGGTGTTAGAGATGGTGCTGACATGGCAAAAGCCTTAGCTTTAGGTGCAGATGCAATAGCTATTGGTACAGGTTCTATGATTGCGCTAAACTGTAACAAAGATATTCCAGAGGCAAATTTTGAAAAAGAAATGGGTGTGAAAGCTGGTGAGTGTTATCACTGTCATACTGGAAGATGTCCTGTGGGAGTTGCTACACAAGATCCAAAACTAAGAGCAAGATTAAACCCTGATGATGCAGCTTTAAGAGTTTATAATTATCTACATTCAATGACGCTTGAAGCCCAGTTATTAGCTAGAGCGTGTGGAAAAACAAATATACACTCTTTAGAACCTGAGGATTTAGCAGCGCTTACCTCAGAGGCTTCAGCTTTAGCGAAAGTTCCTTTAGCGGGTACTAATTACACTGTTGGGGTTGATAACTTTCATAAAATTTAAAGGTATTAATGGCTAAAAAGAAAAAAACAAAATCAAAAGCAGTTTCTCTCCAACTGGGTAAAAAGAAAGAAACTGCTAGAGAAAAAATGATTGGTCAGTCAATCGGTTATCGATATGACGTAAATCTACTTCCAGATTATAAAAAAATGACACCATTTTTAAAAAAATATGTTGAGGCAATGGGTTGGGATGATCTTAATTGGTTGGAGGACGTTCACATGGGTTACGAAGAAGGAAGACCAGCTGTATTTTGTAGAAATGCAA
>CACJUF010000004.1 GCA_902596515.1 uncultured Pelagibacteraceae bacterium
AAAAGAAAGGTTTTCTCAATCAGTAAATTAATTGATGAAAAAACATTAATTGAAAATATTAAAAAAGATGAACAAATTAAGAAATACCTTGATAATAAAGAGATTATAAAAACAATATATATAGAAAAAAAACTAATAAATTTTATTATCAATTAAACATGAAAAATTTTAAATATCTTTTTATCTTTGTGTTTGTTTTGAGTTGTGGTTACAGTCCAATCTATCAAACAGATCAAAAATTAAATATCAAACTCGATACTATATTTTCTTCAGGAGATAAAAATATCAACAGAGAAATAGTCAAGAATTTAGATAAATATAGAGATAGTGACACCAATAACATTTTTGATTTATCCATAAGTTCAACCAAGAAAGAGGACATTGTTACAAAAGATAAAAAAGGTAATGCTACTAGTTTTAAATTGACTTTAGAAGTCGATATAAATTTAAGTAACATTTCTAATGATAAAAAATTCACAAAAAAATTCTCAAAAGATATGTCTTTTAATTCTAAAAATAACAAATTTGAGCTTGATCAACACAGATTAAATCTTGAGAAAAATATGATTTCTCAAATTTTGCAGGATATTAATATATATTTAAGAAATTTAGAAAATGATCTCTAAATATTATGAAATAGAAAAGTTTAAGAATAAAACTAATTATTTTTTATTTTATGGTGAGAATGAGGGTCAAAAACAGGATGTTATTCAAACTAATTTTTCTCGATTTACCAAAGAGAACATCTACAAATATACTGAGAAAGATATAATTGAAAATAAACAAATATTTTTAGAAAATATTTATTCCAAGTCTTTTTTTGAAAATGAGAAGTTAATTTTGATATCTGATGTCTCTGACAAGATATTAAACTTAATAGAAGAAATAATTGAGTCAAATATAAATGACGTTGTTATAATTTTGATCGCAAAAAGATTGGATAAGAAATCAAAACTTAGGAATTATTTTGAAAAAGAAAAGATTGTATTAATTGTTCCTTTTTACGAAGATACTCCACAAACTCTTTTATCTATTGCAAAAAAAATTTTGTTTGAAAATAAGATTAATTTATCTTCTGAAAACATAAATTTAATCATTGAAAGATCACAAGGAGATAGAATTAATCTTAAAAATGAATTACAAAAAATTATTAATCTAAGTCAAAATAACAAAAAATTAGAATTAGAAGATATTTTAAAATTAACAAACCTTAGTGAAAATTACAGTGCTGGAGAGTTAGTAGATAATTGTCTAAGCAAAAATAAAAAAAGAACTCTCAATATTCTTAATGAAAATATCCCATCTAGTGAGGACAATATTTTAATTTTAAGAACTTTTTTGAATAAGTTAAAAAGACTAAGAAAGTTAAGTTTACATTTGAGAGAAAATAATAATATTGATCAGGTAATTAACTCATTTAAGCCTCCAATATTCTGGAAAGATAAAAATATAATTAAGCAACAGATCAAAATGTGGGAATTGAATGATATTGAGAGTTTTATTGTAGATCTAAACAATACTGAGAGTTTAATTAAAAAAAATCCTCAGATTTCTAATCAAATCATAAACAATATGATTTTAGATAAAGTTGAAAATACTAATATCCAGATTTAATTATATCAATTATCTTGTTTAATTGATCAAGCTCTTTGTAATAAAATGATATTGTGCCTTTATTGTTTTTATTATTTTTAATAGAAACACTAAGTCCGATTTTTTCAGATATAGAGTTTTCTAAATCTCGTATGTTTGAGTCCACTTTACTGGAGGTATTTCTTTTAGTTTTTCTGAATATTTTAACTAAGTTCTCCGCTTGCCTTACAGATAATTTTTTTTCAATAAATTTATTTGCTAAAAACGTAGCATTATCTAGCCCTACTAATATCTTTGCATGACCAGCGGTAATTTTTTTTTGTTCTACAAAATCAAGAACTTCTTTTGGTAAATTAAGTAACCTTAATGAGTTAGAAATATAACTTCTGCTCTTACCTATAAATTTTGATACTTTGTCTTGATCATATGCGAATTCATCGATCAATCTTTTATAGCCTTGTGCTTCCTCTAAGGGATTTAGATCATGTCTTTGAACATTTTCAACAATCGCAAATTCTAGAGATTTAAGATCATCAGCATCTGTTACAACTACTGGAATATCATGCAGTCCAGCTTTTTGAGCTGCTAACCATCTTCTTTCTCCAGCTATAATTTCGTATTTAGAGTTATCAGTATTAGATTTTCTAACTATAATTGGCTGAATAACACCCCGTTCTTTTATTGAATTAATTAAATCATTTAAATTTTCCTCATCAAAATTTTTTCTTGGTTGATATTTGTTTGGAACTATTTCGGCTAAGCTTAAATTATTCGTTTTATTCTCAACTTTAGTTTCACCTATTAAAGAAGATAAACCTCTACCCAGTCCCTTTTTTATTTTGTTCATTATGCTGCACTCCCAACTTTATTTTCTTGTGCCATGAACTCATCTGTAAAACTATAATATGACTTACTTCCTGGACAATTCTTGTCATAAATCAATACTGGAATACCATGAGATGGCGCCTCTGATAATCTTACATTTCGAGGTATCACTGTTTGGTAAACTTTATCTTTGAAATAATCTCTCGCTTCTTGTTCAACCTGTGATGAAAGTTTATTTCTTCGATCATACATTGTTAAAAGTATGCCTTGAATCTCTAATTCTGGATTTAAGTTAGTTTTTATTCTCTCAATAGTCTTCATAA
Source organism: uncultured Pelagibacteraceae bacterium (assembly GCA_902596515.1). Lineage (GTDB taxonomy): Bacteria > Pseudomonadota > Alphaproteobacteria > Pelagibacterales > Pelagibacteraceae > Pelagibacter. The sequence continues at coordinate 2,742 of CACJUF010000004.1, forward strand.
GTTGTGTAAGTCCTTCTAAAGCAAAAAATTCTGTTTGTAATGGCACAAGCAGTGAGTTAGATGATACCAAAGCCATTACTGTCAGAAGACTCAAAGATGGAGGGCAGTCTATAAGAATATAATCATATAATCCTCTTGAATCGTTTAAATACGCGGTTAATTTAGTCTTAAGTATAAATGCTCTATCACTATCGCCGGCAGTCTCAACTTCTAATCCTGACAGATCTACATTGGATGATATTAAATCAAGATTTTGGAAGTCTGTTTTTTTAATTACGTTTGAAATCGACATTGTACCATTGAGAATGCCGTAAATGGTCTGATCGGATTGAGAGGTGTTGGACAATCCTAATCCTGTGGTAGCATTCCCTTGAGGGTCTAAATCAATTACTAGAATTTTTTTACCGAGTTGAGATAAAGCTGATGCTAAATTGATAACAGTTGTTGTTTTTCCAACCCCGCCCTTTTGATTTATAATTGAAATTATTTTCATGAAATCTTTTTTTTAATTTTTTTAATATTTAATATAAACGAGTCGTTGCTTGTTAAACTTTTTTTTTCTTCATAATCTAGATCCCACTCTTGAAGTGTTTCATCAAGAATTTTTCTTCCACTACTTCCCATAAAAAAAATAATATTTTTATATTTTTTAAAATTTTCATTAACCAAATTTAAAATCACAGGCATTGGCTTAAACGCCCTAGACATAATTGTTCCTGTTTCAATATTTTTAAGTGAAAAAATATCTTTCTGAATTATTTCTGTATTTAAATTTAATTTTTTTGAAACTTCTTTAAGGAAAGCACATTTGTGGTAGCTTTTTTCATAAAGATTTACTTTCAGGTCGTTTTTAATTTTTTTCATCACTATTGCCACTATTAATCCAGGCATTCCACCTCCTGTACCTAAATCTGAGGTTGTATTGCAATTTAAATCAACAAAATCAATGATTTGTGCTGAATCTATTATATGACGCTCTCTTATTGCCTGTTTTTCAAACATTTTTTTACTTATAATATTAATTTTTTGATTTTTTTCCTGTATCATCGTAATTAAGCTCTCAAGCTCATTACAAGTTTCACGTGAAACATTTAAATTGGAAATTTTGGAATAAGAATTTAAAATTAAGTTATCCATTAAGCTATATGCTTAATAGACTTTCTTTTGACGTGTGACAACAAAATATATACAGCTGCAGGAGTTATTCCATCAATCCTTAAGGCCTGACCCATGGTTTTCGGCCTTATTTCTTTAAATTTGGCTTTTACTTCATTAGAAAGGCCTGAAAACTGATCATAATCAATATTATCTGGTATTGTTAAATTCTCATCTCGTTTAAAAGCTAAAATATCGGCCTTTTGTTTCTCCAAATATCCTCTATAATGAGAGTTAATCTCAATCTGCACATCAATTTCATTCCCAAAATCAGCAATTTCAGGCCAAATATTCCTAATTTTTCTCATATCAACATTTTTTTGGGAAAGAATTTCCTCTGCTGATCTAAAAACTCCGTCTTTAGCTATTTTTATTCCAAATTTATCTGCTTTAGAGGGTGAAATGTTTAAATTAGACATTTGAAGAGATATTTTGCTTAATTTATTAAATTTGTCCTCAAAGAGTTGTTTTCTATTTTCTGCTATTAAACCAATTTTAATTCCTTTATGGGTAAGCCTTAGGTCAGCATTATCTGACCTTAGACTTAGTCTATATTCTGCTCGAGATGTAAACATTCTATAAGGCTCTGCAACGCCTTTAGTAACTAAATCATCTATCATAACTCCAATATAAGCATCTGATCTATCTAATATAAAAGGCTCCATATTCTTAAAGGATAGAGCAGCATTAATACCTGCTATAAGGCCTTGAGCAGCAGCTTCCTCATAACCTGTAGTGCCATTAATTTGACCAGCAAGATAAAAATTTTTTATTTTTTTTGTCTCCAGTGTTAAGAAGAGCTCTCTAGGGTCAATATAATCATATTCAATAGCATATCCTGGTCTAATTACTTTTACATTTTCTAAACCATTGATATTATTGAGTATTTCGTATTGCACAACCTCAGGTAGAGATGTAGATATACCATTAGGGTAAATAGTATGATCATTTAGACCCTCAGGCTCTAAAAATATTTGATGTCTTATCTTATCAGCAAATTTTACTATTTTGTCTTCAATAGAAGGGCAGTATCTAGGACCAACACCTTGTATGCTTCCAGAATACATTGCACTTTTAGATAAATTTTTTTCGATTATTTTATGAACTCTCTCGTTTGTATAAGTCATCGAACAAGAAACCTGCTTGTTAAAATTTTTTTTAGTCAGAAAAGAAAAAAAATATGGATCTTCATCGGCAAACTGTTTTTCTAAATTTTCAAAATTAATTGTTCTAGAATCTAATCTAGGAGGTGTGCCTGTTTTTAATCTTCCAATTTTGAAATTATACTTTTTTAGCTGTTCACTTAAACCTGTGCTCGGTTTTTCATTAAATCGGCCAGCAGGGGTTCTTTCATCACCTATATGTATCAAACCATTCAAAAAAGTGCCTGTTGTTAAGATTAACTTATTACAACTCACTTTGTTATCATTTAACGTAATAAATCCACTTATTTGGTTATTTTCAAAAATAAACTTTACTACAGGATCAGAAAAAATGCTTAAATTACAATAGTTTACAAGTTTTTCTTGCATATATTTACGATATAATGATCTGTCAGACTGTGTTCGGGGACCTCTTACCGCAGGTCCTCTACTTCTATTTAATAATCTAAATTGTATTCCAGACTTGTCAGCAACCTCTCCCATGACTCCATCTAGAGCATCAATTTCTCTAACCAGGTGACCTTTACCTAAACCACCTATAGCTGGATTACATGACATTTCTCCGATTGTATTTTTGTTATGCGTAAACAAAGCGGTATTTACACCAAGCCTTGCTGAGGCCGCTGCAGCTTCACAACCAGCATGACCACCTCCGATAACAACTACATCAAATTGCAAATTTTTTTTCATGAGCTAAATTTATATTCGTTTAGGATATTTACAAGATTTCTGTTTTTTTTAAAAAAAAGTGCTGTTTTTCAACGAAAATCGATGAAAAGCTTCAAAAAAAACCCTTAAAAACGTTATTATTTACCAATGCAAAAATCGTTGAAAATACTGCCTAAAATCTCCTCTACATCAACTTTTCCAACAATCATACCTAATTGTCTTGTGGCTAATCTTAAATCCTCAGCACCTTTATCAAAATCTTTTTTATCATTTTTGTCGGAAAAATTTTTCAAATGTTCAACACACTGGAGTAAATGTTGTCTATGCCTTTCTCTTGTAATTAAGATATCTTCATCTGATATAAATTTATTTTTTAAGTGGTTTTTTATTTTAGAAATTAATTTATCTATATTTAAATTGTCTTTTAGTGAAATCAAAACATGATCAAATTTGGAAATTTCAGAATCTAATTTTTCTTTCAACAGATCTGATTTATTTATAACTAGAATTGCATCTTTTTTTAATAAATCATTCAAAAATCCTCTTAGATCAATACTTTTAGCATCCACCACTACTAGTTTTAGATCAGCATTTTCAGCTTTTTTTAATGATAGTTTTATTCCTTTTTTTTCGATTTCGTCCTTGGAGTTTCTTATGCCAGCTGTATCTGAAATTATAACTGGATAACCGTCTATGTTTAAATGTGTTTCAACAACGTCTCTTGTAGTACCAGCAATTTCAGACACTATAGCAACTTCCCTATTTGATAAATTATTTAATAGACTAGACTTACCAGCATTAGTTGGACCTACAATTGCAATTTTAAAACCTTCACGAATTATCTCACCAACTTTTTGATCATTTAAAATTTTTTTAATCTCATTTAAAACATTCGACGAATCCTCTTTTATCTTTTTTAAATTTTCTTCTGGCAAATCTTCATCAGGAAAATCTATTTTTGCCTCAACGAATGACAAAATTTTCAATAATTTTTCTCTCAACTCATTAAATTTTTCTGAAGATTTTCCTTTCATCATTTTTACAGCTTGCAATCTCTGAATTTCAGTTTCTGCTGAGATCAAATCAGCTATACTCTCTGCTTTTAGTAAATTTATTTTACCATTTTGAAAAGCCAGCTTTGTAAATTCCCCTGCCTCAGCTAATCTACAATTTTCAATTTTTGAAATTTCATTTTGAACAGAGATAACTACTGCTTTCCCGCCATGTACATGGATTTCCGCCATATCCTCTCCTGTGTAGCTCTCAGGGCCTGGAAACCATAGTATTATACCTTCATCAATAAGCTCAGAAGTGATGATATTGTTTATTTTTCGAAGGGTTGCCACTCTAGGCTTTGGAATTTCTTTATTTGTAAGTTTTTTGAGTACTTTCGCAGTTTCAGGACCTGAAATTCTTATAACAGCCACCCCAGACATGCCTGGGCCAGACGATAAGGCGTAAATTGTCATTAAATTAGTATAACTTTAATTCTAAAATAATGAAAAACAAATTAGGAAGGTTTGTTCATAGAATTAAAGAAGTCTGAATTATTTTTTGTATCCTTTAATTTTGAACTTATAAACTCGATTGCATCCATAGTGCCCATTGGGGCTATAATTCTTCTTAGAACATTCATTTTTTGTAAGTCGTTTTTATCAAATAACAATTCTTCCCTTCTAGTTCCAGATTTGGTTATATCTATGGCTGGGTATATTCTTTTGTCAGCAATCTTTCTATCAAGAACTGTTTCACTATTACCAGTTCCTTTAAACTCCTCAAAAATAACTTCATCCATCCTGCTTCCAGTATCAATCAATGCTGTGGAAATAATTGTCAAAGATCCACCTTCTTCAATATTTCTTGCTGCACCAAAAAATCTTTTTGGTCGTTGAAGTGCATTTGCATCAACACCGCCAGTTAAAACCTTTCCAGAACTAGGAATTACAGCATTATAAGCTCTTCCTAATCGGGTTATTGAATCCAAAAGAATTACCACATCTTTTTTATGTTCAGTTAGTCTTTTTGCTTTTTCGATAACCATCTCTGCCACTGCAACGTGTCTTTGTGCTGGTTCATCAAAAGTAGAGCTTATTACCTCACCTTTTACAGTCCTTTGCATATCTGTAACTTCCTCTGGTCGTTCATCAATAAGCAATACAATTAGATAGCATTCTGGATAATTTTTAGCAATTGAGTTTGCTATGCTTTGTAAAATCATTGTTTTACCAGCCTTGGGAGGTGAAATAATAATCGATCTTTGTCCTTTTCCTATTGGGCTTACTAAATCAATTAATCTAGGTGTTAAATCTTGTTTTTTATCTGGTTTTGACATTTCAACTTCCATAACCAGTTGTTTATCTGGGTATAATGGAGTCAGGTTATCAAAAGCTATTTTGTGTCTAGACTTATCAGGTTCTTCGAAATTTATCTTACTTACTTGTAAAAGAGCAAAATATCTCTCACCTTCTTTGGGTGCTCTAACTGGCCCTTCTACTGTATCTCCAGTTCTTAATCCAAATTTTCTTATTTGGCTTGGACTAACATAAATATCGTCAGGTCCTGGAAGATAGTTTGACTCCATTGCTCTTAAAAAACCAAATCCATCCTGGAGCAATTGTAAAACGCCAGCTCCTGTAATTTCTTCTTTTTCAGCAACTTTTTTAAGAATTGCAAAGAGAATTTCTTGTTTTCTTAGCGTGCTTGCGTTCTCAATACCAAGCTCCTCTGCTTGTGTAATGAGTTGTTCGGATGATTTGAGTTTTAGTTCTTGTATGTTCATGATTAAAATTATTAAGGACTTAATAATGAATTAAATATATATACTATTTGTAAATATTCAACCCTAGATAGGCTTAAAAATTACAACAAATATGATTAAAATAAGCAATAACGTCGGTATTTCATTTATATATCGATAAAATTTATGTGAATGTGTATTAAGATCTAATTTGAACTGTCCTAAAATTCGACCAAGATAAAAGTGATAAATTGATAATATAACCACAAATATCAATTTCAAAATCATCCAGGTTTGTCCAAGTTGTTGAAATCCTATTTCATGGATAAGTAGCAAGCCAAATAACCAGGATAATATCATTGCTGGTGTCATGATATAAAAAAATAGTTTTCTTTCCATAACCTTAAATACATCTGATATAATCGGCTGAGTATTGTTTTGAGAATGGTAAACAAAAATTCTTGGAAGATATAACAATCCAGCCATCCAAGAAATAACAGATATTAAATGTAACGATTTAAAAAGTAAGTATGTATTCATTAATCAGATATTTTTTTGAATTAAAGATTTTAATAAAATTATGTGATCGTCATTATCATTCAAACATGGCACCATATCAAAATTTTCTCCGCCAGATTCTAAAAAACTCTCTTTTCCTTGAATTTGTATTTCTTCTAAAGTTTCTACACAATCTGAGGAAAATCCTGGACATATAGCTAAAACATTTTTTTTACCCTCTTTAGGTAAACTCTCTAAGGTTTTGTCTGTGTAAGGTTGAAGCCACTTCTCAGGGCCAAATCTAGACTGGAATGTTGTCTTAATCTCAACTGAAGTAAATTTTTCTGATATAAGTCTTGTTGTTTTATGACAATAACAATGGTATGGGTCACCTTTATCAAAATATTTTTGTGGTATTCCGTGATAAGAAGCTAATATCAAATCCGGTTTCCAATTTATTTCTTTAATTTTCTTATTCAAAGAATTAACAAGCGCTCCTATATATAAAGGGTCAGATTCATAATGTGGCACTATTTTTAGTGCAGGCTGCCATCTCATTTTCATAAGAGTTCTATATACTTCATCACAGACAGTTGCTGTAGTTGCTGCTGCGTATTGAGGATAAAGCGGTAGAATTATTAAATTTTCACAACCCATTTCATGAAGAGTTGCAATTTTATTTTTTATGCTCGGATTTCCATATCTCATTGCGTAATCTATTATTAAGTTTTTTTCAGATATTAGGTTTGAAAGTTTTTCTGCTTGCTTTTGAGTATAATGTAAAAGAGGAGAAATGTTTTTATCTTTCATCCAAATTTCTTTATAAGCTTTAGCTGTTTTAGATGGCCTAAAGGTTAGTATAATTACATTCAATATGATTTGCCAAATTAATGGGTTAACCTCAATTACTCTCCTATCCGATAAAAACTCTTTTAGATATTTTCTTATATCAAACCAACTTGTTGAGTCGGGAGTTCCAAGGTTAACAATCAAAACTCCAGTTTTTCCGAAATTAACCGGTGGGTGTTCTTTTTTTTTTATCATTAATAATCCTTCACAGTTTTTACTAAATAATCCATCATATTAGGATCCGTCTCTGGAAGAACGCCATGTCCTAAATTAAATATATATGGATGATCTTTAAATATATCTAAATATTTGGTTGTTTCTCTTTTCAAATTTTCTTTATTAGAAAGCAAAACTTTTGGATCCATTCCACCTTGAACAGGAATTTTTATTTCTTTATTAATTTTTATCGGATCAACTTCATAATCAATACAAATTGTGTCCGGTTTAATAATTTCACAATAATCTTTATAATTTCTAATACCTCTTGGAAAACAAATAACAGGCACATTTAAAGATTTGGTGTAGTTAACCAAGCTTAAGGTGGGTTCATAGATATAATAAGGTAAATCTTTTTCTTTTAACAGACCAGCCCAACTATCAAAAATTTGAATTATCTGAGCACCATTTTCAATCTGGTTTTTAATGTGTATTTTTAAAAATTTATCTAAAATTTTTAGAACTTTAACAATTAAAAATTTGTCCTCGAAAAAATTTTCATTCAAACTTAATTTTGGTGATTTTTTATTAATCATATAAACTAATAGAGTCCATGGTGCTCCAACAAAGCCTATAGTAGTTTTATTTTTAGTAAATTGGGAACTACTAACTGATTTAATTAATTCATAAACAGGAGATAGTTTTTCTACAAATTCGACCTCTTCAATATTTGAAATTTCTTTTAAGTCTAAGTTACCAAGCAATGGGCCTAAATTTTTTTTAAATTCAACAATTTGGTTTAAACCATATGGTAACATTAAGATATCAGAAAAAATTATTGCTGCATCCAAATTGAATCTTTTTAAGGGTTGTAAGGTGATCTCACTTGATAACTTTTCGTTAAGACATAATTTAATAAAATCAGGATTTTGTTTTCTTATTTCTCTAAATTCTGGTAAATATCTACCAGCCTGTCTCATAATCCAAATAGGATTAATATTACTTTTCTTGTTTATTATTACTTCCTCGATTGGAGACATATTAATAATTAAATATAATTAATTGTAATGTTAGTATATTCTGTGAATAATGGTGATTAAATTTATTAAACATTTTATAAACAGTTTGTTAACATTTAGAATTTAAATTTTAATAAATATATACGCAAAATTGAAGCTTATTAACTAAATACACCAAATGATTACTGGAGATTTTAACATGTTTAATTTTGTTAATAAAAGCATTGTTTTACAACATAAATTTTAAGATATGGAAAATGTTCAATATGATAAAAATAGTACAAATTTATACACAAATTATACATGAGTAATTTATATCAAATTTATCTTATATCAGATGCGACTGGTGAAACTCTTGATCGTATTTTTATAGCTATCAAAGCTCAATTTAAAAATATAAATTATAAAACACATACTTATTCTTTTACCAGAACAGAAAATCAAATTATAAAAATTTTAGAAAGTGCGGAAAAAGAAAAAAACTCAATAATTCTATACTCCATTGTTGATAGTAATTTAGCAAAATATCTTGCAAAAAATAGTGACATGAAAAAAATTCCATGCTTTGGGGTGTTAGGTGATCTAATATTGAGTTTCTCAAAACTTTTAAATCAAAAAGCTTCACACCAACCGAGTGGACAATACGCTCTTGATGAAGAATATTATAAGAGAATCGAAGCAATTCAATTTACAATGAACCATGATGACGGCAATCTTGTAAAAGAAATAAAAGAATCTGATATAATTTTGTTGGGAGTAAGCAGAACAAGTAAGACCCCAACCGCAATCTTTTTAGCTAACAAAGGGTTTAAAACATCCAATATACCTTTAATAAATGAAAATTCTTTACCAGAAGTTTTAAAAGAAAACCCTAAAATCTCATGCATTATTGGATTAAATACTGAGCCAGAAAGACTTGTAGAGATTAGAAAAAATAGAATGAATTCTCTTAAGGAAAACAAAAATAAACTTTATACAGATCTAGAGCAAATCAAAAAAGAAGTAGATATGGCAAGAAATACTTTCAAAAAATATAAATGGCCATTCATCGATGTCACACGAAAATCTGTAGAAGAAACTGCAGCTTCAATAATTAAAATATACGAAATATTTAAAGAAAATGCCTAAAATTATTCTAGCTTCTAAAAGCAAGGTTAGAAAAAAGATATTGGACGAAAATGATATTTTTAATGAAGTAAAACCATCAAATGTCGATGAAGATATTGTGAAATTAAGTTTATTAAAAGAAAAAGCTTCACCAGAAATCATATCAAAAAATCTAGCTGAATTAAAAGCTAATAAAGTAAGCAATAAATATATTGACGATTTAGTTTTGGGTGCTGATAGTGTAATTGATTTAGAGGGAGAACTGATATCAAAACCTAACGATAGAAATGAAGCTTTAAAAATTTTAAAAAAACTCAATGGTAAAAAACATCATTTAATAAGCTCAGTTTGTATCTCCAAAAACGGATCTATGGTATGGAACCATACCGATAAAGCATCACTAACAATGAAAAAAATGACAGAAGAAGAGCTAAAAAAATATTTAGTAAAAATTTCGGATGAGGCGTTATATGCTTATAATGTTTATCAAATAGAAGGCGAGGGAAGAGATTTATTCTCAAGCATTGATGGAAACGAAAATACAATAATGGGACTTCCTATTGAAAAAATTAAAAAATATTTAGATAATTATAAATGAAAAAATATCTTGTAATTGGAAACCCTATTGAGCATTCACTTTCACCCAAATTACATAATTATTGGTTTAAAAAAAATAATATTAATGCAAATTACGATAGAAGAAAAATAGATAAAAGCGAAATTCAAGAGATTATTTCTGAAATTAAGGATGATAAATTAGATGGGATAAATGTTACTGTTCCTTTCAAAAGTGATGTTATTCCTTTTTTGGATGCACTAAGTGAGGAGTCCCAGATTACGCAATCCGTTAATACTATATACAAACAAGATAAAAAACTTATTGGTCACAACACTGATATAAAGGGTTTTGAGTTAAGTTTGAAGGAAACTCAATTTAATTTAGAAAACAAAACAATATTTATATTGGGAGCTGGCGGTGTAGTACCCTCTATAATTTATGCTTTAGAAAAATTAGGTGTCTCTAAAATTATAGTAAGTAATAGAACTAAAAAAAAAACTGAAAGATTAAAAAAATATTTTTCAAAAATCAGTATAGCTGATTGGGGAGATCAACCTGAATTTGATATGATTATTAACGCCACCAGTCTGGGCTTAGATAAAAAAGATAATATAAATTTAAACTTTAAAAATATAAATAAAGAAAAGTTATTTTATGACGTTATCTACAATCCAAAAGAAACCAATTTTCTAAGAACTGGGAAAAACTTAGGCTGTCAGGTTTCTAATGGTAAAATGATGTTTATTTACCAGGCTTTCGAGGCGTTTTTATTATGGCACAAGGTTAAACCAGAAATTAATGAGGAATTAAAAAAATTTTTAGATTTATGAAAAGAATAGGCATTCTAGGAGATATAGGTTCTGGCAAAACTTACATAGCTAAATGTTTTGGTTTTCCTGTATTTAATGCTGATCTAGAAGTTGCTAAAATTTATAAACATAACAGAAAAGTCTTTCAAAAATTAAAAAAAGAACTTCCAAATTGTTTTGATTCTTTTCCTGTAAAAAAAAGAGAAATTATAGATGCGATTTTATCTAATAGGAAAAATTTAAAAAAAATTATTAAGATTGTTCATCATGAAGTTAGAAAAAAAATGAATGATTTTTTGAGAAAGAACAAACATAAAAAACTTGTTGTACTAGATATTCCTCTTTTATTGGAGAACAAGATTAATAAAAAAAAAGATATATTAATTTTTGTTGAGTCTAAGAGATCAGAAATTTTAAAAAGATTAAAAAAACGAAAAAATTTTAATATGGAAATACTTAATAGTTTTAAAAAGATGCAACTGTCGCTTGTCTTAAAAAAGAAAAAGTCACAGTTTATAATTAAAAACAATTTTAAAAAAAATTCTGTTAAAGTTAGAGTAAAGGAAATTATAAAAAATTTAGTATGAAAGAAATTGTCTTAGATACAGAAACAACTGGTATTTCAGTTAAAGAAGGGCATAGAATTGTAGAAATAGGGTGTATTGAGTTGGATAATTTAATACCGACAAAAAAAAAATTTCATTGTTATTTAAATCCTGAAAGAAAAGTATCTGAGAAAGCTTTCGAAGTGCATGGATATTCAGATAGTTTTTTATCAGACAAAATGAAATTTAGAGAAATAGCTGATGATTTTCTAAGATTTATTAAAGATAAAAGATTAATAATTCATAATGCAGAATTTGATTTATCTCATTTAAATAACGAACTACAGATTATCGGAAAAAACAAAATTAATAATGAAGTAATAGACACGGTATCATTAGCTAGAAATAAATTTCCTGGATCCCAAATAAGTTTGGATGCTTTATGTAAAAGATATAGAATAGACAACTCCAAAAGGGTCCAACATACCGCGCTTATTGACTGTGATTTGCTATCTAAGGTCTATATAAATTTGATAGATCAAAAAGAACCAACTTTAGATTTTAAAAATAAAGAAGAAGAAGTTTCAAAACTAAATACTGGAAAAGTTATCTATTCTACCAAGGTTATAAAACCGTCTCCCGAGGAACTAAAAAATCATCAAATCTATTTAAAAACATCTCTTAAAAAAAACTTTTATTAATTAAATCTTTCTAAATAAAGTTTTGTAAAATCAATTTTTTTTTCTAATTTGAGATTAGGATATCCAGAATTATGCATCATATCTAAAAATGATTTTTCTAAGTCTGGATAAACTGAATTAGGTACATCACATAATACAATTTTTTCTAGATCTTTTTTTTCTTTAATGGACTCATCGATTTTTACTGCTACTGCGTAAATAATCTCAAAATGAGATTTTTTAACTTGAGTGTCTTTGTGTTGAAATTTTAATGTTATATTTACCTCGATCATCTTATTTTTAAGGGCTATTGATTTGATATCAATATCTAATTGATACTTACTCATGTTATTTCCTGCAGATATATAAGTTTCAACATCTGGTGTTTCACTAGACATATCTTTTATATATTTTGCTAAAATTTTAAATTTTTCTGTCATTGTCATCTTCTATATCTTCAAATTCTCCTTCAATAAAATCACTCTTTTTCGTTTCATTATTTTCAAATTTTTTATTAAATCTTCCTAATATTAACTTTCGTGTTATTGGGATGATTAAGAGGAAACCAATCAAGTCAGTTGCAAATCCTGGTATGATCAACAGAACAGCTGCAAATGCTATTGCAGCTCCAGAAATTAATTCGTGAGCTGGAATTTGATTTTTAATTATTTGCATCATTCCAGATCTCAAAGTGTTAATCCCTTCGTATCTGGCATAGTAAACTCCTACAACCGCAGTAAAAAATACCAAGAATATAGTGCTGAAAGCCCCTATTTGAGACCCGATCTTTATAAAAAGGTAAATCTCTACAATTGGGATTAAAATAACAGCTAAAAGTACTGTGTTCATTTGTCTTTAATGTAATTGTTAGTTGAAATTAATCAACATAGTAATTAAGTTTAGATTATGAATTATAGTTTTGAATATATCGATATTATTTTATTAGCGATGATTGCTGGCTTCATTTTTTTAAGACTTAGAGGAATTTTAGGAAAAAGAACAGGTTTTGAGGGAAAAGCCTCACCCCAGTTTGAGGAAATGTTAAAAAATATAAACCCTGAAACAAAAATAAATAAAAAAACTGATTTTGACGAAAATGCAAAAAAAGACTTTTTAAAAGGTGCTAAAATAGCATACGAAACTATTATTACAGACTTCGGTGATAGTGACAATAAATTGACTACAAGCAAGCCTTTATTAAGCAATAAAATTTATGATCAGTTTAACACTGCACTAAAAGAAAGAGGTAAAAGAGGTCATCTAGCCGAAATTACTTTTATTGGAATAAACTCAGCGAACATAAAAGAGCACAAGTATTTAGGAAAAATTTTACAGGTAACCGTAGAATTTGTAGGTGAAGTAATCACCTGTATTAGGGATAAAGATAAAAAAATAGTTTCTGGAGACCCCGAAAAGATTAAGAAGATTTATGATACCTGGGTATTTTCAAGAGATACAAGTACTAATAATCCAAATTGGCAGTTAGTTGATACTCTTTCTTAATTGAATAGTAATATTTCAGATAAAGACAAAAAGGATTGGAAAGACTTTTTAGAAAAAAATGAAAAGTTACCAAATAAAGATTTAGAAAAAAAAGAGAATAAATTTCATATTACTAAATCATTAGATCTTCATGGTTACACACTTGATGAAGCAAACAAAAAAGTTGAAAGTTTTATAACTGATTGTTTTGATCAAAAAGTCTCTAAAGTTATCATAGTTACAGGTAAAGGACTGCACTCTCAAAATGATAAAGACCCATATATTTCAAAGAAATTTGGTATTTTAAAAAATTCTGTTCCTGATTTTATTAAAAATAATTCTAGCTTAATGAAAAAAATAAAAACTATTACTGATGCCGAAATTGAAGACGGTGGCAGTGGGGCTTTTTATATTTTTTTAAAAAAGAAATTATAAAATAAATTTTGATAAATCCGTATCCTTAACAAGATTATCTAGGTTTTTATCAATATATTCTTTATTTATTGAGATTTTTTCACCAGATCTGTCGGTTGCCGTGAAACTAATTTCATCAAGGATTTTTTCTATTATTGTGTGTAATCTTCTAGCGCCTATATTTTCAACAGTTGCATTTACTTCAGAAGCAATATTAGCGATTGCATCAATACCATCTTCAGTAAACTCAAGTTCAACATTCTCAGTCTTTAACAAAGCTACATACTGTTTAATTAAACTGAAATCAGGCTCTTTAAGAATTCTTTTAAAATCTTCACTTGATAAAGCCTCTAGCTCAACTCTGATTGGTAGTCTACCTTGTAACTCGGGAAGTAAATCAGAAGGCTTAGCTAATTGAAAAGCACCAGATGCAATAAATAATATATGGTCAGTTTTTATAGGTCCATATTTTGTGTTTACAGTTGTTCCTTCAATTAAAGGCAACAAATCTCTCTGCACACCTTCTCTAGATACATCCCCTCCAACCCTATCTGTTCTTCCAGAAATTTTATCTATTTCGTCTAAGAAAACTATTCCATTATTTTCTAAAGAGATTTTTGCAGCTTTAATTATTTTATCTTGTTCTATTAACTTATCAGACTCGTCATTAATCAAAATTTCGTGAGACTCTTTAACTGTCATTTTTTTCTTTTTTTCCTGCTTGCCCATAGATTTTCCAAGCATCTCTCCAATATTAATCATTCCTACATTGGCACCAGGCATTCCAGGAATTTCAAAAGATGTGTTATTACCACCACTTTCGCTGACAGCTATTTCTATCTCGTTATTATCTAAATCTCCGTCTCTAAGTCTTTTTCTAAAGCTTTCTCTTGTAGCCGCACTTGCCTTCTTCCCAACTAAAGCATCCAATACTTTTTCTTCAGCTAATTTTTGAGCTTTTGCGTATACCTCTTTTCTTTTTTTAACTTTTTCCATTGAAATTGCTATTTCAATTAAATCTCTTACAATTTGTTCTACATCTCTTCCAACATAACCCACCTCAGTAAACCTAGTTGCTTCAACTTTTACAAAAGGAGCCTCCGCTAATTTAGAAAGTCTTCTTGAAATTTCTGTCTTACCAACACCCGTTGGCCCGATCATTAAAATATTTTTTGGCAAAACTTCATTTCTCATTTCACCTTTTAAAGCTTGTCTTCTCCATCTGTTTCGTAAGGCAACAGCAACTGCTCTTTTAGCTTTATTTTGACCGACAACAAATCTGTCTAATTCAGAAACAATTTCTCTTGGTGATAAGGAGCTTACTAATGAAGCTTTCTCTTTTTGTTGATCTCCCTTAGGATGTAATTGAGTTACGTTTGATTTATCCATTATATTTTTTCAACTTTGACATTTTCATTTGTAAATACGCAGATATCAGCTGCAACCTTTATAGCTTTTTTTGCAATTTCTTCTGCTGAAATATTACTTTCCATTAAGACTTTTCCTGCAGCTAAAGCATAATTACCTCCTGAGCCAATACCAATAACATCTCCTTCAGGTTCTAGAACGTCACCAGTACCTGAAATTATATAACTATTATTCTTGTCACCTACCGCCATTAGTGCTTCTAATCTTCTTAGATATTTATCAGTTCTCCAATCTTTAGCTAGCTCAACAGCAGCTCTTGATAAGTTACCAGCATGTTTTTCTAATTTTCCCTCTAACCTTTCAAACAATGTTAAAGCATCAGCTGTTGATCCAGCAAAACCAGCTACAACATCTCTCTTTTCAATTTTTCTGACTTTTGAGGCAGTGCTTTTTACTACAGTATTGCCCATACTTACTTGGCCATCACCAGCTACTACCACTTCGTTGTTTTTTCTAACTAACACAATCGTTGTCATAGCTTATAAATGGATACTAAATTTGATACTTCAAGCCCAGGTTTAGTATTATTGCCATAATTGAATAATATATGTATACCTGTTTTTAATTATGAAGCGTAAAGGCAAAATAAGCAGGAAAACAAAAGAAACAAGCATTAGTGTTGATTTAAATATTGACGGTAAAGGTAAATACAAAATTGACACAGGAATAGGTTTTTTAAACCATATGCTTGAACAACTATCTAAGCATTCTTCAATAGACATGAGTATAAAAGCTAAAGGAGATACTCATATTGATCTACACCACACAACTGAAGATACAGGAATTGCTATTGGTGAAGCTTTAAAAAAAGCTTTGAAAAAATCTGTTGGAATCAGAAGGTATGCTCATGCGATGATCCCAATGGATGAAACTTTATCACGTGTTGCAATTGATATTTCAAATAGACCTTATTTAATTTGGAAAGTTAATCTAAAGGTCGAAAAACTTGGTGAAATGGATACAGAATTGTTTAAAGAATGGTTTCAAGCATTTTCTCAAGCTGCTGGAATTACTCTACACGTTGAAAATATTTACGGGGACAATAGTCACCACATTATCGAGTCTTGTTATAAAGGATTAGCAAGATCTTTAAGAACTGCATTGGAAATAGATCCGAGGAATAAAAAAACTATTCCTTCTACAAAAGGTTCTTTATAAGTTTAATGAATGTCACAATTGTTGATTATAAATCGGGCAATATAAGCTCGGTAATAAACTCTTTTAAAGAAGTTGCAAAAGATAAAGTAACTATCGAGGTTACCTCAGATTTGAATAAGATAAAATCAAGTGACAAAGTAGTTTTACCAGGGCAGGGCTCATTTAAAAGTTGTGTAGATGCCTTGAACAAAATTAAAGGTCTTACAAACACTTTAAATGAATTTGCAATAACTAATAAAAAACCTCTACTTGGAATTTGTGTTGGTTTGCAGATGTTTGCTGATATTGGCTATGAGGAAACTGAAACTAAAGGCTTAGGATGGATTTCAGGTAAAGTTTCAAAAATAGATAATCAAAATGGAAAATTTAAACTTCCTCATATCGGTTGGAACCAAATTAATATTGTCAAAGATAGTAAAATTTTTAAAGATATAGAAAATAATTCTCATATGTATTTCGTTCATAGTTATGAATTTGTACCAAATGATAAAAAAGTGATTTCAGCTACAACAGATTATTCATCAAATATTGTTTGTTCTGTTGAAAAAGAAAATATCTTTGGCACCCAATTTCACCCTGAAAAGAGTGATAAAATAGGATTACAAGTAATTAAAAATTTTATAAATTTATAGCTATGAATTGGCTAATAAGACAAATTGCTAGAATTACATTAATAGGAAAACTTGTTGAAAAATTAGGTCCTAAAGTCCCTATAATTTTTATTTTTGTAGCATTAATATTTTCAGCATTTTACATTCCTTATGAGTATGAAAATTTTTTAGAATTTAAACAAAAATATCCCGAAGACAATGTTGGTTTGATTTTAAATTTATTAAGACCATTAATTATTAATATTATTTTAATAATTTTAGTTGTTTCTGCTTTTAGTGCTGAAAGAGAAAGAAAAAAAAGAATAGAATTAGAGGAAGCTGAAAGACAAAGGAAAGAAGCAGAAGTAATTGCAATGAAACAAGAGGCAATAAGAAAATTAAAGGAATTAAAAAAAAATCCAGTTGGAAAAACGGCTGGGGCAGTTATTTCAAAAAAAAGTATTGGCACTCTGGGTGGTGCCGCAATTGGTGCTACTTTGGGGGGATCTTTAGGTATTGCTGGAAAGTTTTTAGGAGCGATGGTGTTTATCAATGGAGCATGGGTTTTAGCTCCAGTTGGTGGTCTTTTGGGTTATTATGCTGCTAAGAAATTAGCTAAAAAAAAAGAGCAAGAAAAAGAACAAGAAAAAATCAAACAATATGGTGAAAAAATAAATCAGGAAACAAGAGATAAGAATAAATGACATTAGTTAAAAAGAATGAAAAAGAACAACTTAAACAAAGATTATTAAATGAATTACCAGAGCTAGAAAAAGCAGGATGGAAAAAAATACACATTGATCTTTTAAAGAGGCACTTTACTTTTTACTATAGTCTTGTTCATTCAGAAATACCTCCTAAAGAGGAAAAATATAAGCAGTTTGTTGAAACCATCAAAAATTGGAAGACTTCAAAACCTAAAAATATACATGAGGAAATTTATCTAAATTACACTAAATTTTTTATGAAAAAAAATTCAAATAAAAAAGATGATAAAATTTTAGATCCAGTTTGGAAAAATATTCCTCAAAATATTCCTGGAGCCATGCAGTATTCACAAGAAATGATCGATAAACTTAATACAGAATATGAATCTGAAAGTTGGGAAGACTGGTATGATGATTGGAAATATAGATGAAAATATTTCCAGCTATAGATATTAAAAATAAAAAGTGTGTAAGATTAGTTAAGGGGGATTTCGATAAAAAGACTGAGTATGAATTGTCTCCGATTGAACAAGCAGGAAAATTTAAGGATCATGGATTTAAAAATTTACACATAGTTGATTTAGATGGTGCTTTAACTGGTGAAACAGTTAATTTAGATATTATTCAGGATATAGTTGGTAAATTTAATTTTAAAGTTGAGGTAGGTGGTGGTATTAGAAATTCTGATAATATTCAAAAATACATTGATGCTGGTGTTGAGAAAGTAATTCTGGGAAGCGCTGCTATTAAAGACAAAAGTTTCTTAAAAGAATCATGTGAAAAATTTCAAAATCATATTGCTCTAGGCTTAGATGCTAATGATGGGTATTTGTCAGTGTCTGGATGGAAAGAAAGCTCTAATCAATTAACTTTAGATTATTTAAAAGAAATAAACGACTATGGTGTTAGTAGATTAATTTTTACAGATATTAATAGAGACGGCATGAAACAAAGTCCAAATTTTAATGAAACAATGAAAGTTGCTGAGATTTCAAAGTGCCCCGTAGTTATATCAGGTGGTGTTTCATCAATAGCAGATATTAAAAAAGCCAAGAAATTAAAAAATGTAGAGGGTATAATAGTGGGTAAAGCTATTTATGATGGTGATATACAATTAGAAGAACTAGTGAAAGAAGATGCTTAAAAACAGAATAATACCTTGTTTAGATGTAAAAAATGGTCGTGTTGTTAAGGGTATAAACTTTGTTGATCTAAAAGATGCAGGAGACCCTGTGGAACAAGCCAAAATTTATAGTGATGGTGGAGCAGATGAAATTTGTTTTTTAGATATTACTGCGTCTAATGAAAATAGAGATACTATTTATGATGTTGTGGAGAAAACTTCAAAAAAGTGTTTTGTGCCATTAACTGTAGGAGGTGGTGTTAGAAGTGTTGAGGATATTAACAAATTACTTAATTGTGGCGCTGATAAAGTTTCCATAAACACTGCAGCAGTTGAAAATCCAAAAGTTGTTTTAGATAGTTCAAAAAAATTTGGGTCTCAATGTATTGTGGTTGCAATCGATGCTAAAACAAATGGAGATAAGTGGGAGGTGTTTACTCACGGAGGAAGAAATAATAGTGGTATTGATGCGTTGGAGTACGCTGAACAAATGGAAAAAAACGGCGCAGGGGAGTTATTAATAACTTCTATGGATAGAGATGGAACACAGGTAGGTTATGATATTGATCTCATGTCAAAAATTTCATCTAAAGTAAATATTCCAGTTATTGCATCTGGCGGCGTAGGTAATTTAGATCACCTAGTGGATGGAATTAAATTAGGAAAAGCTAGTGCAGTTTTAGCAGCTTCTATATTTCATTATGGAAAACACTCTGTAAAAGAGGCCAAGGATTATTTGGACTCAAAAGGAATACCTGTTAGAATTTAATATGCTCAATACATTAGAAAGCTTATTTAATCTTGCAAGAGAACGGAAAAAAACTCCAGTAGATGGTTCTTACACTAATAAATTACTTAGTGATAAATCTTTGAGTAAGGAAAAGATCCTAGAAGAAATTAATGAACTTATTGAGGCAGTAGAAAAAAATTCAAATAAAATTCATGAAGCAGCTGATGTTTTTTATCATTTGATAATGTATCTAGAAGCAAATGATGTGAAAATTGAGGATGTAATGGAAGAACTCAATAAAAGAAAAAAATGAGTTACGATGATAATAACATTTTTGCTAAAATCTTAAGGGGGGAAATTCCTTGCAAAAAGATTTATGAAGATGATCACGTTTTATCATTTCACGATATTAATCCACAAAAAAAAATTCATGCGCTGGTAATACCGAAAGGAAAATATATTGACCTTGATGATTTTAGTCAAAACGCCTCCCCAGAGGAAATGGTGGGTTTATTAAAGGGTATTAATCTTGTTGCAAAAAAACTTGGTATATCAGTAGACGGCGGCAAAGGTTATCGTGCTTTAGCTAATATATCTGAACACGGTGGGCAAGAAGTACCTCATTTACATTTTCACCTATTTGGAGGTGAAAAAGTTGGAAAGATGGTGGAGTGAGCACTAAAGTTGAAAGAAATTATTTAGAAATTAATTCACTTAAAGACTTAAAAAAATCTAAATTTTCTCCAGATGACTGTTTAATCGATCTTAGTGATCCAGCAGATTTTCAAATAAATAAGTTTTTTTATAAAAGTATTGGTAAAGAACATCGATGGACAGATCGATTAGTTTGGACAGATAAACAATGGATCGAATATATTTCTGATCAAAAGGTAAAAACTTATATTCTTAAAAAAGCTAATGATATGGCTGGATATTTTGAACTTATTTTCCATGAGGAAAAAAAGGAGACAGAAATTGCTTATCTTGGTTTACTCAAAGAATATCAAAATAAAAAATTAGGCTCTTTCCTTTTAACATCGGCTATAAAAAATTCTTTTTCTAAAAATACTAATAGAGTTTGGGTGCACACTTGCTCTTTAGACCATAAAAATGCATTAAATAATTATATCTCAAGGGGTATGAGAATTTATAAAACGGAATCTATTTCAATTTAATTTTGTTGAGGTAAATTAAATAAATTACTATTTAATTTTTGATTTCTTTTAACCGAATCTAAAAAAGTGATACTAAGATTTTGATAAATATCTGTAGTTTGCCAACCAATCAAATCAAGAGTGTTATAATCAAAGAAAATATTCACTTCAAAATCTTCTTCAAAAAACTTAAAATTTATAAATTTTTTATCCAAGATCCTTTCATCTAAATTTTTAATTTTATCAATTAAAAATTTTTTATTTAATATTAGATTTAATGGTGTTCGTTTAAGGGGATATAGGTAATAGCTATTATTAGTCTTTATGACTATGGATTTTCCATTAGAAACTAAAATTTTGTTATTTTTTAAATTATATTTGCAAAATATTTTTTGAGGGTATGAAAGAGCACAATGACCATTTTCTGTTTTGCCGTTAACGTTTTGCTCAAAGTTAAATGTTAAGTTATTAGTGGTTTCTAAATTTTGAATAATCTTTTCTTTAATATTAGCTGAAGCCTCAACAATTGAAAATAAAAGGAATAAAAAAATTAATTTATTAATCATCAAAGAACATCACGTTTTCCTACATGATTGGCTTTACTCACAATTCCCTCTTCTTCCATCATATCAATTATTCTTGCTGCTCGATTATATCCTATCTGTAGTTTTCTTTGTAAAAAGGACGTTGATGCTTTCCCTTCTGATTTTATTATTTCTACAGCTGTTTGATAAAGTTCATCTTTATCACCCATATTTTTGGAACCATCACCTATTTCTTTTTCATCTACAAAATTTAGAATTTCATCTACATAATCTGGTTCTGCTTGGGATCTTAAAGAATTGTTAATATTTTCAATCTCATTGTCAGATACAAATGGCGCATGTATTCTTATAACTCTGTTAGCAGATGACATATACAACATATCACCTTTACCCAATAATTGTTCAGCACCTTGTTCTCCTAATATGGTTCTACTATCTATTTTAGATGTCACTTGGAAAGATATTCGTGTAGGAAAGTTTGCTTTAATTGTTCCTGTAATAACGTCAACACTCGGTCTTTGAGTAGCCATGATAATGTGTATTCCAGCAGCCCTTGCCATTTGAGATAACTTTTGAATATAGTTTTCAATTTCTTTTCCTGCAACCAACATCAAATCTGACATTTCATCGACCACTACGACTATATAGGGCATTGGAAGTTTATGTTTTGAGTTGTAACCATCTATATTTCTAACTCCTTCTTTAGTCATAAGTCTGTATCTACTTTCCATCTCTTTAACCACCCAGCCTAAAACTGTGGCAGCTTTTTTTGCTTCAGTTATCACTGGACACAAAAGATGAGGCACACCTTCATACGTTGATAGTTCAAGCATTTTAGGATCAATCAAAATAAATTTACATCTCTCAGGAGTGTGACGGTAAAGGAGTGACAATATTATTGTGTTTATGCAAACTGACTTTCCAGATCCAGTTGTTCCGGCTATCAACAAATGAGGCATTGAAGATAAATCGCCAACTATTGGATTTCCAGAAATACTTTTACCTAAAGCGATCGGTAATTTAATTTCTTTTTTCTTAAAGTCGGTGTTATTTAAAATCTCACTCAAATAAACATTTTCTCTTGATGAATTAGGTAATTCGATTCCAACAGTATTACTTCCTGGAATGGTCGAAATTCTTGCTGACTCAGAACTAGTATTTCTCGCGATATCGTCAGATAGATTTATAATCTTCGAAACCTTTACACCAGCCGCAGGTTCAAATTCATTTAATGTAACAACTGGTCCATGACTTATTTTCTTTATTTTTCCATTAACACCAAAATCTAATAATATTTTTTCTAAAAATTCAGGATCGCTTGATTGGTTTTTTTCAGAATTTTCTCTTTCCTTTTTAGACGGAATTTTAAGTAAATCTAGGTTAGGCAATTTAAATTTTTGTATCTCAGTTTTTTTTATTTCGTCAGCTTTTATAAAAGGTAAATCTTCTTGTATTAAATTTTTAATTTCTTCTTGTGGAATATATTCATTAATAACTTCACTTTTATCCGTATAATTTTTGTTTTTTTTAGGACTAAGAAAATTAATTTTTTTAAGAAAATTAAAAAATTTCTTAAGACTAAAATTTATACTAAGTAAAAAAAGTACAATTATTAAGATGATTATAAAATAATAGGATAAATTTTCGTTTAAACTTAATAAATTTTTAAAAAAATTTTCATTTAGATAGTCTCCTACAAAACCCCCGTTACCGTTAATAAAAAGGGCAAAAGCGGTATTGTAAAAATGATTAAGAAACAGTGATCCAAAAATTGAATATAAAATTGAATAAAAAATATTTTCAATTATTAAAAAAAAATCTTTTCTTATAATAATATTTATACCAGTAAAAATTAGAGTAAATGAGACTAAATAAGAGATTAAACCAATTGATTGAAAAAAAATATCAGAAATATAACTTCCCCTAAAACCCAAAAGATTTTTGATTTCTGTATTCTCAGGAAATATAAAATTTGGATCCTCTGGAGAATATGAAACTAATGAGACAAACAAAAATATGCCAGCAGATAATATTAGAAAACCAAATATTTCTGTTAACCTTTTAGCAATAAAAAGAAGAGTTATATTAACAATTTTTTTTATGTTCATATTAAGTGAATCAAATTTATCACTTTGTATCATCTAATTTTTCTTGTTAAAATTAAATTTATTATGAAAGTCTGTATATTGGGTGATAATCTTACAAGTTTAGCTCTGGCAAAGGCCTTAGTTAAAAAAGAGATATTTGTTGATTTATTTTATGAGAAAAAAAACAATAAAATAGATACCACTCGTACAATTGGAATTTCAAAATCAAATATTGATTTTTTTAATAGGGAAATAACAAATATTAAAAAAATGTTGTGGCCAATTAAGAAAATAAAAATTTTTACAGAAAACTCTTATGACAAAGAAATTTTAAAATTTGAAGATCAAAAGGACAATTTATTTTCAATCTTGCAGAATCAAAAAATATTTGATCAATTAATTATCGAACTTAAAAAGAGTAAATTTTTTAAATTTAGAAAGTATATAAAATACAAAAAATCTGATTATTTAAGTTATGATCTTATAATTAATTGTGACATAAGAAATGAAATAACAAAAAGATATTTTTCAAAAAAATTTGAAAAGAAATATAATAGCATTGCATTCACAACAATTATAGATCACATAAAATTATCATCTAACAACGAAGCAATACAAATTTTTACAAATGACGGCCCGATAGCATTTTTGCCAATATCAAATGAAAAAACTTCAATTGTTTATTCTGCAAGAATGAAAAAATATAAAACTGAGTCGGACATCAACAAAATTATTAATAAGTTCAACCCTAAATATGAAATAAAAAAAATTCACAAGATTTCAAAATTTGATTTAAAATCAATAAATTTAAGAGAATATTATAAAGGTAATATTTTAGCCTTTGGTGATTTGTTGCATAAACTTCATCCTTTAGCTGGTCAGGGTTTCAATATGTCAATTAGAGATATAAAAGAATTTCTAAAAATAATTGATTACAAAATAAAACTTGGTTTACCTATAGATCAAAGTGTATGTGTTGAATTTCAGAATAATGTAAAAAGTAAAAATTTTGTTTTTTCGGAAGGAATTAATTTTATCTATGAATATTTTAATTTTGAAAATAAGATCGAAGAGGATTTAATTGACTCAACAGCTAGGTTAATAGGACAGAATAAAATATTAAACAAATATTTTAAAAATATCGCTGATATGGGTTTACAAAATTAATTTATTGAAGAGTGGTATTATCAAATTGATCGTAAGTATAAGTATTTAAAATTTCAGAAATTTTTGTTTTTCTAATTTCTAGATTTTTAGCTTCTAATAAAACTTGTTTTTCCTCTAGACTAAATGGTGATGTCATCGCTAGAGCGTTTATTGTTTCGTCTAAACTTTGTTTTTCTAGAGCTTTCCAATTAATGATAAATCCTCTTTTTTCAAATAAAGTTTTTAAATCTTTGAAAATAAGTTCCAAATCAGAAAATTTTAAGTTTTCTTTTTTTTCTTCTAAATCATCTAAAAAATTTTCAAAATTTATCTCAAATTCTCTATACTTTTTATTTGAATCTATTTCTTTTTTTATTTCAAATCTAATTACACCCTTTAAGTCAATTAAATATCTTCCATCATCAGCTTCTTTGAAGCTTGTAATTTTACCTAAACAACCAATTTTATGAAGTGAAGGTAATTTATTATCATCAAAATTCTTTGTAATTTTTGGTTGAACCATGCCTATAAACTTATCTGCTTTCATACTATCATTGACCATATCTATATATCTTGGCTCAAAAATGTTTAAAGGCACTGTAGTTTTAGGAAAAATTATAAAATTACTGAGTGGAAAAACAGGTATAGTTTTTGGAAATTTCATAATTTATTAAATATATATTAATAATATAAAAATAATTAAAAGATAAATATATGATAATTTGGCTCGCTTCTTATCCTAAAAATGGCAACACGTGGTTAAGATCGTTGATAAGCGCTTATTATTATACAAAAGACGGCGTTTTTCTTGGTGACAATCATTTAAAGAACGTTCAACAGTTTCCTGAAAAAAAATATTTAGAAAATTTTGATTATGATTTATCAATACCTGGAGATACTTCGAGATTATGGGTCTTAGCCCAAGAAAAAATTAACGAGGACCGAAAGATAAAATTTTTCAAGACACATAATGCTCTTGTGAAATTGGGAAAAAATGATTTTACAAATAGAGCCAACTCACTTGGTGGAATTTACATAGTAAGAGATCCCAGAAATGTTTTAGACTCCATGTCTAGACATTTTCAAATTGATCATGATAAAGCTTTAGAGGTAATGCAAGATAAAAAAAACTTTACTTACGACTTTAAAAAGAAAAAGGATTATAGTGATTATCAATTTATAAGTTCTTGGGAATTAAATTATCAATCTTGGAAAAATAACAACTTATTACCAATAAAATTTTTAAAATATGAGGATTTATTGTCAGAAACTTTTTTTGTATTTAAAGAGATAGTAGAATTTATAAATAAATTAACAAATAATAAAAGTGAATTTAATAAGGAAAAAGCAAAAAACGCTGTTAAAACTACTTCTTTTGAAAACCTAAAAAAAATAGAAGAAACAAACGGGTTTAGTGAGTCCATAATCTCAAGAAAAGAAAAAAAAAAGATACCTTTTTTTCATTTAGGTCCAAAGAATAATTGGCAAAAAAACTTTGATAAAGAATTTATTGAGAAATTAAATAATATTTTTCAAAAGAATTTAATTGAATTAGATTATAAATAACTTAATTTCTTGAAATAATAATTTACTTTCTCTATATTAAATTATATTGCGGGCATAGCTCAGTGGTAGAGCGTCTCGTTGCCAACGAGAAGGTCGAGGGTTCGACCCCCTTTGCCCGCTCCAAACTTAAATTTGTCTATTAATGAACATTGAAAAAATATTTGATGATATAAAATTCAAAGTTAGTCCAAGTGATGATTATAGATCTTCCTATAAATTTAGGCTTATAAAATCTTTTTATAAAATTTTTAAAAAAGAAAAAAATTACGTTTTTGATAATTGTATCATAAACAAAGAAAAGATTGATTTAGATTTGAGAAAAGAATTAATTAAGATAGATAGCATGTCGACATACGCCATTGGATACTTGATAAACAGAATATGTAAAAATTTATCTAAAAATCAGGTTTATTTGAATATTGGATGTTGGAAAGGCTTTTCCTTAGTTGCTGGGATGATTAATACTGAATGTAAAGTAATTGGTGTTGATAATTTTTCTCAATTTACGGGACCAAAAAATGATTTTATTAAAAATTTCGAAGACACGAAAAAAAATAATCATTTTTTTTTTGAGCAAGATTATGAGAAATACTTTGAGTCTCTAGATCACAACAAAAATAAATTTGATTTTTACTTTTATGACGGAGAACATTCCTATGAAAATCAATTTAAGAATTTAAAAATAGCAGATAAATTTTTAAATGTTGGATCTTTGGTATTAATTGATGATATAAATTTTGACGAAGTGTATGAGGGTACTTTAGACTTTATAAATAAAACCAAATCTAAGTTTAGAATTATAAAGGAGATAAAGACCGCTAATAACCATTGTCATCCAAGTTTTTGGAATGGAATAATGATATTAAAAAAAGTATAATTTTATTTTATGAGTGATTTATTAAATAAAAAATGTGTTCCTTGTGAAGGTGGTGTAAAGGCTTTTGATATTTCTGAAATTCACAAATATCAAAAAAAAGTAGATGGTTGGCAAATTGTTCAAAATGATAAAAAAGTTTATCTTTTGGAAAAAAAATTTGAGTTTAAAAACTTTTTAGAAAGTCAAAAATTTGTAAATGAAGTAGGAAGAGTATCAGAGTATGAGGGTCATCACCCAGATATTATTTTTGGGTGGGGATATGCTAAGATTAACATTACAACTCATGCTATCGAAGGTTTATCTGAAAATGATTTTATATTAGCTGCTAAAATTGATAAGATTGCTAATGTTTAAAATGACGATTTTTTGAAAAAATCAAAACTGTATTTGTTTCGTCAGCAAATTTTATAATTTCTTTATCTCTTATCGATCCAGAAGGCTGAACTATTGCACTAGCTCCTGATTGAACTAATTTTTCTATCCCATCAACAAATGGGAAAAAAGCATCTGATGCTGCCACAATTTCATTTTTGATGTTTGAAAACTTATTCATTTTTGCTATTGCAATCTCACAACTGTCAAATCTACTTGGTTGCCCCGAACCAATACCAATAGTAGACATATTATTAGCAAGAACGATAGCGTTTGATTTTACATAACGACAAATATTAAATGCAAAAATTAAATTATCAAGTTGTGATTTATTTGGTTTTCTTTTTGAAACAATTCTAAAGTCTTTTTTTGAAATTTTTTTTTTGTCCTCTGATTGTATAAGTGTAAAGTTATCTACAGAATTAAATTTCCATACTTCATTGAGAGAAATCTTCGAGGAATCTATAAGTCTGAGATTTTTTTTTAATTTTAAGATTTTAAGAGCTTTTTCATCAAAGCCATTGGCTATTACTACTTCAAGAAAAATTTTATTTAGTAACAATGCAAGTTTTTGAGTAATTTTATAGTTACACGAAACAATACCACCAAATGCACTTATGGGGTCCGAAGCTAATGCTAACTTATAACTATCTATATTATTTTTTAAAGCTGAGACCCCACAAGGGTTTCCATGTTTAACAATAACTGTACCGGTATTTCTTGGTAATGATTTCGAAATAGTAAGCGCAGCAAGAATATCACTATAATTATTATAACTTAAATTTTTTCCATGAATTTGATCTAATTTATTATTAATATTTTGTGAATAGAAAGCACCTATTTGGTGTGGATTTTCTCCATATCTAAGATTTTCAACTAAATTGGTGTAATGAACTTTTTTTTTGGGAAAATTGATATTATTAAACTTGTTTAAATAGTTTGAAATTACTGCATCGTAATAGGCAGTTTCATCAAATGCTAACCTAGACATTTTTTCTCTAAATTTTAGAGAGGTACCACCTTTATTTTTCTTTAACTCATTTATAAGTTCTGAATAATAATCGGTAGAGGTTATTACAGTCACATCATTATAATTTTTGGCAGCAGCTCTGACCATAGTTGGACCACCAACATCAATATTTTCTATTATTTTTGAATGGTTTTTTGTTTGATCAATAGTTTTTTCAAATGGATAGAAATTTACTATTACTAAATCAATATTCTCAAAATTATTTTTTTTAATATCAAAAGAGTGAGACTTGTTATTCCTTTTGTTTAAAATGCCAGCATGTATTTTTGGATGTAAAGTTTTGACTCTTCCGTTAAGTATTTCTTTAAATCCTGTAAAACCTGAAACATCTAAACATTTGAATTTAAGTTTCTTAATTGCTTTAAATGTTCCACCAGAGCTAATTATTTTGATATTATTCCTTCTCAATTCTTTTAATAAAGGCTTAAGATTAGATTTATCAGATAATGATATTAAAGCTGATCTAATTTTTCTCATTATATCTTTTTAATTTCCCATTCAATATTCTCTTCATTATTATTCAATATTCCAGATACAAAAATATTTTGGTTCTCAATATATGAATTTTTAATACCGAAGTATAATCCATTATCAATATTAATTTCATAATTATCACATGTAAATTTCCAACCCTCATCCTCTAATTCTATTAAAATGGATTTATTATCTTGAGTTTTCATTAATTTAATATTTGGTTCCAGATGAAATCGAATATCAAATTTTAAATTATGATTATTTTTTTTTCTAATAATCTTATCGTTTCCAACAAATTTCATTTGCTCAGGAAAAAATTCAATATTTCTCTCATGTATTGATTTAAATTTTTTAAAATATCCATCATGAGCAGCATTGATTTTCCAATAATTTTTCTCACACACAGAATTTTTTTTAGTAATTTTTAAACCTGTTTTTAGGATTAACTTATCTTTTTTTTTTGTAAATTTGCACGAGGAATTATCATCAATTATTAAAGTGCTGTGTGCAGCTGAAGATTTTGATATTTCATTAAGGTTTTGATTATTTTTTTTGTAATAACCACAATTGGTTATAAGTTTATTTCCGTTTGAAATTATTTCAAATGAAAGAGCGCCCGACTGATAATCCTGAGTATATTTTGAATTTGGTGACGATCCCGCATCCATTGCTAGACAAATTTTTTTATTCTTTAAAATTATATAACCACCACAATCTTTATTTTCATTTTTAAATTTATAACCAAGTCTTCTTAAGTAATGATCAAAATCTTGAGTATTGGACTTATTATTACCGTTAAATAAAAGATCTACGTATATATTTTGTCTTATGAAAGCATAACTTTGTCCAAAATAATAAATATTTTCTTCTATGTGTTCCGGAACTTCAACCTGAGACTCTTTAAACCATTCTCTAATAATTATAAAATATTTTAAAAAAAATATTAACTGTTTTATATTCCTTGAATTTGTAAAACCTTGGTTATCTATTGAGGAACTAGTAATTTTCTCTAGAAAACTTAAACCAATATCTAAATAGTTTTTCTCAATTTTGTAACATAGCCCTGTCAAAATTATTGCTGAGCAACCAATTATTTTGTTTTCTAAATCTTTAGAGTTTTTCATTTCATTTAATAAATGATTTGTTTGTTTTTGAATCATGTGATCAAACATTGATCTATATTCTTTATCATTGTCATCATAAGTAAGTAGGTGATTAGATAGGCATGAAATAATACGTTTAGCAGTTATGTTAAATTCCCAACTTTCTTTTTTAAAGCTACTATTATTAGTTATCCAATTAGTTATAACCTTTTTCACAGAATTTTTCGAAGATTTTAGGTCAAGACTGAACAACCAGAAAAAATTGTTCAATTTTTCAAAATCTTTGGTTTTAATTTGATTATTCCAAACTGTCTCTAGTTCAAAATCTTCAATTTTATATTTTTTATTTTGATATTTGATTATCGATGAAAGTAAGTGAGGACTTGGTTTGTAAATGAATTCATTATCAAAAGTTTTAGAAATCTTTTTTTCATATAAACTTGAATTTTTATAAATATCTCTGAATTTTTTTTTAATTATTTCTGCAAACTCATTTAAAGTTTCAAAAAATCCATCTAACAGCATTCTACACTTCTTTAAGTGTTTCTATATTCTTTTTAATGTTACCGTTATTTTCTTTAAATATTGTAGTTCCTGATACAAGAATATTTGCGCCTGCGTTTATTACGTCTTTTGAATTTGAAAAATTTATTCCACCATCCACTTCAATGTCGTACTTATATTTTTTTTCATCTTTAAGTTTTTTTAATAATTCAATTTTTTTAATAACATCGGGAATAAATTTCTGTCCTCCAAAACCTGGATATACACTCATTACTAAAATCAAATCCACATGTTTTAATTCATTTTCAATTACTTTGATCTCTGTATTTGGATTAAGAGAAATACCAACTTTTTTTTTAAAACTTTTAATATGATTAATTGATTCTACTAAATTATCAGTGGCTTCAGGGTGTATAGTAATTATATCTGCTCCTGCATCTGCAAAATCCTTTATATATTTATGTACAGGTGAAATCATCAAATGCACATCAAAAGTTAATTCTGAATGCTTTCTAAGAGTTTTAATGACTGGAGGTCCAATAGTTAAATTAGGAACGAAATGACCATCCATTACATCAACATGTATCATATCTGCACCTGCATCTTCGAGTCTCTTAATCTCATTTCCTAATTGGCTAAAGTCTGCAGATAATATTGAGGGGGAAATTTGTATTTTTTTCATAGATTATTAAATTAACTAGTACCAAATTTTAAAATTTAATTTAATTAAAAAATTGGTAAATTTGTCTTGAAATCTCACTTTCTAATGGAAATGACAACATTCCCATCACTGAGTATCCTAGAACCCAAGGCATAAAGTAAAACCTTATCATAAAAAAAAACCAAGCAACATAAAGAGGCACGATTGGTTGTATGATAAAAGATGGAGTTATAGGTCTAAATAAGTTGATCAAAGGATTAGTAAATTTAACAAAGACCCTCATAAAAAAAAATTGAGAATCTTCTCTTTGAAAAATATTCATTGCAACTCTTCCAATCAAAGTCCACATGATTACCCCAAGAATATAGTCAATTATATATACTAAAGGATGAAAGTTCGCCGACATTGAGAAATTTATATTGGAAAAAGATCGAAATTAAAAGGGGCGAAATTAATCGCCCCTTAAAAAGATTATTTAGTGTTGTTTGCCAAGGATCGATTTACCAGCTGGTACACGAACCTCATCAACCATTTTCTGCGTTGCAGCGTTTGGTGCTTGAGTCATTAAACTCACTACAACCATTGCTACTAAGCTGACAGCTGAACCAAAGATACCAAACGTTAACTGAGTAATTCCTAAGAATCCACTTCCACCTGTTCTTACCCAAACTAGGTAAGCAGCACCAGAAACTAATCCTAAGAACATACCAGCAATAGCACCTTCTTTGTTAGCTCTCTTCCACCATACACCAAGTACAAGTGGGAAGAACAGTCCTGACATCGCAAAGTCAAAAGCCCAGATTACTGAACCTAATATACCCTGGATCTCAAGCGCTGCGATTGTTGCTCCTGCAAAACCAATTACCACAAGTAATACCCTTGCAACAACCAGTCTCTTCGCAGTCTCAGCTTTTGGATCGATGATCTTATAGTAAACATCGTGTGAGATTGCGTTTGCAATTGCTAGAATCAAACCATCAGCTGTTGACATGGCAGCAGCCATACCTCCAGCAGCAACCAGACCTGAGATTACATACGGTAAACCAGCTATTTCTGGAGTTGCTAACACAACGGCTTTACCACCCATGAAAAACTCGTTTAATTCAAGAGTTCCATTTCCGTTAAAGTCGCTTACAAACATTAAGTTTGCTTGGTTCCAGTTTTGATACCAATCTATTGATTGTACTTCAGCTATTGATTTACCGATAATACCTGTTGGTAGTGACGGATCAATCAATGACAACTTAGATAGTGTCGCTAACATTGGAGCAGAAGAATAAAGTAGGAAGATAAAGAATAATGACCAACCTACTGATTTTCTAGCTGCTTTTACACTTGGAGTAGTAAAATATCTCATCATAACGTGAGGCAATGAAGCTGTCCCCATCATCATCGCTAACGCTAATGAAATAAATGCCCAAGGTGTTGCGTTCACCGCTGAGTGAGCTTTAGTTATTCCAGCCAAACCTTTTGGTACTTCTTTTAGATTTTCAGCAGAGTTTTTAACAAAACCAAACTGAGCCTCTAATTCAGCTATTCTTGAAACTTCATCAGCTAACATGAAGTGTGGGAAGAAACCCGCACCCATTTTGTTACTGATCCAGAATACTGGTAATAAGTAAGCTATGATTAGTACGATATATTGAGCTACCTGTGTCCAAGTTACCCCTCTCATACCACCAAGCATTGAACAAAGTAAGATACTTATAAGTCCAACGTATACAGCGTATTGGAATGGAATATCAAGTGCAACAGATGCAATTGTACCTGTGGCGTTAATTTGTGCAGTCACGTAAGTAAATGAAGCAACAGTTAAAACTACTACCGCCATAAATCTACTTAAATTACCACCGTATCTTGTACCAATAAAATCTGGAACTGTGTAACAGCCAAATTTTCTTAGGTAAGGTGCTAAAAGTGATGCAACTAATACATATCCACCAGTCCAACCTACAAGTAGTGCCATATAACCGTAACCCTTAAAGTAAATACCACCTGCCATTGCAACGAATGATGCACCAGACATCCAGTCTGCTGCTGTCGCCATTCCGTTGAACACGGTTGGTACTTGTCTTCCAGCTACGTAATACGCATCAGCTTGAGCTGTACGTGATAGATAACCAATTATAGCATAGATGGCTACCGTGAAGGCAACGAAACAAATACCAATTGTTTTCGCTGTCATACCCATCTGCTCGGCAATTGACATAATGATTATGAAAGCTAAAAAACCACCTGTATAGATTCCATAAACCTTAGGTAAATTGTCTATAAAATTACCTTTAATCATTAGTCATCTCCTCTTTCACTGAAGCCGAACTCTTCATCAATTTTTTCTTGTCTGTTCGCAAACCAGAAAATCAGTATTACGAAAATTCCAAGAGAACCTTGACATGTGAACCAATAAGTTAACGGATAACCAAATGGTCCCGTAACTTCGTTCATTTCAGCCCCGAATAGGAAGATGCCAATTGAGAAAACAAACCAAATTGCTAACGTCATCATTAGCAAACCCTTGGATTTTTCCCAGTGTTGTTCTTGTTTTGACATTTATACCTCTCTCTTTTTAGTTATAACTGGCGAAAACCATAACCATTATGAAATAGATTTAAAGTGTTAAAATTGGTAAATTTGCTAGCCTTTTCAAGTTATAAGTGTCAAAAATAGGGCTTTTTATGGGAAAATACAAATTAACGTGGAGGGATTTAACTTGGCATGATTTTAAGACTTATCTTTTCGCCATGTTCAAAGCTTTCATACCCAAGGGGAAAATTAGTAATTTGGATGAACTTGAAACGTTTATTCAAACAAAATCTGCCTGGGTGAGTCAGGTTACTCTTTACGGCTATCTTAAAACAAGGATGGGAACTAGGTACGTTCTTCATTTTGAGAATGACACTTTTATGGAATCAGTAAACCTTGCTAAGTGGAATATTTATGCAGTTGCTCTTCAAGATCTTACATTGTTTACATTTTCAAAATTGAAAGCAAATTTTAATTACCAAGACATAGATAAAGCAAAAGAAATTTTTTTAAAAATTTTAGATGATGAAACTTCAAATAAGATGCCAATTGATATTATAGAAAATGCAAAAAAAAGTTTTGACGAAAGAATACAAAATATTAATTGGGATGATCATCACAATGATTTACCATTTAATCCAAGTGCTTTATGTTTGTATAAGTGGGCACCAATTGGAGAAGATTTAAAAACTTTAGATCGCAAAATTGTTCTTAATTCAGTGATTTTAAAATGGGAAGTTGTAAAAAAAGAATTTAATGAAAGAATAAAATTTTAGATATTTTTTCTATTTTCAACTAAGCTATCTACTACACCTGGATCAGCAAGAGTAGTTGTATCACCTAGTTGTCCATGCTCGTTTGCTGCAATTTTTCTTAAAATTCTTCTCATTATTTTCCCAGATCTTGTTTTTGGAAGTCCTGGGGTAAAATGAATTAGATCTGGTGTTGCCAAAGGCCCTATTTGTTTTCTCACCCAAAGTTTTAATTCTCTATCTAAATCGCCTGTCTCACTCTCACCTGCATTGAGTGTGACGTAACAATATAAACCATTTCCTTTAATATCATGAGGATATCCAACCACAGCAGCCTCAGCTACTTTAGGATGCGCAACAAAGGCACTTTCAATTTCAGCAGTACCAAGGTTATGACCAGAGACAATAATTACATCATCTACTCTACCAGTTATCCAATAGTAGCCATCTTTATCTCTTTTACATCCATCTCCAGTGAAATATTTTCCATCAAACTGTGAAAAATAAGTATCGATAAATCTTTGATGATCACCATATACGGTTCTCATTTGACCAGGCCAAGATTGAGCTATACAAAGTCTTCCTTCACCTTCACCTTTTATTTCTTTACCGTCTTTATTTACTAGCACTGGTTTAATTCCGTAAAAAGGTTTTGTTGCTGATCCGGGTTTAAGTGGAATAGCTCCAGTTTGTGGTGCTATAAGAATTCCTCCCGTTTCTGTTTGCCACCATGTATCGACTATTGGACATCTTGAATTACCAACAGTTTTGTAATACCACATCCACGCTTCTGGATTTATAGGTTCTCCCACAGTTCCTAATAGTTTTAGAGATTTTCTAGTAGTTTTATTAACTGGGCCATCACCTTCTCTCATCAAGGCCCTTATAGCTGTTGGCGCTGTATAAAAAGTATTGACTTTATATTTGTCTACTATCTGCCACCACCTTGAACTATCCGGGTAATTTGGAACACCTTCGAACATAATGGTTGTTGCACCATTAGCTAATGGTCCATAAATTATATAGCTATGACCAGTTACCCATCCAATATCTGCTGTACACCAATAAATGTCATTCGGTTTATAATTGAAAATATATTGATGAGTCATAGAAGCATACACCATATATCCTCCAGTGGTATGTAATACTCCTTTAGGCTTCCCGGTTGATCCTGATGTATAGAGAATAAATAAAGGATCCTCTGCACTCATTTCTTCAGGCTCACAATGATTTGGTACATCCTTAATTAGGTCGTGATACCAGACATCTCGATCTTGATCCCAATATACATAATTACCAGTTCTTTTTACTACAATACATTTTTTAACATCTGGACAATTAGATAAAGCTTCATCTGTCGTTGCTTTTAAGGGAATAGTTTTGCCTCCTCTTACTCCCTCATCTGCAGTAATTATATATTCTGATTTACAATCATTCACTCTTCCTGAAATTGACTCTGCAGAGAAACCACCAAAAATTATTGAGTGGACGGCACCTATTCTTGCACAAGCCAGCATTAAGATCGCTAGCTCAGGTATCATCGTTAGATAAATAGTAACACGATCACCTTTTTGTATCCCAAGTTTTTTAAGACCATTTGCAGCTTTTGAAACTTTTTGATGTAATTGTTTATAAGAAATTTTTTGAGTATCTTTAGGATCATCTCCTACCCATATAATTGCAGTCTTATCTTTTTTATCTTTTAAATGACGATCAATGCAATTAGCAGATGCATTTAGGGTACCATCTTCGAACCATTTAATTCTTACTTCGTCTTTACTATATTTAACATCTTTAATTTTTTTGTAAGGTTTTATCCAAGTAATTCTCTTTCCTTCTTTTTTCCAAAATGAATTATTATTTTTAATAGAATCAGAATATTTTTTTTGATATTGGGCTTTATTTGCTAAACTCCTTTTTACCCATTCAGGTTTAGTTTTAATTACTTGATCGCTAGATGATGATTTATCAATATTATTCTTTTTAGATCTTTTAGCTGCAGATCTTTTAGTTTTTGAGACTTTTTTTATTTTCCTTCTTTTTTTTGAAGATTTTTTTTTCTTTGTCTTTTTGGTTTTTTTCTTTTTTGATTTCTTTTTTTTTGGCATTTTTTTTATTATTTACTCATTTTATTTAAAATCTTCCAGCTTTTAGAGTCAATAGGCATTACAGATAATCTACTTTGTTTAATTAAAGATAAATGGCTTAAATCCTTGTTTTTTTTAATTTGCTCTAAAGACACAGGGTTATTAAGTCTTTTCAAAAACTTAACAGTCACAGCAACAAATCTTCCTGATTTGTCTGATTTATCAATGTAATGTTCTTTCACAACTTCTACTATTCCAACAATTTCTTTTCCAATATTTGAGTGATAAAAAAAACATTGATCACCCTTTTTCATAGTTTTTAAATTCTTAGCTGCTTGATAGTTTCTTACACCGTCCCAGGGTGCTCCTTTTTCACCAGCTTTTTTTTGTTGATCAATTGACCAAACATTAGGTTCCGATTTAAGTAACCAGTACTGCATCTTTAAAACTAATAATTAAAATTAAATTTAAATAATCTTTTTAAAAAAAATTTGATATCATCTAACAAAAAAAGTAGAAAAAAGTGTGCCTGTTTAGCATTGTGTGTATCTTTTTCTAAAAGAGGTATTATCTTTTTTTTATCTTCTAGCCATTTAATATGGTTAATCTTAGCATTTTCATTTCTTAAATCATAATTTTTGATTACATCATCTAAATTTATTTTACCTTTAGTTTCTTTATCAAAAATAAAACCAATTTTATCGTTTAAAATATACTCATTCATTGTTGAGTCGTTATAGCCAACAATATAAATACCTCTTGATATAGCCTCAACAATTGACATTCCTATCCCTTCTTTTTTTCTAGGAGCGATAAAAACATTATATTTTTCCATAATACTTATAAATTCATCTTTTGGCATAAAGCTTTTTTCAATCATCTTAAAATTATATTCTTTTAATATATTTGTATGATTTAGTTTATCAATCTTTCGACCAGGGTCTGGTTTTGGGAAGTATAAGATTTGATTTATATCATTTTTATTAAAGAGATTTAACCATTCTTCTAATTTAATTCTTCCTCTATCCCAAAAAAAAATGTTTAACCTTGATTGGTTCTTAAAAGATGAAATAACATTAGGTTTTATATAATAATTTAGTTTCAAACTATCAATTTTTTCATTCTCAATGTTATCACTTATCTTGTCCGAGAATTTAAGCACCTTAATCCCTAAATTGGATATTTGTTTCCAAAATATTGACCTAAAAAAAGAATTTCTAAAATTAAGAGCATCATACATTGGAGCCCACATTAATTTTTTATTTTTTAATTTTCTCAAAATTTGATGAGGAAACATTACGTGAAAGAAAAATATATAATCGAATTTATTTAATTCTTCGAGAGGTACTCTGTTTTTTTCTTTCCACCAAAAATCAGTAATTTCAAATTTTTCAAGAAATATTTCTCTTAAAAAATCCCCACTCCTAGTTGATTGATGGCTCCAGTAATCTACAAAAGCTAATCTCTTTTTTTTCATTAATATTAAGGTTTTAATAACTTTTTAATATTAAGTTCATTTTTATGTATCCAATTGATAACCTTGTCTAATCCTTGATGAACATTTATTTTTGGTGACCAATGATGTTCTTTTTTTATCTTTGATATGTCTGAAATATATATTTTTTGGTCACCTGGCCTCCAGTTAAATTTTTTAAATTTATTTTTTTTATTCATCTTTTTATCTAAAATTTCGATTAGCTCCAAAAGACTCATCGAGTTTTTTATGCCACCGCCTATATTATAAATTTTATTTTTATTTTTTTTAGATTTTGATAATTTTAAAAAAAGTTTTACCAAGTCATCTATATACAAAGCATCTCTAACTTGTTTGCCATCGCCAAAGATTTTTATCTTTTTTCCAAAATATGACTTGATGGTCAGCCAAACTATCCAGCCATGATCTTCAATACCATATTGCATTGTACCATAAATACAACTTAACCTAACTACCACTGTGTCTAAATCATAAATTCTAGAATAATCTCTAGTATATTGATCCGCAATACCCTTAGAACATCCGTAGGGAGAATATAAATCTAGGGGATAATTTTCATTAATACTTTTCATTTTTCCAGCAAAACCATATCTATTTTTTCCTTGGAAGACTTTTTTATTTGAAACATTTCCATAAACTTTATTTGTTGAAATATTTATAAATTTTGTTTTGTTACTAAATAACCTTATTGCTTCTAATATATTAAAAGTTCCAATAGCGTTTGAATTAAAATCATTTCTAGGGTTAGTAACAGATTTTGTAACTGTAACTTGACCAGCACAATGTATTAATAATTTAGGTTTTATCTTTTTGATGACTTTGGATATTTTTGAAAAATTTGAGGTATCAATTTTGTAAAAGTTTACATCAATATTTTTTTTTAGATTAAGAAGATTATCTTTACTTCCTTTTCTCGATAAATTATCTATAATGTGGATGTTCCATCCATGTTTTGAAAAATATAAAGCTGTATTTGATCCTATAAAACCAGCGCCCCCTGTAACTAGCAATTTTTTTTTTGATTTTTTCATTTTCCTTTGAAGTTCTTAAACCAATTATATTACTTTCACAATACTATACGAAATTTAAAGTTTTACTCCTGCTCCCTTTAAGAAATTAGCATTTTCATCTAATGGCCATCTAGGTTTTGCTGGATAATCTAAGTCATTGAATTGATTTAATTTAAATTTTTCCAAGCCAACCATTCCTATCATTGCAGCATTATCACCACAGAACTCAATTGGAGGAAAAATATTTTCATAATTTTTTTCTTTACATAGATTGATTAACATTGATCTAATTTTTTTGTTAGCCGCTACACCACCAGCAACAACAAATTTTTTTTTTTTTGGATTATTTTGTTTTTCAAACTCTAAAAAAGCAATTTTTGTTTTCTTATAGAGGATTTCTATAATTGTTTTTTGAAAAGAGGCTGCTAAATCAAATTTATCTTGTTCTGTATTTATTTTTTTTGATATTTTTAAAACTGCTGTCTTTAAGCCTGCGAATGATAAGTTACAACCCCCTCTGTTAATAATTGGTTTTGGTAATTCATATCTTTCAGGATTTCCCTTATTAGCAAAAACTTCAATTTTGGGTCCACCAGGAAATTCTATTCCTAATAATTTTGCAGTTTTATCAAATGCTTCACCTAAAGCATCATCTATAGTTGTGCCCAATCTATTGTAATTTCCAAGTCCTTTCACACTCAAAAACTGTGAATGTCCACCCGAAATCAATAAAAATAAATATGGGTAATTTAACCCTGAATTAATTTTTGGACTTAAAGCGTGGCCTTCTAAATGATTAACCGCAATAAATGGTTTTTTAATTAAATTAGCAAAGGTTTTACCAAAACTTAAACCAACAGATAAGCAAACAACTAATCCTGGTCCAGCCGTTGCAGCAACAGCATCTATTTCGTCAATTTTTTTTCCACTTTCATTCAAAGCCTTTTGAACAATCCAATCAATTTTTTCTAAATGGGATCGGGCAGCAAGTTCAGGAACAACTCCACCAAATTCTTTATGCACCTCTGATTGGCTAGAGATAACGTTAGAGAGAATTATTGGTATTCCTTGCTCATTTTCTGAAACTAAAGACGCTGCAGTTTCATCACAGCTTGTTTCTATTCCAAGAATCAAGGGTTTTTTATTCATACAAATAGTTTTTAATAATTGTACAATCCCAATACAAGTAAGAAATGATTTTTTATGAAAAAAAAAATAACAATTGGATCTCGAGGAAGTAAGTTAGCATTATTATATGCACAAAAAGTGAAAGAGAAAATTATTGAGGTAACCAACTTTATTGATCAGGATGTAAACATTAAAAAAATTTCTACAAAGGGTGATGAGATACAAGATACCAGATTATCTGATGTTGGTGGTAAAGGTTTATTTTCAAGTAGTATCGAAGAAGAGCTTCAAAAAAATAATATTGATATAGCTGTTCATGCACTAAAAGACATGCCAGCAATTGAGACTAATGGTCTCTTAACAGATACATTTCTTGAAAGAACTGATGCAAGAGAAATCGCAATAGTTAATGGAAATAAAAAATTTGAAGATTTAAAACAGAATGCTGTTATTGGAACATCCTCTTATAGACGACAATTTCAAATTAAAAAAATAAGGCCTGATGTTAATTGTAAACTTATAAGAGGTAATGTTGACACTAGAATAAGAAAATTAGTGGATGGTGAGTATGATGCGATAATTTTATCTTATGCTGGAATAAAATACTTAAAATTAGAAAATAAGATTTCAAAAATTTTTTCTATTGAGGAAATAATTCCAAGTGCAGGACAAGGTATAATTGCTATACAGTGTAGAGAAAATGATAAAGATATGATTTCAATGCTAAAAAAGGTTAATCATGAAGAGACTCATAAAAGAGCACATGCTGAAAGAAATATTCTAAAAATTTTAGAGGGAGATTGTGAAACAGCAGTTGGAATTCATTCTAAAATAGATGTAAATAAAATTACAGTGGAGGCTGAGCTCTTCTCATTAGATGGTTCACAAAGATTTTATGAAAAAAAAATCAGACAAATTAGAAAATTTTAGAGAACTCGGAAATGAGATTGGTCAAATTTTAAAAATAAGATCGAATAATATTTATAAAAGATAAAATGCATATTCTATTAACCAGACCTTTAGAAGATTGTTCTGAAATGATCATTAAATTTCAGTCTCTTGGTCATAAGGTTTCACATTTACCTTTATTATCAATCAAAAAAATTCTTCATGAAGAAATAGATCTTTCTAAGTTTAAAGGTATTATTTTTACAAGTTCTAATGCTGTAAGATTTTTAAATTTAAACGGACTAAATAAAAATATAAAATGTTTTTGCGTAGGAAATGCAACCGAACAAGAAGCAAGAGACCATGGTTTTTCAAATACAATTGCTGCAGAGGGAAATGTTCTAAATTTGAAAGAATTGATATTGCAGAACTTTGATAAAACAGAGGGTAAATTAATTTATGTAAGTGGAGAAAACATTTCAGTGGATCTTGACAATCAACTGCAAAATGAAGGATATGAAATCAAAAGATTGATAAACTATGAAACTGTACATAATGAAAAATTTGATAATGATTTTATCAACAAGTTAAAACTTGATATGCCTGATATGATTTACGTTTATTCACAAAATAGCGCATCAAGTCTTTTAAAGTTTATAAAATTTAATCAGCTAGAGAATCTTTGGATGAGTACTAATTTGATGTGTATAGGCGAAAAAACATCAGCTAAATTAAATGAAATTAAGTGGAAAAAGATATTTCTTTTTAATCCTGGAGAAGAGGAATTTTTGTTATATAAAATTTAATTATGGAAATAATAAATAATTTTTCTGAAGTCTTTTTATCAGTCTGGAACAGAGGAATACTAGGAGTAGATATTTTTCAAATATTAATTGGTATTGGAATATTTTTGATTTTTTTAATATTTAGAGGATTAATAAGTAAACTTATTATTAAAAAATTAGAGATAATTTCTAAAAGAACTACTAATAAATTAGATGATACTTTTGTGTCTGCATTGATTGGACCAGCAAGATTTTTACCAATTGTTTTGGGTTTTTTTATAGCAAGTTATTATATGACTTTTTCAATTGAGGGTAGAGAAGTTGTTGACACAATAAATAGAACTTTAATAACAATTTTAATCTTTTGGGTGTTACATCAAATTATTGAACCTGTGTCATATATTTTAAGTGGACTTGATAAACTTTTAACAAGAGAGTTAATTGGATGGATCATTAAATCCTTAAAAATACTAATCTTTATTTTAGGTCTTGCTGCTGTATTAGAACTTTGGGGAATAAAGATAGGGCCAATTATTGCTGGTCTTGGTTTATTTGGTGTTGCAGTAGCTTTAGGCGCTCAAGATTTATTTAAAAATTTGATTTCAGGTATTTTAGTTTTAGTTGAAAAAAGATTTAAAATTGGTGATTGGATATTAGTGGAGGGAATTATAGAGGGTATAGTTGAAAAAATTGGATTTAGATCAACAACGATAAGAAAATTTGATAAATCACTAGCAATTATTCCAAACTTTCAATTTGCTGAAAATGCAGTTGTGAATGTTAGCGAAACTTCAAATTGGTTAATAAGTTGGGTTATTACTCTTCAATACGACACAACGGTTGATCAATTAAAAACGATAAGAAATGAAATTGAAGAGCACATTCAAAAAAGTGAGGACTTTAATACTAGTATAGGAATTGCAGTAAGAGTTGACAAATTTTCTGATAGTTCAATTGATATGTATGTTCGTTGTTTTACTAAATCAGACAGTTGGAACGAGTGGTTATCAGTAAAAGAGAAATTAGCAATTGGTATCAAAAAGATTGTTGAAAAAAACAAAGCATCTTTTGCATTCCCAAGTTCGTCTATTTATATAGAAAAAAAATGATAGCTATTTTTTACTTAGCTTTACAAATATTAAAACTTTATTCTTACGTAGTTATAGCAAATGTAATTATAAGCTGGTTAGTTGCATTTAATATCTTAAATACACAAAATAGATTTGTTTATTCAATTTTAGAATTAACATATCGTTTAACAGATCCTATACTTAACAAAATAAGACGTTTTTTACCCAATTTAGGATCCCTAGATATTTCACCCATTATATTACTTCTATTGATTTGGTTTATAGAAATGTGTATGAAGCTCTACATCGCACCTTTAATTTTTTAAAACTTATGATTCTAATTGACGGAAAAAAAGCAGCAGCGGAGCTAAGAGAAGAACTTAAACAAGAAGTAGCTGAATTAAAAAATAAGTATAATAAAGTACCAGGTTTAACTGTGATTTTGATTGGAGATCTTACTCCTAGTCAAATATATGTAAGGAACAAAGAAAAATCAGCAAAAGAGGTTGGTTTAAAGTCTGACATAATTAAATACCCAGACACTGTGGAGGAAAAAGTTATTTTGGACAAGATTCATGATCTAAATAAAGATAAGAGCGTTTCAGGTATTTTAGTTCAGTTACCTTTGCCAAAACATATCGATAAACAAAAAATTATTGAGGCTATTCATCCATCTAAAGACGTTGATGGATTTCATCCTATGAATGTTGGTAATCTTTCTTCAGGTTACGAGAGTTCTGTGCCATGTACTCCACTAGGCTGTTATTTATTAATTAAAAAAATTGAGCCAAACTTAAGTGGAAAAAAAGCAGTTGTAGTTGGAAGATCTAATCTAAATGGAAAACCGATGACACAACTTCTTTTAAAAGAAAATTGCACGGTAACAATTACCCACTCAAAAACAAAAGATCTCAAGGCCGAATGTTTAGAAGCAGATATTATTATTGCTGCTGTTGGTATCCCTGAACTTGTTAAAGGAGATTGGGTTAAAAAAGACACAATCGTAATTGACGTTGGAATTAATAAAACAGATAAAGGTATTGTTGGTGATGTTGCATTTGATGAAGTTTCAAAAAATGCTAAAGCTTTAACACCAGTTCCAGGTGGAGTTGGACCAATGACAATCGCTTGTTTGTTAAAAAATACTGTAGAGTGTTTCAAAAGATCGCAACTTTAAAGTTACAACCTATTAAATTTTTTGATATTTTGAGGTGTGAAGAAACCTAAATATCCATATAGAATTGCAATTGTATTCTTAATTTTAACAGTTCCCACTATTGGAGCGACCCAGTTGGGCTGGTACTTATATGATCAACAAACAGGTTTTGATTATGGTATGATTGTAGGAACATTTTCAGTTATATATGCAGCTTGGCTAATGTATGAAAAAAATTGGAGAGAGGAGGATGATGATTAGGTAATGGAAAAATTGATTTTTTTTGGACTGGTAATTCCTATTTTATTCTTTGTCTTATACTTAGGGACGAGAGCTATTATGAGT
This sequence comes from uncultured Pelagibacteraceae bacterium, assembly GCA_902596515.1. Taxonomy (GTDB): domain Bacteria; phylum Pseudomonadota; class Alphaproteobacteria; order Pelagibacterales; family Pelagibacteraceae; genus Pelagibacter. Next base: position 47,078 of record CACJUF010000004.1, read on the forward strand.
GGTGTAAGTGCGAAACAAGCTAACCAAGCTAACCAAGCTAACAAAGATGAAAATGAAACAGATGACAATAACGAGGAGTCAAACACTGATAAGTCTTTGAGTGATGAATTAGAAAAATTGAATGCACTAAGAGAAAGCGGTGTATTAACTCAAGAAGAGTTTGAAAAGGCAAAAAATAAATTATTAAATAATTAAAGATTAAGTTGCTCTTGTTAAAAGCAATAAAGTTGCACCAGCTATAAATATCAAAATACCTAAAATCTCAATAAAAGTTATTTTTTCTTTAAAAAGATATTTTGATGAGATGTAACTAAAAAATATTTCAATTTGGCCAACAGCTCTAACAAAAGATGCTTGAATTAAAGTGAAAGCAAAAAACCAAGATAGTGTCGCTAAAAAACCAGCTAATCCAGTCAAGCATATTTCAAATTTATTATCAAAAAATTTTTTGAATTCTGATTTTTCAAAAATTATCAAATATGCGCTAATGATTATAGTTTGAATTATTAAAGCAAAAAAAACTGTAGTAAGCGCTTTATCAAAGTTAGATGAAAAATTTTCCAGTGTTAGTGCTGCTGCCCTAAAATAGACAACACTGAGACCCAGTAAAAGTCCCGCTCCCAATCCAATAAGTGTTACCTTTGAAAAAAAATTTTTAAAAAAAAATTTATAATCTTTGATCGAAATAATAATAACCCCAAGTGTTGCAATTATTATTCCAAAAACACCAAGCAAATTTAGTTTATCTTTTAATATGATATATTCAAAAATCGCAATTTGAATAACTTCTGTTTTACTTAGTGAAGTGCCGACAACAAAATTCGAAAATCTAAAAAGGTATAATAGCGTTATTGTAAAAGTAACTTGTAAAATAGATCCTAAAAAAGTAAAAAAAATGAAGTTAGTTTGATCTAGAATATTTGAAATGATATTAAAATCGTGAAAAAAAAAAAATAATACAAAAGCAAATGGTAATGCAAAGGCAAATCTTACGTATGCAGAAGCAACCAATGATAAATCTTTATTTAATTTTTTCTGTAATGAAGTTCTTAGATTTTGAAAAAAAGCTGCTAAAATTGTAAAAACTACCCAATTCATAAATTTATTTAGATATAATCTTTTAATCGAATTAAGTGGTTACTTATATCTAAAAAATCAGATTTTCTCCATCAACCAGAGAGCGTCTTCTCCTAAAAAGTAAACTTTTCCGTTATCAGGATGTACTTGTATATCTCTTATTCTTCCAATTTTATTTTTAAATATGATTTCCTCTTTCACATTAGATAAGTCGTCAAATATTAATTTTCTCAAAGATTTGTCTTTAAGTGAAGTAATTAAAGCATGTCCATTCCATTCACTAAACTCTTTTCCTTTGTAAATTGTGATTGCACTTGTTGCTATGGACGGCACCCAATATTGTATCGCTTTTGTAAAACCTGGTTTCCATTTTGGACCGATAGGAATGCCTGAATAGTTTGTCCCTCCCCAACCTAAAATTTTCCATCCATAATTTTCACCTTTTTTTGCTTCACCGAACCAATCCCCACCTCTCGCTCCATGATTACTCATATAAATTTTTTCATCAAATGGTGATAAAGTTAGACCTTGAGGATTTCTAATACCTATTTGATAAATTTCTGGTAACCAATCTGATTTACCCTGAAATTTTGGATTATCTTTTGGGATACTTCCATCAATATTTATTCTTATGATACTACCAGGATGCTTTGTAGGATCTTGTGCAATCATACCTTGACCTCTTTCACCAGCAGACGCGAAAAGATAACCATCTTTGATCGCCAACCTTGATCCAAAATGATATCCAGAGTCAATAGGTGGATTTGCTTGGAAAATATTTTTAAAGATTAAATCTTTTTCATTAAATTTCGATCTTGCTATTGAGGTACTAGTTTTCCAATTTCCTCTATTTTCGGTATATGAAATATATACAAAATCATCTTTATAAAGAATATCTAATAAACCACCCTGTCCATGCTCTAAATAATTAAGATTGTGATTTAATGAAGAAATTTTTTTAGTATTTAGATCTATTAATTTAATTTCTCCACTTTTTTCGGTAATTAATAATTCTGTATCATTAATAAAAGTAGATCCCCATGGACCTTTTAAATTCACAATCTTCTTAAATTTTAAATTATCAGCAAATGAATAATTTATAAAAAGTGTAAATAAAAAAATTGTAACAAGCGTTCTTTTCACTTTAAGAAAGTTTTGATCTACCACCATCAACAGCAATGATTTGACCTGTAACCCAAGAACTGTCGTCAGTGATAAGAAATTTTGCAAGAGAGGCAGAGTCCTTACCTTCACCTAATCTTTTTAAAGGATGAGCTTTAGCTATACCATCTGCTAATGCTTTATTTTTTAACATTGGCTCAGCAATTTTCGAGTTAGTCAAACTAGGTGCAATACAGTTCACTCTAATATTAGGAGCAAATTCCGCTGCTAAAGAAACAGTTAAACCTTCTACAGCAGCCTTAGTAGAGGCAATTATAGCGTGATTTGTAAAACCTCTTTGAGCTGCAACTGTGGAAAATAAAACTACTGAACCTTTATTTTTTTTTAAACTATCCTGGTAGCCTTTTATAATATCCACTGCTGAGTATAAATTTAATTTCATACACTTATTAAAATCCTGCTCATTGACCATTCTCAAAGGTTTTAAATCAATTGAACCTACACAGTAGGCAATTCCTTTTACATCAGAAATATCATTTTTAACCTTTTCCACAAATCCATCCTGCAAAACATCGGCTATTGTAAAACTACAACCTAATTTCTCAGAAATATTTTTTGTTTCATTTTCATTTCTGCCAACTAAATGAACTGAATTTCCTGAATTTACTAATTGTTCAGCTAAACTAGATCCGATTGAACCTGTCGCACCAAGAATAAGATATTTTTCTGACATAAAAAATTTTATTAGTTATATATAATTATGAAGTTATTTTTTATACTGGGTAATCAATTATTTCCATCAAAATACTTGGATCGCTTCAAAAAAGACCACCTAATTTTTATGGCAGAGGATTATCAATTATGTACTTATGAAAAACATCATAAAAATAAGATACTTCTCTTTTTGTCATCGATGCGTTCACATGCGGAAAACCTCAGAAAAGATAAGTTTAAATTAGAATATTCTAAAATTGAGGATAAAGAATTTAAAGACGACTATTTAAAAAAATTAAAAAAAATAATTAATTCAAAAAAAATAAAAGAGATTTCAAGTTTTGAAGTCGAGGATAAATTTTTTGAGAAAAAAATAAATCAATTCGTAAAAAAAGAAAAGATCAAATGGAATATTATTCAAACTCCAATGTTTTTGAATTCAAGAGATGAATTTAAACAATATCTATCTAAATCAAAAAAACCTTTCATGGCAACTTTTTATAAGGAAGTGAGAAAGAAATCTGGAATATTAATGGGTTCTGATGGAAATCCTATTGGAGGCAAATGGAGTTTTGATGAAGATAACAGAAATAAGTTACCAAAAAATATTTCTATTCCAAAGTTTCCTAAAATTAATGAAACAAATCATACTAAAAAATTAAAACCTATTATTGAAAAACTATTTAAAGATCATCCAGGAACAACCAAAAATTTTTGGTTTGCTACAGAGTATAATGATGTAGTCAAATTATTGAATTTTTTCATTAAAGAAAAATCTAATTTATTTGGTGATTATGAGGATGCAGTGGATCAAAAAGATAATATCTTATTTCACAGCGCTTTAAGTCCTTATATCAACCTAGGTTTAATCACACCTGAATTTATTATCAAAAAAGTTTTAGATTTTCATAAGAGTAAAAAAATTAGATTAAATTCTCTAGAAGGTTATGTTCGTCAGGTTATAGGATGGAGAGAATTTATGAGAGGAATTTATCAAAGTTACTCAAATGAAATGGAAACTGGAAATTTTTTCAAACAAAATCGTAAAATGAAAAAGTCATGGTATGATGGAACGACAGGTTTACCTCCATTAGATTACGCAATTAAAAACGCATTAAATTTTGGATGGTCTCATCACATTGAAAGATTAATGATTTTATCAAACATAATGAACCTTTGTGAAATAAAACCTAATATTGTTTACAAATGGTTCATGGAGATGTTTGTCGACTCCTCAGATTGGGTAATGGTACCCAATGTTTATGGTATGGGGTTATTTAGTGACGGGGGAATTTTTGCAACCAAACCATACATTTGTGGATCAAGTTATTTTATGAAAATGATGGATTTTAAAAAAGGAGAATGGTGTAACACGATGGACGGACTTTATTGGAGATTTATAGATCGTAATAGAAAGTTTTTTTTAAAAAATCCAAGACTTTCAATGATGGTAAGAATATTTGATAAAATGAAAGTGGATAGAAAAAAATTAATTTTGTCGGCTGCAGATAAATTCATTAAAGAAAACACAGTTTAGTGAAAAAAGAAAATTTACCAATTAAGGTTTGTCCAATATGTCAAAGACCATTTAAATGGAGAAGGAAATGGAGACTCAATTGGGAAAAGGTTAAGTATTGCTCAAAAAAATGTTCATCAAAAAAATGAAAAATCTTACTCGATATTTGATTTTAATTTTTTTTGTAATTCTTACAAATAATACTCGTGCAGAATTTTTTGAGGATCTATCAAAAATTATTGAAAATAATGAAAAAAGGCTCAGCTATGGTATCTCAGTAACAGATTTTAATATGGATGGAAATTATGAGTTTTTAGTAACAGGATTTGGTTATCCTAACTTAGCTTTATCTTTTCAGGATGGAAAATTAAAGAATCTAAATCAGCAAAAAATTTTTTCAGATACTTTAAAAAGAACTATAGGAGTTGCTGCGTGTGATATCGATAAAGATGGCTTTGAAGAAATTTACTTTCTAAATACAGATACATATAGTGGGGATAAAAAATATTCAGATAGATTATTAGATATAGAAGATAATAATTATTTTGATTTATTTGAATTAGAAAAAAATAAAGAAAACCTAAATTTAACAGCAGGAAGATCTGTAGTTTGTGTAGATAGAAAGGGAGATGGTGAATATGGAGTCTATGTAGCAAATTACGGAGGCCCAACCAGATTTTATGAGATTGAAGATGAATTGATTAAAGATAAGGCTCAGAGTTTAAATCTTGATAATATCACTGGTGGAAGAGCAGTGGTATCAGGACATATCTTGTCAGATAGAGCAGATATTTTTGCAGCAAATGAGAGGGGAGCAAATTATCTTTATAAAAATAATAATGGAAATTTTAAAGATGTAGCATTTGATTATAGAGTAGATGATGCAATCCAAAATGGGAGAGGTACAGCTTTATCAGACATATATTACCGAGGCAGATTAGATATTCTGAGTGGTAATTGGCTTGGATATCATAGAGCCTGGGTTTTGGAAAAAAACGAATTTAAAGATATAGGAAATAAAGATTTTGATAAACCTTCTAGAATTAGAACAATTATTTCTGCAGATTTTGATAACGATGGTTTTGATGAAGTTTTTATGAACAATATAGCAGAACCAAATAAATTATTTCGTATTAACGATGATGGAAAATTTGAACAGATAAATTTTCAAGTTGGTCTCGAAGTTAATGGGTATGGAACTGGGGCAGCTGTCGCAGATATTGATAATGACGGAGTTTTAGAATTGTTAGTTGCTCGTGGTGAAAGTAAAGAACAACCATTAACTTTGTATAAAGCAAAAGTTGACAAAGGAAATAAATACCTAAGAATTAAACCATTAAATAAATATGGTGCCCCGGCGAGAGGAGCTACGGTAACATTAATAACAAATAAAAGAAAGCATTCCAAAACTATTGATGCAGGATCCGGTTACTTATGCCAAATGGAGCCTGTGGCACATTATGGAATTAGAAAAAACGAAAAAAATTTTAAAGTAGAGATTAAATGGACCAATGGAACAAAAAAATTATTCAATGTAACTGAGTTAAATCAAACAATTACTGTAAAACAAAAATGAAAAAATTTTTAAATCTTTTTTTGATTATATTTTTAATATTATTTCAGCTTAAATCATTAGCTGAAGAAAAAAACTATCACAAGGAGCTTATTACTGATTGGTCAAGAATATTCCCTGATAAAAATAGAAATGCGGCAGGACCAAAGTTTTTTAAATATATTATAGATAAAAAAATCACTTATAAAGATTTTATTGAATTTAATAAATTATACTGCGCGGTTTCTGGATCTTTGATTGATCCAAATAGCGACTCAGAATTTTTATTTATTGAAGAAACTAAAACTCAAAAAAAAATTTGTGGAAATTATTATAGATGTTGTGTTCCATGTTCATGTGATCTTATGAAGTACTCTGAAACTCAAAAAATGAAATATGAATTTAAAGATGGCTTGAAGGAATTTTATGTTTTAACTATCAAAAACCCTTGCGATAAACAGGATTTTCCAAACAGAGTAAATAAAGATTATTTTTGTGATGGTAAAAAAATTAATAAATCAGAGGTTTATAGTCTTGATGATCGAATAGTTATAGGTTTGTTGCATAATGGAAAAAGTTGTGAAAAAGATGAAATAGATTTTGTTAAAAGCCACCAAGTTACTGGTAGGTATTGTAATTTAAGAAACAATACACCTTTAGAAAATTTAGATGCTGGCATGGGTGATATTTTCATAAAATTGGCAAGATAGATTTTGTATACTAATTTTAAAAACTCATATGAGCAAAAAAATAAAAAAATTAAAGAAGAAAAATCCAATGGCTAAATTATTAAGCTCAGCAATGCTCAGAAATAAAATAGTAAAAAATAAAAAAAAAATTTATAATAGAAAAAAATTCAAGCTGGAAAACGAATAAAAAGTATGAATAATAAAATTTTTGAATGGGCAGGAGTTATAACTGCAATACTATATTCATTATTTGTAGCTATGAATATTGGCATAGAATTTTTTGGTTTTTGTTTGTTACTTATTTCCGCAATTTTAATTGGAATTTGGGCCTATAGGGGTGGTCACAGAGGAATATTATTTTTGCAATTCTTTTATGCTACAGCAGGGATCATCGGGATGTTTAGGTGGTTTTAATTAAAAGTTGTAATTATTTTAGGAATATAATTTTTAAAATTAAAAAAACCTTTATTACAATACTGCCATGAATATTGATCGAGTTTTCTATATAAAAAATCTATTTTTAAATTATTTAAATTTAAATAATCCAGGTTTTCACCGACTGTTGGATATAACGCTATAATTTTTTCGTTTATATTTTTAATCTCACTTATGTCTACCACTTCACAAGTGATAGAATTATTTTCTAATCTTTGTTTTTGATCATCTACTAAAAGAGCTTTAAATTTAATAACTTTTTCACTTAGTTTGATAGATCTATTTTCATTTTTATTTGAAATTATGTAAATTTTTTTAAATTTATGATTTTGAAAATCTGTGGTTTCAAATGATAAACTATTTTCAAAAATAAAAAGATTTTCATCATCTATATTTTTATTGCTAAAATCTTGTTTAACTATTGAGTAAGTTTTTTCAGAAACTTTTGGAGGAGCGTTTTCGTTTAATTTAATACTATTAAATCTATTATTAGTGAATTTTTTAATATTCCACTCGCTCGCTAAATAGTGTTTTCCTTGTGTTTGAATTCCAGCTACCCATCTCCAACCAAGAGTATTAGATGCAGAGTCACCATCGTAAAGATGTTGCATAAAAAATTCTGCTCCTAATTGCCAGGGTAATTCTAATGTAAAAATCCAAATACTAGCAAACCACATTCTAGTATGATTATGTAAATAATTATTTTTTTTAAGCTCTGTTACCCAAAAATTAAAACATTCAATATTGGTTTTTCCATCTATTGCATTTTTGTAATTTTGGTTATCTTTATATTCTTCTCGAATTTTATTTAACTCAACTAAGTAATCTGTCCAAACGTTTGGTCGTAATTCTAACCAACCCTTCCAATATGTTCGCCACAAAACTTCTTGAATGAATTTTTCATTTTTTGAAAAAGAAAACTTGCTAAGTGATTTTTCAATAACTTCTTTCTCGCTGATAACTCCATGAGTAATATATGGAGATAAACCAGATATATTTGTTCTCTTTTCCGGACCAAAATCAAAATTTCTTAGTTTGGAATATTCAGAAAGATTTTTTTCTACAAAATTATTTAATCTATTTAAGGCCGCAGCCTTTGAGGCTTCAAATTTCATTTTGATTTATTTTGATTTTTTTTTCTTTAAACCAAGCTTGTCGCTATGTCTTAATCTTAAAATAACAATTGCACCAGCAATTAGAACAATTGCAATAGCTTCATAAACTAATGCTGTTGGATCCATTTCCTTACCTTGAAGAATAATAAATCGTGCTAAAGCAGTAATTGCAATTAACAAAGGAAGGGTAATACTAATTGATTGTTGGTTCCAAAAAACTCTTACCATTGCTAGCACTTCTAGGTAAAGAAACATTAATAATAAATCAGCTAAAGTTACCGATCTATTCTCAAACATTTTGTACATCTCTATACCGACTGCAATAACTGTGCTTATTAAAATGATAACCATTAAAATAAGCTGTAAATTTTTTGCTATTTTTTCCATTATTTATCTTTACTAAAAGGCAACCATTTTTCAAATACTGATTTTGAAGAACCTTCATAAGGAATTGAATAAGAATATGGATTCGGACTTGTTAATACTTCAATACCTTTTGAAAAAACAAATATAAATACAATCACAAAAACAAGAACCATTATTTTAAAAGGGTCAAAATTTTTTGTTTTAAAAACACTAGCTGAATTTTCTTCTGCTCTATGAAAATGTTTAAAGGTCATATACACGGCAAAGATTAAACCAATGTGAGCTAAAAAAAGACCAGTCCAACCAAAAACAAAAGTTGTGTAAGAAAAAACATATAAACTAAAAACTGTGGTCCATATAAAGCTTAAAACTAATAAAATTTGCAACCTAACAGTTTTAGGAAGAGATCGGAGATCATTTTTACTGTCATCAAACAAAATGTTTGCAGTATCTCTCATCCAATTTTTAAGTGATTCCATAATTCTAAGATATAGCTAAAAATAAATTTAACAAACTATAAATTGTCCTAAAACTTATTAATATCTCAGTTTTTTCTTGTGATAATTAATAAATCTTTCAACATTAGATTTATTAAATGTTTTATTTTCTTCAAAAGAAACTTTTTTCATTGAGTATGCATTACTTTTTGTAATTCTAGATTGAATAGTAATATTCCCTTTGTATAGTTTAAGTTTTACTGACCCATTCACCTTATTTCTTTTTTGATCAATAATTTTTTGTAATTTAAATCTCTCTTTTGAATACCAATAACCATTATAAATCAGTTCGGCATATCTTGGCATAATCAAATCTTTTTTGTGCATTGTTTCTTTATCCAATGTCACTGACTCAATAGCTCTATGGGCATGAATCAAAAGTGTTCCGCCCGGTGTTTCATAAACTCCTCTTGATTTAATTCCAAGAAATCTATTTTCAACGAGGTCAACTCTTCCTATGCCATTTTTTCCAGCAATAAAATTTAATTTGGTAAGAACGTTTTCAGGATTTAATTTTTTTCCATTTATTCCAACAGGGTCACCATTTTTAAAATTAATTGAAATAAAAGTTGGTTTATTCGGTGCTTTTTCAGGGGAAGTTGTTCTTTGGAAAATAAATTCTGGAGCTGAATTTTTTGGGTTCTCTAAAATTTTACCCTCAGTTGAGGTATGAAATAAATTATCGTCAACAGAAAAAGGGGGTGCACCTTTTTTATCTTTGGGGATAGGTATCTTATGTTTTTTTGCATAATTAATTAAATCGCTTCTAGATTTTAATTTCCAAATTCTCCAGGGTGCAACAATTTTTATCTTTGGGCCAAAATAGTGATAACCTAACTCAAATCTGACCTGATCATTACCTTTTCCAGTTGCTCCATGAGATACTGCGTATGCCTTAAATTTTTTTGCTACTCTTATCTGGTCTTTTGCGATTAATGGTCTTGCTATAGAAGTTCCTAATAAATAAACTCCCTCATAAATCGCATTACCTCGTATCATTGGAAAAACGTAATCTTTTACGAAAAGATTTTTTAAATCTTTAATTATGATCTTTTTAACACCAAATTTTTTAGCATTATTGATTATTTTTTTTCGATCTATCTCTTGCCCTATATCAGCTGTGTAACAAATGACTTCTGCGTTATAATTTTCTTGAAGCCATTTTAGAATTATAGATGTATCTAAGCCACCAGAATAAGCTAAGACAATTCTTTTTTTTGATTTCATTAATTAACTGCAAGCTTTTTTTGCAGAATTGTAGGCCTTTGTGAATCCTAATAATGAATAATGATCTATGGTTTGTGAACCTTTTTCATTGTAACCAGTAACCATAATTCTTGATCCTTTTTTCATAACTTTAACCATTATGTTTTCTTTTTTATTACTCGTCATCCAAGCAAAACCCTGTTGTTTAATATCAAATTTAAATTTGTTATTTCCTGAAGTTGCTAAAACAGTATTATTTTTGTTAAATTCATATCCAGCAGTTGCACTTATCTCGTTAGAAATTTTTTCATTCGGTCTGAAAGTAACAAATAATCTAGCATCTCTTTTATTTGTTTTTGGTGCTTGTAAAACAGGGGTAGATTGAGCAAAACAAACTTTACCAGAACTTTCTTGGATTACTAATGTTTCCCAATCTTTGAACTTACCAACTTTTTTTATATCAGCTAAACTAAATGTAATTGGAATGATTAAAAATAAAAATGTAAAGATAAATTTTTTAATTATGGACATGGATTAGGGTATTTCTTTTGAATTTTATTAATATCATTTATTATATCACTGTTTAAATTTACATTTACACTTTCTATGTTTGTTTTCAACTGTTCCATTGTCGTTGCCCCAATGATAACACTAGTTGTGAAATGTTGAATTTCACAGAATTTTAGAGACATTTGAGTAAAATCTAAATTATATTTTTTTGAAATTTTGTAGTATTCATCAATGGCTTTTTGACCATTTTCATTTTTATATCTGTTAAAATTTTTAAATAATTGCATTCTCGATTTTGTAGGTAATTTATTATTTCTATATTTTCCTGTTAAATATCCAAACGCCAAAGGAGAGTAAGCTAATAATCCGCTTTGCTCCCTAATGGAAATTTCGGCTAAACCAACCTCATACGTTCGATTTAGTAAGTTGTAAGGATTTTGGACTGACATCATTTTTGGAAGCCCTTTCATCTTTGAGAGTTCAAGAAATTTTGATAAACCCCAAGCAGTTTCATTGGACAAACCTACATATCTAATTTTTCCTTGTTCAATAAATTTTTTTAAACTTTCTAAAATTTCTTCAAAAGGTGTCCAATCTTTATCATTTTCGTCATGCTCATAACCGTAGTCACCAAAAAAATTTGTGCTTCTTTCAGGCCAGTGAAGTTGATATAAATCAATATAGTCTGTCTTTAATCTCTTTAAACTTTCATCTAATGCTTCTTTAATTTTTTTTTTACCAAAACTATTTCCACCACCTCTAATATATTTGTTCGACGTACTTCCACAAACTTTAGTGGCAAGAACAATATCATTCCTTTTTTTTGTTTTTTGAAACCAATTACCAATTATTTTTTCAGTTTCTCCATAGGTTTCTTCTCTCATTGGAATTGAATATATTTCAGCTGTATCCCAAAAATTTACTCCTTGGCTCAAAGCAAAATCCATTTGTTCAAAACCCTCTTTCTCTGAATTTTGTTCACCCCAGGTCATTGTACCGAGACAAATTGTACTTACATCTAGATCAGTATTTCCTAATTTTTTGTAATTCATTAGTATTTTACAATATTAGTCATTTATTGTTTTTTTTGATATCTTGAATAATTAATAAAAGATTATATATGTTACTGCATGGAATTTAATAAAAAAGGTATTCTAGGAAGAGCAAAAGAGGCTGCACAACAATCAACAGCAGTAACAGATGAAGGCTTAAGAGCCTACATGTTAAAAGTATATAACTACATGGCAACGGGAATCCTTATGACAGGGATAATTGCCCTTATAACTTTCAAAATGTCTGTTGTAACCGATAGCTCAGGATCTATAGTTGGACTAACTCAAGTGGGTAACGCGATCTATATGTCTGGGCTAAAATGGCTAGTAATGTTAGCTCCGCTTGGAATCGTATTTTACATGAGCTTTGGTATAAATAAAATGAGTGCAGCTAAAGCGCAAACAACTTTTTGGATTTTTGCTGCATTAATGGGTCTGTCTCTTTCGTCAATTTTATTAGTTTATACTGGCATGAGTATCACAAGAGTATTTTTCATTTGTTCTGCAACATTCGGAGCTATGAGCATATATGGATATACAACAAAAAGAGACCTAACAAAATTAGGATCTTTTTTAATGATGGGTTTAATTGGTATCATTATCGCATCAATAGTTAATATATTTATGAAGTCTTCAATGATGTATTTCGTAATTTCTATTTTAGGTGTTTTAATCTTTGTAGGACTTACTGCTTACGACACACAAAAAATCAAAAACATGTATGCGGCTAGTGACACGGGTGAATTAATGGGCAAAAAAGCTGTAATGGGTGCATTAACGCTTTATTTAGACTTTATTAATTTATTTATCATGTTGCTTAGACTTTTTGGTCAAAGAAGATAATTTAAAGTTTTTTCCAATTAATATTTTTCAATAGATTATTTAAATCAGACGAATTTCTAAATATTTTTCCATTTGCATCGGTAATTAAATATTTAAGATTTTTATTTTTTGGCTTAAAATTTTTGCAAATCTTATACAGAGCATTTTCTGTAGTATTTTTAAAAACACTAAAACCAACTTGTTTGCTTGAAATATTAAGTCCATAGTCTTTCCATGATCCTTCAGAAACCATTTTAGCGTATAAATCTAAAATAATTTTCAACTCATCTTTTTCAAAAAAATGTTTTTCTTCAACATTCTTTTTATTAACATTATTGATTATTAGACGTAGATTATTATTCATTTGTTTTATACTTATTTATTAAACCTATTTGAAAAGCAGTGAATATAAATGTAATTGGTAATAGTCCCCATACTTTAAAATTCACCCAAAATTCTTCAGATTGAGTTCGCCAAACTATTTCGTTTAGAATTGCTAGACCAAAAAAGAAATATATCCATCTTTTATTTAATATCTCCCATCCTTCATCAGTGAGTGAGACAGAGTTACCCATTAATTTTTTTAAAACAGGTTCATTTGTAAAGTACCTTCCAAATATCAGAGCGAATGCAAAGAGAATATTTATAATTGTTGGTTTGACATAGATAAAAACTGGATTATCAAAGTAAATTGTTAAGCCTCCAAATAAAGTAATTAAAACTCCACTTAACAAAGGAATCTTCGGTATTTTTTTTTCTAAAAACCAAACAATAGCTAATGCAATTATTGTCGCAATAATAAATGGGGGAATTGCAATTTTTAAGTCTTTTCCACTATCGTAGTAGTAGTAAAAAAAAATTACTAGAGGTCCAAAATCTGTTAAAAACTTTAAAAAAGATTTGTTCACAGGCAAGATATTAACATAAATAATATTTTCATAGAAACCTTTAATTTTTCTTATTGATTTTTGTTTTTAAATACCCATACTTAACATAATGGCAATTCAAAAAGCTAAATTTTCAATTGGAGATATAGTGAAACATAAACACTTCGACTTTAGAGGTGTAATTTATGATGTTGATTTTGAATTTAATAATTCAGAAGAATGGTATCAATCGATACCAAAAAATGTAAGACCAAGAAAAGATCAGCCTTTTTATCATCTGTTAGCTGAAAATGATGAAATCACATACGAGGCATACGTTTCCGAGCAAAATCTTCTTGTTGATGACTCAGATGAACCAATTAAACATCCTTTAATTGAGGAAATTTTCTCTGGAAAAAAGGGATCTAGCTATTTCAAGCTATCAAATTAAATAAATCACTTTTTTAACACATTTAGCTCAAACCTTTGACACAGCAATTTGCTTTTATGAGGCTAATTCTGATCAAGGGTGCTACTTATTTACCCTTCGTTATTATCTCCCTCTGGCATTCTTGATCAGGCAGTTTTTTCATAATAAATATTATCTCATATATGTTTAAATATTTCGAACCGAATAAAATTTTTGCAATAACATCGAAAGCTCCTAAGTATGTATTATTTTTATTTATTGTCATTCTTTCAATAGGATTAACAGAGGCGTTAATATTATCTCCTGAGGATTATAAGCAAAGTCACTCCGTCAGAATAATGTATGTTCATGTTCCAGCAGCTTGGATTTCGCTTGGAATTTTTTCAGCTATTACTTTTTTATCTATAGTTGGATATATTTTTAAAATAAGAAATTTTTTTTTAATCGCAAAAAGTTTGGCACCATCTGGGTTGGTGTTTAATATAATTGCTCTAGTTACTGGTTCCATATGGGGCAAACCCACATGGGGAACTTGGTGGGCTTGGGACGCAAGAATAACTTCAATGTTAATACTAGCACTGTTTTACATAATGTATCTTGTTGCATGGAGAATTTTTGAAGATAATGACAAAGCATTTAAAGTCACGTCAATTATCACAATTTTGGGAATTATTAATGTTCCTATAATTAAGTATTCAGTAGATTGGTGGAATACATTGCATCAACCAGCTTCAATCAACATACTCTCGAAGTCTTCAATTCACATATCAATGCTGTTTCCATTAATGACAATGACTGCGGCATTTGCCCTATTTTCTCTACTGATTTTTTTAATGAAATATAATACAGAACTGATAAAAATTAAGAATAAAGGGTTAGATAGATTATGATTGAAAATTTATTTTTTATGAATGGATATGGACTGTATGTTTGGTCAGCATTTTCATTTACTTTAGTAAGTTTTTTGACACTTTTTTTGATTATCAAAATTCAATACAAAAAAGAAAAAAATAAATTTATAGCAAAATTTGGATCTTTAAATTCTGAGAGAGCAGCTTTTGCAAGATCTCAAAGTATAAACAAAGAAATTTTGTCAAATACTTCAAACATTTAACTTTTGAAACATGTATGGGCGAAAAGTTAAATTAAGATTTTTTTTTATATTATTAATAATAACAACCTTAGCGTTATCAGTCTTTTTATTAATCAAGTCCTTAGAGGAAAACGTTATTTTTTTTAAGTCTCCAACAGAAATTAAAACTTTAAGTGAAATTGGTAAAAAGAAAATTAGAATAGGTGGAATGGTTAAAAAAGATTCCATAACTATGATTTCAAAAGAAATTAAATTTATTGTTACCGATTTTAAAAACGAGATAAATGTTGTTTATTCTGGGGTCGTACCGAATCTTTTTGCTGAAGAGAAGGGTGTTGTTGCTGAGGGATATTTAAAAGATAAAAATTTTTTTTTAGCTACAAAAATTTTGGCTAAACATGATGAAAATTATATGCCACCTGAAGTAAAGGCTGCATTAGAGGAGAAATAAATTTGGCGAGTTTAATAGGTTCTTATTCATTAAGTTTTGGACTTCTTTTTTCAATCTTAATTATTTTTTTTTCAGTTAAAAATTTAAAAAATGCTGAAATTTTAGATAAGAAGATAATAACTTTTACATTTATTCAATTTTTCTTTGTAGTCATAAGTTTTTTTGGATTAATTATCTCTTTTATCAACTCAGATTTTAGCAACGAAACTGTTTTTAATCACTCTCATACAACCAAACCATTATTTTATAAAATTTCAGGAACTTGGGGTAATCATGAGGGTAGTTTATTGCTATGGTTGCTAGTATTAACTTTGTTTATCTCAATTTTTTTAATTAAATCTAATCAACAGCCGAAAAAGTACAGAATTTTTACCTTATTATTTCAACAAATAATAATTGTAGGCTTTTTTATTTTTTTGATTAAGACTTCAAGCCCATTTAATTATATTTTTCCAACACCAAATGAGGGTTTAGGCTTGAACCCAATTTTACAAGACCCAGCTTTAGCAATACATCCACCAATTTTATATTTAGGCTATGTAGGTTCTTCGATAATTTTCTCGTCAGCTCTTGCTGCCATGGTTACGTCATATGTATCAAAAGAATGGGCAAAGCATATTAAACAATGGGTTTTAGCATCTTGGGTTTTTCTTACACTAGGAATTTTACTTGGATCTATTTGGGCATATTATGAATTAGGTTGGGGAGGTTTTTGGTTTTGGGATCCAGTTGAAAATGTATCATTAATGCCATGGTTTGCCCTAACAACTTTACTTCATTGTATTTTAGTTTTGGAGAAGAAGAAAATATTAACTTCATGGGCCATGATACTGTCCATTGCAACTTTTGCTTTGAGTATGAGTGGTACTTTTTTAGTAAGATCTGGAATTTTAAATTCAGTTCATACATTTGCTAATGATCCAGAGAGAGGTTTATTTATATTAATTTTTCTTTTTACACTTATTTTTTTATCTATTTTTATTTTCATTTTTTTTCATTCAGAAAAAGAAAAATTAGAAAATAATTTTTTTTGGCTAAGCAAGGAGACATCTATTTTAATTAATAATTGGTTTATGATGTATTTTTTATCAGTAGTTTTAATAGGAACAATTTATCCAATATTTCTAGAAGTTATAACCGCAAATAAAATATCCGTCGGACCACCTTTTTATAACAAACTCATATTACCTTTCTTAATTCCATTTTTAATTGCTATGGCAATTGGACCCAATCTTAATTGGGTTAAATCAGATTTTAAAGATAAGTTTTATATGACCATATTTTTAATAATATCTTTTTTGTTATCAGCAGTGATAATTAAACAATTTGATATAAATTTCTTGATAAACACAATTTTGGTTACTTCTGCTTTCTTCTTATTTTTTTCTACTTCTAGAGAATTTTTTGTCAAAAGATTTAGAAATTTATCTCAGAACATTGCTCATTTTGGTTTTAGCTTATTAATTCTAAGTATTTTATTTAATAATATTTTTTCTAATGAGGTAATTACTAACCTAAAAATTGGTGAAACATTCACGGCTGAAAAATTCACGATAAACTTTGAGAACATTGAGCAAGAAGATGAAAAAAACTTCAAAGCAATTATAGGAAAATTTAATGTACAAAATTTGGATGGGTCATCAGATATCCTCAATCCTGAGTTAAGAATATATAATCAACCAAATATAATTACGAGTGAGGCTGATATTAAAACTAACTTACTCACAGATAAATTTATGACGATGAATTATGTTCAGAACCAGGAATATTTTAATGTTAGATATCAAGTTAAACCTTTTATGATTTGGATATGGATTTCAGTAATATTAATAAGTTTCGGTGGTTTTTTAAGTTTTTTTAAAAAAAGATATGAAATCTAAATTTATTCCATTAATTTTAATCTTAATTTTTTTAATTACTTTTGTAATTTTTTTCAAAGGTTTAAAAAATTCAAACATTTATACTCCGGACACCAATTTAAAAAAAGAAGTTCCATTATTTGAGTTAAAGTCTTTTGAGAATAATTCTATTATTATTTCAGAAAAAATTTTTGAAGATAATAAGTATTATTTGATGAACATATGGGCATCATGGTGTATCCCCTGCAGAGAAGAACATAAATTTTTAATGAAACTAAAAAAAGATAAAAGAATTGAATTGATAGGATTCAATTATAAAGATAACTTTAAAAAAGCCTCAAGTTTTTTAAAAGATTTGGGAAATCCTTACAATGTAATTGTATCAGATAAGGATGGTACAGCATCAATTGAATGGGGTGCTTACGGGGTGCCAGAAAGTTTTTTAGTATATCAAAATAATATTATTAAAAGATTTATTGGACCAATAAACAATAAGGACCTATTAGAAATTGAGAAAATAATTAGATGAAATTTATTCCAATATTTTTGATTATAAGTATAATTTTGAATTCCAATCTCTTAAAGGCAAATGAAATTAAAACTGAAAATAAAATAGCTAAAAATTTAAGATGTTTGATTTGTCAAGGCCAGTCAGTGTATGATTCAGATTCAGAATTCGCGATAAGTCTGAAATTGGTTATTAAAAATAAAATTCAACAAGGTTTGAGCGAGGAACAGATTTATAGTTTTTTAAAAATGAAATATGGGGAATGGATATTGTATGATCCAGTTTTCAATAGAAATACCTATTTTTTGTGGTTATTGCCTATCTTGATATTCTTAGCGGGTGGTGCAATAATCATCATAAGATTTTATAATAAAAAATAATCTTAGTTAGGTAAAATGATTTTAAAGAGAATTTTTTTAGTTTTGTTAATTTTGACTTTGCCTTCAAAATTATTAGGAGATACTGATATTGATGATAACAATCATCAATTTAATTTATACCTTGGGAATTTTGATTTTAGTGATAATAACCAAAAATCGATGTTGTTAGGTTTTCAGCATCAAAATGAAAATTTAAAAAGAAATACATTTCTAGGAAATATTTCACCAGTAAGCGGAGGTTTCATAACTGCCAATTCCGCTGCGTATATTTATACGGGTGTTGAGTGGAATATGAACATGGGCCCATTTTTTTTAACTCCAAGCTTTACTCCCGGACTTTACCATGAAGGGGATGGAAAGGACCTTGGCCATCTTCTTGAATTTAAGTCAGAGTTACAGCTTTCTTACAAAACCACTGATACAACAAATTTTGCGGTATCATATAACCATGTATCTAACGCAAGTTTAGGGGATAAAAATCCTGGGGCAAATAGTTATATGTTTAATTTCCTCAAAAAGTTTTAAGAGAAAACATGAATTTAAAAGATTGTCACAATTTTAGTGATTTCAGAAAATTAGCTCAAAAAAGGTTACCATCGCCAATCTTTCATTATATTGATGGTGCGGCAGATGATGAAGTTACATATGCTAGAAATACTAGTGCATTCGATGATGTGGATTTAGTTCCTAATGTCTTGAGAGGAGTTGAAGAAGTTGATTTGTCTACTACGATATTTGGAAAAAAATTAGATTTACCCTTTTATTTATCACCGACAGCTTTACAGAGACTTTTTCATTACGATGGAGAAAGAGCAGTTGGAAAAGCAGCAAAAAAATTTAATACAATGTTTGGTGTCTCTGCTCTAGCCACAGTTAGTGTTGAGGAAATTTCTTCAATGATTGATACACCTAAAATGTTTCAGTTTTATTTTCATAAAGATAGGGGTTTAAACGACTCTTGTTTGGAAAGAGCTAAAGCAGCAAATTTTGATGTGATGGCCTTAACAGTTGATACTATTACTGGAGGAAATAGAGAGAGAGACTTAAGAACAGGATTTACCTCTCCACCAAAGTTAACTTTAGCAAGTTTATATAGTTTTGCTACTAAACCGATGTGGGGAATTAATTATCTAACAAAAGGTAAGTTTGAATTACCTCATTTACAAGATTTTGTGAAAGAGGGCACCGATGTTAATTCATCAATTGGAAATTATTTTTCAACTATGCTAGACCAATCTATGAATTGGAAAGATGCTGAAAATCTTTGTTCTAAATGGGGAGGTCATTTCGCTCTCAAAGGAATTATGAGTGTTGAAGATGCAAAAAGAGCAGTAGACATAGGATGCACAGGTATAATGGTATCAAATCATGGTGGAAGACAGTTAGATGGATCTAGAGCGCCTTTTGATCAACTTGCAGAAATTGTTGATGCAGTTGGTGATAAATTAGATGTCATTTGTGAAGGTGGAATTCATAGAGGTACTCATATGCTTAAAGCGTTATCATTAGGTGCTAAGGCTTGTTCAGGTGGAAGATTATATCTTTATGCTTTAGCAGCTGGAGGTCAAGCAGGTGTCGAAAGAGCTTTAGAAAAATATAAAGCTGAATTAGTACGTGATATGAAACTTATGGGGTGCACTAAGATTAGTGATCTAAATAGAAGTAATTTAAGATTCAGAAAATAGTGGTTTTAAAAGATTGCTATAATTTTAATGATTTTAGAAATCTAGCAAAAAAAAAACTTCCCTCACCAATTTTTCATTATATTGACGGCGGTGCCGATGATGAAACGACTTTAAAAAGAAACACCGAAGCTTTTAACCAATGTGATTTAGTTCCAAATATTCTGGCAAGTGTTGGTAAGCCAGATTTATCAACCACAATATTCGGCAAAAAAATTGATATACCAATTTTTTTATCTCCTTGTGCAATGCAAAGATTATACCACCATGACGGAGACAAAGCTTCAGCTAGAGCAGCTGAAAAATTTGGAACTTTTTATAGTATGTCAACAATGGCAAACAATACTATAGAAGAGATTTCAAATATTTCTGGTGGGCCAAAATTATTTCAATTGTATGTGCACAAGGATCAATCAATAACAGATGATTTAATAGATAGATGTAAAAGATCAGGATTTAATGGAATGTGTTTAACTGTTGATACATTGGTTGCAGGAAATAGAGAAAGAGATCATAGAACCGGATTTACAACACCACCTAAATTGACTTTGCAAAGTTTAATGAGTTTCGCATCACATCCTAGTTGGGTTTTTAATTATTTAACACATGGAAAATTTAAACTAGCTAATGTGGCATCAAAGACTGATAAAGGGACTAACATCGCTAAATCTGTTATAGAATATATTAATGAGCAATATGATCCTTCAATGAATTGGAAAGATGCAGAGTACTGCGTTAAAAAATGGAATGGTCCTTTTGCATTAAAAGGAGTCATGAGTGTTGATGACGCAAAAAGAGCAATTGATATTGGTTGTACTGCAATTATGATTTCAAATCATGGAGGTCGTCAGCTGGATGGATCTCGATCACCCTTTGATCAAATTAAAGCAATTTCAGATGCAGTTGGAGATAAGCTGGAAATAATCCTAGACGGTGGAGTGAGGAGAGGGACACACGTCCTAAAAGCCATAGCAGCTGGGGCCAAAGCCTGTAGTTTTGGAAAAATATTCTTGTTCTCTTTAGCCGCAGGTGGACAGCAAGGTGTTGAGCATTTATTAAAAAACATGCACGATGAGATAAATAGAAATATGGTATTAATGGGTTGTAAAAATTTAAAAGAGTTGAATAGTTCAAAATTAATTTATAGAAATTAGGTTTAAAAATAAAAATTATGAAATTAGCTAAAAGTTTAGAAAGATTAGGAACAGAGTCTGCATTTACAGTTCTTGCGGAAGCAAAAAAATTAGAGGCTCAGGGAAAACCAATGATCCATTTAGGATTGGGTCAGCCAGACTTTAAAACCCCAAAACATGTTGTTGAGGCAGCCAAGAAAGCACTTGATGATGGACATCATGGATATGTAATGTCGAATGGAATCCCTGAATGTCGACAAGCTGTTACGAGGTGGATAAAAAAACGTTACAATGTTGACATCAATTTTGAAAGAATTTTAATCATGCCAGGTGGTAAGCCAACAATGAGTTATGCTATTCAATGCTTTGGTGAACCTGGGGCAGAGATTATACACCCAACACCTGCTTTTCCAATTTATGAGTCAATGATTAATTATACAGGCTCAACTTCAGTCCCATATGACTTAACAGAAAATAAAGATTTGAAATTCGATCCAGACAAAATATTATCCATGATAACAGATAAAACTCGATTGTTAATTTTGATAAATCCTAATAATCCAACAGGGAGCTTTGTTGAGAAAAAAGACGTAGATGTTTTAGCTGATGGTCTGAAAAAGCACCCTCATGTAACAATATTAAGCGATGAAATTTATAGCAGACAAATTTTTGATGGAAAAGAAATGCCAACATTTTTTAATTATCCTGAGTTGAGGGAAAGATTAATTGTGTTAGAGGGATGGAGCAAAGCTTACTCAATGACTGGGTGGAGACTTGGTTGGAGTTTTTGGCCAGAGCATTTAGTTGAACATGTTAATAAATTATTAATTAATAGTGTTTCATGTGTTAATGCTGCAGCTCAATTTGCTGGTATCGCAGCATTGGATGGACCAGATGATTCAATTGATGCAATGATGGAAAAATTTACTCAAAGAAGAGACCTAATTTATAAAGGTTTAAATGATTTACCAGGTGTAGAATGTAGTTTACCTGGAGGAGCTTTTTATGCATTTCCTAAAGTAATCGGCACAGGTATGAATGGTGCAGAGTTTGCAAGAAAGGCTATGCATGAAGCAGGAGTAGCAATAGTTCCTGGATCAGCTTTTGGTGAAACTTGCCAAAATTATGTTAGATTTAGTTTTGCTGCATCAAGGGATAATATTTCACAAGCATTGGAAAATATAAAGAAAATGCTATCTAAATAAGGTATATTTTTTTAGCATTATTTATTAATATCACTTCTTATGAACGATCAAGTACAAGCTGAGCTAAAAAAAATTTTTAATGGAAGATTTTCAACTTCTGTATCCACGAGAACAAATTATGCAAGAGGTGAGGACACTTATGATCCAATTTTATCAAAAGCTGTAGTATTCCCAGAAACTAACCAAGAGGTTTCACAAATATTAAGATTATGTAATGAGCATAAAATTCCTGTGGTGCCATTTGGTACAGGTACCTCTTTAGAGGGTAATGTGGTTGGTAATGAAAAAGGAATAACTATAAGCCTTGAAAAAATGAATAAAATTTTAAGTGTTAATGCTGAGGACTTTGATTGTAGGGTTCAAGCCTGTGTTACAAAAGAACAATTAAATGAACATCTTAGAGAGGACGGTGTCTTTTTTCCTATTGATCCAGGCGCTAATGCAGCGATCGGAGGTATGGCTTCCACATCGGCTTCAGGAACAATGGCGGTTAAATACGGCACGATGAGAACTGTAATTACTGGTCTGACTGTTGTTTTGCCTAATGGAGATATTATTAACACAGGAGGAAGAACGAAAAAAACCTCAGCGGGTTATAATCTAACTAATTTATTTATTGGTTCTGAGGGAACATTAGGAGTTATAACGGAAGTTCAATTAAGACTTTCTCCCATACCAGAGAGTATAATGTCAGCTGTCTGTCACTTCCCAACTTTAGAAAAAGCAGTTCAAACTGCGCAACAAGTTATTCAATATGGGGTCCCAATCGCAAGAATTGAAATGTTAAATAAAGACCAAATGGGAATAAGTATAAATTATTCAAAATTAAAAGATATTGAGGAAACGCCGACATTATTTTTTGAATTTCATGGATCAGAATTATCTAACAATGAAAATATCAAAATAGTAGAGGAAATATCTAAAGATAATAATGGAAGCTCTTTTAAGTGGGCAAAAGATTTAGAGGAAAGAAATAAACTCTGGCAAGCAAGATGGGACGTTTACTATTCTGTAAAAGCTTTGATAAATAATGGAAGAGTTTATTCAACAGATGTGTGTTTACCTATCTCAAATATAACAGAATGTGTAAATTATGCAGAGGAACAAGCTAAAAAGTTTGGACTTAGAGCTCCAATGGTGGGCCACCTTGGAGATGGAAATTTTCATGTATTATTACCTTTTGATCCTGAAAAAAAAGAAATGTATAAAAAAATAAGAGAATTTAATGACTTATTAATAAAAAAGGCCTTAGATCTAAAAGGAACGATTACCGGAGAACATGGTGTAGGCCTTCATAAAAAAGAATATCTTTTAAAAGAGCATGGAGACAATATTCCTGTTATGAAATTAATTAAAAGAAGCATTGATCAAAATAATATAATGAATCCAGGCAAGATATTTGATCTTAATTAACAAAAATATTTTATGAAAAAAATTTTGATTACAAGAAAATTAATCAAAGAAAGTGAAGATAAAGCTTTAAAAACATTTGACCCAATATTCAATTCAAATGATGAGTTATACTCACAATCAAAAGTTATAGAGATGAGTCAAGGTTGTGACGGTATACTATCCTCTTTAACCGATAAGATGGATAAAGAGACTATTGATAAGTTACCAGATACAATAAAAATCATTTCAAATTTTGCAGTTGGTTTTGGAAATATAGATTTGGAATCAGCAAAAAAAAGAGGAATTGCAGTTACTAATACACCTGAAGTTTTATCAGATGCAACAGCTGAGATTGGTATTCTTTTAATATTAGGAGCTTGTAGAAGGGCTGCAGAGGGAATTGAGTCAGCCAGAGAGGGTGGATGGAAATGGTCTGCAGATTATCTGATTGGCAAACAACTAACTGGAACAAGGCTTGGAGTTTTAGGAATGGGTAGAATTGGACAAAAAATTGCAAGGATTGCTAAATCATTAGGAATGATTATTCACTATCATAACCGGTCAAAACTGAGTGAGGAAAAAGAGCAAGGTGCCATTTATCATGACAATTTAAAAAGTCTTTTTTCAGTGTCTGATGTTTTATCTATTTGTTGTCCAGCGACAAAAGAGACTGAAAATATGATAAACAAAGAGACAGTTGAGTATTTCCCTAAAGGAGCAGTAATCACTAACGTTGCAAGAGGTGATATAGTTGATGATGATGCATTGATTGATGCACTTAATAGACGAAAAATTTATGCTGCAGGACTTGATGTTTATAAGAATGAGCCAAATTTAAATCCAGGATACTTAAAGATTAAGTCAGCCTTTATTTTACCCCACTTAGGCAGCGCAACTAAAGATACTAGAATTGCTATGGCAAATCTTGCGATAGACAATATTGATGAATTCTTCAAGACAGGAAATTGCACAAATAAAGTAAATTAATTCTACTTCAGATTGAAATTAATTTAAATTCTGCGACATCTACCCCATTTTTTGGAAAGACTCTAAATTGAATCTGTGCTTAAATTGATCGAGTTAATTAACTTTAATAGGAGTAATAATGACAAAAGAAAATAAATCATTGAAGGTGAAAACATCTTCAAGACGTAAGTTCTTTAAAACTGCTGCTAAAGCTGGTGCTGTAGCTGCAGCTGCGGTTGCAATGCCAAACATAGCAACTGCTGGCGGTCATAAAACTTTAAAGATGCAAGCTGCATGGCCAAGTGGAGCAAACATCTTTTTTGAAATGGCCGGTGACTACTGCAAAATGGTAGATGAGATGTCTGGAGGTACACTTAAGATTGATCTTCAACCAGTTGGAGCAGTCGTAAAGACTTCAGAAATCGGACAAGCAGTAAGTTCTGGTGTAGTAGATATGGGTCACTGGGTGACTGCATATTGGTATGGTAAAAATCCAGCTGCATCATTATTTGGAACTGGTCCTTCATACGGTATGTCATCTCAAGAAGTTATGGGATGGATGGAGTATGGTGGAGGAAGAAAACTGTATGACGAAACTCTTGCAAAAGTAGGTTTCGATTACATTGGTTTTTTCCACATGCCTATGCCAGCACAGCCTTTTGGTTGGTTCAAAAAGAACGTAACAAAAGTATCTGATGTTAAAGGTATGAAGTACAGAACAGTTGGTCTAGCGACTAACGTTTTGACTGCGATGGGAATGGTAGTTAGACAATTACCAGGTGGTGAAATTCAGCCAGCTATGAAAACTGGTTTGATTGAAGCTGCTGAGTTTAACAACCCAACTTCAGACTCTCAATTTGGTATGCAAGACGTTTCTAAGCACTATCACTTAGGAAGCTTCCACCAATCTCAAGAGATGTTTGAGATTCCAGTTAACAAAAAAACATACAATAGTTTATCACCTGCGCACCAAGCGATATTGAAAAATGCTGCTTATGCTGCAAACAGTGATAACTACTTTAAAGCTTTAGTAAGATACTCAGCTGACTTAGCTAAGTTAATGAATGAGCATAAAGTAAATGTTTACCAAACTTCAGATGAGATTTTGGCTCAACAATTAAAAGGTTGGGACAAAGTAATTGGTGACTTTAATAAGAAAGATCCTTTCTTTAAGAAAGTTGTTGATTCTCAAAAATCTTATGCGAAGAGAGTAATGAAGTACTTGCTGATGAATCAGCCTAATTACAAACTTGCATATGAAAATGAGTTTGGTCCAATTGCAAAAGTTAAGATATAATTAACTTTTACAAATTTTAATGAGGGGGCTTCGGCCCCCTTTTTTATTTGATTAATTTAGAACAATTCAATAAGAGTCTATATCTATGATGAGATCTTACATAAAATTCGCTGATCGTTTGAGTGTCTCAATGGGTAAAGCATTCTCGTGGTGTATAGTAATTTTGATGGGTGGAACATGCTATGAAGTTTTTATGGCGTATGCTTTAAATGCCCCAACCTTATGGAATTTCGATTTTAGTCTTCAGATGTATGGTGCAATTTTTATGATGGCAGGAGCTTATACTTTATGCACTGAAGCACATGTTAGAGGAGATGTTATATACAGATTATTTTCTCAGAGAACACAAGCTTGGATAGATGTTGTTTTATATTTTATTTTCTTCTTTCCTGGCGTTATTGCTTTAGCTTTTTATGGTTACGAATATGCAGCATTAGCATGGAAAATTAAAGAAACAAGTTGGAATAGTCCTGCACAAATTCAAATTTATATGGCAAAATCTTTAATACCATTATCTGGAACACTTTTAACACTTCAAGGAATTGGTGAGGTATTTAGATGTATCATCTGTATTCAAACAGGTAGTTGGCCTGAAAGAGGAACAGAGCGTGATGCTGAGGAAACTGAAAAAGTATTAATGAGAACTTCACAACAAGGAAACAAAGAAGATGTTATTTAGTTTAACAAATCCAGAAGTAGCAATTATGATGATGGGAATATTTCTATTTGCTGTCTTATTAGGTTTTCCTATTGCGTTCACTCTAATGGCAATGGGCTTAGGTTTTGGATACTACGCTTATTTTGATCCAACCAAGATGGAACATCTATTTGATAACAGGATATTTCAACTCTTTGTTCAAAATACTTATACTGTAATGGATAACAATGTGTTGACCGCAGTCCCCCTCTTTTTATTTATGGGATATTTAGTTGAAAGAGCTGGGATTGTTGCAAAGTTATTTTTTGCAATAAGATTAGCATCTCACAAACTTCCAGCTTCAATGGCAGTTGCTGCACTTATTACTTGTGCACTATTTTCAACTGCTACAGGTATCATAGGAGCAGTAGTAACGTTAATGGGCCTTCTCGCTTGGCCAGCAATGATTAAAGCTGGTTATGATAAAAAATTTGCATCTGGAATTATTTGTTCAGGAGGTTGTCTAGGAATTTTAATTCCACCTAGCATTATGTTGATTGTCTATTCTGTAATTGCCCAATTGTCGCCTTTACGATTATTTGCAGCTGCAATTTTCCCAGGATTAATGTTAGCAGGACTTTATATTGGTTATGCAATATTTAGGGCTTGGATGAATCCTTCGATAGCTCCAAAACCTGCAGCAGAAGAGATACCTCCTACTGCGGTAATTATGAAAGAGGTTTTGGTTTCTTTCTTACCATTGTTTTCTTTAATAATCCTAGTTTTAGGAACAATACTTGCAGGTATAGCAACTCCAGCAGAGGCAGCCGCTGTTGGTGCATTTGGTTCATTAGTGCTCTCATATTTTTATAAAACACTTAAATGGAAAAATTTTAAAGAGTCAGTTTTTCTTACAGCAAAAACAACAGCTATGATCATGTGGTTATTTATTGGATCTTGGACTTTTGCCTCAGTATTTTCATATTTAGGAGGCCATGAAGTTTTTGAGCATTTTTTTAAATCTTTAAATTTACAACCTTGGCAGTTTTTAGTTATTACCCAATTAATTATATTTTTATTAGGCTGGCCTCTAGAATGGACAGAGATATTAATTATATTTGTGCCGATATTTTTACCATTAGTTGAATTTTTTGGTGTTAACCCATATTTTTTTGCAATGCTAATCGCTTTAAACTTACAAACCTCATTTTTGACACCCCCCATGGCAATGTCAGCATATTATTTGAAAGGAGTTCAATCAAAGAATGTTGAACTTATGCAAATTTTTGGGGGAATAATGCCTTTCTTAGGAATTGTAATTTTAGCGATGGTTCTAATGTATTTATTCCCAGGAATAGCACTTTGGTTACCAGAGACATTATTTGCAAATTAATTTTAAATGACAGATATATTTTCTTTAAGACTCGAGGAACTAGCAAAAAAAATAAAAGATGCCCAACTTACATCAGTCGAAGTTTGTGAAAAATATATTGAACGAATAGATAAGTTTGAAAAAGATGTAAAAGCCTGGGCACATTTTGATAAAAAAGTTTTATTAGAAAAAGCAACTGAGGCTGATGATCATAGAAGATCAGGAAAACCAGTAGGACTACTGCATGGTGTGCCGATAGCAGTTAAAGATATTATTGGAACTGTTGATATGCCCACTGAGTGTGGAACTATAATCAGGAAAGGAAAATCATATTCTCAAAATGCTGAAATAATTGATTTGCTTCATGCATCAGGAGCAATTGTTATGGGCAAAACAGCAACCTCAGAACTTGCCTACTTAGGACCTCCAGCAACAACTAATCCTCACGATAAAGATAGAACACCGGGGGGTTCATCTAGTGGATCAGCAGCTACGGTTGCTTCCTTTATGGCACCAGCTTCTATTGGCTCTCAGACAGGAGGATCTGTAATAAGACCAGCATCTTATTGCGGTGTAGTTGGTTATAAACCAAGCTATGGACTTATTTCAAGAAACGGAGTTCTAAGAACCTCATACAGCCTAGATCAAATTGGAATGTTTGGTCGTAAAGTTGAAGATGTAGCTATGTTAGCAAAGGTATTGATAAAGAAAGATAAATATGATCCAGCTACAATTCATTACTCTACAGAAAATATTTTAACTGAAACTAAGAAAGGTCCAATTTTTGAGCCTAAGTTTATTTTTTATAAAACTGATCATTGGAAAATAATTGATAAAAAATCACGAGAGTCTTTTGAATATTTTATTAAATCTTTTAAAAAAAATATTGAGATATTTGATACTCCCTCATATTTTAAGGATATACACAAATATCACCAAATTATTCATGAAACAGACTTAGCAAATAATTTTTCTATTTATTATCAAAAATTTAAAAAGAAACTTTCAAAGTATATGCAGGATGCTATTTCAAATGGAAATAAGTACACCTCAAAAGAATACGCCGAAGCAATTGATTTTATGAAAAGAAGTTATGAGTCTTATGAAGAAGTATTTGAAGACTATCATGGAGTATTATCGCCATCTAGTCCAGGTGTTGCACCTAAAGGATTAAAGAGTACTGGAACAGCAGAATTTAACAAAGTCTGGTCTTATCTAGGTACCCCTTGCATATCACTGCCTTTACTTGAGGGTGAAAATAATCTACCATTAGGAGTTCAATTAATTGGCAACAAATATGATGATCATAGATTTTTAGGTGTTGCTAATTGGCTTGAAAAGGAGTGTCAGGATTAATTGTATGAATAAAATAACAACAATAATAGGTTTGTCATTTGCTGTTTTCTTTTTAATTGGTTTAGCGACTACTCTTACTAGATCAATGATGATCGGTTTTTTAGATGTAATACCGGTTTATTTGTTGATGGGTGCTGCCATCATAATGATGATTTACGAAGCCTTCTTTGATAAAAGTTAATTTGTCGTAAATTGAATAATTCGAAAAAAAATTTTTTTTCATTTTCCTTATTATTTATTCAGCCAATTTTTATGGCTAGTAATCTTGTTGTAGCTAGAGGTGGTGTCGAGTTTGTACCTCCAATATCATTAGCTTTTTGGAGATGGACACTAGTTTTTTTGATATTATTACCTTTCACATACATAACATTAAAAAAAAATTTTAAGATTATTAAAAAAGAATATAAAAAATTATTTTTTTTAGGCTCAATAGGATGTGGAGTATGCGGGGCCTTTCCATTTTTGGCAGGTGAAACTACAACTGTAACAAATATGGGAATTATTTATACATCTTCACCTGTGTTCATAATTTTGATTTCATACTTTTTTTTTCATGAAAAAATAGATTTAACGAAAATAATTGGATTAATTGCATGTTTGATAGGAGTCTTTACAATTATTATAAAAGGAGATTTAAATTTATTAATTAATTTACAATTTACTATCGGTGATTTATGGATGTTGGCTGCCGCTATTGGATGGGCATTATATTCAATTTATTTGTTTTATTGGAATTCAGAACTAAAAATTTTTGAAAGATTTACCTTAATATCATTTTTTGGAGCTTTAAGTTTATTACCGTTCTATATAGGTGAGGAAATATTTTATAAACAGACGGTTTTTATGCCTGAATTTTATTTTTGGGTAATCTTTGCTGCTATTTCGCCAGGAATAATTGCTTTTACACTTTACACTGTTGCCCAAAAAAAATTAGGCGCGTCCTTAACAGGCTTCACTCTTTACGTTTTTACAGTCTATGGAGCAATTTATGGTTATTTTTTATTTGATGAAAAATTCGAAAATTATCATTTCATCGGAACAATCTTGGTGTTTTTTGGCATATACTTAGCAAAGAAAAAAAATGTTAAAAAAGTCTAGGAATATTTTGTTGTTATTTTTTCAAATAATTATTTTTGTCTATTTTTTAATCTTAGTTTTTTTATATTTTTATCAGAGAAGTTTATTATATCATCCTAATGAAAATAATTATTCTGGTGATCAAATATCAGTTCCTATTGAAAAAGTAAAAATCAAGACGGATGATGATATTGATTTATTGGGCTGGTTTCATAAAAAAGACTTAGAAAAATATAAAACGGTTTTATTCTTTCACGGAAATGCTGGCTCCCTTGAAAATAGAATTCATAAATTAAACCATTTCCATAAAATGGATGTTAATTTTTTAATAATTGCCTGGAGAGGGTTTAGTGGAAATAAAGGTAAACCATCTGAGGAAGGCCTTTATAAAGATGGAAGAAGTGGAATAAATTGGTTGGCTAAAAAAGGTGTAAAGGAAGAAAATATTGTTATTTATGGCGAATCATTAGGAACTGGTGTTGCAACTCATTTGTCACAAAATAAAAATTTTGCTGGCGTTATATTGGAGACTCCTTTTACTTCTATGATTGATGCAGCCAAAACCTTTTATCCGTATGTACCTGTAAGTTTATTATTGAAAGATAAATTTGATAATAAAAGCAAAATTAAGAATATAAATGTTCCAATTTTAATAATGCATGGTGAGGCTGATCAAATAGTTCCATTTTTTATGGGAAAAAAAATGTATGAAAAAGCAAATGAGCCGAAATATTCTTATTTTACAAAACATGACAATCATATGATGGAGTATGATGAAAACCTTGTTAATGCCCTTAACTCATTTTTAAAAAGTTTAAATTAAGCCACAATATCAACAAATATACTTCAGAATTTGATTTTATTAAAAGATAATGAAAAGATTATCTGTTTTGTTTATTGCGTTCTTTGTTTTTACTACCAACGTTTATTCACAAGATGAATTTTTTCAACCAGATGATTTATTTCATATAGATCATATGGATTCTCATAACAAAGAATTTAGTTTATATTTTAAAGGAAGAGAAAAATCTATTTTAGCAAGAGGCGAAAATGAAAATTATATAAATGATTATCCAAAAGATCTTTATATTTATAATCATCTAACAAAGTCCTCTTCACCTCTAATTTCTTACGAGTGGTTTCCTTCGCAAGCTAAATATCTTTTACAAGAGTATGATTTTCCAGTGTTTCCAGATGATTTTGCATATTATTTATTAAAAGACGATAAAACATTAGTATTGATTAGCGCCGTGAAAAGTTTAAATGCTAATTTTAAATATGACATTGCCAGTAAAAAACTAGAGCTTTACCCAACCACCGGTAAATTCGACTTTATAATCTCCTCATTTTCTAAAGATTGTGGTCATTATAAATTTGATGATAATTATAAATGTAATATCTACAAGCCTTTGATTTCTAGCAATTTAATCAATTAATTTGAGTAAAAGCCTCGGCAAATTTTTCTGCTTCGAACAACTGTAAATCGTCTTCTTTTTCACCCAAACCTAGCGCAATAATTGGAATTTCATATTTTTTTGCTAGGGCTAACAAAATTCCTCCCTTGGCTGTGCCATCTAATTTTGTCATCACGATACCAGTTATTGGGATGATTTTGTTAAATTCTTCGACTTGATTTAATACATTTTGTCCTGAGGTTGCGTCTAAAATTAAGATAACGTTATGAGGCGCGTTGGGATCTATTTTTTTTGTGACATTCGCTATCTTTTTATATTCTTCCATTAAATTTTTTTTATTTTGGAGTCTTCCCGCAGTATCTATTAAAACTTGATCAAAATTATTTTTAATAGCTTCATCTACTGCTTTAAAAGCAACTGAGGCGGGATCAGCTCCTTGAGATGATTTTACTATTTTAACATCTACTTTACTTGCCCAATTTTCTAGTTGTTCAATTGCAGCGGCACGAAATGTATCTGAAGCTGCAAATATGACTTTACTGCCGTTGTTTCTTAATATCTTTCCTATTTTACCGATAGTTGTTGTTTTCCCAACGCCGTTTACCCCAGAAATTAATGTTGCATTAAGCTTTTCTTTTTTCTTGAAAAAGGATTTATTTTCTAAAGGTTTCATCAAAGAAATTATGTATTCTTTTAAAATAGAGCTTATCTCTTTAGATAGTTCTTTATTTGGATCAATTTTTTTTCTAGAAATTATTTCTTTTATTTCAGAGGCAGCTTCAACCCCCACATCTGATTGAATTAAAAATTCCTCAATTTTATTTAAATTTTCGTCATTAATTTCTTTTTTGACAATTATTTCTTTAAGTCCTGATGTAAACGCTGATGCACTTTTCTTAAATCCGATTTTAAATTTATCAAAGATTCCCATTACAATTTTATATTTATTTCTTTAATATTTGAAACAGGTCCTTTCATGTGAATAGACTCATTTTCATCTATAGAAATTGATAATTTTCCAGTCGCAAACTCTATATCAGTTTTATTTTCTGTAAGATTATTTAATTTACCTGCATATGCTGTAGCACACGCTGCAGTTCCGCAAGCTTTAGTAAGACCAGCTCCTCTTTCCCAAACTTTTACTTTGATCAAATTTTTATTAAAAATTTGCGCAATCGTTACGTTACATTTTTCTGGGAAGATTTCGTGATTTTCTATCTCAGGGCCAATTTTCTCTATATTGAAATCCTCAATATTTTTAACAAAAAAAACAATATGTGGGTTACCCACATTAATTGCAGTGCCACCTGAGTGCTCATTATTATTTGTATCAGTAATTTTGATATTTAAGTTTTTTGTATCCATTTCTTTTGATAAAGGTATTTCATCCCATTTTAACTTTGCTTTCCCAATTTCTGTTGTAACAATTTTTTTTTCTAAAATTTCAGATTTTAATTTTCCTGATAGCGTATTTAAAATTATTGACTTGTTATTTTTTTCATTTGAAATCAAATTTGCAACACATCTAGTTCCATTTCCACATGCTCCAGACTCTCCTCCATCTGAATTAAAAAATTTTAAATTTGCATCTGCAGAACTATCTGACTCAATAAATATTAGTTGATCACAGCCAATAAAATTTCTGTCACAAATTTTTATTATCTGATCTTTAGTCAAATTGGTAATTTTTTCTCTATTATCGATTATCACAAAATCATTACCCAATCCGTCCATTTTAAAAGCTTTGATGTCCATATATAGTTATTTAACTTATTTATTGACTTTTTGAACCTCTATTATAGTTTGTGGCAGTTTCCGCAAAAACATTAAATTTGCGGTGTCTTTGGAAACAAAGAGATCGACACTAGTCAGCGAGGGTTCGCCCACTAGTGCGATTACTGCTGTGTGTAATAAATATGTTTGAAAATTTAACAAATAAATTTGAGGAAGTTTTTTCCTCTCTAAAAAAAACCCCATCACTTGATGAAAATCAGGTTGATGAAGGATTGAGAGGAATAAGACAAGCTTTATTAGAAGCTGATGTGTCACTTGAAGTTGCTAAAGATTTTATTGAAAAGGTTAAACCAAAAGCATTAGGTCAAGAAATTATTAGATCAACATCACCTGGCGATATGGTGGTAAAAATTGTTTATGATGAATTAGTTAATCTTTTAGGTGAAAAAAATGATGATGTAAATTTAAATGCAGTTCCACCAGTGCCAATGATGCTGGTCGGGCTACAAGGTTCTGGTAAAACAACAACAACTGCTAAACTTGCGAGATATTTAGAGAATACAAAAAAAAAGAAAGTAATGATGGTCAGTTTAGATATTTACAGACCAGCCGCTCAAGAGCAGTTAAAATCTTTAGGTGAACAAAATAATATATTAACTCTTCCAATAATTGAAGGTCAACAACCCAGTGATATTTGTCAAAGAGCAATTAGTGCAGCAAACTTGAATGGCGCAGATATTATCTTATTCGATACTGCTGGTAGAACACAAATAGATTTGCAGATGATGAGTGAAATTAAACAAATTGAAAATACCATTAAACCTGTGGAGACGTTTTTAGTTGCTGACTCTCTCACTGGACAGGTAGCTGCATCAGTAGCAAAAGAATTTAATAATACAGTAAATTTATCCGGAATTATTTTAACAAGGGCAGATGGTGATGCGAGAGGTGGGGCTGCTGTAAGTATGAAATTTGTTTCACAGGTTCCAATTAAATTTTTAGGTATTGGGGAAAAGATCGAAAATCTTGAAGTTTTTCACCCAGATAGAATTGCAAATAGAATTCTTGGGATGGGAGATATTGTTTCTCTTGTTGAAAAAGCAGCTCAAGATCTTGGGGAAGAAAATATAAAAAAAACAGAGGAAAATTTAAAAAAAGGACAATTCTCAATGCAAGATTATTTAACTCAACTGAGACAAATGAAAAAAATGGGAGGGATTGAAGGCATCATGTCTTTCATGCCAGGAGTTTCAAAGGTTAAATCTCAAATGGATGCTGCGGGTATTGATGAGAGTGTTATTACAAAAAATGAGGCTATAATTTTATCAATGACTAAAAAAGAAAGAGAGAACCCAAAAATAATTGATGGTTCTAGAAAAAAAAGAATTGCTAATGGCTCAGGAACTGATCCAGCCACTATCAATAAATTGTTGAAACAATTTAAAATGATGTCTGAAATGATGAAGAAGATGTCAAAAGGAAATCTGAAAGGTATGTCTGATAAAGGAATACCTCCAGAATTATTTAATCAATTAAAATAAAAAGGAGAGTAAATGTTAAAATTAAGATTATCTAGAGGTGGCACAAAAAAGAGGCCTGTTTATAAGGTTGTTGTAGCCGACAGTCGATTTGCTAGAGATGGTAGATTTATTGAGAAAGTAGGTTTTTTTAATCCATTGTTACCAAAAGAAAAAAAAGAAAGAATTGGATTAGAGGCTGAGAGGATAAAGTATTGGTTGGGTCAAGGTGCACAACCTACAACAAGAGTAGCTAGAATTTTAGGTGAGAATGAATTGATGCCTATGCCTGCTAATGGAAATAACCCACAAAAAGCAATTCCAAAAAAAGATAGAAAAAAAGAAGGTTCGGAAGAAACT
>CACJUF010000005.1 GCA_902596515.1 uncultured Pelagibacteraceae bacterium
ATAAAGCGGCAAAAGAAATGCAAAACAGAGTAAGTAAAATTTTGGGATCATCTGCTGTTGGTTTGTCTTGGCTGGGAACATTTCACTCAATATGTGCAAAATTGCTTAGGAAACATGCACCAGCTGTAAACCTAAATTCAAATTTTACAATTATTGATGCAGATGATCAAATCAGATTGATTAAGAATATTTGTAAAGCAGAAAATATTGATGTCAAACAGCTTGCACCAAGATACATTATTGCAATTATTGATAAGTGGAAAAATAAAGGCTTATATCCAAGTGAAGTGAAAATTAATTCTAAAGATATTTATGAAAAAACGATTTTACCTGTTTATAAAATTTACCAACAGAAGTTAATTGAGTTGAATGCTTGTGATTTTGGAGATCTAATCTTACATTCAGTTAAAATTTTAGAAAAAAATAAAGATATTAGGGATATCTATTCTAAAAATTTTAAATACATTCTTGTTGATGAATATCAAGATACAAATTTTATACAAAGTCGATGGCTTAATTTATTAGCAGAAAAAAATAAGAATATATGTTGTGTAGGGGATGACGATCAATCAATTTATAGTTGGAGAGGAGCTGAAATTAAAAATTTTCTAGATTTTGACAAGATTTACGAAAATACAAAAATAATAAGACTGGAGAAAAATTATAGATCCTCAAAAAATATTTTATCTGTTGCATCATCATTAATTTCCAACAACGAAAATAGAGTCGGTAAGACACTAATATCTACGATGGATGATGGAGATTTAATTAAATTAAATTGTTTTAAAAATGGAAAAGATGAGGCAATAGGGATTTCAGATGAAATAGAGAATATAAAAAAAAAATATTCACTTAATAATATTGCAATTTTGGTAAGAGCTATCTTTCAAACAAGAGAATTTGAAGAAAGATTTTTAAAAATCGGTATGCCTTATCGAATTTTAGGGGGAATTAAATTTTATGAGAGAGCTGAAATCAAAGATTGTGTAGCTTATTTAAGATTAATTAAACAGGAAAATGATGATTTAGCTTTTGAAAGAATAGTAAATAATCCAAAAAGGTCAATCGGTGAAAGCACAATTAAAACCATACACGAATTCTCTAAAAAAAATAAGATTAGTTTAGAGAGTTCATCAAGAAAAATGATCGGGGAAAATTTAATAAAACCGAAGGCAAAAATAGGTTTAAATTTATTTTTAGATTTAATTTCCAAGTGGAGAAATGATTTTAAAATTAAAAAATTTAATCATGTAAAATTATTACAAATTCTTTTGGATGAATCTGGATATTCTGGAATGTTAAAAAATAAAAAAGATCTTGAAAATGAAAATCGTTTAGAAAATATTAAAGAATTACTTAGTGCTATGAAAGAATTTGATAACTTAGAAAGTTTTTTAGATCACGTATCTCTCGCAACTTCTATTGATCAAGATTGGGAAGGTGAAAAAATAAATATGATGACAATGCATGCTGCCAAAGGATTAGAGTTTGATGTGGTATTTTTACCCGGATGGGAAGAAGGACTATTTCCACACCAAAAATCAATAGAGGAAAAAGGGCACAATGGTTTAGAAGAAGAGAGAAGATTAGCTTATGTAGGAATCACAAGAGCTAAAAGAAATGCAATTATCTCGTTTTCGATGAATAGGTTTTATCAAGGTGATTGGATAGATAGTATGGCATCAAGATTTATTGATGAACTTCCAGAGAATAATTTAGAGAAAAATTCATATTTTGACGAAAGCAAAGATACATTTGAGGAATTTGAATTTAATCAAGATTTTGAATTAGAAGACGATTCTAAAAGAAGCCCTGGTTGGATTCGATATCAAAAAAGAATTAAATGATAAAAAAGAGAATAAGCAAACTCAGAAGTAAATTTTTAAAATATGGAATTGATGGGTATGTCATACCGAAAAATGATGAATTTTTTTCTGAATACTCCAATAAAGATAGGCTCAAGTTTATTTCAAATTTCACAGGTTCTGCGGGTTATGCAATAATTTTGAAAGATAGAAACTACCTTTTTGTTGACGGAAGATATACGATCCAAAGTAAAATTGAGAGTGGTAAGCATTTTAAAATTTTAGATTATTTAAAAATTATTAACACAAGTGTTTTTAAAAATTTGAATTTAGGAATTGATCCCACATTGTTTACCTCAAAACAAATTAAGAATTTTTTTTTAAAAAATAATAAAATTACCATCATAAAAGAAAATCTTGTTGATAAAATTTCCAAAATACAGAATATTAAAAAATCCTCTTTTTATTCTATTGATAAAACTATTGCTGGTGAGAGCCATCACAAAAAAATCTCTAAAGTTTCTTCTTTTTTGAAAAGAAATAAATACGATTATCTATTTATTACTGCACCAGAGAACATTGCATGGTTGTTGAATATTAGGGGATACGATAGTCCAACAAGCCCAATACCAAATAGTAATCTTTTACTTACAAAAGAAAAACAAGTTTTTCTAATTGTTGAAAAAAATAAGACAAAAAAACTTTTGAGTGAAAAAAAACTTAAAAAAAACCAGATTATTGATCCGAAGTATATCTTGGATTTTTTTGTCAAATTAAAAAAAGGAAGTATTTTATTAGATGAGAAAACATGTTCTCTATATCTAGAGCAATTAATAGAGAAGAAATTCAAAGTGATTAAGAAAGAAGACCCAATTTATATTCTTAAGTCCATAAAAAATAATATTGAAATCAAAAATATGATCAATGCTCATATAATAGATGGAGTAGCGTTAACAAAATTTATCTACTGGATAAAAAATTTAAAAAAATTAAATATAACTGAGGTTGATGCTCAAAATAAGTTAGAGAAAATTAGAAGAATGAGTCCGAAATATTTATTTCCAAGTTTTGACACTATAGCTGGTAGTGGAAAAAATGGAGCAATAGTTCATTATAGAGCTACAAATAATAATACAAAACTCTTAAAAAGAAATGAATTATTCCTATGTGACTCTGGGGGTCAATATAAATTTGGTACAACAGATGTAACAAGAACTATCTGTTTTGGAAATCAAAATAAGAATATAAAAAATATTTTTACAAATGTTTTAAAAGGACATATTGCTGTTGCTCAAACTGACCTTAATAGAAAAAAAACCGGAAAAATAATTGACAAAGATGCAAGAAAATTTCTTAAAAAAGACCGCCTAAATTATAGTCATGGAACAGGACATGGAGTTGGTTTTTTTCTTAATGTTCATGAAGGACCTCAAGCTATCTCAAAATCTAATTCAGTAAAAATTCAAAAAGGTATGATACTTAGTAATGAACCAGGTTATTATAAAAAAGATAAATTTGGAATTCGTATTGAAAACTTAGTTTATGTAAAAAAAATTGGAAGAAAATTAGGTTTTGAAAATTTAACTTTAGCCCCAATAGAAAAAGAGTTAATCAATTTTAATCTCTTAACCAAGCAAGAAAAGAACTATCTTTTTAATTATCATTTAAAAGTTTACTCTAAAATATCTCCATTTTTAAATAGAAATGAAAAAAAATGGTTAGCAAGTTTTATTTAAGCATTTTTAACCAAGAAGACTGGTCTAAAATTTTTACACCCAAATTTTTTGCTTGATTAACTTTTCTATTAGTTGGTTTTTCACCAACGATAAGATAATTGAGTTTTTTTGTAACATTGCTAACTATTGATCCTGAATTTTGCTCTATTAGAGATTTTGCCTCAGAACGGCTCATATTTAATAGTTTACCTGTAAACATAAATGTTTGATTGTTTAACCGGCCACCAACTTTGGGTGTTTCTGCATCTTTTACTTCAAGTAATTCATCCAAATTTTTCAACACCTTTAAATTTGTATCGTTGTAAAAAAAATTTTTAATTGAATTAATCTGAGTTTCACCTATTCCATCAATATCCATTAAATCATCAAAATTACTTTTTTTTGAGAGTGCTAGAAAATTTTTTAATGATTTTAAGTTCTTAGATATGATTTTAGCATTTTCTAAACCAATGTGCCTAATACCTAAAGAGTAGACAAATTTTTCAAAAGAAATTTTTTTTCTTAAATTTATCGAATATTTTAAATTAGCAACTGATTGTTTGCCCCATCCATCCAAACTTTCAATTTTCTTAAAATCAAGTTTAAATATATCTTGTGGAAGTCTTATTAAATTCAAATTCCAAAAATTCTCAACTATCTTTTTACCAAAACCCTCGATGTTAAAAGCTTCTTTTGAAACAAAATGTTTAATTTTTTCTATAGACATTTTTTCACACTCATATCCCTCACTAGAGCATCTTCTTACTGCATCTTCTTTTTTTGTTGTAAAGTTAAAATCTTTAATTGTTTTTGATCCACAAGATGGACATTTAAGAGGAAAATTAAATTTTTTTGAATCTTTATTCCTCATTTTTAGATCTACAGAAATTACATGTGGTATTACATCGCCAGCTCTTTCAATTAAAACGGTATCATTTACCCTTATATCTTTTCTATTTATTTCTTCTTCATTATGTAAAGTTGCATTAGAAACAACTACTCCTCCAATATTTACAGGATTGATTTTTGCTACCGGTGTTAATGCACCAGTTCTTCCAATTTGAATCTCAATATCATTTATCTTTGAAATTCCACTATTGGCTGAAAATTTATGAGCAATAGCCCATCTTGGTGCATTAGCAACATTCCCTAATCTTTTTTGTAATTGAAAATTATTAACTTTGTAGACGATCCCATCAATATCAAAATCAATATCACCTCTTTTTTTTTCGATTTCGTGATAATTACTCATTAAATTCTGTATTTTTTCTAAAGTTTTATTCAAAGGATTGGTTTTGAAACCCCATTCCTTTAAATTTTTTAAAAATTCATTTTGTGATGAAGCTTTCAAACCTTTTTCGTATCCAAATGTATAAGCAATGAATTTTAAAGGAATTTTTTTTGTTTCTTTAGGGTCTTTTTGTCTTAAAGATCCAGAGGCTGCATTTCTTGGATTTGCAAACTTATTTTTTAATTTTTCAAAATCACTATTTTGTATGAATACTTCACCTCTTATATCGATTTCTTTTGGAAAGTTTTTTGACTCTATAAAATATGGAATATCTTTAATGGTTTTCAAGTTCTCAGTTATATCCTCTCCTTCTTTTCCGTCACCTCTGGATAAACCAGTAATAAATTTTCCATTTTTGTAAATTAAAGAAGCTGATATTCCATCAATTTTAGGCTCAGCGCTGTAAATTATATTAAAATTCTTATCTTCATTTAGAAAATTTAAAATTTTTTTTTCGAAATTTATCAAATCATTTTCATCAAAAGCATTACCCAAAGAAAGCATTGGAACTGAATGTTTAACTTTTTTAAAAACTTTAGATGGTTTAAAGCCTACCGAATTAGATGGAGAATTAATATTATTTAAATGTTTATATTTTTTTTCTAATTTAAGAATTTCTAACTTAAGTTTATCAAATTCTTTATCACTTACTAAAGGATTATTTAGATCATAATAATGCTTATTATACTTTTGAAATAATTTTATCTTTTTTAAGTAATCTTGACTAATTTTAACATCAGGCATTTTTTTAAAAAAGACTCTTAATTTTACTTAAAATTTTACTTTTTTCTTTTTTCTTTTCAGGAACTGAAATTTCATATTTCCTATTAAAAATTTTATAAGTTTCTTTATACCATTCTCCTGAATTGTAATTATAACCTAATAATGAAGCATATTTTAGAGACTCTTTCTCCATGCCTAATTTGTAATAAATTTCTACTAATCTATGTATCGACTCTTCTGCGTGAATTGTAGTTTCGTATTCTTTTAAAACATTCTTGAATCTATTAAGAGCAGGTATCCATTTTTTTTTTTTTATATAATGTCTACCAATATAGACCTCTTTTGCAGCGAGTATATCGTTAATTAAATCGATCTTAAATTTTGCATCATAAGCATAATCAGTATTGGGAAAATTTTCAATTACAAAATTAAATTCTTTTTTAGATAGAAGAAGTGGAGCTAGATCTTTTTTTTCACCTTCAATTGTCTCATAATAACAAATCGCTAAAAGATAATGTGCATAAGCCTTATTTTTATCATTAGGATAAGTTTTGAAATATCTTTTTATATTTTCAATAGCCAAACTGTAATAACTTTGCATATAATAAGAATAAGAAGCCATTAAAACCGATTTAGGTGCCCATTCTGATTGTGGGAACAAAATTTCAGCCTCTAAAAATTTTTTACTTGAAGCAAAGTAATCACCTATTTCAAATAAATTCATACCCTTTTCATAAGCTGAGATCATCTCTATTTTTTGATCAGTCTCTTTTATTACCTTAATGTTTTCAGTTTTTTTACTGCATGAATGAAAAAATATAAGAGAAAAAATAATTAAAACGATTTTAAATTTATACATTTCCTAAACTATATAGATTTTAGTTAAAATTATAAGAAATTTTATTTAAGCTATTGATCTTAGCAAACTTCTATTTATTAATGTATGGGGTAGTGTTCTTTCCTGAATTTCAATGATAGAAAA
Source organism: uncultured Pelagibacteraceae bacterium (assembly GCA_902596515.1). GTDB lineage: Bacteria > Pseudomonadota > Alphaproteobacteria > Pelagibacterales > Pelagibacteraceae > Pelagibacter. The sequence goes on from CACJUF010000005.1 coordinate 6,517, forward strand.
ATTATTTTTATTGCTAAATACTTCTCTTAACAAGCTATTAGTTAAATAGTGTCCACCTTGAGAACATTTTATACTAGCTATCATTCTGTATCCAGACGTGTAAAGATCACCAATACAATCTAGTATCTTATGATTAACGAATTCTTTTGAATTTCTTAAACCCTCTGAATTTAACACTTCCTCACCTTTAACAACAACAGCGTTTTCTAAACTTCCACCTTTTGCAAGACCATTTTTTTTGATTTTCTCTATGTCTTCGTAAAGACAGAAAGTTCTTGATTCAAAAATCTCTGTCAGATCATCCTCATAAACATTTTTTTTGTTTCTTTGATTGCCTATTATCTGATTTTGATACTTTAACTTAAAATCGATATCCAAACTTAATTTTGAAGGCTCAATTGAAATATATTTATCACCATTTTTAAATTCAATTTTTTTATTAATCTTAATTATTTTAATAGGTTTATTGCTCAGCTCTAAACCTGCTGTTAATATTTCCTCAATAAAAACTTTCGCTGAACCATCTAAAATTGGTACTTCCTCATTATTAATTTCAATCAATGCATTATCAATTCCAATTCCAAATAAAGCCCCCATTAAATGCTCAATAGTTGAAACTTTCACGCCATTACTATTACTTATAGTGGTATTCAAAGCCGTGTTACTCACATTCATAAAATTTGGGTAAATTAAGTTGTTATCTTTTAAATCAATTCTTTTAAATACAATGCCAGTATCTGGGCTTGATGGTTTGACGCAAATCTTAGTTGGTTTTCCAGAGTGAAGACCGATTCCACTAAAAGATACAGACTTTTTAATAGTTTTTTGGTTTAGTAAAGACACCTAGAACTTTTAATCTGCAAATGTATAAATTTGAAAACAACTAATATTACAAGAAAATACAAATTAATTGAAAAAATCAAAAAATCTCTCAAAAAATCCTAATTTTTTTGAGTATTTATTTGTAATATGTACCTCATTTTCATTAAAACCATCTAAGATTTTTTGCGCCATTACATACAGATTATCATTGTTATCATCTAAAAAACTATTCAAGTAATCTAAGCTCAATGTCTTATCCAAAGATATCTGATATTTTTTAAGAACATCCTCAATCGTTTTTGAGATCCTTTTAGGTATGCATATAAAACTGACTTCAATAGAAAGATTATTACAATTTTTTTTTTCTGGTAAAATTTCAAAGTAAGTTCCATCAATATAAAACTTATCAATTTTCATATGAAGAATATCAAGATCTTCTAGAGTTTTGTTACAGCAACTTTTTGCCTCTAATATTAATTTATCTATGGAATTAGAATTAATAATAATATTATTAAATTTATTTTTGATAGATAATCGAATTGGAAAAATATTCCGATGATCAATAATCAAAAAAATATTTTTGACAAATTCTTTAAGTTTTTTTTTCTATCTTAAAAATATTTTCATTAAGGAAATTATCTAAAAGAGCTAACTCAATTTGATTATTTTGATTATTTGTTAATGTTTCTCCTTTATAAACAAACTCATTAGCAGAATTAATTGCAACAATTGAAAATTTATTAACCCCTAAAAAAAGAAAAATCTTATTTTCTAAATTATTTACCATCTAATATTATTTGACCTTTTTGACGGAAATCAATTACTATTTCATTCTTGAATTTATCTTCATCAGATAAACGAACAAACAAGTTTAGATCTTTTTTTACATCATTTCTCGATAATTTTATCAAATATCCCTCTGATGTTTCAATATCCCATCTTTTTGATTTAAAATAATATAGCTTTATTATTTTTTTAAAATCAAAGTTTGATTTATCAACTTCATTCTTAAAATTTAGAAATTCTTCAACATTTAAATCACCAAACACAAATGGCAGACTAGAACTTGAAAAATCATTCAGAATTAATTTTCCATTTGATCCAATAAAATAATTGGAACCATTTTTTTTTGTTTGTGCAAGTATTTTTGTTTTCTTTATAAATATTTTTAAAGTTGAAGGATAATTTTTAAAAATTTCAAAATGCTCAATAATATCAATAGAATCAATATTTTTTTTTAAATATTGTTTATCTATATGAAAAATATTTTTAAAATTTGCATCATTAATAATACTTTCAATTTTTTTTCTTTCATTTAGATTGAGACCAATAATCTCTATTTTATTGATTTTTGGAAAATTAAAATTCATCAATGAAATATTGTTTATCGATACAAGGAAACAAAATAGTAATAAGTAAATTATAATTTTTTTACTTATTAATAGATGCATCTTTTAAAATTAACTTAATTAGATTTATGAAATTAATTCCAATATACGCTGATATCTCTGGAACTAAAGATAGTTTTGTCATACCAGGCTGTGTATTAATTTCTAAAAGATAAAATTTACCCTTAAAATATTTAAAATCTGATCTTGTAACTCCTCTACACCCCATCAAATTATGTGCTTTTAAAGTTATATTCATAAGAGCTTTGTATTTTTTTTTTGGTAAATCTACTGGAATAATATGTTCTGTCTTAGCATTAGAGTTATACTTTGCTTGATAATCATAAAATTTTCTCTTAGGTTTTAGTTCGATCGCTCCAAGTTTTTTCTTACCAATTATGGCTGATTGAATTTCTCGTCCAGGAATAAATTGTTCAATCATTACTTTTTTGTAATCTTTTAAGAATTTTAAGTTTTTTAACAAATTATTTTTAGTGCAGATGTACACATTCACACTAGAGCCTTCATTAATTGGTTTTATTACAACTGGAAAATTGAATTTTTTTTTTACAAAACTTATGAGTTCTTTATTCGTTTTATTAAAATTATAAATAAAATATTTAGGTGTCAAAATTTTATTTTTTAAAAATATTTTTTTCGAAATTTCTTTATCCATTGCCTTGGCAGAGGCAATAACACCCGAATGAGTATAAGGTATTCCTATTGTTTCTAAGATTGTTTGTATGTATCCATCTTCACCAAACTGACCATGTAGAGCATTAAAGATGCAATTAGGTTTAAAGTCTTTTATTGCAGATAGTAAATCTTTATCTGGTTCACATGATCTTACCAGATAATTATTTTTTTTTAGTTCTTTAGCAACCTGCTTTCCAGTCTCTAAGCTAATAATTCTTTCCTTAGAAATACCGCCGGAAATTATCAAAATTTTTTTTTTCAAATTATTCCAATATCTTAATTTCTTTATCTAATTTTATACCAGTTTTTTCTAAAACTTTTTTGGAAACAAAATCAATTAAATTTTTCATATCATTAAATGTTGCATTGCCATTATTTACAAAAAAATTTGAGTGTTTTTCTGATATATGTGCATCACCAAATTTAGTATCAGTAGAAACTGACTCTCTTATCAACTCCCAAACTTTTTTATTCGTTTGATTTATTGGATTTTTAAAAGTGCTTCCACCAGTTTTAATTTTCATTGGCTGATTTTTCTCTTTCAAAGATTTCATTTTTTTTACTTCACTGTTTACTTTGCTATAATCACTTTTTACCCCCTTAAAAGAAGCACTTAAAAAAATTAGGTCCTCAGGCAAATCGTTGTTTCTATAATCAAAATTAATTTCATTTGACGGAATAGTTAATAAATTCCCTTTTTTATTAATTGCTTGAATTGAGAGGAGAATATCTTTGAATTCTTTACCAAAACATCCAGCATTCATCTTAATTCCTCCTCCGATTGACCCAGGAATACAGGATAAAAATTCAAACCCACTCAAATGATTCTCAGTGGCAAACTCAGATAAACTTTTATCTAAAACGGCACTACCAGAAATAATTACATCTTCCTTCAATAAAGATATTCGATTAAAATTTTTACTGAGCTTTATTACAACTCCATCGAAAATATTATCTGAAATTAAAGTATTAGATCCCGCACCGATAACAAATATTTTTTCTTTATTATCGAGCAATTTTAAAAATTTTATTAATTCCTTTAAATTTTCAGCCTTATAAAAAACTTTTGACTTTCCTCCAATATTAAACCAATTTTTTTTCTTTAAATCTTGACCATAAATTATATTTTTATCAAAATCTTTTAGTAAGTTCTTTAGCTGAGGTATTTGCATTACATTAATTCAGGTAATTTTTTCATCCAATTTGAGATTGAGCCAGCACCCATTCCTACGACGATTTTTTTTCCATAAATATTTTGTTTAAGAAATTTAGCTAATTCAATATTATTTTTAATCATAAATAGTTTTACTTTTGAATTTTTTATTATTCCTTTTGCAAAATCATTATAATTAAAACCTAATTTTATTTTTTCTCCAGCTGTAAAAATGGGGCATAATATAATTGTGTCTGCATCTCTGAAGCAATGAGTAAATTCATTTCTTAAATCTTTTAATCTTGATATTCTATGTGGTTGAAAAATACACACTCTTTCAAAGTTATCAAAAACTTTTTTTACTCCCTCTAACACAGATTTTATTTCAGTTGGATGATGAGCATAATCATCATAAAAATCAACTCCATTGAATGTAAATATCTTATTAAATCTTCGCTGGACACCTTTAAAATTTTTAAGACCTTTTTTAATATTAGACACTGGAATTCCAACAGTAAGAGCAACTGCAATTGCAGCTGTAGAATTTCTTATATTATGAACACCTAATAACGGGATTTGAAAGTTTTTTAAGATAGTTTTTTTTTTATTTGGTAAATTAATAGATAAATCAAATTTTGAGAAAAGTTTTTCTTGAATTATATTTTTGATAAGAAAATTAGCCTTAGACTTGATTCCATAAGTAAAAAAATTTGTATTTTTGATATCTTTTATTAATTCATTGTTAATTTTATCATCAATACAAATAAAAGATTTTCCAAATGATGGAACTTTTTTTACAAAGTGTAGAAAATGATTTTTTAAATCCTTCATAGATTTATAAAAATCCATGTGTTCTCTATCGATGTTGGTTATAATTGAATATGTAGGAGAGATATGAGTAAAGCTTCCATCTGACTCATCTGCCTCTAATATAGACCAGTCACTCTTACCTAATTTTGCAGTACTCTTAATTGAATTTATTACGCCTCCATTGATTATTGTAGGATCTAATTTTGTGTTTTCAAAAATAGAACTTACTAAAGATGTCGTTGTTGTTTTGCCGTGGGAGCCAACTACAACAATATTTTTCATTAAAGAAACAAGATTCGCTAACATCTTCCCTCTTTTAATTACTGGTAATTTTTTTCTTTTAGCTTCTAGTAATTCTGGATTACTTTTTTTTATCGCAGAGGAAGTCACTACAATTGTAACATCTTTTATATTTTGCTTTTTGTGACCAATAAAAATTCTGACACCCTGTTTTTTTAATTTTTCAATATTTTTATTCTTATTAATATCGCTTCCTTGAATTTGAAAACCTTTTGCCTTCATAATCAATGCAAGACCGCTCATACCTATTCCACCAATACCTATAAAATGGATAATTTCTTTTTTAGCTAATTCAATTTTCATTTATAATTTCCAATATTTTTTGATTTATATTATTCCATGAGTTTTGGGAATTATGTTTTTCTAAGTTATTTTTTTTTATATTATATTCGGACTTATTCATAATTATATGATTTAAAAATTTTTCTAAATTAACGTCATTGAAGTCTTTTTGATTCATAATCCAGCAGCAACCTAAATTTCGATAAAAATTTGCGTTTTCAAATTGATGATTATCTTTTGCTGAAACTAAAGGGATTGTTAGGAACGGTTTATTCATGATTGATAATTCTGCTAAGGTAGATGCACCAGCACGCGTAATACATAGGTCTGATTGATTTATCAAATCTGCCAAATTTTCCTCAAAATCAAAAATGGTATTTTCAATTTTAGCCTCATCATAAATACTTCTTAATTGATCAGTATTACTTTTATGAGTTTGTTGAATGATTTTGATTTTATTTTTTTTCGACAAATTAACGATTACATTTTTTACCACATTTTCAAAAATCTTTGCTCCTTGACTGCCACCAACAACCAAAAGACAGAATGCTTTATTTTCTGTTTTAATTTCTCTTTTCTCATAAAAATTTTTTTTAACTAGTGGAGTTATTATTTGAATTTTATGTTTAAGTTTTTCGGGAAAGTTTTTTAAGTTTTCTGTATAAGTAAAAATTTTTTTACAAAAACCTAAAAAGAGTCTGTTTGCTCTACCTAAAACAATATTGGGTTCAAGTAGGTATATCTTTATTCCCAATAATTTTGCACCAAAACAAACAGGTAATGACATATACCCTCCTGTTGAAAAAACGACATTAATCTTATTTTTTTTTAATAATAAAACTGTTTTAATCACCAAATAAATTACTTGGAATATTTTAAATATAAAAAATATATTAAGATTTAATTTAGGAGTATTTATCAAAATAATATCATTTTTTTCACCATCTAGATATTTCAGCCCTCTTGAGTCAGAAGAAATAAAAACCTTAAAATTTGAATGCAAATGTTCACTTAGAATTTTTGCTGGCACTACATGTCCCCCTGATCCTCCTGTTGAAATTAATATATTTTTCATTCAGTTATTTTTCTTTTTGTTAAATTCAAAATTATACCAGACATTATAGAAATACTTATAATCGATGAACCCCCATAACTTAAAAATGGTAAAGTCATTCCTGTAGTTGGGAATAATCTAATATTTACTCCTATATGAATCATTGCTTGCATGAGTATTAAGCTAATAGATCCAGTTAGGATTAGTTTGATCTTTTTGTCGTTTTCTTTGTAAACTTTTTTCAGAACTGAAAATATTAATACTAGGTAGGTTAATAAAATTAACATTATGAAGATTACTCCAAACTCTTCCGAAATTACTGAAATAATGTAATCTGTATGAGCTTCAGGGACTCTGTTTTTTAATGTTCCCTCTCCAATGCCTTTTCCAAAAAAACCTCCACTTATTATAGCTTCTAATGCTTTATCTGATTGAAAGTTATGAGTACCCATTTCAGGATTAAAAAAAGAAAATAATCTATCTTTTATGTATTTAAATTGTGGAAGGTAACTAATGATAGATGCTATCGTGGCTAGAGAGATAAAAAAAACTAAGCTCAAAAAAAATATACTAATACCAGAAATAAAAATCAAAACTAACCAACTAAAACCAATTAAAAGAGTTTGACCAATATCTGGTTGAAGTATCAAAAGACTCGATATCAATATAGTTAACAAAAAAGATATGAAGTATTTTAAATTAAAATTAGTATATTTTTGAGAGCAAATTATCATACTCATTATCACTATTAAAAAAGGCTTTACAAACTCAATAGGTTGTATTCTTGGCAAGACCAACAAATCAATCCATCTCTTGGAACCCTTAATCTCTACTCCAATTATAGGAACCAGGAATAACAAAACTAATGATAAACAGAAAAATATTAGTGAAATTCTATAAATTTCTTTTTCAGGTATAAAGGATAAAATAAAAATTAAAAAAAAGCCAAAAAAAACAAAAACTGTATGTTTAAAAAAAAAGAAATAAGTATTCGTATCTAATTTATCAGATGCAATTAGGGAAGTTGATACTAATGAGAAGAATAAACCCGCCAAAAACAAAATTAAGATCAATGATAGAATAGGTTTATCAATACTTTTCCACCATTGATAAAAAGAAATATAACTAAATAATTTTTCTTTCATTAATATATCTTTTTATCAACTTATTAAAATATGAACCTCTTTCCTCAAAATTTTTAAAACTATCAAATGAGGCGGAAGCTGGACTAAATAAGATTGTATTATTTGAGTTTTTCTTTTTATGAATATTCTTAAAAATTGCTGATACTGCAAGATTTAAATTTTTAAAACTTTTAAGTTCCGCATTTTTCTTTAAATCTTTTGAAAATTTTTTAAAATTTTTACCAAAGACATAAATCTTAATATTTCTAAAATATTTTTTTGATAACGATATTTTGTCATCTTTTTTTGGAATACCACCAATTAACCAATGAATATTCTTGTACATTTCTAATAATTCTTTTGAGGAAGAATAACTTGTTGATTTAGAATCATTAATGATGATTAATTTATTTTTGTTATAAATAATTTTCTGCCTATAATTCAATCCTTTGAATTTATTTACGCTTTCTAATAATTTATTTGATTTTACATTAAATTTTTTTATCATTTCTAAAACAAATGAGAGGTTTGCTTGATTTGATCTTGATAAAAAATATTTGTTTCTAATTTTTTTCAAAATTAGATTGTTCAATTTTGTATCTACATTTACCAGTTTTAATTTAGGCTTTATTGTTTTAATTCTTTTTTGAATTAAATGATCATTTTTATTTACAAATCCAATTGCTCCTCTTTTTCGATTATTAAAAATTTTAAATTTTGCCTCTATATAATTTTTTAAATTACCATGTCTCTCCAAATGATCTGGCGCAATATTAAGGATAGCGGCAAATTTTGATGAAAAAATTTTACTATATTCTAATTGGTAGGATGAGGCCTCAATAACGAAAATTGTTTTTTTTGAGATCTTATTTATAGATAGTATTGGTGTACCAATATTTCCTACTAATCTTACGTCTTTTTTTTGATCTTTTAAGATATCATATAGAAGTTTGCATGTGGTGGACTTTCCGTTTGTGCCAGTTATTGTTAATGAGACATTTTTATAAAATGAGTAAAAAACATCTAGATCTGTATAGATATTCTTATTTTTTTTTCTAAGTAAATTTTTTAACTTACATTTTTTTATATCAATTCCTGGGCTTAATATAATTATATCAAATTTGGTTTTTAATAATTTTTTAAAATTGAGAGTTTTTTTTTTAATCGACTTATTTGTTTTAAGATTTGGGTTATCATCAAATAAATAAACATCATTTTTATTTCTTAAAAAATTGAATGACGAAAGTCCACTTTTTCCTAATCCATAAATTAAAATTTTTTTATTAAAGAAAATTTGTGAATTATCACTCATTATCTTAGTTTTAATGTAGCAAGTCCTATCACTGCTAAAATAATAGAAATTATCCAAAATCTAATTACAACTGTTGATTCAGGCCAACCTTTCTTCTCAAAATGATGATGGATTGGTGCCATTTTAAAAACTCTTTTACCAGTAAGTTTAAATGATATTACTTGCACAATCACTGAAACTGCTTCAAGAACAAATAAACCTCCAGTAATTGCTAAAACTATTTCATGTTTTGTTATTATACCAACTGCTCCTAAAGAGCCACCCAAAGACAAAGATCCAGTGTCTCCCATAAAAATTTTTGCTGGAGGTGCGTTGAACCATAAAAAGCCTAAGCAAGAGCCAATGATTGCTCCACAAAAAATTGAAACTTCCCCAGTTCCCTCTATGTAAGGAATTTGCAAATAATTTGAGAATACAATGTTTCCTGTAACATAACTTATAAATGCAAAACAAGCTGCAACAAGTATAACAGGCACTGTTGCTAACCCATCTAATCCATCAGTGAGATTTACAGCATTCGATGAACCAATAATTACAAATATTGAAAATGGTATAAAAAACCATCCAAGATTAATGATTAGGTTTTTAAAAAAAGGAAAGTATAGATTTGTTAAATCTTGATAGTCATTAAAGTAAACATAAAAACTAACACCAATTATTGCTAGTATTATTTGAAAAATTAATTTTAACTTTGATGAGATACCTGAAGAGTTACTATACTTTATTTTTTTATAATCATCGAATGCCCCAAGCAAACCAAAAGTAATTGCGATATATAAACAAAATAAAACATTTAAATTCGATAAATCAGCCCAGAATAGTGCTGATATTAACAAACCAATTAAAATAATTACTCCACCCATAGTCGGAGTTCCTATTTTCTTAACTATATGATCTTCTGGACCATCATTACGGATAGGATTTAAAATTTTTTGTTTTGAAAAAAGTTTTATAAAAGCTCCTCCAATAATTAAAACAATAATTAATGAAGTAAAAAAAGATAAACCAGTCCTAAATGTTAGATATTTAAATACATTTAAAAAACTAAAACTATCAACAAAATTTAGTAAAAATTGATAAAGCATTTAATTTAAACTCTTCAAGTTATTTACTATACTGTTAAAACCTGTCGCATTTGAGGCTTTAATCATTAAATAATCATTATTATTGAAATCTTTCTTAATTAATTCAAAAATTCCTGATTTATTTTCTAAAATTCTTCCTCTTTTTACTTTCACAATATTATAGAATATTTCTCTTACCATTTTTCCCATAACAAATACTTTATCAATATTTGTCTCGTTTATTATAGGAACTATTGATTGGTGAAGTTTTTTTGAATGTGAACCAAGTTCCATCATATCTCCAAGCAAAAGATATTTACGATATTTTTTTGTATCTATATTGTCATAATTTTTTAAGGCTGATTTTAAAGATAGAGGATTAGAATTATAACTTTCATCAATTAAGTTTATTTTTTTGTTACCTATCTTTATTGTAGAATGATCTCCTCTTCCTGCTGGACTTCTAAAATCTAAGAAAATTTTTTCATTAAGTTTAAGCACATCTTTGTAAATACTTATTACACTTAAAGCGCTTAAAATATTATAAATATTACTTTGAAAATTATTAGAAATTATAAAATATTTAAACTTATCATTAAGTTTAACTTTAATTTTAAATGCTTTTTTAACTTTTTTAATATTAAACAACTGAACATTTGCTTTTTTATTTTTAATCCCAAAAGAAATCACATTAATATTATTATTTTCAGCAATTTTTTTATGTAATTTGAAAAAACTATCATCAGCATTCAAGACAACAAAACCATTGGGTAATATATTTTTAATTATCTCTGCTTTAGCTAAAGCAATTTGTTTGATATTTTTGAAATTTTTTGCATGTGCATAATTTATGTTAGTTATCAAGCCAACATTCGGTTTTATAATATTTGTTAAATTATCTATTTCCCCTTTTTTATCCATACCAACCTCTAAAACTCCAAATTCATCACTATGTTTTAAATTAAGTAAACTTAATGGAACTCCAAATTTATTGTTATATGATTTTGGAGAAATACTAACACTAGAAATCTTTCCTAACACATTGCCCAATAATTCTTTGAGAGTAGTTTTTCCACAACTTCCTGTAATAGCTATAATATTTGTATCGATATTTTGTCTAAATATTTTTGAAATTTCAGTCATAAATTTTAATGTATTTCTTACTTTTATCTGACGTTTGCTATTAAATTTATTTTGAACTTTATTTACTACAACTAATGATGCTTTATTTTTAAATGCCTCTCCAATATATTTATTTCCATCATTTTTTTTTCCTTTAATAGCAAAAAAGATATCATTCTTATTTACCTCTTTGGAGTTAATTCTTACTTTATCTACTTTTACTAAAGGAATTTTATTTTTGATTTTTGATAATTCTTTAATAATATTTATCTTAAAGTTTTTTGATAAGCTTGTATTCTTAAGTTTAATACAATCTAAAATAATTTTTTTGTCTGAAAAATAAATTTTCTTTTTACCAAAATCTTGGGTTTTCTCATGACCTTTTCCAGCAACCAACAAAATATCACCTGTATTTAAATTTTTGACAGCCTCAGATATAGCTTGTTTTCTATTTGGAATTTCCTTTATCAAAGTGTCATGAATACCCTTTTTAATATCATCTCTTATTTTTCTTGGATCTTCAAATCTAGGATTATCATCTGTTAAATAAATTTCGTTAGAATAATCACATGCAATCTTTCCCATTTTAAATCTTTTATTTTGATCTCTATTTCCACCACAACCAAAGAGTAAAATTATTTTTTTATTTGGAAATTGCTCTTTAAGGTTTGAAAGACATATTCTAAGTGCATCGGGTGTATGTGCATAATCAAGTATTACTTTAGACCTATTTTTGATTTTACCTATTTTTTCAAGTCTTCCATCTATTGGCTTAAGTTGTGATAAAACATTTAGAATCTTGATTAAACTTATATTGCTATTTTTTGCTGCAATAATCGCCATTAAAATATTTTTTAATTGTATTTTTCCAATAAGATTTAAATTTATTTCTCTTGTTAGATTATAGTATCTAATTTTTAATATTTGTTTCTCGCCTCTATAACTATGAGATAAAATTTGAAATTGATTTTTGCTATTATTTAAAACCTGCAATTTCAATTTTCTAGAAATTGCGATTTTTTTTATTCTTTTAAATTCTGGTAATGTTTCATCTGTTATTACATTTCCTTTTTTTCTTATCAAATTTTCAAATAAGTACTGTTTTGCTTTAAAGTAATCTTTAAAATTTTTATGATAATCTAGGTGATCTTGAGATAAATTTGTGAAAATACCAGATGAAAACTTTAGACCATCCAACCTATGTTGAGTTAGACCATGGCTGGATGCTTCCATAATTACATTATTAATTTTTTGAGATTTTAATTTAGATAATATTTGTCCCATTCGAATTGGGTCTATCGTAGTATTTTGTAAATTTCGTCTTATATTTTTCGATTTTATACCTAATGTTCCGATTGAGGCGACTTTTATTTTATTAAGTTTTAACAATTGAAAATAAAAATCTGAAACAGATGATTTTCCATTTGTTCCAGTTACAGCAATTAAATTATTTGGTTTATTCTTATAAATTTTAAAAGCGATTTCTGCTAAAAGTTTTCTTATATTTTTAGTATGAATGAATAAAATATCCTTTTGAGGATTTGTTATTCTTTTCTCGCTTATAATAATTTTAGAGCCTTTTTTTATGGCAATAGAAATGAATTTATTTCCATCGAAATGGTTACCTTTTATGGCAAAAAAAATATTATCTTTTTTAATATCTTTTGAATTGAATGAAATCCCTGAGAAAAAAATTTTTTTTTTACTATTATTTATATTGGTAAAATAATTGCCTAATAACATTGTTAATTAATTTGCGCGTATTTTGTGGCTAAAATAGGCCCAATCTTTTCTATAATTTGACCAACAACTTCAACTGAAGTCCAACCTGCAGTATTAAAAGGAGTTCCTTTGTATTTTATTCCTGATCCATCTCTATAATTATAAACGTACTCACTATTTGTTTTAGGCTCATCCAACATCACAACTAAGCTATACTTAGGATTTGAGGCTGGAAATACTGAAGCAAAAGTATTAATCTTTTTACGAGAGTATCCACTCTCTAAAATTTTTTCTGCGGTACCAGTTTTTCCTGCAACCTCATAACCTTCTACATTAGCTAGAGTTGCTGTACCTTCTTTTGTAGTTACAATTTTTCTTAATATTGAAACAAGATTTGATGAAACATTTTCCTCTAAAATTCTTTCTCCTTTAACATACTTTTCTTTTTTTATAAGAGTTGGATTGATCCTAAAACCACCGTTAGCAATAGTAGAGTAAGCGCTAGTCAATTGTAAAATTGTAGTAGTTATTCCATGTCCATATGAAGTTGTTGCAAGCTTACACTTTCCCCAATTAAAGGGTATTGGTTTACCCATTTCCTCTATGTCAAATTGTATTGAGTTAATTAAGTCAAGATCATTTAAAAATTTTTTATATTTTTCAATCCCAATTGCTTGGCCGATTCTTACCGAACCTATGTTGCCTGAGCGGATTAATATTTCTTCAGCAGTTAAGTTCGAGGGAATTTTTTTGTCATATTCACTTATTTTATTTTTTCCACAAGTAATATTTTTTTCTAAATTTTTAAATTCAGTATTTGGCTCTATTATCTTTTCATTTAAGGCTGCTGCCAAGGTAAAAGTTTTAAAAACAGAACCTAATTCATAAACACCTTTAGTTGCTCTATTAATATAATTTACATCTGTAATATTTTCTCTTTGATTAGGGTCAAAATCAGGCAGCGAAATAATCGATAATATCTCACCATTATCAATATCCATTAAAATTGAGGCACTACCTTTAGTTTTAAATATTTTATTAAACCTTATTAACTCTTCTCTTATCAGGAACTGAATATCTTTATCGACAGTAAGTTGAATAGATTTATCGTTTTTTTTTAAATCTACATCTAATGATTTCTCTAACCCAGAAATCCCCAAGTTATCATCATCTATTTGTCCTATTATATGACTAAATAAATTTTTTTGTGGATAAACTCTTATAAGATTTTCATGTGGTTTTATTGATTTATCACCCAACATCATAATTTTTTCATAATTCTCATCTGAAATTTTTTTTTCAAACCAAAAAAATTTATCTTTTGAAAGTTTTGAATTAATTAATTCAAAATCTTTATCAGGAAAAATGTATTTTAGATTAAGTAGCAATTTTTTTTTATCTATCGCTTCAACTGGATTTATTCCAATATCAATAGAATTAACAGTTTTTGCTAAAAAATGATTGTTTCGGTCTAAAATATTTGCTCTCTGAATTTTATTAAAAGAGCCATAATTCTTTGAAATATTAGAATTTAAATCTCTAGATCCCAGATGAGTAAGATGAATGCAATAAATTATAGAAATAAGGAAAAAAATAAAAAAAATAAATGCAATTCTATTAAATCTAATATCAAAATTTTTTTTGTCACTTTTAAATTCAAATTCCTCTTTGTTTTCTTGGAGAATAAACTTCATATCATTATTTTTCGCTATCTATAATTTTGACATTGTTTGTAAGAATTTTTTCCTTTGTTAAGTCAATAATTTCAATTTCATTTATACTCTTTTGCGTTAATTTATTTTCAAAATAAAGATTTTGATAACTAATCAGCTTTTCTGGAGAGCTTAAATAATCAAATTCAAGTTTCACATTATTTAGTTCTAAAATTAAATCTGATATATTCTCTTTTAAACTAAATAATTCCTCATCAATTTTCTTTGTAGAATTTTTTATAAAAGAGGTGATTACAATAAGTGAAAAAATTAAACTAATAGTTAGAATTTTTTTCATAAGTTAAGTCCAAGATTTTCAATTTTGATTAAATCTTTAAATTTGTCTAAAATATCAGTTTTAAAATCATAAAAATTTTCCTTTTTAATTAAGCACCTTAATTTTGCAGACCTGGAGGGAGGGTTTTCTTTTAGTTCTAGACTTGATGGCACTATTGGCTTTTTTTGAAGTAAGTTAAATAAGATTTCTTCATGTATTTCCTCAGGTTGGTATCTAGATACACTTTTATGTTCTGAGAGACTTCTAAAGAAATATTTTACAATTTTATCCTCTAAAGAATGAAAAGTTACAATAACCAAAATACCATCTTTTTTTAAAACTTTAGCTGCATGGATCATTCCATAAATTAACTCACTTATTTCTTTATTAACAAAAATTCTTAATGCCTGGAAAACTTTAGTAGCAGAATGAATTTTTTTATTATTTCCTTTTTTTGATTTTTCAATAATTTTTACTAAATGAGGGGTATCTATTTCTTTTACCAATCTATCTTTAATAATATTCTTAACGATTAGTTTTGCATCTCTTTCATCACCAAAAGATTTGAAAATTTTAATAAGACTTTTTCCATCTAATTTATTTATTGCCTCTTTAGCTGAAAATTCATTAAAACCCATTCTCATATCTAATGATCCAGTAGAATTAAAGGATAATCCTTTTTTTGAATCTTTAATTTGAGTGAATGAATAACCTAAATCAAATAATACACCTCTGATATTTTCATTTTTGAGTTTTAAATTTCCTAATTTACTAAAACTTAAATTCTTAAAGATAAATTGATTTGGAAATTCTTTTTCAATTTTTTTTGCAGCTTTTAAACTTTCAGAATCTCTGTCAATTCCAATAACTTTGTTGTTTTTATTTTTAAGAATTTCTCGAGTGTAACCACCTTGACCAAAAGTACAGTCAATAAATGTGCCACCATATTGAGGGGAAATAATGCTAATAATTTCTTTTAGCAGTACTGGATAATGTTTTGTTTTATCCTGTACTATGGTGGCTTCCATTTATTTTTACGAAGACCATTAATTTTTTTGTCTTCTTAAAAATGCTGGTATCTCTAAGTCGTCCTCTTCATCTTCATTTTCTTGGGACAAAAGATTTTCTGTTGAAGAGGTCTCGTTTTCAGAGCTAAATAAGTCTGGTGCATCACTATCTACTCCAAACTCTTTTAAATCATTTTTTATCTCATCTTCATTAGTTGAATCGCTTAAAGCTTCTTGTGTAAAAGAACTTTCCTCATCTTTACTAGTGTTTTCAACTAAACTTTCAGCTTGTTGATTTTTTAATAATTCCTCGTGATATTGATCATTAATTTGATTAATATTTTCATTCGCAACAGTCTCACTAATATTTTCAGTTGATACTTCATTCTCTAATTTTAAAGCATTAGCGCCACTTGAGATTGGGGTGCTAGTTGAAAAATTAAAAGAGGTATTAGATCCTAAATTTGAAAAATCAGAGTATCCAGGATTTCTATTTTGGATCCTATGAACCATATTAATTACTGATTTTGTCTCAGGTTGTTGTCCATCTAAAGCCGTTGCAACAATTGATACTCTAATTTTTCCTTCAAGAGATGGATCAGTTATTGCACCTATAATTACCTCTGCATCTGCCTCAACTTCAGATCTTATTTTGTTAACCACTTCATCAACTTCAAATAACTTAAGATCTTTTCCGCCTGTAATATTGACAAGTAATCCTTTTGCACCTTTTAGAGTATAATCATCAATTAAAGGATTGCTAATTGCCATCTCAGTAGCTTTCATAGATCTACCTTCGCCTTCAGCTTCCCCTGTTCCCATCATAGCTTTACCCATTGATGCCATAACTGTTTCAACATCAGCAAAATCTAAATTAATGATCCCAGGTCTTACCATCAGATCCGTTACACTTTGAACCCCATGCATTAAAACATTATTTGATAGATTGAAAGACTCCTCAAATGTAGTTTGCTCATTTGCTATTTTAAATAAATTTTGATTGGGAATAACTATTATAGTATCAACATGTTTTCTTAATTCCTCAAGACCGATTTGAGCTCTCCTCATTCTTGAAGGACCCTCATATAAAAATGGTAGTGTCACTACGCCAACAGTTAAAATATTTAATTCTTTTGCAGCTCTTGCAATTACGTGTGCAGCCCCAGTTCCGGTTCCACCACCCATTCCAGCAGCTATAAAAACCATATTTGCACCTTGTAAAACATTGACGATATCATTTAAAGACTCATCAGCTGCGGCTTGACCTATGTCAATTTTTGCACCCGCTCCTAGACCTTTGGTTAAATTTAAACCAATTTGAATTTTTGATTTTGCTTTACTATGTTTAAGATCTTGTGCATCAGTATTAACAGCAATGAATTCCACTCCTTGCATTCCATTTTCAATCATCTCATTAATTGCATTTCCACCTGCACCACCCACTCCCATTACCAAAAGTCTTGGTTGTAACTCTCTAATCTCTGGAGTTTTAAAGTTAATTGTCATCTTGTTATCCCCCTCTTTTTATTTATTTAATTGATTCTCCCATTTAAGACTTGCACGATTTAAATTTGCTTTTCTTCTTGCAGTGACCTTAAATTTTTCAAAAATTGTTGGTTCCCATATCTGAAAAGTCTTGCCTTGACCAACAAACACCATGCTATTTTTAATTTTTGCATGTTTTAGTAATTTTGGTGTAAGTGAAATTCTTCCTTCGCTGTCAAATTGTAAATTTATACTTTCTGATAATATTGATGTAGCAAAAAAGTCTCTTTTTTCTTCAAATGGATTCAAAGTGTCTATTGAATTTGAAATTTTTTCGACTCTATCTTGGGGCCATGCCTCTATTGATTGATTGTTAAATGATGGATAACAAATCACTCCATTGTAACCTAAATTAGATAAGTAAGATCTAAAACTTGCCGGCACCGACACCCTTCCTTTTTTGTCTAATTTGTTTTCGTAGGTTGATAAAAACATAAAACATAAATTCCTTTATTCCCATTATATGGGAATATATGGGATATTATGGGTTTTTAAGCTAGGTGTCAATACATACAATTTATAGTTTAAATGAGCAAATTTGAATAATTTATTTCATAAATTTTTGATGGTTAGAATTAAGAAAAGTTTGCCAGATAAACTATAAGCCGGGTTCTGTCATTTAAACCTATCATTTCTCTAGGTTTGAAATCACTTCCAAACTCAAGCGACTAACCCAGGTGACTAGCCAAGGATGGCTTTTAGTTTTTCAACAATGTCACCTCTACTTAGTCTTGCTCCCAGTGGGGTTTTCCAGCGTTCATTGTTACCAATAGAACCGGTGTGCTCTTACCACACCTTTTCACCCTTGCCATGTTATGGCGGTTTATTTTCTGTGGCACTATCCCTAGGGTTGCCCCCGCCAGGTATTACCTGGCACTGTATCCTTGCGGAGCCCGGACTTTCCTCTTTAATTGCTTAAAGCGATAAGTCGTTTATCTGGCTAGTACAATTTATTACTAAATTAAATTTTATCAACAATAATTAGTTAGGACTTTATCAAATTTTTACTTAGAATTAGGCATTCCTGGTCAGAAATCCCGTTAATTAATCCCTGCCGAAATCTTCGCTGGAAGGCTTTAATTAAAAGTCTTTTTTTAGAAATAGAGCTTTTTGATTGAACTTTTATATACCCAATCTTGTGTAGATTGATAAATAAATTTTTTTCCTCTAAAAAATTAATTTTTTTGAGCCTATATTTGATAAGTTCTTTTTCATTTAATTGATGCCAATGTGCAAGTTTAACTTTTGCTAGTTCTTTCCAAGGGAATTTTTCACCTGGATCTTTTTTACGATTAGGAGCAATATCTGAATGTCCTAAAATATTCTTAAAATTTACTTTGTATCTTTTCGTTAAAAACCTTAAGAGTTTTTTAACTGAATTCATTTGCTTATTAGAGTATTTCTCATATAAGTTTTCATGACCGGAATTTTGTATTTCAACACCAATTGAATAACGATTTAGAGATTGAATATTTTTCCAATTTGATTTTCCTGCATGCCAAGCCTCATAAAGATCTGGAACTAAATTAATTATTTGTCCATTTTTTTTAATGAAGTAATGAGCGCTAACTTTTGATTTATAATCGGTTAACCTATTTAAAGCTGACAGCTCGTTTTTCATTCCTGTATAATGGATAATTATATATTTAATGTTTTTTTTTTGTCTTTTAGGCGTATTAAAATTTGGAGAATAATTTTGTGTTATTTTAAGCCACATTTAAGCTATAATTCTGATTAATTCTTATTTTATTTTGTTTCTCATTGTAATATACAAGATCAACAATGATTAAGAAAATTATAGTTATAATAATTACAACTTTTACGTTAGTTTCGAATTTACATGCCAGTTCAGATGGCGAATTACTTTTAAAAAAAAATGAACCATCTGAAATAAAAGATTGTTCTGAAACTTTTAACAAAGCTTCATTTGCAATCAATCAAGGCTTGGACAAAGTTATTTTTAAACCTGTCGCAAGCGTTTACAGATTAATGCCCTCTCCTGTTAAGACTGGTGTGAGCAATTCATTAAACAATTTATCAAATTTAGTTACAGTTCCAAATAATCTTCTTCAAGGAGAGTTTGCTTTAGCAGGGATAAATGCAGGAAGATTTGTAATCAATACAACGGTGGGAATTTTAGGTTTATTAGATGTTGCATCATATTTAGGATTTGAAGAGTACACAAAAGAGGATTATGGACAAAGCCTTGCTGTACACGGTGTTGGGCCAGGATGCTATTTAGTGCTTCCAGTATTAGGTCCTACTACTGCCAGAGACACTATTGCTTCACTGGCTAACTTTTTTGGGGGTGATGCATGGTATAATGTAACTGTAAAAAATGACACTCACTACTTTAGAGATGTAGATTATTATTCATCCAAGGTTACGAGTGGGGTTGATTTTAGGGCTAAAAACTTTGACTCTCTTGAAAATCTAGAAAAAAACTCACTTGATTTTTACGCATCTGTAAAAAGTCTTTATTTACAAGATAGACAACAAAAAATCTTGAACAGTCAAAAGGTAGTTGAGACTCAAGATGATAGTGATTGGGAAGAAATAGAAACACAATAATTTCATTACCAAATGATAAAAAAAAACTTGTTAGTATTTTCAATTGTTTTTTTTTCAATAACATTGAATTCATTTTCCATAGAACCTGACATTTTTGTGCAATCCACTGTTAATAGAGCATCCAAATTACTTGGAGAAGATATTACAAAAAATGAAAAAATTGAGAAATTAAAGGTAATTGCAAAAGAAACTGTGGATATCAAAGGGATTGGATTTTATACGCTTGGAAAAAAAAGAAAATCTTTAAACGAACAGGAAAAAAAAAGATATGCTGAATTATTTGAGGAATATTTTTTAAAAAGTTTTTCTAGTAGACTAGCAGAATATACTAATCCAGAAATTGATGTCCAAGGTAAAGAGAGGCTTAACGAAAATTACACTATCGTAAACAGTATTTTAAAAGCTACTAACGAAAGACCTGAAATAAAAATTGATTGGAGAATCTATACTAAAAATCCAGAAAACCCGTTAATTAGAGATTTAATAATAGAAGGCCTAAGTTTAGCAAGAACTCAAAAAGAGGAATTCGCCTCTGTTTTAAATTCAAATAATGATGACATTGAAGCTTTATTTAAAGTTTTAGAGGAATTTTCAAAAAATTAATATTGATGAAATGGTGGGCCCGCCAGGACTCGAACCTGGGACCAATACATTATGAGAGATCTGAGAGAACTAAAATTAACATTCAAATGATTGACTTATTACTAAAGTGTAAATTCGTTTACACAATTTGGTATACAATCATTTAGAAAAAATTTCTTTTTTTAAACAAATTTGAGTCCAAATAAAAACAACAAGACTTGATTTTAATAGAATCATGCGTTGGATTTCATTCC
Organism: uncultured Pelagibacteraceae bacterium; assembly: GCA_902596515.1. Classification (GTDB taxonomy): domain Bacteria; phylum Pseudomonadota; class Alphaproteobacteria; order Pelagibacterales; family Pelagibacteraceae; genus Pelagibacter. The sequence continues at coordinate 27,314 of CACJUF010000005.1, forward strand.
TTTTCTCACGTTTACGTTTTTTTTTATTATTTCCCTTCCTTCGTAAACCTCTTGATAAGAAGAGGAGTGAAACTATTACCAATTACAAATTATTAACCACAAAAAAGGAGCCAAAACCATGAAGCGTTTTCTTGTCTTTATTTCATTACATCTATTTTTATTTTTATTAATAATTGCTTATCAGGCTCAAGCAAATGAAGATGATTGGAATGTAATAACTTCCAATGAATTTATAGTAACAACTAAACCTGGTGAAGTTATATGGGGTGATAAATTAAGTTTAATTATTAGAAAAAATGATTGTGCGAGAATGAACATTGTTTTTTCTTTTTCAACCAAAAAAGAAAATGAAAATATCAAAAATTTACAAAATAAATTAATTCCTATTAAAATTAATGGACATGAGGAAGATCTTGAGGTTGAGGTTATTATGGTTCAGCCCATGTTCAATTATATGAATCTAGTTTTAATGCAAGCACCAGGACTTAAAAATATTGAGAAAATGATCAGCTCAATGATGGCATGGTATAATAATGATAATTTTTTTGGAATTGAGCTCGTGAATAGTCCTAATTTTAATCCAAAAGAGTATTTTGATATTTTGAATAATAATTGGAAATTAGATGGGCTGCCTGAAAAAATCACTGAAGCACAATCAATTTGCTACGGACCAGAAGTTATTGAATTAGGTTAAATCTACATGGTTAATCATTTTCTTTTTTGAATTCTTCCACGGCCTTATCAATTAACTTAAATGCCTCTCTCTTATTAACTAATAAGATTCTTCTTATTCTTTGGAGTAGCTCAATTTTTTTATTATTGATGTTAAAATGATCAATTGGTGGTAAATCCGATAATTGTCTTAAAGTTTTTACAAATTCATCTATAGAATAATATGATGCCTTAGAAATAGAAAATCTTAGAGCGCGCTCATGTTGATGTTGATTAGTATTCCTAAAAAAACTTCTCATTTTTCGCGAAAATGGTAAGCTTTTGTGAGCATTACTCATTGAATATCCATAAATATTTTTAGCCTTATACTTGTATCCCTTTACTAAATTTGGAAAATTTTTTTTAATACAATCATAAATATAATCTTTAAAATATGATCGAGCCACGTTATCTGATTTAAATGATCTTTTTTTGTAATTATCCTCTATAAATTTATTAAATAGCAAACTTTGCTCTTTATACGTTTTTTGTTCGTAATATTTTCTAATAAATATTGCTTTTTTGACTTTGAATTCACTGAATTTTTTTTTGGAACTTAAATCAACAAAATAAAGGATATATTTTTTACTTTTTTCAATAATATTATTTTTCTTATCAAATTTAAAATCCTCTCTTAACTGACAGAGGGGAAAAAAATTGTCTAACATGTGCCAGCGATATATTTGATTATCAGATAGTTCATAACCGTTAACCAAAGGACTGTTATATTCATATTTGAAATCTTTGGACGATCTATTGCCTAAAAAATCTAAACTTTCATACCCTTGATCCAAATAATAATTAGAAACATAAAGGCAGTCCATTCTCCAAATACTAAAAAGTCTTTTATAAGTTACAGTTTTTTTTCTAATAAATTTATCTTTTCTAATAACATTTTCTAACTCATCTCTATGAATAAATCTTAATACATGACTAAATATAATATCTGCTCTTAAATTATAGCATTCGGATCTTCCAATTCTTTGATAAGAAAACTTATTTTTAAATGATCTTTCTAATTCTTCAGCTGATAAAACTTCTGTAAAAAACAAGATTTTAGTGTGTGGAGCTGCCGATCTATATGTTGTTAATCTTTTTTTAACTCCAGATAATGAACTTGAAATACCTATTTTGTGATGTCCATCTATTTGGGTTGTGCAATAAAAAATCACTTAATTTTAGGTCTAAATTTTGTTTTAATATCATATATATTAGATGATAAGCTTAATGCCAAAATCCCGAAATGCTTTTTCATTCTCATAAGACTAGTACATTCCTAAAAAAAACTCGACTCAATCTCGTACACAATGAAAAAATTTTTAGAGGGTTTTTTGACAAAATTTCAAAAAATCAAAACTTCTAAACGTTGATTTTACTGGATTTGGTGGGCCCGCCAGGACTCGAACCTGGGACCAATACATTATGAGTGTACTGCTCTAACCAACTGAGCTACAGGCCCTTGAAATTAATTAGGTATTATACCAATTTTAAAATTCATACAAGTTAACTTTACAAACAATAGATTGTATTTTTCTAAGATTTTAGTCACAAACTTTGCATTCGTTGGTAAATCCGTTGGTAAGAAAATTATCGTAAATTTTAATTTTAGATTATTGAATGATCCTTTAAAATTTCTAATTCAGTTTTACCAAGATGAATAAAATCAAATTTAATACTAGGATCTATATTTTTCCTAATAAATTTTATATCATTTAAATCATTAGGATCAGCAGGATCAAACATTGCTATTTCCCAATTAGGATTTTTCAACCCATCTTTAATCCAATTATCTTCCTCTATATCAAAAACAGAAGGTTCCATTGAATTAATTGAAATATTAACCTTTTTTAAACCATCTAACTTATTTATAAAATCAGAAATTAATTTAGGCTCAAATAATAAAACATCACTAATAATATTTAAGTTTGTTGAATTAAATTCAACATTTTTTGAAAAAAATTTATTATCTTTTTTAACCTTATATTCTTGATTTGGTCCTAAACCATCTATTTGAATAGCATAAGGAATTGTATAATTAATTTTCCACAAGAAATTTCTAATATTATTGGTGTTCTTTATAAAATCTACAATATCACTATTCCAACAAATTTCTTGGTCATCCCAAAATGATACATCTTCTCTAACCCAAAGATCTCCCCCATCATATTCAAAAGAATTATTTTTAAGATCTTTATTTATAAGCTTTGGATAAGTCATAATTAATTTTATATAAAGTTACTTAAGTCTTGCTTTCTTCAATATATTCTGTTGTCAGATCAATATAAATTTTTTGATTATCAAGATATTTCTTTTTATTTTTATCAAAACTTAAATAAGTATTTACTTCTGTAAAAATTTTAGCAGTGTCATCTGTCTTCAAAACTTTTTTTACTAAGGAAATATATTGCTCTAAAAACATAAAAAAATGCTTTTTATCCATATACTCAGCTTCTTTTCCTGCCAGTACATAAAACTTACATTCATGCAATTTCTTAGCCACTATCTCTAAGTTATATTTATCGTAAGAAGCAAATATATTTTGATAACTGAAAGCTCTTCTAGAAAAATAATCTTTTGACTTAATGGCTTTTTTAGATAATATTTTAAAAGATTTTATTAAGTTTGTTTTATTCAATTTCTTTTTAATATTTGATGGAAGTAAATAAAATATATCATCTGTTTTTTTTTCATTTATTAAATCAAAATGCACAAAGGTTTCCCCATATAACTTTAATTCTTTGTTTTTTTTACCTGCATAATGAAAAGTACTATTTGTTAACGATTTATCAGTCTCATCGTAAGTTAACTTTGACACGTTATATGACTGAGTTTCCAAGAACATAGGATCTTTTTCCTCAACTTGAAAAAGTTCTTTATGCTCTTTATTTCTAAAAAGGTTAATCCCACCTCTTGTCCAAATTTGTGGATATGGATCTAAACGTTCAAATGAATACCAATCTTTACCCTTGTTAACCTTGACTATAAACTCCGATTTTTTTATATCAATTTTAGGATGATAAAATATGTTTGGTTTTTTATTTTCAGGATATTGATGATAAACATGACTCGGTAATTTGAGAGTTTTAGGAATTTTAGATTTTTTAATATTTATCTTATAAATATATACATTCGTCATTTCTATCAGTCTATTTCAGTTAACCATTTAGGCCAAGACCTTGATTCTAATTTTCTATCAAGCTTAAATTCGTTGATAATCATCCTTAAAATCTCAGACTTTGAATACCCTTCTTTATAAAGATCTTTTGCTCTTTTAATTTTAGCATTTTTTAGTTTTTGAACTTCTGAGCTAAATTGAACTAAATTAGATTGATCTCCACCTGAGTTTCCTTGAGCTCTTTTATTTCCTTGCATAGACTTAGCTCTTTTTTCTTCAAGAATTTTAGTAAGCTTTTTTCTTTTCCTTAATGCTTCCTCAGCTAAAAATTTACTATTATAAATTTGTAATCCTCTAAACTCCATCGGGATATTACTGTTTTTAGTCTGGGGTGTAGAAAATAAAATTTTATATTTTCCATTTGGGTTATTTTTATCTACAGGTCTGATTTTATTATGATTACTCATCCTCATCCCCTCTAGCTTTTTTAAGCATTTTTATTTCATTTTCAATCATTTGAAATTTATGTCGATCACACAAATAGCTAAAATACTTCAAGGTATTATATGGAAGAAAATAAAGTTTTAAAATTAGGTTAAGAATAAACTTATCTTTGTAAAATTCTTTTTTTGCCTGCATTTGAAGTTCTTTATGAGTTAATAGCCACCCAAGGTAATTTTTCCATTCATATCTGTTTTCTAATCTTTCTTTAATTATTTCATCAAGATTATTTTTCATTAGCCATCCTTCCTGCGGACACAAAATAATTACAAGTTTCACATGTTCCATTAGGTTCAGGTGGTTTATTGTCATGGAGAATATCTAAATATTTTGTGAGAACTTTCATAAAGTTTTTAAGATCATATTTTACCTCAGTAAATTTAAATGAAAAATCTATAGAAATATTATCTGTATTTTTTAGTTCTTCAGGATAGATAAATACAAGACCTAATAAACTTGTTTTATTTATAGTAATTTTCTTTATCTTTTTTAAAGTTTCCTCAACACTTTTTTTAATTGAATCAGGTTTTTTAGCCCTACTATGTTCAGCTAAAAATTTTTCATCAGTTTCTAAATTTGAATATAATAGACTGTACCCATGAAGTTGAGGTTCGTACTCATTAATTTTTTTCTCTAGATCCTTGCTAAAATCTTTACCATTTTTTTCTTTAAACTTAGATGTCTTATAATCAATAATACCCGAGGTTCCATCCTCGAATTTAATAATAGCATCTCCTTTTCCTTTAATTCTAAAAGGTCTATTTTTATCATCTTTTAAAACTTTAGAAAAAAATGAAATATTAAATGGATCAATTGTTTCACCTCCTTTAATATTTTTATCGATTTTTTTTACATCTCCCAAAAAATATTCTTTTTCCATGCTGTCTAATGTTTGTGTCACTCCAGCAGAAATCATTTTAGGATAAAGATTAAAGTTTTTACCTACGTAAGCACAATGATCACACACATATGATAATTCGCTCGGGCTAATGATGTAAGTTTTCATTAGTTTAAACTCCCATTATAATGATAATGATCTTTTTCCTCTTCACCAGATTTAAAATTATTAACTAAAAATCTAACAACTTCAGCTCTGGACAACTTAATACCAGGAGTTAGTTCTGTTGTTAGCTCTTCTATTTTTTTATAGCAATTATTGTCTATCGCTACGGATTTGTACTTTGTTTTGTCAGTCATTTACATCTCTTTCCGAACTAAAAGTTCATTTTATATTTTGGTAAAATTTGAGATGAAGTTAATGTTGCACTTGGCAACAAAATGAAGGTAAAGGCTTCAACCAATTTGTGGGCTTCACAAAATTTACCGTTAGTCAAATTATAATGATTCTTACAAGCCTTTTCAATATCAAAAAAAATTATTTTCAGGGCTGTGCTCTATCCTATACTCTCCTATAAAATTTTGGAGCTTTTCAGGGCACTGCTCTAGCTATTTTTTATTCTTAATTTTAAATCCATTTTTTTCTAAGACTTTTATTAAATTTTTTAGTCTTTCATCTCTTGAAGTATTTTGATCTCCTATACTTTCAAAAAATATAGGTTTTAAACCTTTTTTTTCTTTTGATTTAAAAAAGTCTCTAATTGATTGTATTTTTATTTTCATGTTTCTCCTTTAGCGTTTTATTTTAAGTCCTAGCAAGTAGAGTTATGTTCTAAATCAGGACTAATTAATCTTATCATACTTAAGACATAATTAAAAATTATATTATTAATTGTTAATCAATTTTCTTAATTTAAATACTTCAAAAATATGCAGCAATTAGAACTGTTTGATTACAGAAAAGATTATCTTTTTGATAATAAAAATCAGGTTGCTCACTGGTACGATATCCTTAAAGAAACTGAAGACACCATTAGTTATGCAGAACACATAGATCCTAATAAAGGCTATGCAATAGCAGCTATGGAATATGAGGAATATGTGGATGTGAAAAAAGATAGGTTGAAAGGATTGACCTATGATCAAATTCTCACATATTTAAAAAGTGCAAAAAAAGAAGACAGACTTAAAAAATATAAAGCACTATTGAAATTTAGAAACATTCCTTTTGAAGCTGATCTTTTTACCTGGCATAATTCAGATTTATAAACGATTTATTTATTCAGAAAATCATTATAGGTTCAAAAGAATTAGAAATTCTTTATGTCAAATAATACGATTAATATTAGACCTGGAGTAGGATATTTATCAATATTATCAGCCATCAATTATACTCCTTGGCATGCAACAGCAGAGTTTGTAGACAATTCTATTCAAAGTTACATAGACAACAAACCTAAACTTAGAAGACTTCACAGTAATTATAAACTTAAAATTGATATTACTGTCAACGCAGCAACAATTGAAATAAAAGATAACGCCGTAGGAATTGGTGCAGAAAATTATGAGAGAGCCTTCCAAGCAGCAATGCGACCCAAAAAACAAACAGGTTTATCAGAATTTGGAATGGGTATGAAAACAGCTGCTTGTTGGTTTTCTAATCTTTGGACTGTAAAATCAAAAGCAGTTGGTGAAGATTTTGCAACAGAAGCAAAATTTGACATAGAAAAAATCACTAAAGAGAAGAATGACAGATTGTCTTACAAAACTTCAAAGATGAATAAAAATTCTCATTATACAATTGTTACTCTCAAAGATCTTAACCATAATCCAAGAGGAAAAAGTGTAGAGAGAATTAAAGATCATTTAGCCTCAATGTATAGAGCTTTCATTAATAAAGATGAAATTGAAATTAGATACAATGGTTCATCACTAAAATACAAAGAACCAAAAATTTTAAAAGCAGTAGATATGAGAGATGTGGACGATGAGGTAATCAATCCTAAAAAAAAGATTTGGAAGAAAAAATTTGATTTCACATTCCAATGTGGGAATAAAAAACGCAAAGTCCATGGTAAAATAGGAATAAGGGAAACTATGGATGGAAAAAGAGCTGGGTTTGCTGTTTTTAGAAGAGATAGATTAATATTTGGCAGTGATGATCAACCATGGAGACCTTTGAAAATTGTAAGGCAAGAAGGTTCTGCTATTGCAAAAAGATTATATGGAGAGTTGTATTTTGATGATGAAATGGAAGTTACTCACACAAAAGATAATTTGAATTGGTCAGAGTCAGATCAAGAATCTTTTCTTAATAAATTAAAATCTGTAATTAATTCAGATGAATTACCTATAATAAGTCAGGCCGATAGATTCAAAAAAAATGATCCAACAAATGAAAATTCTAAAGCTCAAGAAAAAGCTACTGAGTCTGCTGTCGAAAAGATAAGCAAAGCTATGAGAGCCTTAGAAGATGTTGAGGCCCCTAAAAGTGTAGAGATACCTAAGGAACTTCCAAAAACAAAAAGTAAACCTATAGTGAAAAGAAAAAAAATTCACTTTGAGGATCAAATTTGGACAGTTTATATAAAACTTAACAGAGATAAAGAAACTCATAATCAAGATTGGTTACAGATAAGCCTTGATCCAAAGAGTAGAAAAAATAAAACTATCGAAATACAAATTATGATGAACAAGGGTTACACATCTCAATATTTTGGAGATCAAGAGCATGAGTTAGAAGGATTGGAGTTATTAGCTTCTTATATAGCTTTAGCTGAAATAATCAGTAAAGAAAGAGGAGAAAGAAATACTCACCTAACAAGGTATTATATTAATAAGATTATTGATAGTGTGCCTCCAACAATAGATTAATCTATGAGTGAAAAAACTGTTATTTTGGAAACTAATTCGAAAAGTAAAAAAAAAAATATAACATGGCAACCAATCCGAAATGGAAAAACTTTTTCAAAATATTTAAATCTAAACAATAAATTGGAGGAAATTGATAGAAAGAATCTTACAGACGACTCTGTAAATCTAATTGGGCAAACTATAAATCCTAGCATAATTGATAAAGTAGGAATGAATTCAACAGGTTTATGTTTTGGTCAAATTCAAAGTGGTAAAACAACTTCTATGGAAGCAATTAGTGCTTTGGCCCATGACAATAAATTCAAAATAATCATTTTATTAACTGGTAATGTAACTCCATTAGCTAGACAGAATACTTCAAGAGTTGATCAAGCATTACAAGGAAGAGAATGGCTGGTAATAAAGAATCTACCAAAACCTGCAGCTTGGAATAAATCTGAAAATATTAAAGAAATAAGATCGGTATTAAATTCGTATACCAGTAAAAATAAGGTAATAGCTGAAACATTTAATAAAACAATATTGATATTATCAATGAAAAATCCCTCAAAAATAAATAGGGTCACAAATTTATTTTTAGAGGCATCTTCTTGGGATAACTCGTTATATAACAAGATTCCAACCATCATAATTGATGATGAGGCAGATCACCATTCATTAAATTCCAAAGCTAGTAAAAATACTGCTGAGGACAAAGAGGATGAAGAACTTTATAAAGTTGAAGAAGGAGAAACTTGGGAAACTTTAGCTGAAAAATTTGAAAAAAGTGTTCGAGAACTAAGGGAAATAAATCCTGATTATAAAGAGGATGAAGAATTAACATTAGGTGATTTAATTAATACAGAATACGAAGATATTAGAACCCATAGGGCTATTAAAGATTTAAGATCAGTATTTAATTTTCATTCTTTTCTAGGATATACAGCTACACCAAATGCAAATTTGCTAACTAATACACTAAATTTTCTTTCACCAAATTTCAGCCAAATCTTGGAGCCAGGAAGTCAATATACAGGGCTTGAATATTTTTTCGGTGAACAAAAAAGTATTGATAGATTTATTAGTTCCATGGGAAGCCAAAAAAAGATAAAAGAGTTAGAGGACTCAGACGAGAGGCCAAAGGCTTTGGAAAATGCTTTTATGCATTTTGTTGTTAGCGTTGCATGTGGATATATTTCAGGACATTCCTCAGGAGAAAATAATAGATCCATGTTCATTCATCCAGATAGACTTCATGAGTCTCACGATCAGTACATAAGATGGATTAACGGTCTAAAAATGAAATGGGATGGAGAACTTAACGCAGATAAAAATTCAGAAGAATATAAAGATCTTATCCAATATATTAAAAAAACTCTCGAAGGTATAAGAAATAATTCAGATGACAAAAATGAGGTACCAGAATTTACAGATGAATTTATTGATTTTTTTAAACAATCTTTAAATGTAATTAATCCAATAAGATTTAATTCGAAAGAAAGTAGTATTGAGGCTCCAGAGTGGGATAGAAAATATCCACACTTATTAGTTGGTGGTGAAGGCTTAAACAGAGGTTTCACTGTTGAGGGTATTACAGTAAGTTATTTAAGCCGAGCAGTTGGAACAAGACAACAAGATACTCTTTTGCAAAGAGCACGTTTTTTTGGGTATCATAAAAAAAATAGAAATTTTATTAAAATTTTTTTAACTGATGAATTATCTGATTTTTTTAGAGATACATTTCATAGTGATAGAGAATTGAGAATGTCCTTAAAAAGACATTCAGAAAATCCAGAAAATAATCTTAAAGATTGGCCAAGAGTATGGATAAGCAGAAACATTGGTAATTATAAATTAACAAGACCCGGTATAAACAATAGTTGGTCTATTGTAAGTAGAAATGTTCCCCCTCCTCCAGCAAGACAAGCTTTTGCAGCAAAAATGAGAACAGTGGACTTAGATACAAACAGAGAAATTTATAGAATTCTTAGATCAAAATATGACAATAATTTAAAAAAAATCAGTTCGATAGAGCCTGTAACAAATAACAATCCATGGGCAAAAAAGGATGAAGCTTTAATTGTAGAAAATGTAACTCTTAAATCTATATATGAAGATGTTATATCTAAAATAAAGCATGAGGCTAGAGATATAAGACCTTTTTTCATAGCCGAACAAATTATTTCTTATTATTTGAATTCAGGAAAAGATGATCTCAATTGCCCAATAATTTTTATGGATGGTAGAAATTTCCGATCACCGGATAAAAAAGATCTAGACAGAATACAAACTGCTGGGGGTCGTGATACTAAATTAAAAAACAATCCAAATGATAAAAGCTTATTTCCAGGTGATAGACTTGTGCATTATGAATACTTGTTTGGTCAATCTAATAATGAAAGGGCTAATTATTATCCTACCTTACAAATTTATAATCTTAAAATTTATCCCAAACCGAAGCAAGAAGGAAAACCATTAGAAAATGTACCTTATTTTAATTTTTATATGCCAAATGAATGTTGGACTGATATAATTACAGGAATTAAGAAAAGTGATATTCCTAGATAAAATAACGAAATTAAAACCACCGATTTCTAAAGATCTTAATACATATTCTGTAAAAGAAATAAAAAAAAATTCAAATCATTTAATTGGAATTAATTTTAACAGAGAAATTGCTTTATTATTTGATACAACAAAACCATACGCAAAAGGTGATGCGCTTGAATATATTCAATTAGTACACAATCAAAAGTGCATAGTAAAAGAGGACAAAAAAGAAAAAAATAAGAATTACAGTGTACTCAAATGTAGTATTGATAATCAAAAGTTAAAAGAACTTTTTTTAAAACTTTTAGAGAATATAATCTTAGAAATTCCAGATAAAATTTCTCAAAAAGATATAACGGATTTAACAAGAGATATTTTTGATTTATTCGAAAAGATTTCTAAGCCATCAAGAGAAACGCTTATTGGCTTATGGGGAGAACTGTTTGTAATTAATTCCTCTAAAAATGCTGACGTTTTAATTCAAGCATGGCACCCTGAGACTACAGACAAATTTGATTTTTTTAATCAAAATCAAGCTTTGGAAATCAAAACAACTACCTCAAATGATAGAATTCATAATTTTTCTTATGAACAATTATACGTAGGAAATGAAAAATTACTTATATGCTCCATAATGTTGAGACAAAACCGAGATGGTAAATCACTGGATGATTTAAGAAATGAGATTTTGGGTCGAATAAAGAATAAAAATTTAAAAGATCAATTTGAGTTAGTTTATTATAAAACAATCGGAGAAATCTCAGAAGAAGATATCAATGAATATAAATTTGATTATTCTTATGCTGAGGAAAATATTAGATATTTTGATCTAATTAATGTTCCAAGACTAAAAGAAAAACCAATGGCAGGTGTAAAAAAGATTAAATTTCAATCAGATCTCACTGGTATAAAGTCTGTAAATCAATTTGATGAGGACTCCTTCTATTCAAATTTATTTCTCGAAGTTAATTAAAAAACTGCTTTTTAATTTCTCTTGATATAACTTTAGCTAATAAAGGTGGCACTGCATTTCCTATTAATCTCCATTGATCTCTAAAATCACCAACTAATTTATAATTATCTGGAAAAGTTTGAATTCTTTTTATCTCGTTAATTCTTAAAAATCTATTTCTCCAATGGAATGGGCCCATGTTATTTGAAAAGCTAGCTTGAATAGTCCAAGAAGGTTCTTTTGGAGAAAGCTTTAATAAGAAAGACCAATATCTTGATCGCCATTTAAACTCAGGTTTAGGATGCCCTCTTTCTTTGGTAAAAAAAAGATAATTCTCTCCGGGAGGTATTAATTTAAGTAAATGTTTATGCTTTGAACCAGCTAAATTATTTTTGTCTTCGGGTAACTTTGTATCTAAGTCACCAATAGCTACTTTACAATTAACCCATTTTGCTTTCTTAAAAAGTAAATTATTTTCTTTTACTTTTGAATGAGTTGACTCGGGGAAATCAAATTTCCCTAATTCCTTTAACGTTCCAACACATATAAACCTTTGTCGAATTTGTGGAACACCATAATCTGCACAATTTATAACTTGATGAGATAAATTATAACCTGCTTTTTTACATTCACTTTCAAAAAAATCTAAAGCTGGTTTATGAGGTTTAAAAAAGAAACCATGAACATTTTCGAAAAAAAATACTTTTGGTTTTATTATTTTTAAAGCCTTACAAAAATACACTAGAGTATAAGAGTCTTCATCTTCTAAAGCTCTTTTCTTCTCTTTGATATAAAATCTTGATTTTGAATAGGGAGGACAAGGAGGTCCGCCAACAACAATATCAACCTTACCTTTAAATTTTGAGAAATTTATATCTTTGATATCAGAACAAATTACATTTTTTGAAATCTTATTTTTCTTAAGTGTATCACAGGCTATATTCCAATTATCTACAGCTGCATATGTTTCAAATGAATTACTTTTAAAACCGATATCAATTCCACCTGCCCCAGAAAATAAACTTAAGATTTTATTCATTTACTTATAACAATTTAATATTACAATTAGACTATGTTGGCTAGCTCGATTTTTGATTACTTAAAAAATAAAAAATCTATATTAAAGGTTGAAAAAAACTCTAACCCATTCAAATTTAGCTATAAACACAATAAATTTTCTTTATGTCTCAAAAATATTGGTTTTGCCTACAGAACAAATTTAGATGAATACAGAGTTCAAATAGGGGAAAAATTTAGAGAACAATTAAAAAGTTATCATCTTCAGGGTTATTGGGCTTTAATTTTAGGTTACCATAAAAAATCAAATACATATGTTGCTTGGGACAATAAACTTTTATTTAGCTCTAAAGCAAAAAATAGATCACTTTATACAAGATCAAGCATTTGTGATAGGACTGCAGAATCTTGTTTTGAGCACTATAGATATAAAGATAATCTAATTAAAGAGGAGACTGTCTCAATTAATTTTAAAGGCAAACATCTTGGACTGTACTTAGATCAAATCAAAACTTTAAATATTCATGAGTATAAAAGTTTTATAAATTTTTACAGGAACTTAGATATTTGAAACTAAATATTTTACCATTGCCTTACCCATCAATGGAGGTACTGCATTACCTATCTGTCTTTGTATAGATCTTCTATTACCAAAAAATTTATAATTTTTAGGAAAAGTTTGTATAGCTGCTATCTCAGGAACTCTCAGTCTTCTATTAGTCCAGTGGAAAGGGCCAACCCAAGGACCAGGTTGCGCAGCTATTGTCCAAGATGGAAGATCTGCTTTTAACTTTAATAAGAAATTCCAAAATCTTGTATTTTTTTTAAAATTTGATTTTTTACCATCACATAATGCAAGGTAGTTTTCACCAGGTTTTACCTTTTTTAATTCTTTATAATAAGTTCCAAGATTTGTTTTTTCATGCTCTTCCTCATAAATATCTTGATCAAATTCTTCAATATGTTTACCGACTGTTTCGTAAGGTTTTAAGTTTTTATTAAATAAGTCTGGTTTATTAGGATCATAGTGAGTTTTTTGAGGCTCTTCATTATTGAATTCTTTTTTGGAACCCATAAAAAAAACTCTTTTTCTTTTTTGAGGAACACCATAGTCCAAAGCATTGGCTTTAACCATTTTAAAATTATAATTAAATTTTTTTGTTTTTCTTAAAATAGTCTCTACTGCTTTTTTATTTGTAGGATGTAAAATACTTTCAACATTTTCAATCAAAAAGCCATCAGGATTTATTTCATCAATAAATTTGAAAAAATCATCAATACAATTTCTTGGATCCTTAGTAATTTTTCTATTTTCATTGGTTATCCAGTAACCATTTTTGGAAAAAGGCTGGCAAGGTGGACCACCTATAATTATAGTCTTGTTGCCATTTAAATATTTTTCTATTTCTTTAATTTTTGTCTTTTTAATATCATCTTTGATTATTTTTGTTTCTTTGAATTCTGAATTTAATTCGAGTGTTCTCACAGAATCTTCATCATTATCTATCGATACTTTCAATTTGATATTATTTTGTTTAGCGCCTATATCTAAACCTCCTGCACCAGAAAATAAACTAATAGCTTGTATATTTGTATTTTTCATAATGAGTCGTTTTATCATTATACCACAAATTATAATTGCCCTGATAATTAGGTTTGTTGGTAAATGGTTGGTAAATTTTTATAGAAAAAAAAGTCCTCTAATGGAGGTTTATTTTAAACACTTATTTAGGATATTTTTTTTAGTCGTAAATTATGAGTGTACTGCTCTAACCAACTGAGCTACAGGCCCTTTAATAAATTTAGGTTTTATAGCAAATTACAGGTTAATCAATACTAATGTTTTTGTTTTGTTTCAATTTGTTTCCTTTTGTGTTTGCATTCGTTGGTAAATCCGTTGGCAATTAAATTCCAAATCTTTCATTTTCATTCAATTTAAGATTAAAAAAATTGAATATTATTTGATTGATTTTCTATTTACAAAGATTGGACAAGCTATTTAAGATCTATTAAAAATAAATTACTTAAAATTCATCAATAAATGAAAAAAAATATTTTTTTTTTACTACCAGTATTCACCTACGGAGCTGGCCAATCTATTAAGAGAATTATATTAGATCTCAACCATAAAAAGTATAATAAAAACATAATTTGTTTAGGAAAATGTCAGTTTAAAAAAGAACTTTTAAAGAAAAAAGTAAAAGTTTATGAATTAAATCATAAAAAATTATTATTTGCTATTACTGATATAAGAAAAATTTTAGAAAGTAATAAAATCAATAAAAAAATACTAATATCAAATATTCATTACACTAATGTTTTAAGTCTGTTATTTTTTTCTAAAATTAAAGAATTAAAAATTATTGTAACAGAAAGAACTGCGATAAGAGAATTAGATATTTATTTTGGTTTAATAGATTTTTTTAAAAAGAAGATAATAAAATTATTAGTTAAAATCTTATATAAAAAAGCTGACGCTATAATTACTAACTCTACAAAATCATCAAAAGATTTAGCTAAAATTGTAAAATTGAAAATTAACACAATATTTTCCCCATCTTATATTCCAAGTAATTTTAAAGTGAGAAAAAATAGAAATAGAAATAAAATAATAATCGTAGTATCCAGACTTTCTCAGGAAAAAAATATAATATATATATTAAAGGCAATAAATTTAATCAAAGATAAAAAATTTATTTTAAAAATAATTGGTGACGGGGAACAAAAAAAAGAGTTGGTAAATTTTGTATACAGAAATCAATTATCAAAAAAAGTAAAATTTTTGGATTATAAAAAAAATGTAAAAAAATTTTTTTTAGAGTCTGATCTCTTTATTAATAGCTCATTTTTTGAAGGTTTTCCTAATGCAGTTGTGGAATCCTTAAAGTATAATGTTCCTGTGATTTGTTCAAAAAGCCATGGAGGTATATTTGATATTTTAAAAAATAATAGATATGGATATTTATTTGATTTACATAAAATTGAAAATTTATCATCCATAATCTTAAAATTTTTAAATAATAGCAGTAATTTTTTAAAAAAAACTAAAAATGCTCAAAATAATTTAAAACGATTTTCAATTAAAAAATCTGTTTTAGATTACGAAAAATTATTAGATAAACTATAACTATTACTTCCAAACAAAGGGTGATTTTAACGAATGATCTTTATTGATACTCACTTTTTGAATTTAAAAATTTTCATTATTTTTTTATAAAAATTTAATGTAATTCTTCCAAAAAAAATAAATAGTATTGCACCTGTGCTCTGTTTGTTATGAAGTCGAATTTTTAACTCATTTATTAATGCAGAAAAAAAGCTAACTTTACTTGAGAAATTACTGTTTCCAAGATCCCCAAAAACCTCATCACTCTTGGTTCTTATTCCTTTCATTTTATTTGTAACAATAATTCTATATAGCCAGTCATAATCAGATTGTATTTTATAATTAATATTTAAAAGTCCTACTTTCCGAAGTGATGTTGACCTAATATAAAAACCTACTACTGTAGAAGGTATAATATTAAATTGTCTTGATATATCCTCGGGTCTAAAACCTGCGTAAATTTTATTATCTTTTTTGACAGTTCCACATAAAAAATCCATATCTATATTTTCAAAAATATATTTTTTTAATATATCTAATGAATTTGGATATAAAATATTCGAGGAGTCTACTATGCCCACAAAATCTCCTCGAGCTAATACAAAACCTTTATTCCAAGCGTCCCAGAGATTTTTATCTTTTTCACTTACCCAAATATCAATCTCATCACCGTATTCTTTAAAGATGTTTATAGTTTCGTCCCCAGAATTTCCATCAATAATAATCAATTCAATATTGGAATAATTTTGATTTAAAATAGAGTCAATCGATTTTGATATATTTTTTTCTTTAAAATTTGGCATTACAATTGAAATTAAAGGAAACCCATTTAATGAGTTTTTAAAATGACCGTTATATCTTGCACCTCCGCAAACTTTCTTATTTTCAGATAATTTTTCTGGAAATAACATACTAGAAAATCTATCATCTTGACGGGCTGATAAAATTTTGGCTTCCTTAAAAAAAAATTTAATTTTTCCAAATTTATTAGTCTTTTTTATAATGTTTTCCACAGGCTTAAAAATTTAGCGAATAATTATATTAACTATTTTACTCTTACTATCCTACTAATACACTAAATATATAATTTGTAAAAATATTATGAAAAATGTGTTAAATCATTTAATTAGATATGAAAAAAATTCTTGTTACGGGTTCAACTGGTTTAGTAGGTAAATATCTTAAAAAAATTATACCTAATGCAAATTATGTCTCTTCAAAAGATTATAATTTGCTTATTCAAAATGATGTGAAAAAAATGTTTAAAGAGTTAAGACCAGAAATAGTAATTCACTTAGCTGCTAGAGTTGGGGGTGTACATCATAACATAATTGAACCTGTAAAATATTTTGAGGAAAATATAATAATGAATACACAAATGATTAATGAATCATTCAATAATAACGTAAAAAAATTTTTGGGCTTACTAAGTTCTTGTATATATCCAGATAATATAGATGTTTATCCCATAAAGGAAGATTGCTTGTTTGATGGGGCACCACATTCAGATTTATTTTCATATTCATATTCAAAGAGATGTATGGCCATACAAATAAATGCTTATAGAAAAAAGCATAAATCAAATTTCAGCTATTTAATTCCATGTAATCTTTATGGAGAATTTGATAAGTTTGATGAGATACAAGGTCATTTCGTTGGGGCATTAATTAACAAGATTTTAATTGCAAAAAAAAATAGACAAAAATCAATTCAGCTGTTTGGGGATGGCGCCCCTCTTAGACAATTTATGCATGCAAAGGACTTAGCTTTTATAATTAAAGAGGTAATTGATAAAGACATAAAAGAAAATTTTAATGTTGGGAACAATGAAAATTTTTCAATTTTAAAAATTGCAAAACTAGCATTAAGTGTTTGTGATGCGGAAAATTTAAAAATAGAATTTGACAAAAACAAACCAAATGGACAAATGAGAAAAGACATTGACTTAAGTTTAATGAAGTCTTTACTTCCTGATTTTAAACCTACGCTTCTTAAAGATGGTTTAAAAGAAGTTTACGAAAAATTAGGTAAAAATGAGTAAAACAATTCTTTTAGGTGGAAGTGGATTTCTTGGACCCGTTATATTGTCAAAAGATCCAGGAATAATTTCAATAGGAAGATCACCAATAGACTCCTCTTTGAAAAACAAACATCTCAATATACCTAGTTTAGATAACTTAGAAAAATTAGATAATTTGGAGTTTGATAAAGTAATTTTTTTAATTGGAAGCTCAAATCATCATGAAATTAACAAAAAAATAACAATGGGTATTGATTACAATGTTTATCCACTTCAAAAAATTTTAAAATATTTATCAAATAGAAAATTGAAAAAATTTATCTGTTTTACAAGCATGCTTTTGTATGACCAGAGTAAATTGCAAAATCCTGTTGATGAAAAACAAGTTATAGATCCATATACTAATGATTACATATTTAGTAAATTCTTATCTGAGGAAATAGTAAGATATTATAAAAAAAAAGTACCTTCAATAATAGTAAGATTAAGTAATATTTATGGTTACACAAAACTAATTAGGCCAGATCTTGTTCCAACACTTATGCAAAATGTACTAAACAAAGATGAGGTTACGATATGGAATGATAAACCAAAAAGAGACTTTATTTTTACTGAAGACGCAGCTGATGCAATATTAAAGTTAATAAATACAAATTATACTGGAGTAATAAATTTAGGAACAGGTGAAATGAACTCAATCAAAACTATTACAAATGAAGTAAAAAAACTCTCTGGAAAAAATATTAGATCTCTTGACAAACCTGTTAGTGGGCCAATGGAGCTTTCTGTTGACACTACACTGACTAAGAATTTAATTGATTGGAGCCCTAAATTCACTCTAAAGGAGGGCTTAAAAAAAACTTATGATATTATGAAGAGCTATCATCAAAAATAATAATAGCATAATAGAGAGAAAACCTCATTCAATACATATAAATATTTTACAATTTCAAAACTATTAAATAAAAATATGAAGAAGTAAAATTAGATATGATAACAAAGAAAATATATTTATAATTATATTTATTTTTTTTGGACGATGTTATAAACAAATTCTATAAATACATTAATAATTAAAAAATGAGCTTATTTAAAAAATCTCTTATTAGGAAAAATTACCAATATAAACTTTTAGAAGATGGGATTTCTAAAGAAGACATTTTAAAAGCAAAAAATGTTCTTGACTCAAAACAAATCACAATGGCATCCAAAACAAGAAAATTCGAGGAGATATTTGCCAAAAAAATGGGTGTTAAATATGCATTAATGGTTAACTCAGGTTCATCAGCTAATCTTTTAGCAATTTTTGCCGCTGGAAATCCATTAAGACAAAATAGGTTAAAACCAGGTGATGAAGTTATTATCCCAGTTTTATGTTGGTCCACATCACTTTGGCCGCTAGTTCAGTTTGGTTTAAAGCCTGTATTTATTGATATTGACCCAAAAACATTAAATGTAAATGAGGATGAATTAATTAAGAAAATTACTCCAAAAACTAAATGCATATTTTTAATTAATGTTCATGGAAACTCTTGCAATCTTTTTAAAGTAAAAAGGATAGCAACAAAAAAAAAGATAATTTTAATTGAAGATAGTTGTGAGTCACTAGGATCTAAACTTAAAGACAAATATCTAGGAACATTTGGAGATTTCGGAACCTTTTCTTTTTTTTATTCCCATCAAATTACATCGGGTGAGGGAGGGATGATCGTTTGTCACAATGATGAAGATTATGAAATTTTATTTGCTCTAAGGTCTCACGGATGGCTCGGTGGAACAAGATTTTATACTAGACGACTTAAAAGTTACAACCATTATGCAAAGAAATATCCTTCTTTAGACCCCAGATATATTTTTGTTAATTCTGGATTTAATTTAAGACCAACTGATATTCAAGCAGCTATTGGATTAAATCAATTCATAAGGTTAAAAAAATTAATAAGAAATAGAAATCAAAATAGAAAATTAATCATGAATTCTCTTAAAAAAGACAAAAGATGGAAAAATCAATTTCAGTTTGTTGAGCCTGCAAAAAATATAGATCCAAGCTGGATGGGTATTCCTATCATTATAGATGAAAAATATAAAAGAAAAAAAATGAAGTTTTTGAGTTATTTAGATTCAAAAGGAATTGAAACTCGACCAATTATAAGTGGAGCCTTTACTAATCAACCAGCCACAAAGTTATATAATTTAAATCCAACTAGAAAAAAATTTGCTAAAGCACAGAGTGTGCAAGAACTAGGTTTTTTAATTGGTTTACACCAAAAAAAAATATCCAAAAATAATCTATCTTTAATCAGAGATAGCTTTTTAAACATAGATAAAATTTAGTTGGTGGGCCGTGTTGGTTACGCTCCAACTACCCCTGCAATGTCAATGCAGTACTCTACTATTGAGCTAACGGCCCCCTAATGAATTAACTTTCTAAAAAGCTTTTTAGTTGTTTTGATCTACTAGGATGTTTTAGCTTTCTAAGAGCTTTAGCTTCAATCTGTCGAATTCTCTCTCTTGTCACAGAAAACTGTAATCCTACTTCTTCTAAGGTGTGGTCAGTATTCATTCCAACTCCAAACCTCATTCTTAAAACTCTTTCTTCTCTTGGTGTTAAAGTCGATAATATTTTAGTTGTTGCCTCACCTAAATTAGATTTAATCGCCTGCTCTAATGGAGCCAAAGCTTTTGTATCTTCAATAAAGTCGCCTAAACTGCTATCTTCTTCATCTCCAACTGGTTTTTCTAAAGAAACAGGCTCTTTTGAGATTTTTAAAACTTTTCTTACCTTATCCAAAGGCATGCGAAGTTTTTTTGCTAATTCCTCTGGAGTTGCCTCTCTGCCAAATTCACTAAGGATTAATCTCTGTGTTCTTACAATTTTATTAATTGTTTCAATCATGTGAACTGGAATTCTAATTGTTCTTGCCTGATCAGCAATTGATCTTGTAATAGCTTGTCTTATCCACCATGTTGCATAAGTCGAAAATTTATAACCTCTTCGATATTCAAACTTATCAACTGCCTTCATTAATCCGATATTCCCTTCCTGAATTAAATCTAAAAATTGAAGACCTCTGTTCGTATATTTTTTTGCAATAGAAATCACGAGCCTTAGATTGGCTTCTACCATTTCTTTTTTAGCAATCCTAGACTCTTTCTCCCCTTTTTGAACTCTGCTTACTAACTTTTTAAAGTCAGTTACCGACATTCCGAGTTTATGACTAATTTCAATTAATCTTTCTCTTATATTTCTAAATTCTTCTTTATTTTTACTAAAAAATTGTTTCCATAATGAATTAGAATCTAAAAACTTTTTCAAATTAGGATTAATTTCATTTCCTATATAAAACTTAATAAATTCATTTCGAGGTATTTTTTGATCCATCGCAAGCCTTAAAAGATTTCCCTCTAAAGAAATGATTTTTTTATTTTCAACATAATGTTTTTGTACAAGTTCCTCTAATACTGATGGGGATAATTGCAAAGATTTAATATTTTCCAAAATATCATTTACAATTTTTGTGTATCCTTTTTCTTTTGATGGAGAAAAAGTTTGTGAATTAAGAACACAATCTAGTTTCTCTTTTTGATATTTTATTAACTTACGATATTCTTTTGTAAGTATATGAACAGTTTGTAAAATTTTTGGTTTAATTTCGGACTCCATTGCTGCAAGTGTAGGATTAAAATCATCATCACTTTCATCATTAGAATTATCCTCTTTCTCATCTTCTCCAGCATTTTTTTGTTTTGCGCTAGGACCTGTATTTTCATCCTCCATATAATTTGTGTCAATATCAATAATTTCTCTGACTAATATCTCATCCTTTTGTAATTTTTCATCCCATTCAAATAATTGTTGTGCAGTAATAGGACTTTGAGATAAAGCAATTAACATTACATCTTTTCCAGCTTCAATTCTTTTTGCGATTGCAATTTCACCTTCTCTAGAAAGTAATTCAACACCACCCATCTCTCTTAAATACATTCTAATTGGGTCGTCACTTTTTTCGATCGTTTTGCCCTCTTCTTTAGAGGAATTTTCTTTTTTTCTTAAGACTTTAAAGTCTGACTTTTTTTCGACTAATACTATTCCCTCATTTAATATATGAATAAAAGCTTGTGATAAATTTTCATCTGATAGATTTCTCTTACCAAGAGATTTGCTTAATTCCTCGTGAGTAATAAAACCTCTATGAGTCCCTCGACCCATTAATCTAGCAAATGATTTAGTAATAATTCTTTCCACAACAATTAGAGTTAGATTGACTTATATAATATCAAATTCGCAAAAATCCATTGATAATTTATTCAGATTAGTTGATTTTTCTCTCGTTTTTAAGCTCTTTTAGCTGATTAAAAGTCGTTTCACTTAAATCTTCTGAAAACTTCGATTCTAATTCTTGGATTCTTAGTTCCAAATCATGATTAAATAAATCTTTCGAAATATCATCTAGTAGCTCTATCACTTGATTATCATTTTTAGGTTTATTTTTTAGAATATGTTTAATTGGCGCAAACTTATATATCTTATCTAACAATTGTTTATCAATATTAAGTTTTTCAATATCAATATTTTCATTAGATTTTAATTTATTAATTGCCGAACTTAATATTTGCTTATTAATTTCTGAGAATAATTTGATATTTTCTACTAAATGAATATTTGACTGAAAAAGAGATAAGTTATTTAAGAGCAAATATAATAAAGAAAATTCTTTTAACTCAACAGCAGTAATTCCCTTACTTTCATTATAAAATTTTTTTGTTGATTCAAGTGATCTTGTTTTCTTAAAAGAAAACTTATTCTTATTTTGATTGGAATGAGGTGTTAATTCTGTAATTTTCTCTAAAAAAAATTCAAGAACATATTTTTTAATAAAATTATCTTTAATTGTATTTGCTATGGATCTAAGTTTTTTTTCAAATATTGCCATAGAAGAGGGATTATTTTTAGTTTGTTTTTTATAATGGCTGAAAATAAATTGGTGAATTGGTAATTTGTTCTGTTTCATAAAATCTAAAAAATAGTTTTTACCATTTTTATTCACAAAACTATCAGGGTCTTCTTTATCTGGAAAAAGTAAAAAAGATATTTGTTTTTCAGGTTTCAATTCTTTAATAGAATTTTCTGCTGCTCTTAAAGCAGCTTTATAGCCACTTTCATCTCCATCGAAACAGATTATAATGTCATCAAAGAACTGATTTAATGTTAAAATTTGTTTATCAGTTAAAGAAGTACCAAGATTTGCAACAACATTTTCAACTCCATTTTTGCTTAAACCAACTACATCCATATAACCTTCAACTAAAAAAATATGATCTAACTTATTAGATAATTTTCTTGCTTGATCTAAATTATAAAGATTTGAACCCTTTTTAAAAAAGTAAGTTTCTGGTGAATTAATATATTTTGCTAAATAATCTAAATTTTCAATTATTCTACCACCCAAAGCAATCGGCTGTCCTGAAATATTGTTTATCGGAAATATCAATCTCCCTTTGAATCTCTCTACACATTTTTTTTTCTTTTCATCAAAATAAAATAAACCACTTTCTAATAAAGTTTTTTCATCAAATTCTTTTTTAAGTTCATCAAAAAAACTTGGATTTTTTTCAACAAAACCAATTTTAAATTTTTTAACTTCATTTTTACCTAATGATCTATTCTTTAAATAATCTCTGGCATTTGAAAATTTTTCATTTTTTAATAGCTGATCATGATAATAATCAACATATTTGCTATAAATTGATAAATACTCTTTCCAATTTTTTTCTCTCTCTTCATCTTGTTTTGTAAATAGATATGGTTGCATTCCTGCAATATTAGCAAGATATTTTACTGCTTCTCCAAACCTTAAGTTTTGAGTTTTCATAACAAAATCAAAAATATTTCCATGCTCTGAAGTTGCGAAGCAATGATAAAATTCTTTTTCATCATTAACTGTAAAGGAAGGAGTTTTCTCATTTTTAAAAGGTGATAGTCCAACAAACTCCTTTCCTCTTTTTTTTAAAGCTACAACTTTTGAAACAACGCTAGAAACTTTAAGACGAGTTTTAATTTCATCTAGATATTCTTTTGGATATTTCATTATTTATTTAATATTTGTTTTAACAAGGCACCAGCTTTTGAAAAATCAATTTCATCAGCATGCTTTTTTTTTAATTCACCCATTACTTTTCCCATGTCTTTAATAGAGCTTGCACCTAATTTAGAAATAGTTTCCTCACATATCTTTTTAGTATCTTCATCATTCAGCTGCTTAGGTAAAAAACTTGATAGAATATTAAATTCGTTTTGCTCAATTTCTAAAAGGTCAGAGCGATTATTCTTTTTATAAATATCGATTGATTCGGTTCTTTGCTTCATCATTTTTTTTAATAATTTTTTAATATCTTCATCATCTGTTTCTTTTTTGTTAGGACCAGACCTATTTGAAATATCGAGATCCTTAATTGATGATAAAATTAACCTGTAAGTTGAGATTTTAGTTTTATCTTTAGATTTAAGGGCATTTTTATATTCTGTTTCAATTGTTACTTTTAACGACATAATTTTTTTAATCTACTTTAAAGAAAAAATTCTTCAAAAGAAAAATTGTTTTTTTACAATTTTATAATACATCTCTGTTGCGATAATAAATCAATTATTGTATTAACCTTTAACTTATGAGTTGTAATTGATCAAAAAAGTAAAAAAAGCTCACTTAACAAATTCTCAAAAAGACACTGGTATTTTAGTTTTAGAAAATAAAAAAGTTTTTAGAGGTATCGGAATTGGACACCAGGGAGAGGCTACTGGTGAAGTTTGCTTTAACACCTCATTAACAGGATACCAAGAAATAATATCAGATCCATCTTATGCTGGGCAAATAATAAATTTTACCTTTCCTCACATTGGAAATGTAGGGACAAACCAAGAAGATTTCGAGTCTGATAAGATATGGACTAAAGGGGTTATTTTTAATTCTGAGATAACATCACCATCAAACTATAGATCTTTTCAACATTTAGATGCTTGGTTAAAAAAAAATAAAATAGTTGGAATTACTGGACTTGATACAAGAAGTTTAACAAATTTTATTAGGGATAAAGGTGCTCCAAAAGGAACTATTGCTCACTCAAAAAAAAATAAATTTCATGTTAACAAACTTACTAATTCTACAATTAGATGGAGTGGGCTAAAAAATTTAGATTTAGCAGAAAAAGTTACTACACAAAAAAATTATATTTGGAAGGGACTTAAGACTTGGAAAAAAGAGTATGGTTATAGAAAAAACAATCAAAATTCATTTCATGTAGTTGCTATAGATTATGGAATAAAAAAAAATATTCTAAGATATTTTTCTGATTTTAAATGTAAAGTGACTGTGGTTTCTTGTAAAACACCTGCAGAAAAAATTTTATCTCTTAAACCTGATGGTGTCTTTTTGTCTAATGGTCCTGGAGATCCAGCTGCGACAGGAAAATATGCAATCAAAATTATTCAAAATCTTATTAAAAAGAAAATGCCATTATTTGGTATCTGCCTTGGTCATCAGATACTCGCTCTTGCATTAGGTGGTAAAACAAAAAAAATGAAATTAGGTCACAGAGGAGCAAATCATCCTGTAAAAAATATGATTAAAGACAATGTAGAAATTACTAGCCAAAATCATGGCTTTGAAGTTGTGAGAGAAAGTTTACCAAAAAATATTCAAATTACCCATAAATCTTTGTTCGATAATAGTATAGAGGGAATAAGATTAAAGAATAATCCTGTATTCTCAGTTCAATATCACCCAGAGTCGAACCCAGGACCACAAGATAGTGTCTATTTATTCCAAGAATTTATTAACAATATGAAAAAAAATGCCAAAAAGAAAAGATCTTAAAAAAATTTTAGTTATAGGTGCTGGACCAATTATCATTGGCCAAGCTTGTGAATTTGATTATTCAGGAACCCAGGCTTGTAAAGCTTTAAAAGATGAGGGTTATAAAGTTATTTTAATTAATTCGAATCCAGCAACAATTATGACAGATCCAGATGTTGCTGATAAAACTTACATTGAGCCTATTACTTTAGAGGTTCTAGAAAAAATTCTTAAAAAAGAAAAACCAGATGCAATTCTTCCAACCATGGGTGGCCAAACCGCTCTTAATCTTGCAATGAAGGCAGAAAAAAAAGGAATTTTAAAAAAATATAAAATCGAATTAATTGGAGCAAATTCAAAAGCTATTTCCAATGCAGAAGATAGAAAGAAATTTAGAAAAAACATGATAGATATTGGGTTAGATCTTCCAAAATCTGAGATCGTAAACAATGTAAATCAAGTATCAAAAGTTTTGAATAAAATTGGTTTGCCAGCAATAATTAGGCCAGCTTTTACGCTTGGAGGCTTAGGAGGAGGAATAGCCAAAAATAAAAAGGATTACCTAAAAATTATCAAAAATGGTTTACACGAGTCTCCGGTAAGCCAAGTACTTGTAGAGGAGTGCTTAGAGGGTTGGAAAGAATTTGAAATGGAGGTTGTTAGAGATAAAAAAGATAATTGTATAATTATTTGTTCAATAGAAAATGTAGATCCAATGGGAATACATACGGGAGACTCAGTTACAGTTGCTCCAGCATTGACATTAACTGACAAAGAATATCAAGTAATGCGAAATGCTTCTATTGCATGTTTAAGAAAAATTGGAGTTGAGACAGGTGGTTCAAATGTTCAATTTGCAATAAATCCTAAAAATGGGCGAATGGTAATAATTGAGATGAACCCTAGAGTATCAAGATCATCAGCCCTTGCATCAAAAGCAACTGGATTTCCCATAGCTAAAGTTGCTGCAAAACTTGCAGTCGGATATACATTGGATGAATTAAAGAATGAAATTACTAAAGTTACTCCAGCATCATTTGAACCAAGTATAGATTATGTAGTAACCAAAATTCCAAGATTTACTTTTGAAAAATTTTCAACCTCTCCAGCAATTTTAGGCACATCAATGAAATCAGTTGGGGAAGCAATGGCAATTGGAAGAAACTTTAAAGAATCTCTTCAAAAAGCATTGATCTCTCTTGAGACTGGTTTCTCAGGATTAGACAGAATATTTGATCTAAACAAAAAACAAACTGAAAAAAAACTAAGAGAAAATATTCCAAATAAAATCTTACTTGTTGCTGAAGCAATGAGGAAAAAAATCAATATAAAAAGAATTTATAGTTTATCAAAAATCGACCCTTGGTTCTTAAACCAAATTAAAGAAATAATAGATAATGAGATTAAGATCAAAAACAATGGATTACCTAAAAATTTTGATGATTTTAACCAAATAAAATCAATAGGTTTTTCAGATAAAAAGCTTTCTGAGCTGTCAAATTTATCTGAAGATATTGTGAGAAAAAAAAGAACTGCACTTAAAATTTTACCAGTATTTAAAAAAGTTGATACTTGTGCCGCAGAATTCAAATCTTTTACACCATACATGTACTCAACATATCAAAGAAATTTCTCAATAAATTCAGAGTGTGAAGCTGACCCATCTGTTAAGAAAAAAATTATAATATTAGGTGGAGGGCCTAATAGAATAGGACAAGGAATAGAATTTGATTATTGCTGTTGTCAAGCCAGTTTTGCTTTAAAAGCCGCTGGTTTTGAGACTGTAATGGTTAATTGTAATCCAGAGACTGTCTCAACAGATTATGACACTAGCGATAGATTATATTTTGAGCCTTTAAAGGAAGAATATGTGTTCAACATTATAAAGAGAGAAAAGGATAAAGGGAATTTAGTCGGTATCATTACGCAATTTGGTGGGCAAACTCCAATTAAATTAGCAAAATTTTTACATGATAATAATCTCCCAATTTTAGGAACTCAATACTCATCTATTGATCTAGCAGAAGATAGAGATAGATTTAGAAAACTTTTAGAAAAATTAAATTTAAATCAAGCTGAAAGTGGAATTGCAAAAAATTTCAAACAAGCAATTGAAATATCTGAAGAAATTGGTTTACCTTTAATGGTTAGACCCTCTTATGTTCTTGGAGGAAGAGCAATGGAAATTGTTTATGAAAAAAGCCAATTAAAAAATTTTGTTGATGAAGCCTTTAAAGCAGCAGATAAAAATCCAATTCTTATTGACAAATTTTTAGATCATGCAATGGAAGTGGATGTTGATGCTATATCCGATGGTAAAGAAGTGCATGTGGCTGGGATAATGCAGCATATAGAGGAAGCAGGAATTCATTCTGGGGACTCGGCTTGTAGCTTACCACCAGTTTCAATAAAACCTTTTTTAATAAAAGAAATTGAGAAACAAACAAAAAATTTAGCCCTAGCCCTAAAAGTAAAAGGTTTCATGAATGTTCAATTCGCAATAAAGAAAGATGAAATTTTTGTTATTGAGGTAAATCCAAGAGCTAGTCGGACTGTTCCTTTTGTCTCAAAAGCTAAAGGAGTACCGTTGGCAAAGATAGCCTCGAGAGTTATGGCCGGTGAGAAACTTTCAAAATTTAATTTAAAAGATAAATCTAAAGGCATGTTTGCTGTAAAAGAGGCCGTTTTTCCATTTAATAAATTTCCTAATAGTGATTTATTGTTAGGTCCAGAAATGAAATCAACTGGGGAAGTGATGGGATTTGACAAAAATTTTGGAATGGCGTACGCAAAAAGCCAGATAGCATCGTCTAATTCCCTACCTATTAAAGGATTAGCTTTTTTATCATTAAAAGACTCTCATAAAGATGAAGGATTAGGGCTTGCAAAAGAACTTTTAAAACTAAATTTTAGTTTGTGTGCCACAAAAGGGACTGCTGAATATATTCAAAAACATGGCATGAGTTGTAAAATTATAAATAAAGTAAGTAGTGGATCACCTCATATCGTTGATGTTCTCGACTCCAAAAAAATTGCATTAGTTATAAACACTGGTGGGGGCAATACAGAACACAGATTAAGCGATGCTATTGCTTTAAGAAGAGCAACACTTAAAAACAAAGTGCCCTACTGCACAAATATGTCAACAGCACTAGCATGTATTGAGGGTATTAAATCACTTAAAACAAAAAAATTAGAGGTGACGTCTCTACAAAATATTTAATCAACCTTCCAATCAGTTTTAAATGTAACATAATTGACTTGAATACATCGTCTTTCTTTAACAATTTTTTTCTTTTCCATTCCGTGCCATGTATTTGGACCGCTTGTAAATAAATAACCATAATTATGTTTGTAGGGAACTGTTTTAACTTTTTCTAATTTTTCATTATAAAAATCAGTGCCTAGTTCCTCTGACTCATTTGCATTATTTACAAAAATAAGTCCTGACATTAATTTTTCTTTAATGTCACAGTGGGGCTTTAACCAAAAACCTTCACGATCACAAATAACTTCAAGTCTGACATATGAACCAGATAAATCTTTATTAATCATTTTGGAGATCGTTTCGCATGTTTCTTTAGATTGAAGTTCATTAATGAATTTTGCTAAATGTGGAAATTGAGAAGCATTTTCTTTTGTAACAAAACATCTAAATTTTATTGCCTTACCACCTGAGGCTATGCCTTCTCTGAATTCGGCGGCACCGCCATCAATTGCTCTTGTACCATCATAATTGAGATTATGTTTGCTTACATCAGGAATATCTGCACCTTCTATTTCTTTAATAGCTTCTTCACTTAAAGCATTATTATATTCCCAGTGATTAAATGGGAATTCATACTTTTTTGAGTTTTTCAATATTGAATTAAGAAAAGTCATAATCTTTAAATTGTTTCTCTATATATCCCGATATTCTATCAGTTTCATTAAGTTTTTTATAATTCCATTCTTCTACTCCATCCCCTAAGTTTTTAATTATTTCTAAGGATTTAAAAAGCTCAAAAAAATTTTTGAAACGAATATTTTTTTTAATAGCTGGCATTTGAGCCACATATATTGGTCTCCCCGACATAGCTGCCTCAGATATCATAGATGTAGAATCGCAAGTTACAATAATATGATTAGCTAGTTTAAGTGATGACAAATAGGCTTTCTTATCAATATCTTGAATTATAATCTGATCATCATCAAAAAAATTTCGAGCTTTATCTATAATTCTTTGCGGTGTTCTCATTGAAGGTATAAAAATTAGCTGATAACCTTGATTTATGAAATTTTTTTTGGTTTTGACAAAAATTTCCTCAATTATTTCATCACTAAAATCATAATACTTATTTGGACCACCGGCGATAAAAGCAATTACTTTTTCTTTTTTAATTCTAGGTTTTAAATAATTAACATTTTCCTCCAACTCTTTTTCGGTAAGATAATGAATTGCTCCTTTGGTTTTAAGAACATTTTTTCCCTCAAGTCCGTCGTGTTCTGGCGCAATAACAAAATCAAAATTATTTAATGATACTTTTGGATCTTGAATATGAATGTTCATAATTTTACTTCCAAATTTTTTTTTTAAAAAGATGGATGGGACTACACTTTTTCTCCCACATGAAATTACTACATTAAATTTTTCTGATATATTGTTTTTGAAAACAAAATCTTTCACAGGTGTAATTTTTGGAGGAAACATTTTCCAAAAATTATTTAGTTCAATTTTTTCGTGTATAAATTCAAGATTAAGAGCTTTAGCAAGCCCCTCAACTTGGCTAATCATGCCATGCATACCCTCGGTCAATAATAAACCTTTTAATTTAGTCATTTATCACTATATAGCTTTCATATGAGTCAAAATCCAACTAAACACACAAAAGTGTTAATAATTGGGTCTGGTCCTGCTGGATATACTGCTGCAGTTTATGCGGCGAGAGCAATGTTGAGTCCAATTTTAGTTTACGGGGCGGAGCCTGGAGGCCAATTAACCACAACAACAGATGTTGAAAACTTTCCTGGATTTGCTGATGTTATTCAAGGTCCATGGCTTATGGATCAAATGAAAGAACAAGCAAAAGCAGTTGGAACAGAAATGATTGAAGATCATATAAGTTCAGTAAACTTAAAAACAACACCTTTTGAGGCTATAGGTGACACTGGTCAAAAATATACTGCTGATAGCATAATAATTTCCACAGGTGCCCAAGCAAGATGGTTAAATATTAAATCTGAACAAGAGTTTAGAGGATTTGGTGTATCGGCATGTGCAACATGTGATGGTTTTTTCTTTAAAGATAAGGAAGTTGCTGTTGTAGGTGGAGGTAATGCGGCTGTTGAGGAAGCAATGTTTCTTACAAAATTTGCGTCAAAAGTAAAATTAATTCACAGAAGAGATAGTTTAAGAGCTGAAAAAATGCTTCAAAAAAAACTTATGGAAAATAAAAAAATTGAAATCATTTGGGATACAGTTGTTGAGGATGTAATTGGAGATAAAGATCCAAAAAATGTTAAAGGAATTAAAGTTAAGAATGTGAAAACCAATAAAATTGATGAAATAAAATTAGACGGTGTTTTCATTGCTATTGGTCATGACCCTGCAACTCAATTATTTAAAGATCAACTTAGTATGGATAATGAGGGTTATTTGATAACAAAACCAGATTCAACAGAGACTAATGTACCAGGTGTTTATGCAGCTGGAGACGTAAAGGATAAAACATTTAGGCAAGCCGTAACTGCTGCTGGTATGGGGTGTATGGCAGCACTAGAGGCTGAAAAATTTTTATCTCATTAAAGTGAAAAATAATCTTCATGTTTTCTTAGGCGCTACAGTTGCTGATGCGGCAGCCAGGCCATTACATTGGGTATATAATCAAAAAAAATTAGGTATTTATATTAAAGGAAAAAAGGACTTTTCTTTCTTAAAAAAAAATAGAAGCCCTTTCTATGATATAAAAACTGGTAAAGTCTCTGGTTACAATGAAATTAGCCAAGTCATGTTTCACACACTACTAGATGGACATGAAAATATAGAGAAACGTTTCAAAAAAAAAATCCTTAAAAACTTTGGCCCTGGAAGTAAATATTGGAAAAATTTAAAACTGAGATCTAAATATAAAAAAGTCAAAGATTGGCGTGGTATAGTCAAAGGACCGTGGATACACCAAAATATTATTGAGGCGGTAAAAAATATCAAATTAAAAAAGAAGATCTCTGGTGGTGTAAAAGTCAATGAGTCAGATGGTTTTTGTGCTACTCTTCCATATTTTCTTTATGGCTTTGATTTTAAAAGTTTAGAAAAAATTTTCAAAATTGTAACAGTTTCAAAAATAAGTTTTAAATATGCTATGGCAAAATTTTATTTAATAGATTTTGCGTTAAAGGGAGCTGATGACCCAATCAAAGAATTCACAAAAAAATTCAATAGAAATTCTTTTTTTAAAGGAATTGTTAATGACATTAAAAAAATAAGAAAATTTGGAACAAGGTTTGATCCAACTACGATAAAGAAACTAGGTATGGCTTGTAGCTATCCAGGAACTTTTAACAGCTCAATATATACAATTATTAATTCAAAAAATTATAAAGATGCTATTTTAAAAACAATAAAGGCAGGTGGGTGCAATTGTTCAAGAGCAAATTTTACTGGAGCATATTTTGCAGCTTTAAAAGGTATAAATTCTATTCCAAATAATTGGATTAAAAAAACAATCCCAGCAAAAAAAATTTTAAATCAAAAATAATTATTTGTTTAGAGCTTCACAAAAAGATTTAATTCTCGACATTGCTTTTTTTAAATTCTTCATGGATGTAGCATAAGAAATTCTAAAATAGCCATCTAAGCCAAAGGCAGAACCTTGGACAACAGCAACATTTTCTTTTTCAAGCAATCTTTGAACAAAATTAGTGTCAGTTTTTAATTTTGTTTTTTTATTTAACAGTCCTTTACAGCTTGGAAATACGTAAAATGCTCCATTTGGGGTCAAACAACTTATGCCTTTTATGCTATTGAGGCTTTTTACAACAAAGTTTCTTCTGTCTTTAAATGCTTTAGCTCTAGTTTTTATAAATCCTTGTTTTCCATTTAATGCCTCAACAGCTGCAGCTTGACTTATTGAAGACGGATTTGAAGTTGATTGTGATTGGATTTTTCCAATAGCTTTTATTATTTCCTTTGGACCAGCAGCGTAACCTATTCTCCAACCAGTCATGGCATATGATTTACTTACTCCATTCATTGTAAGTGTCCTATCTTTTAGCTTAGAAATTTGAGCAATTGTAAAAAAATTAAAGTTGTCATACCTAACATGTTCATAAATGTCATCACTCAGAATAAAAATTTTTTTATTTCTGATTAAAATTTTTGCTAAGTCATTAATTTCTTTTTTTGAATAACCTGCTCCCGTTGGATTTGATGGAGAATTAAGAATGATCCATTTAGTTTTTTTAGATATTACTTTTTTTAATTTTTTTGGAGTAAGTTTAAACCCTTCCTGTTCAGTACATTTGATTATTTTTGGTTTTCCTCCAGCTAACAAAACCATATCTGGGTATGATACCCAAAAAGGTGCTGGTATAATTACTTCGTCCCCTTTATTAAGAGTTGCCATAAAAGCATTGTAAAGAACTTGTTTTCCTCCTGTGCCAACAGTGATCTGATCCAAAGAGTAGTTGAGTTTATTTTCTCTTTTAAATTTCTTAATTATAGCTTTTTTAAGTTCAGGTGTGCCATCAACAGCAGTGTATTTTGTGTCTCCTCTTTTTATAGCTTTGATCGCAGCTTTTTTAATATTTTCTGGAGTGTCAAAATCTGGCTCTCCAGCTCCTAAACCAATTACATCTTTACCAGCTGCTCTTAATTCTCTAGCTTTCTGAGTAACTGCGATAGTTGGCGATGGCTTAATTCTTTTTAAACTGTCTGATATTATGCTCATTGAAATATAAATTAATTCTACTACGTTCTTTAATATATGGAAAATACATATCAAGATTTAATTACTGATATTCAGAGTAAAAACCCAAAAATCAGTGGAAAACTTGAAGGTGGTAAAAAATTTAAAATTAAATCTGATTTTAAGCCAGCGGGTGATCAACCAGAGGCAATTAAAAAATTAGTAAACGGTGCAAATAAAGAGGAATTTAACCAAGTTTTACTTGGTGTTACTGGGTCTGGAAAAACTTTTACAATGGCAAAAGTGATAGAGGCAACAAATAGGCCAGCCTTAATTCTTGCTCCTAACAAAACTCTCGCTGCTCAACTTTATGGAGAGATGAAGACATTTTTTCCTGATAACGCAGTTGAGTATTTTGTGTCTTATTATGATTACTATACACCAGAAGCTTATGTCCCAAGATCTGACACATACATTGAAAAAGAGGCATCGATTAATGAACAAATAGATCGGATGAGACATTCAGCAACAAGATCACTTTTGGAGAGAGATGATGTTTTAATTGTGGCCAGTGTATCATGTATTTATGGTTTAGGCTCTGTTGAGGCATATAGTAAGATGACTCTTACACTCCAAAAAAACTACGATTATAATAGAGAACAAATAATAAAGTCTCTAGTTGCGTTACAATACAAAAGAAATGATCAAAATTTTTATAGAGGTACTTTCAGAGCTCGTGGTGAATATTTAGAAATCTTTCCGTCTCATTTAGAAGATAGAGCTTGGCGATTAAATTTGTTTGGTGATAAACTGGAGAAAATTGAAGAGTTTGACCCTCTCACAGGTGACCAAGTTAGAGAATTAAGTTTAGTTAAAGTTTATGCAAATAGTCATTACATAACTCCTAAACCAACTATTGAGCAAGCGATTTTAAATATAAGAAAAGAATTAGAAATTACTCTTAAAAAACATAAAGCAGAAAATAAATTGCTTGAAGCTCAAAGACTTGAGGAAAGAACTAAATTTGATCTTGAAATGATTGAGGCAACTGGATCTTGTGCTGGGATTGAAAATTACTCAAGATTTTTGTCAGGTAGAAAACCAGGCGAACCACCTCCTACTTTATTTGAATACTTTCCAGATAA
The DNA here is from genome assembly GCA_902596515.1 of uncultured Pelagibacteraceae bacterium. Taxonomy (GTDB): domain Bacteria; phylum Pseudomonadota; class Alphaproteobacteria; order Pelagibacterales; family Pelagibacteraceae; genus Pelagibacter. The sequence goes on from CACJUF010000005.1 coordinate 61,854, forward strand.
TACTTTGATTTTTGTTGATGAATGTCATGTAACAGTTCCTCAGCTTAATGGAATGTACAAAGGTGATAGATCAAGGAAAAGTACGTTAGCCGAATACGGATTTAGACTTCCATCTTGCATGGATAATAGACCATTAAAATTTGAGGAATGGGATCTAATGCGAACACAAACAGTATTTGTGTCAGCAACACCAGGACCTTGGGAATTAGAACAAACAAAAGGGAAGTTTATTGACCAAGTTATAAGGCCAACCGGATTAATTGATCCACCAGTGGAAATAAGACCTGCTAAAAACCAAGTAGATGACTTAATGCATGAATGTAAAAAGGTAATAGAAAAAAATCATAGAGTTCTAGTTACAACTCTTACTAAAAAAATGGCAGAGGATTTAACTGAGTACCTTCATGAAAATGGTGTGAAAGTTAGATACCTTCATTCCGATATTGACACTCTTGAAAGAATAGAAATTATGAGAGACTTAAGGATGGGTGTTTTTGACGTGCTTGTAGGCATAAATCTATTAAGAGAGGGTTTAGATATTCCTGAATGTGCTCTAGTCGGAATTTTAGATGCAGACAAAGAAGGATTTCTAAGATCTGAAACATCCTTGATTCAAACTATCGGAAGAGCTGCAAGGAATGTTGACGGCAAGGTAATTTTGTATGCTGATAAAGAAACAAAAAGTATCAAAAAAGCTATACAAGAAACAGAAAGAAGAAGAAAAATTCAGTTAGATTATAATAAAAAAAATAAGATCGATGCGAAAACAGTAAAAAAAGAAATTAACGATATTCTAGAAAGTGTTTATGAGAAAGATTATGTTAAAATTAGTGAAGGTTCAAACATTGGTGGAAATTTAAAAAAACATTTAAAAGCTTTGGATAAAAAAATGAAAGAAGCAGCCTCCAATCTTGAGTTTGAGGAAGCAGCAAAAATCAGAGATGAAATAAGAAAATTAGAGAGTACTGAACTTGAAATAACATTAAATCCAAAAATAAGACAGTATGATGTTAAAAATAAACTTTATCCCAAAGGAAGATCCACTATGGGTATGCCTGGTACAAAAGTTACCAAAAAAAAAGATAAAAAATGGAAGCACGCAAAATAATCATCACAGGTGGAGCAACAAGAATAGGTGCTGCAATTGCAAAAAAACTTTCAGGTCCAAATAAAGAGTTAGTTCTTCATTTTAATAAATCAAAATCTAAAGCACTAATTCTCAAAAAAAAATTAGAAGGCAATGGAACTAAAGTTTATTTAGTCAAAGGTGATTTAAGTAAAGAAAAAGATATTATCAAAATTATCAAATTAGCAAAATCTAAATTAAAGTATTTTGATTGTCTTGTTAATAATGCTTCGTTATTTGAGAATGATAAATTAGCAAATTTTAATAACAAAAGTTGGGAGAAACATATATCAACCAATTTAAAAGCACCTGCACTTTTAACTAAAGAATTTTCTAAAAATATTAGAGGAAATAATAACAATATTATTAACATTATTGATCAAAGAATTTTTAAACTAACTCCATATTTCTTTTCTTACACTATTAGTAAATCCGGTCTTTATACTTTGACAAAAACGAGTGCTATGAGCCTTTCTCCTAAAATAAGGGTAAATGGTATTGCCCCAGGACCTACTATCAAAAATCAAAGGCAGACTGAAAAACATTTTAAAAAACAATATCTTGCTACTCCTTTAAAAAGACAGGTTGATGTTAATGAGATTTGTAATGCTGTTGACTTTTTTATAAAAAGCAGATCTATTACTGGTCAAGTGCTGGCAATTGATAGTGGCCAAAGTTTAAACTGGCAAACACCAGATGTTCTAGGTAAGGAATGAAAAAAAATAACTTTAAAATTGTTAAAATTGATAAAGAAAAATCTCTTTTCAATTACGAAAAAAAAATCCTTATAAACGAGTTAATACTAGATTTAAAACTTGGATATTATGATTTTGAAAGAGAAAATGCTCAAAAAGTAAAATTTAGCCTTGAAATAGATTATCAAGATAAAAAACCGTCAAATGATAAAGATTTAAAATCAATAGTTAATTATGGAACTATTGTTAAACTGATAAGAAAACTGGTTAAGAAAAAACATTATAATTTTTTAGAAACTCTTGCAGAGGCTGTCTTTGACGAATTATTTAGAGATAAAAGAATTGCTAAGATAATGCTCAAAATTGAAAAATTAGAGATTTTAAAAGAATGCTCATCTGTTGGTATTCAAATTACCAAAAAGAGAAGTCATGATAAGTTCTGATATTGGAAAAGAAATAATAAAAAAAGAACTGCCCTTAATCCCAAAACTTCCTGGTGTTTATAGGATGTTGAACGAAAAAGAAGAAATTCTTTATGTTGGTAAAGCCAAAAATTTACCCAATAGACTCAAAAGTTATGTAGCTGAAAAAAACCATATCATTAGAACCGAGAGAATGTTGTCACAAACTAGAAAATTGGAGATCACAACTACATCTAATGAAAGTGAAGCTTTACTTCTGGAAGCAAATTTAATCAAAAAATATAAACCAAAATTTAATATTTTACTAAGAGATGATAAATCTTTTCCTTTTATATTCATTGGCAACAAAGATAAATGGCCACAAATAAAAAGACACAGAGGAAAAAAAACTACTGAAGGTTTTTATTTTGGACCTTTTGCATCTGCTGGATCAGCTAACTGGACAATTAAAATGATCCAAAAAATATTTCATCTTAGAGTTTGTGATGATACTGTGTTCAAAAACAGAGAACGACCATGTATTTTGTACCAAATTAAAAGATGCTCTGGCCCATGCGTTGGTTACATAGAAAGTGAGGAATATAAAAAGACTGTTGATGATGCTATTGAGTTTGTTTCTGGTAAATCAAGGAAAATACAAAAAAGCCTCTCGGAGCAGATGGAAAAAGCTAGCGAAAATTTAGATTTTGAAAAAGCTGTAATTTTAAGAGATCGAATAAAGTCATTGAATATTATTCAATCATCACAAAGAATTAATGAAGCTAATCTTATAGAGGCTGATGTAATCGCAGGTTATAAGGAGTCAGGCAAAGCCTGTATTCAGGTTTTTTTTTATAGGTCAAAACAAAACTGGGGTAATCAATCTTTTTTTCCAAAACATGATCCCGATGAGAATTTAAACAATATAATTAATTCTTTTGTCACACAATTTTATGAAAATAAAAGCGTACCCTCCTCAATAATATTATCTGAAGAGATAAAAGAAAAAGTTTTAATCGAAAAAACACTCTCTCTTAAAGAAAAAAAACAAGTTACTATATCTATAGCTAAAAAAGGGTCAAAATTAAAAGTAATTAATCAAGCAATAAAAAACGCTAAAGAGAGTTTAAATAGAAAGCTTTATGAAAGTCAAAATAATAAGGAATTATTTGAAGCTGTAGCAAGTAAATTTAATCTAGAGACCAATATTAATCTGATTGAGGTTTATGATAACAGTCATATACAGGGAACAAACAGTGTAGGTGCATTGATAGCTTATGGTGATGATGGATTTATTAAAAAAAGATATAGAAAATTTAACATCAAGCTAAAAAAGAATGAACAAGATGATTATGGAATGATGAAAGAAATTTTAAATAGAAGATTTAAAAGAGCAATACAAGAAAAAGATAACTATTTAACTTTTCCTGATCTAGTAATGGTAGATGGAGGAAAAGGACAATATTCAGTGGCTAGAGAAACTCTAAATGAACTTGGGCTTCATGATATTCCGATAATTGCAATTGCAAAAGGTAAATATAGAAATAGTGGAAATGAGACTTTCTTTCATAATGGAAAGGAATTTAAATTCATTAAAAATGATCCTACTTTATTCTTCCTTCAGAGAATAAGAGATGAATCTCATCGTTTTGCAATTAGTGCTCATAGAGCAAAAAGGAAGAAGGGTATTAGTAAATCGCTGTTAGACCAAATTGACGGGATAGGTTCAATAAGAAAAAGAGCTTTATTAAACCATTTTGGATCAGCTCGAGCAGTTGAGTCTGCAAGTCTAGATGAAATTAAATCTGTGGAAGGGGTTGAAGAAAAAGTTGCGAAAAAAATATATAACTTTTTTCATGAATAAAAAAAATTATGCTTAAAAAAATACCAAATATTTTAACTATAGGAAGAATTTTAATTGTTCCCTTTTTTGTGCTAGCATTTTACTTGCCAGGTTTTTACGGAGATTTGACAGCGTTAATTTTATTTATAGTTGCATCTTTCACAGATTTTTTAGATGGAATGCTAGCAAGATTTCTTGGGGAAGAGTCTAAACTTGGAGAATTGCTTGATCCTATTGCAGATAAAATTATTGTTGCAACTGCTTTAATACTTTTGGTAATGGATGGAACTATAAGAAATTACGAGGTAATAGCAGCAATCATTATCTTAACTCGAGAAATTTTGATATCTGGATTAAGGGAATTTTTGGCTAAGGGAAAAATTAAACTACCAGTTTCAAATCTAGCAAAATTAAAAACTGTATTGCAAATGGTTGCTATTGCACTTTTACTTTCTGGTGAAACTGGAAACAAAATTATTAATTTTCAAGATTATAATGCTCAAACTATTGGAATAATTCTTTTATGGCTTTCGGCTGCTTTAACTCTTTTTACGGGATATGAATATATGCGAAAAGGTATTGATCACGCGATCTCAGAAGATAATAAAGATTAAGCTGCCTTTTTCTTTCTAACAAGTTTCTGATAACTTTCGTTAAGACCAATAATTAAATCACAAACTTTAAATTCATTTTCAGCGATACAAGAAACTGGAGTTACCTCTGCTGCAGTTCCGGTTAAAAAACATCCAACAAAATTCTTCAACTCTGAGGGGTTTATTTTTCTTTCATGAACTTTAATATTTTTTGATTTTGAAATTTCAATTACTGTTCTTCTAGTAATTCCATCTAGGAAAGAGTCTGGTAACGGCGTGTGTAGCTCACCATTCGAATCTTTAAAAAAAATATTTGCACCAGTAGCTTCAGCAATATTACCTTCATGATCTAGCATTAAAGAATCTGTATAACCATTTTTTTCTGCCTCATGTTTTGAAAGAGTACATATCATGTAAAGACCTGAAGCTTTTGTGTCCCATGGTATTGTATTAGGAGCCGGTCTTCTCCAATTAGAGATATTTAATCTAATCCCCTCAACTTTTAATTTTGGATCAAAATAAGACCCCCATTCCCATGTTGCTATTGCAACATGAATTTTTGTTTGTTGAGCTGAGATCGCCATCATTTCACTGCCCCTCCAGGCAACTGGTCTTACGTAACCATTTTCAACTTTTTGGTTTTTAATTATAGTATTTGAAGCAGCGTTTATTTCCGTTTCAGTGTAAGGAATTTCAAAACCCATTCTTCTTGCTGAATGAAAAAATCTTGAAGTATGTTCCTCTAATTTGAAGATTGAACCATCATAAACTCTCTCTCCCTCAAAAACACAACTAGCGTAGTGTAATCCATGGCTTAAAACATGCACTTTAACATTTGACCAATTAACTAATTCGCCGTTGTACCATATTTTACCAGATCTTTTATCGTAAGGTATCATGTATGAAATATAAAATTATTACTGAAAAATATCTGTGTATATATAATATGTCAATATAACTTACCTGTGATGAAAGAGCTTTTATATTTAAAAGATGAACAATTAAAACATTTAATTGAAAAATTATTTATAAGTTATAGGGAAACTTTTTCAGACTCAAAAAAAATTCTCAATAAATATCATATTGGCTTAGCTCATCAAAAAACTATTCATTTAATATCTATGTATGAGGGAATATCAATCTCAGAGCTTATGAGGAAACTTAAAGTATCTAAACAAAGCCTAAATAGGGTTTTAAAAGATTTAATCAAGCTTGAAATGGTTTTTTTTAATAAAGACGAGACTGACACAAGAATTAAACACATCTTTCTAAATGAAAAAGGAAAAAAAATTTTTAAAGAAATTTTCGAAATACAAAAAAAAAGAATTTATAATGCATTGCTTAATTCGAGTTCTCAAGAAGTTCTTAATTTTGATGAAGTTTTAAAAAGAATAATTAATGGATAGTTTTCTAGCTCATATTTTAGTGGTTGATGATGATGAAGGAATAAGATCATTGGTTAAAAAATATTTAAATGAAAAAAAATATTTAGTCACCACAGCTGATAACGCAGAAAATGCGTCTGAAAAAATAAAGGTTATTAAGTTTGATTTAATAATTTTAGATATCATGATGCCTGGAAAAAGTGGACTTGATTTTTTAAAAGAACATAAAGAATATATTGATACTCCAATAATATTATTAACTGCTAAAGGTGAGCCGAATGAAAGAATAGAGGGATTAGAAGTGGGAGCAGATGATTATTTACCTAAACCCTTCGAGCCCAAGGAACTTGATCTTAGAATTAAAAACATAATTAACAAAACAAAAAAAAATAATTCTAAGAAAATAATAGAATTTGAAAATGTAAAAATAGATTTAAATAAGCAGATAATTTTTCATGGTAATTCAGAATTTAAAATAAATAACACTGAGAAAACAATATTAGAGAAAATGATTAATAACCCAGGAAAAGTTTTTGAACGGGAAGAAATTGGTAAATTAATTGACTTAGATAAAGAAAGATCAATTGATGTTATCATAACTAGATTGAGGAAAAAAATTGAAATAGATCCAAAAAATCCAAAATATCTTCAAACAATAAGAGGAGCTGGCTATGTTTTATGGATTGAATAAATTTGTAAAAAATTTATTACCAAAAAGATTATTTTACAGAGCTTTGCTAATAGTTGCTATCCCGGTAATTTTAATTCAATTAATAATTACAATAGTTTTTTTTGATAGCCTTTGGATAAAAACTAACAAAGGAATGACAAGAGCATTGGTTAGTGAAATACAAACTTTCATTGAGGTTTATAGTAATGATAATTATGAAAAAGATGAAATAAAAAACATTTTTTCATTATATCAAGATTTGAATATTGAATTTGTTGAGGATGAAAATTTTAATTTCTCTTACAATGAAAGATGGTTTAGTCCAATAGACAGAACACTGAGAAGAGAATTAAAATCTAAATTTGGATTAGAAATATTTTGGTTTGATACTACAAGTTATAAAGAGTTAGTTGATTTAAGAATTAAATATCAAAATGGTTTCTTTAAATTTATAGTCCCTAAGGATAGACTGACAAGCACTTCTGCAAGACTGTTTGGATTATGGATAACTGTACCTGCATTCGTAGTAGTAATTATCTCGCTTATATTTTTAAAAAATCAAACAAGACCAATCACAGCTTTAGCTAAAGCTGCCGAAAAATTTGGAAGAGGGGAAAATGTAGATGAATTTAAGCCCTCTGGTGCAGCTGAGATACGTCAAGCAGGTTATGAATTTGATAGAATGAGAAAAAGAATTATGAGACATCTAAATCAAAGATCTGAAATGCTATCTGGGATTAGTCATGATTTGAGAACACCCTTAACAAGAATGAAATTACAAACCGAGTTTATAAAAGATAAATCCATAGCCAAGAAGTTAACCGAAGATATAAATGAAATGGAAAAAATGCTTAATGAATATTTGCAGTTTACAAGTTCCTCATTTATGGAAAAGGATGAGCTATTTAATCTAAGCGATTTAATAAATGAGATTATAGGTAAGTATAATAATGAAAACATTACAAAAGAAATATCACCAGAGGTTTACTTAAATGGTCGAAAAAATCTAATTAAAAGATGTCTTAATAATCTAATAGAAAATTCAATTAAATATGGGAATAAAATAAATATTGAACTTCAAAAAAAGAAAACAAGCATAATAATAAAAGTTGAAGATGATGGCCCAGGAATAGCAGAAAGTGAATATGATAATGTATTTAAACCTTTCTACAAAATAGATAAAGGAAGAGCAGACTCCAAATCAAGTGTAGGGCTTGGTCTGTCAATTGCATCTGACATTGTACGTTCTCACGGTGGTAATATAAAGTTGAATAAATCTAATTTAAATGGACTTGAGGTTAAGATTTTTTTACCCGTTTAATCTTTTTTTTTAAAACCTTTTTTTTTTCAAGTTCTTTCTCTAAATTTTCTACTCTTTTAGCAAGGATATCAAATTCATCCTTACTCGTTAATTTCATTTTGAATACGATTTCATCTCTTTTTGATTTTAAAATGTTTACTATCTCATTTTTTAAGTCTCTAGATGAGACTAAACCTTGTTCTAGAAGTTTAGTAAATTTATCAAAAACAAATTTTGAATTTTTCATATATTTATTAAATAAGTTATTATATCTTTAATCTATTATTATAATTAAAAATGTTCATTAATAATTTTGACCCAGTTGCATTTAGTTTATTTTCATTAGAATTTAGATGGTATTCTTTATCATATATATTTGGAATTCTTGCTGGATGGGTTTTGGCAAAAAGAATTTTTATAAAAGAAGATAATTTAAAAGAGAAATTTGACGACTACATTACTTATATAATTTTAGGTATTATAATTGGTGGAAGATTAGGTTACGTAATATTTTATAATTTAGATTACTATTTAGAGAACATTTTTGAAATATTTAAAATTTGGAATGGAGGAATGTCATTCCATGGGGGACTAATAGGTGTAATTGTGATGAGCGTATTGTTTGCAAAAAAACATAATCATAATTCTTATATTTATCTTGATATTGTTTCGTCAGTTGCGCCAATAGGAATTTTTTTTGGACGTATTGCAAATTTTATAAATTCAGAGCTTTATGGCAAAGAAACAACTTTACCATGGGGAATTAAATTTGAAAAAATTGATGAAATATATCGTCATCCATCTCAACTTTATGAAGCTTTTTTTGAGGGACTGTTATTATTTTTTATATTGATATATTTTCGAAAAGCGTCCTCAGCTAAAAATCCTGGTTTCTTATCTGGAATATTTTTAATATTTTACTCCGTTTTCAGATTTTTTATAGAATTTTTAAGAATGCCAGATGAACAATTAGGTTATGTTCTATTTAAATTGAGTATGGGGCAAATTTTATGTTTAGTTTTTTTTATATTTGGTTCTTATTTGACTTTAAAAAAATATGACTTTCAAAAATAATTTTGAAATCTCTTTAGATAAATTTATCGATTTTGCTCTATATGATAAAAAAAAAGGATACTATATGAAAAAAAATCCTTTCGGGTTAAAAGGCGATTTTATAACTGCACCAAATATTTCTAGAATGTATTCTGAAATGATAGCTGTATGGATTTTAGGTTTTTGGGAAAATTTAGGAACCCCAAAAAAAATTAATTTAGTGGAACTGGGTGCAGGAAACGGTGAAATGATGAAAATATTTTTAGAAACTTTTCAAAAATTTCCAGCGTTTTTAAGTTCATGTAATATTTTAATTCATGAAAAAAGTCTAAAATTAAAGAAAATTCAAAAAAACAAATTAGATAAAGAAAAAGTTATTTGGATTTCTGATTTGAAACAAATAAAAAAATTTCCAACTATTTTTATTGCAAACGAGTTTTTTGATGCAATAGCAATAAAACAATTTATTAAAAAAAAAGATCTTTGGTTTGAAAGATATGTAAATTTTAAAAATCAAAAAAAGCCTTTTTTTTGTGAAAGAAAGTTTAATATGAAAAAATTTGAAAAAGAAATTGATTATAATATTTCAAAAGACCAAAAATTTATTGAATACTCCATAGTTGGAGCAGATTATTTAAAAAAAGTTGCTGGAATAGTTAAAAAAAATGATGGCGGTCTTCTAATGATAGATTACGGGTATATGGAAAAGAGGATGAAAAATACTCTTAAATCGATCTCAAATCATAAACATAATAGTGTTTTAAAAAATATAGGTACTTCAGATATCACCCATAATATTAATTTTTTCTTATTTAAGAAAATAATCAATCAATTAGGTGGTTTAAAAGGCTTAATAACAACTCAAGGAAGCTTTTTAGTAAAATTAGGAATAAAAAATAGAGCTGAGATAATATCGCAAAATCAAAGCTTTTCAAAAAAAGCAGATATTTATTTTAGATTAAAAAAACTCATAGATGATAAAGAAATGGGAAATTTATTTAAGGTAATGTTTATCAAAAACAAAAGCAATGAATATAAGTTGGGGTTTAATTGATAGTTTCAAAAAAATTATCTAAATTTAAAGAGATCAGTCATGGTTTTTTTAATAAAAAAGGTGGATGTTCGAGAGGTATTTATAAAAGCTTAAATTGTGGACCAGGCTCTAACGACTACAAAACAAAAATTATCAAAAATTTGAGAATTGTAAAAAAGAAAATCGATAAAAATTCAAAAAATATTTTTTTACTTCATCAAATACATAGTAATAAATTTGTTTTCATTAATAAATATTCTAAGTTCCTAAAAAAAAAGAAAGCAGATGCAGTAATCACTGATATTCCAAGATTACCAATCGGAATTCTTACAGCTGATTGTGCACCAATATTAATTTTTGATAAACAAAAAAAGATGGTAGCTGCTATTCATGCTGGATGGAAAGGTGCATATAAAGGAATTATTTCAAAAGTTATAAATTTCATGATTAAAAAGGGCTGTGAAAAAAAGAATATGATTGCTGTTATAGGTCCTTGTATTGCTCAAAAAAGCTATAACGTAAAAGCAGATTTTAGAAGAAAATTCATAAAAAAAGATAAAAGAAATAAATTTTTTTTTAGAAAAAGAAAAAACTTAATTTATTTTGATTTATCAAAATATGTTAAATTACAACTCAAATTAATGAAAATCACAAATTTAGAGACGATAAATATTGATACTTTTCCTAAAAAAAATAATTTTTTTAGTGCAAGAAGGTCTTTGCGTTCAAATCATGATGATTATGGTAGAAATATTTCATTAATTATGATTAATTAGAGTTTTTCAATGAAATTATTAACTGGAAACAGCAATAAAGTTTTAAGTAAAAACATTGCTAAATACTTAAAAACAAAACTTGTAAATTCAAGTATTAGAAAATTTGCTGATGGTGAAATCTATATTGAAATAAATGAAAATATAAGAGGAAACAGTATTTTTATTGTTCAATCTATCTCCTCTCCAGCAAATGATAATTTAATGGAATTATTGTTATGTATTGATGCCCTAAAGAGGTCATCAGCAAAAAATATAACAGCGGTAATACCCTATTTTGGATATGCAAGACAAGATAGAAAGGTTGTTCCAAGAACTTCCATATCTGCAAAACTTGTCTCTAATTTAATAACTCAAGCTGGTGCTGATAGAGTGGTAACCGTAGATTTACATGCTGGTCAAATTCAAGGTTTCTTTGATATTCCTGTTGATAACTTATTTTCTACTCCAATATTTGCAAGACACGCTAGAAAGAAAATTAAAAGTAAAAAAATTATTTGTGTTGCACCTGACGTAGGAGGAACGGAAAGAGCTAGAGCACTTGGAAAACTTCTGAATGTAGGACTAGCTATTGTTGATAAAAGAAGACCAAAGCCTGGGCAATCAGAGGTTATGAATATCATTGGTGATGTAAAAGGACAAACTTGTATTTTAGTTGATGATATAATTGATTCAGGTGGCACAATTGTTAATGCGGCGAAAGCTTTGAAATCTCGAGGAGCAAAAGATGTTTATGTTTACATTACTCATGGGGTTTTAAGTGGAGATGCAATTAAAAAAATTAAAAGTTCAGTAATTAAAAATTTAGTTATAACCGATACAATTGACAATGTTCATAAAACTAAAAATGTTAAAAATATTGAGGTTTTACCCATATCAGGTCTTATGGGTGAAGCAATAAAGAGAATTTCAAATTCAACATCCGTATCAGATTTATTTAAATAAATTTCTTGATTATTTGTAAACATGAGTTAAAAAACTCTGTTTTATGAATTCTATAGAAGCTAACATTAGAGATAATTCCACTAAAGGGCAGTTAAACGCTATAAGAAATAGTGGAAATGTTCCAGCTATTATCTACGGTGGTAAAGATAAAAATCAAAAAATATCTATTTCTAAAAAATTACTTAAAACTTTTATTGAAAAAGAAAATTTCTTTTCAAACATAATTACTCTAAAGGTAGATGGTAGTAATCAAAATGTATTACCAAGAGAAATAAAGTATCATATTTTAACCGATGAGCCAATTCATGTAGATTTTTTAAGAGTGCTACCAGGTGTAAAAATAAAAATAGAAATTCCAGTAAATTTTATTAATCACGAAAAATCTCCTGGTCTTAAAAAAGGTGGGGTGCTAAACATTGTTAGAAGAAAAGTAGAATTAAAATGTCCGAGTGAGAAGATACCTGAAAATTTAACCTTAGACTTAGATGGTGTTGATATTGGTGAGAGTTTTAAAATCTCTTCAGTTAAATTAGATCCAGAAGTTGTTCCAACGATTCAAGGAAGAGATTTTGTAATAGCAACATTAGCAGCTCCAACAGTTATGAAAGAACCTGAAAAACCTGCTGAAGCAGAAGCTGCAGAGGGTGAAGAAGGTGCAGAGGGTGCAACTGCTGCAGCGGCCGATGGGGATAAAGCTGCTCCAGAGGCTGATAAAGGAGATAAAAAAGAGGGTGATGATAAAAAACCTGCTGACAAAAAATCTCCTGAAGAAAAAAAATAATCAACTAAATTGAAAATTAATCAATAGATCATGCTTTTATTTGTAGGATTGGGTAATCCAACACCAGACAGCGAAAATAATCGACATAATGTTGGGTTTAAAATTATAGACGCAATAAACAAAAAATTTAGTTTATCAAAACAAAAACCAAAATTTAAAGGCCTATTAACCACTGGCAATATAGGAAATGTTAAAGTTTATGCCATCAAGCCTTTGACCTTTATGAATAATTCAGGAATTTGTATTAGAGAGCTTATTGAATATTTTAAAATTGATGCTCAAGATGTAATAGTTTTTCATGATGATTTAGACGTGGAATTTGGAAAAATTAAAGCTAAATTTGGAGGATCAAGCGCAGGGCATAATGGAATTGCCTCAATTGATAAGTTTATCGGCAAAGATTATTCTAGAGTTAGAATAGGTATTGGTAAACCCAAAGGAAACATCGAGGTTGCAGATTATGTTTTACAAAATTTTGACGAAGATGAGTCATTAGGTATTGAAAAAATATCAAACCATATAAATGACTCAATTTCTTTTCTTGTTGAAAAAAAATTAGATCTTTTTTCTAGTACAGTAAATAATAAATAATGAGTTTCAAGTGTGGGATCGTTGGTTTGCCTAACGTAGGTAAGTCTACTCTCTTCAATGCATTAACCAATTCAAATAAAGCTCAAGCAGCTAACTTTCCATTCTGTACAATTGATCCAAATATTGGTGTAGTTAGTGTGCCTGATTATCGATTAGAAAATTTAGCCAAAATTTCTAAATCAAAAAAGATTATACCTACTACTATTTCTTTTGTTGATATAGCTGGACTAGTAAAGGGTGCATCTAAAGGTGAAGGTTTGGGAAATAAATTTTTGTCTCATATCAGAGAGGTAGACGCTGTAATACATATGATTAGATGTTTTGACTCTAGTGATATTCAAAATGTAAATCCTACAGTTGACCCTGTTAGAGATCTTGAAATAATTGAGACAGAAATGAAGCTTGCAGATTTAGAGTCCATTCAAAAAAGACTTGAGAAAAATAACAAAAAAAATATTGATGAGGATCAAATTAAAATTCTTCAAAGTTGTTTAGACTTAATTAATAATGATCAAGATTTAGCAAGTTTAAAATCTGAATTTACCAAAAAACAACTAAATTTAAGTGGTTTATTGTCTTTGAAGCCTAAAATATTTGTTTGTAACGTTGATGAGAAAAGTGTTCAAAATGGAAACGGTTACACTAAATCATTCTTAGAAAAATTTGGTTTAGAAAACACTTTGATTGTATCGGCAGATATTGAAAATCAAATCAATGAGTTAGATAGTGAAGAAAGAAAAAACTACATGGAAATGATTGGTTTAAAGGACACTGGCTTGGATATGTTGATACAAAAAGGTTATAAGATTTTAGAATTAGACACTTTTTTTACCTCAGGTCCTGAGGAAACAAGAGCCTGGACTATTCAGAAAAATTGTTTAGCTCCAAAAGCTGCTGGTGAAATACATACTGATTTTGAAAAAGGATTTATTAGAGCTGAGACTATTTCTTATAATGATTTTGTTGAAAATGATGGATGGGTAAATTCTAAAACAAATGGAAAAATGAGACTAGAAGGTAAAGACTATATTGTTAAAGACGGTGACGTTTTAAACTTTCGTTTCAATACGTGACCAGATTCTCTTCATACTAAAATAAACTAAAACTGTTAATATAATTAAATAAACTATTGCTTTAAAACCCATTTTATGACGTGTTTCTAAATGAGGTTCTGCAGTCCACATTAAAAAAGTTGTAACATCTTTTGCCATTTGTTCTACAGAAGCATTAGTACCATCTGAGTATTCTACCAAACCATCAGAAAGTTGATTGGACATTTTAATCTTATTTCCATACATGTATTTATTATAGTAAACACCATCATCTAAAGTCACTCCAGCTGGTGGATCTTCATATCCTTGAAGGAGTGAATAGATGTAATCAACTCCACCACCTCTCGCTTTTACTAAAACAGTCATATCAGGAGGGTATGCTCCACCGTTTGCAGCTTGAGCAGCTTTTTCATTTTCGTAAGGCATCACAAATTTATCCGACAACCTTCCTGGTCTCATAAACATTTCACCATCTGCATTTGGTCCATCTTTTACCTCAAAAGATGCTGCAATGGCTTTTGCTTGTTCTACTGAAAATTCAGGCCCACCCTCTTCCACTAAATTTCTATAACTTAGATATTTCATAGAATGGCAAGAAGAACAAACTTCTTGATAAACTTGATATCCCCTTTGAAGTGCAGCTCTGTCAAACTTTCCGAAGGGACCCTTAAAACTCCAATCAGTTTTTAAATATTCAACTTTCTCAGCTGCATTAGAGTTAAATTGAAATCCAAAAAATAAAGCTATTAAAAACGATATTCTAAAAAAATTTTTCACTGATCTTTAAAACTATCCTTTTTTTTCACCGCTGCAAGATTAGGTGATCCACCCAAAATTGGCTCGGTAATACTCAAAGGAACAGGTGTGGTCCTCTCTTTGAATCCTAAAACTGGCAGTATAACTAAAAAATGAAGGAAGTAGTATGCTGTTGCAATCCTAGCAATTAATAAGTAAAGACCTTCAGCTGGCATAGCTCCGACATATCCTAAAATTAAAACATCAGCCACTAAGATCCAATAGAACTGCTTATATAAAGGTCTAAAGACTGCGGATCTAATTTTTGAAGTATCTAACCAAGGAAGTGCAGCTAATATTAAAATAGCAGACAACATCGCTATAACACCTAGAAGTTTATCCGGAACTGATCTCAGAATTGCATAAAAAGGTAATAGATACCATTCAGGAACAATATGAGCTGGTGTTACAAGAGGATTTGCTTCAATATAATTATCAGCATGACCTAAAATATTTGGTGTATAGAAAACAAAAAAAGCAAAAACAATCATAAACATCAACAATGCAAAACCATCCTTGATAACTATGTAAGGATGAAATGGGACTGTATCTTTTGAAGGTTTTTTTATATCAATTCCAATTGGATTATTATTTCCAGGCACATGAAGGGCCCAAATATGTAAAACAACTAAACCTAAAATTAAAAAAGGAATTAAGTAGTGTAGAGTAAAAAATCTTGTAAGTGTTGGGTTATCAACCGAATACCCTCCCCATAACCATGTTACTATTCCCTCACCTACCAAAGGAATTGCACTAAATAAATTTGTAATAACTGTAGCTCCCCAAAAACTCATTTGTCCCCATGGTAAAACATAGCCTAGAAAAGCTGCTGCCATCATGAGCAAATAAATTATTATTCCGATAATCCATATAACTTCTCTAGGTGATTTATAAGAGCCATAAAATAAAGATCTAAAAATATGAATATATACTGCTAAGAAAAACATTGAAGCTCCGTTTGCATGTATATATCTTATCAACCATCCATAGTTCACATCTCTCATTATGTGTTCAACACTTTGGAACGCCATATCAGCATGCGCAATATAGTGCATTGCTAAAACTAATCCGGTTACAATTTGAGTAATCAAACAAAAAGTAAGAATTCCACCAAAAGTCCACCAATAATTTAAATTTTTTGGTGTTGGATAATCGGTTAAATGGTTTGCCAAAGTTAAAAGAGGTAATCTGTCGTTAAACCATTTTCCAACTTTTGATTTTGG
>CACJUF010000006.1 GCA_902596515.1 uncultured Pelagibacteraceae bacterium
AAATAATTTTTTTTGTGCAGTAGTTGTACCAATTTTTACTAAGCTCCAAGATTTTAAGATATATTCTTGAATAGAAGCTTTTATCCACCACATCGCATAAGTTGCTAATCTAAAACCTTTTTCTGGCTCAAATTTTTTGACAGCTTGCATCAGTCCAATATTACCTTCAGATATCATCTCGTTAATTGGTAGCCCATAACCTTTATAACCCATTGCAATTTTTGCAACCAATCTCAAATGACTTGTTACAAGTTTTTCTGCTGACTTAATATTTCCTGTCGTTTTCCAATTTTTAGCGAGCATGTACTCCTCTTCTGCATCAAGCATTGGAAATTTTTTTATTTGCTCGAGATATGCAGACAGGCCACCTTCATTACTTAAAATGGGTAAATTGTTATTCATAGTTGTGCTCATAGACAGTTTATCTAATTAATATTAAAAATTTTTCAATGTTTTATTTACCCATATTTCTGAGTGTTTTTAGTATTTTTTCAAGTTCATTTGGTAAAATTGAATTAAAAATCATCTGCTTATTTTTTCTTGGATGTATAAATCCCAATGTTTTAGCATGCAGAAATTGTCTGTTTAATTTTGTTAAAATTTTTTCTAATGATGGTTCAATATCTTTAAGTTTTTTAAACTTTTTTTTATATTTATCATCACCAACTATACTGTTACCTAAATAATTCATGTGAACTCTTATTTGATGAGTTCGGCCTGTCTCTAATTGACACTCTAATAAACTAAAAGTTGGAATATTTTCATTTTCAAAAATTTCTAAAGTTTTGTAATTTGTAATTGCTTTTTTCCCTTTGCTGTTGCTAACCTCCATCATTTGTCTATTTTTTGAGCTTCTTGTAATAAAGGTTTCTATTTTACCTTTAGATGGTCTAATTTTACCCCAGATTAATAATTGGTAAACTCTTTGAATGGTATGTTGATTAAACTGATTAGAGAGGTGTTCGTGAGTTTGATTATTTTTTGCAATAACAACTAATCCAGATGTATTTTTATCAATTCTATGTACTATTCCAGGTCTTAGTTCACCTCCAATATTAGAAAACGAATTTTTACTATAATTCATAAGTGCATTTACGATTGTGTTGTCAAAATTACCTGCACCAGGATGCATTACTATTCCAGACGGTTTATTTAAAACAATCAAATCTTTGTCTTCATATACTATATCTAAATTAAACTCATAAGGTTTTAAGGAAGCTTTTTTTGGTTCAGGTATGACTAATTTTATTTCATCATTAAAAAAAATTTTTTTCGATGGATCGGTTATTATCTTATTATTTATTTTTAACTTATTATCTAGAATAAGATTTTTTATTCTCGTTCGACTGATAATATCCCCTCTCTTTTTAATGAAAATATCAACACGGAGTTCATTTTCGGTCTTATCAACTGTCAAATTTATTTTTTTTTCCATAAAATGATATATTAATATGATATGCGCTTGTAGCTCAACTGGATAGAGCGCCTGACTTCGGATCAGGAGGTTCTGGGTTCGACTCCTAGCAGGCGCACCAATTATTCACCCATATTTATTAACGTCCCTTTTACTCTCGCTCTTAAAAAAGATAGATAAAACAGTCCTATTCCAAAAATTAAATAAATTAAATTCAATAAATAAGCTTGTTTTATATTTTCGTAATCTACAAGACCATTTATTAAAATATTTCTGGTTTCATCAAAAATGTAAACTAATGGTAAGCCTTTTGCAATTACTTGGAAAAATTCAGGAAGGATTTCTATTGGATAGTAGATACAGCCTAAAGGAGCAAGTAAAAATAATGATGACCAAGCTATATTTTCAAAGGATGGTCCGTATCTCATTAAACCTGAGCTCACAAATAAACCTAGTGTAATCCCAAATATGTACAAACTTAAAAATAATATAAAGAGTGGAAAACCTAATTTTAAAATTGAAACTCCAAATAGTGGAGAAGTTAAAATAATTGCGGGCACTAGACCGATTAATGTCCTTATCAAAGCAGTAAAAATTAAAGATATAATTATTTCTTTCAGCTTCAATGGAGCAATAAATAAATTAGTAAAATTTCTACTCCAGATTTCCTCTAAAAAAAGCATATTAAAACTTATGCTAGATCTAAAAAGAATGTCGTAAAGAATTGCGCATGTAAGAATTATTCCAAGTGTATTATTGTAATAATCACTATAAATTGAAAAAAATTTAGAAATAAATCCCCAAAGAATAATTTGTATCGTTGGCCAATAAATTAAATCCAAAACTCTTGGTAAAGAACTTTTGATGAGATAAAAATGTCTCAAAAAAAGTCCATACATTTTATTTAGATTCATATTAAATCTCTTGTAAGTTTTAAAAAAACTTCCTCCATATTTCTCCTTCCATGTTTCTTAATTAATTCGCCAGGAGTTCCTTGATCAATAATAGATCCTTTATTCATCATTAGAACTGAAGAACATAATCTCTCAACTTCTGCCATGTTATGCGAAGCAAGCAGAATAGAGGTTTTTTTTTCTTTTTGGTATTCCTCTAAAAAACTCCTAACAAAATCTCCTGTTTCAGGATCTAGAGATGCAGTTGGTTCATCAAGAAGAAGAACTGATGGATCATTAATTATAGATTTTGCTAGACTGACCCTATTTTTTTGACCAGAGGAAAGTTCTCCTGTTATTTTATTAATAAATTCATTAAGCCTCAATTTTTCACAAAGATAATCAATTTTGATTCCAAGTTCTTTTACATCATAAAGTCTTCCATAAACCTCAAGATTTTGTTTTACAGTTAATTTTTTTGGTAACTCAATATATGGTGAAATAAAATTTAATTTATTCAATAATTCAACTCTTTGTTTTTCAATTTCAATACCATTTATAAGAACCTTCCCTTTAGTAGGCTTTAGTAAACCTAGTATCATACCTATTGTTGTAGTTTTACCACATCCGTTAGGTCCAAGAATTCCAATGATTTCATTTTTATTTACTTTAAAAGAAATATCTCGTACAGCTTCTTTTGTGTCATAAGTTTTTGATAAATCAATTATTTCAAGAGGAATAGTCATTAAAATTTTGAAGCCCTCAATAATCTATCGTTAATAGTTTTGCCGATTCCTATATTTGGGATTTTGTCTACAGCAATAGATTTGTAATTATCTTTTTTTATCTTTCTCAAAATGGTGTACAGATTTTTTGCAGCTTCTTTTAAATCGCCCTTTTTTGATAAAAAATAATAGTTCGTTTTGTTAATCTTATTTTTCTTGATTAGTAAAAAAGCCTCATCTTTTTTTATTTTTTTAACATTAAGTCTGATTGGGATTCCAGGTGAATAATGAATTTTTAATTGGCCAGGAGCTGAAATTTTTGAAGGATTTGTATTTATTGAAATTTTCTTCTTTAATATTTTTTGGATAGTTCCAACTTCTAAACCACCTAATCTTAAAATTTTTGGTTTTTTTCTTAGATCAATAATTGTAGACTCAACCCCAACCGAAGATCTTCCACCTTCAAGTATATACTTAATTTTTTTTCCAAAATCGTCTTTTACATCTGAAGAAGTTACTGCACTAACTCTTGAAGATATATTTGCACTAGGTGCTGCGATAGGAAATTTCAAATATTTCAACAGAATTCTTGCTACTGGATGTTTTGGAAATCTCACAGCAAGAGTATTTTTTTTATTAGTTGCTACTTTTGAAATTTTTGATTTTTTTTTTTGATTTAAGATAAATGTTATTGGCCCAGGACAAAATCTTTTGTATAATTTTAAAAAATCAGCGTTTAGATCACAATCATTTTTTAATTTTTTTAAATCATAATAATGAATAATCAGAGGGTTATTCATTGGTCTTTTTTTTAATCTAAATATTTTTTTACACGCTGTATCAGAATATGCATTCCCAGCTATTCCATAAACAGTTTCGGTTGGTATGGCAACACACTCTCTTTTATTTAAGAGATTCCTCGCTTTTTTAATATTTGCAAGATTAATTTTCATGTATTATTTGAGAGTATTATATGAAAGATAAAAATTTACCAAATGATTATAATTCATTATCTCTTGAAGAATTAACCACTGAGGCAAATAAGATGATTGAAGAATTGGAAAATCAAAAGGATTTAGGAAACTCTTTAGACAAGTATCAAGATTTAATTAAACTCAATAATATAATTGAGAAAAAATTTCAAAAAAATACCAAAGAAATAAATGAGAAAACAAAAGAAAAAATATCCAAGATTAATAAAAAAAAAAATGCAAAGAAAATTAAATAAAATTGCAAAAGATACAAATTTATTTTTAAGAAGATTTATTGCCAAACAAAAAAAATCAAATTTAATAGTTGCAATGAAATACGGTCTTTTTTCTGGAGGAAAAAAAATAAGATCCAAAATTTTAATTGATGTTGGGTCTCTATTTAAGTTAGATTATAGAACACTTATCGTTATTGGTGCTGCGGTTGAATGTATTCATGCGTATTCATTAATACATGACGATTTACCATGTATGGATGATGACTCTATAAGAAGAGGCAAACCATCAGCACATGTAAAATTTGGAGAGGCTACTGCAGTTTTAGCTGGAAATTCACTTTTAACAATGGCTTTTGAAATTTTAAGTCATAAAGACTTAAGAATTAGTGAAAAAATTAAGATTGATTTAATTAATAAAATTTCTGAAAGCTCAGGCCATCTTGGAATAGCAGGAGGTCAATATTTAGATTTAAATTATGAACGTAAGAAAATTTCTCAAAAAAAAATTGAAGAGATGGAAATTAAAAAAACTGGAAAACTTTTTAGCTTTTGTTGTGCAGCACCATTAATAATTAAGAAAAAAAATAAAAGTGATATTAAGAAATTTGAAAATATTGGTGCTGATATAGGTTTGTTATTTCAGGTTGCTGATGATTTGATTGATTATAAAGGAAGTTTGCTTGTTGCAGGAAAAAAAACTGGTAAGGATAAAAAAAAAGGAAAAGCTACCTTAATTAGATTACTAGGATACAAAAATACTATTAAATATGCTAATAATTTAATCTTAAGAATAAAAAGTAAATTAAAAAAATATGGATCTAAATCAAGAAATTTGTCAGAAACATTAAATTATATTTTGAATAGAAATAAATGAAAAAAAAATACGAACTGTTAGATGAAATAAATTTTCCATCGGATTTAAAAAAATTACCTGAGTCAAAATTACAAAAAGTTGCTGATGAATTAAGAGAGGAAATGATTGATGCTGTCTCGGTGACCGGTGGTCATCTTGGAGCAAGTCTTGGAGTTGTAGAATTAACTGTTGCTTTACATTATATTTTTAATACACCAAATGATAAGTTAATCTGGGATGTGGGTCATCAGTGCTATCCACATAAAATTTTAACTGGTAGAAAAGATAGAATAAGAACTCTTAGACAAGGAAATGGTCTTTCTGGTTTTACAAAAAGATCAGAGAGTGAATACGATCCCTTTGGTGCTGCACACAGCTCAACATCAATCTCATCAGCTTTAGGTATAGCAGAAGCAAACAAGCTGTCTAATAAATCAGACAATGTAATTGCAGTAATTGGTGACGGGGCAATCAGTGCAGGAATGGCTTATGAAGCTATGAATAATGCTGGTGCTTCAAAAACTAAGATGATCGTAATTTTAAATGATAATGATATGTCAATCGCTAGACCAGTTGGAGCTATGAGCACTTATTTAGCAAAAATTTTTTCAGGAAAGATTTATTTTAGTCTAAGAGAGACTATTAAATTAATTATGTCAGCTTTTTCAAAAAGATTTAGTGCTAAGGCTGGTAAAGCAGAGGATTTATTAAGATCAGCTGTGACAGGTGGAACTTTGTTTAGTTCACTCGGATTTTATTACATTGGCCCAATAGATGGGCATGATTTAAATTCATTAATTCCAATTTTAAAAAATGCTAGAGACTCTAAGCATGAAGGACCGATTTTAATTCACATCAAATCAAAAAAAGGAAAAGGTTATACTTTTGCAGAGGCAGCAAAGGACAATTATCACGGAGTATCAAAATTTAATGTTAAAACTGGTGAACAACTTAAGAGTACAAGTAAATTACCATCATATACAAAGGTTTTCGCAAACACCTTAATTCAACATGCTAAAAAGGACAGTAAAATTGTAGCAATTACAGCTGCAATGCCTGATGGTACTGGTCTTGATATTTTTCGTAAAGAATTTCCAGATAGGACTTTTGATGTTGGGATTGCTGAGCAACATGCAGTTACATTTGCTGCAGGTTTAGCTACCGAAAACTTTAAACCCTATGCAGCTATTTATTCCACTTTTCTTCAAAGAGCTTATGATCAAGTAGTTCATGACGTAGCAATTCAAAGTTTACCGGTTAGATTCGCGATTGATAGAGCGGGACTTGTTGGGGCTGATGGACCAACACATGCTGGAAGTTTTGATACAACATATTTAACTACTTTACCAAATTTTATTGTTATGGCAGCAAGTGATGAAGCTGAGCTTGTAAGAATGATAAATACCTCAACGGAGATTAATGATAGACCTTGTGCATTTAGGTATCCAAGAGGAACAGGATTAGGTTCAATTTTGCCTTCAATAAATGAGAAAATTGAGGTAGGGAAATCAAAAATTATCAAAGAGGGAAAAAAATTAGCTATCCTTAATTTTGGAGCAAGATTGAATGAAACTTTGAAGGCTGCAGAAAATTTATTAAAAAAAGGTGTGCCGATAACAGTTGTTGATGCAAGGTTTGCAAAACCTTTAGACGAAAATCTTATTTGGCAATTAGCTACAACTCATGAAGCGATCATGACTATAGAGGAGGGTTCAATTGGTGGTTTTGGATCTCATGTGGTAAATTTTTTGACAAAAAAAGGTTTAATGGACTCTAATTTAAAATTTAGATCATTAACGTTACCAGATATTTTTATTGATCAGGATACTCCAGATAAAATGTATAAAGTGGCAAATCTTGACTCAGTTTCAATTGAGGAAAAAGTTTTAGATTTACTAAATTCTAATATAGTTTTGAAAAAACAAAATTAACTACACTGAGCTTTGTGAAGAAGATAATGATCTAATAAAACACAAGATAACATTGCTTCACCCACAGGTACAGCTCTTATACCCACACATGGATCATGTCTACCTTTTACTGATATACTTGTATTCTTTCCAAATTTATTGATTGTTTTTCTACTTTTTAAAATTGAAGAAGTTGGCTTTACAGCAAAAGAGACAATTATCTCTTGACCTGAAGAAATGCCTCCTAGAATCCCTCCAGCGTTATTAGATTTAAATTTTGTTTTTTTTCTATTTTGAGAAATTTCATCTGAATTTTCCTCACCTGATAATTGTGCTGAGTTCATACCTGAGCCAATATTAACTCCTTTAACAGCATTTATACTCATCATAGCTGATGCTATGTCAGAGTCTAATTTTGAGTATATAGGTGCTCCTAATCCAGCAGGAATACCGTTCGCTCTTACTTCGATTATCGCTCCACATGACGATCCAGCTTTTCTAATACTTAATAAGTATTTTTCCCAAATTTTTAACATTGATTTATCTGGGCAAAAAAATGGATTTTTAGAAATTATTTTATCATCCCATTTATTGGTATCACATCCTAATATTCCAAGTTGGGTTACAGCTCCAGTGATTTTAAATTTTTTTCCTAATTTATTTTCTAAAACTTTTTTTGCCACAGCACCTGCTGCAACTCTTGCAGCTGTTTCTCTTGCAGATGATCTACCACCACCTCTGTAGTCTCTTATTCCATACTTTTTAAAATATGTGAAATCTGCATGTCCTGGTCTAAATTTATCTTTGATATCATTATAATCCTTTGAACGCATATCCTCATTGTAAATTATCAATGATATTGGTGTCCCAGTCGTTTTTCCCTCAAAAACTCCTGAAAGAATTTGAACCTTGTCACTCTCTTTCCTTTGAGTAGTAAACTTTGATTGCCCAGGTTTTCGTTTGTTTAATTCTTTTTGAATATCCGCTTCTTTTAATGGTATTAATGGTGGACACCCATCTATTATACACCCTATAGCTGGACCATGGGATTCTCCCCAAGTTGTAAAACGAAAAGACTTTCCAAAAGTATTAAATGACATTATTTATATTGTATAGATTATTTTGTTAAAATTATGAATCAAAAAAACTCACTTGGGCTTAATAAATGCTTCTTAGATCTAGATAATCCATTTGAACTATTTCAAAGATGGTTTGACGAGGCTAAAAAAAAAGAAATTAATGATCCTAATGCTTTAGCACTTGGTACAGCAAATAAAGAGGGTATTCCCTCAGTAAGAATGGTTCTGCTTAAAGGTCATAGTGAAAAAGGATTTGTTTTTTATACAAATTTAAACAGTCAGAAAGGTAATGAAATTAAAGAAAACCCGAATGCTACAATGTGCTTTCATTGGAAAAGTTTACTAAGACAAATAAGGATAGTTGGAACATTAAAACAAGTAGATGATCAAACCGCTGATGATTACTATAACTCAAGAGCATATGATAGCAGAATAGGTGCTTGGGCCTCAAAACAAAGTAGTATTCTCCAAAATAGAGATGAACTTTTAGATGCTTTAGAGAATTATAAAAAAAAATATAATGACAAAGATAATGTACCTAGACCAAGCCATTGGTCTGGCTGGAATTTAACACCTTCCACAATTGAATTTTGGTTAGATGGAGATAACAGAATACATGAAAGATTAAAGTATTCTTTAGATAAAAATGGTAGTTGGTCAAAAAGTCTTTTAAGTCCCTAAAAATCCCTTGACAAACTAAATGAAGTTAAATTTTCAAGAATATTTCTTTCATTACAGTCTTTAAATATCGATAATGAGTTTGACGCTAAATTTATGTAATGATTTGCTTTTTGATAACATTCTTTAATAATTTCATATTGTTTGATTAAAGATAATGTATAATTAAAATCATTTTCATCTCTTCTATCTTTTATAAAAATACCTTTCAGACTTTCCTTTTCTTTAAGATTTGCTTTTTGAAATAATAAGATTATCGGTAGAGTAATTTTCCCTTCATAAAAATCTTTGCCAATTTTTTTTCCAAATAACTTTGACTCAGAATTGTAATCTAAAGTATCATCAGCTATTTGAAAAGTTAATCCCAAATTCCTTCCGTAAAATTCTAAAGCCTCTTTTTCTTTTGATGACACATCTGACAAAATTGCACCAACTTTGGTAGCTGCTGCAAATAATTCAGCAGTTTTCGCAGAAATTATTCTTAAATAAGTTTCCTCCAACATATCTACTTCTCCTCTGTGTTGTAATTGAAGAACTTCTCCTTGTGCAATCTTAGAGGAAGTTGAAGATAATAATTTTAAAACCTCGATATTTCCATCATCTACCATCATTTCAAAACATCTACTAAGTAAATAATCTCCAACTAAAACAGAAGAGTGATTATCCCAAACTTTGTTTAAAGTTTTTCTCCCCCTTCTAATAGATCCATTATCTATTACATCATCATGCATTAAAGTTGCTGAGTGAATAAGTTCTACACAAGCAGCCAAATTAATATCTCTAGTTCCTTTTGCATATCCACATAATTTTGCAGAACCTAAAGTTAGTAAGGCTCTTAATCTCTTTCCGCCTGTATCAAGGTGATAGTTTGTCATTTTCTGAACTAAGTCTACTTTGCTCTCTAATTTAGACTTTATTTTTTCTTCAACTAACATCAATCTATCTTCAACTGAATTTTTAAGTTGAAAATACGAATTATTAATTTTGTTTTTTAATTGTATTACACTTCCCATTAATTGAGCAAATTAGTATAATAGGTTGCTTTTTATACTTATCAATTGACGCACCTGAATCTTCAATTATAAGGTGTCTTTATATTCATAAAAAAATTCTATAAATATTAAAAATGCTCTCTTTTTTTAAAAAGAAAAAAATTATTCCACATATTAAGCTAAGTGGAGTTATTGGGAATGTAGGGAAATTTAAACAAGGTATAGATTTTTCTGGCCAAGAAGAGATTATTACAAAAGCATTTTCTCTAAAAAAAGCAACATGTGTTGCTATAACAATAAACTCTCCTGGAGGTTCTCCTGTTCAATCACATTTAATTTACAGCTTAATTAGACAACAGGCAAAAAAAAATAAAAAAAAAGTAATAGTTTTTGCCGAAGATGTAGCAGCTTCAGGCGGATATCTAATAGCTTGTGCTGGAGATGAAATTTATGCGAACTCAAGTTCAATAATAGGCTCAATAGGAGTAATCTACTCTTCTTTTGGTTTTACAGAATTGATAAAAAAGATAGGTGTTGAGAGAAGAGTGCATACTGCTGGGAAAAATAAAAGTACATTAGACCCATTTCTAGATGAAAAAAAGGAAGACATCGAAAGATTAAAAAATATACAATTAGATCTACATAAAGATTTCATCGAGGTGGTGGAAAAAAGCAGGTCATCAAAACTTAAAAAATCTGAAGTAGAATTATTTTCAGGTGAATTTTGGTCAGGTAGAAAAGCCAAAGATCTTGGTTTGATAGATGATATAGGAAATGCAAATCAGATATTAAGAGAAAAATTTGGAGAAGATGTTGTTATTAAAAAATTTGAAAAATCAAAAAGCTGGCTTAGTAAAAAATTGTCGTCTTCAAATGATCATGTCGATCAATTAGCAAACATATTAGAGGAAAAATCAGTTTGGCAAAAATATGGCCTCTAAAAAAATTAAAAAAAAACCAAAATTTCAAACTTTCCAAGATACAATTATAAATCTTCAAAAATTTTGGAGTAAAAATGGATGTGTAATTTTACAACCTTATGATATGGAAGTTGGAGCTGGAACATTTCATCCAGCTACTACTCTAAGATCTCTTGGACCTAAGCCATGGAAAGCAGCGTATGTTCAACCCTCACGAAGACCTACAGATGGAAGATATGGAGATAATCCAAATAGACTTCAACATTATTATCAATTTCAAGTTATAATAAAACCCTCTCCAATTAATATTAAAAAACTTTATTTAAATAGTTTGTCGGTAATAGGAATTAATCATAAAGAGCACGATATTAGATTTGTTGAAGATGATTGGGAAAGCCCAACTCTAGGTGCTGCAGGTCTTGGATGGGAAGTTTGGTGTGATGGCATGGAAATATCTCAATTTACATATTTTCAACAAATGGCAGGTTTTGAATGTAAACCAGTGTCAGTAGAGATAACTTACGGTCTTGAAAGAATTTGTATGTTTACCCAGCAGAAAAAAAACGTTTATGATTTAGTTTGGAATGATGAAGGTATTGATTACAGAGAAGTTTTTCATCAATCAGAAAAAGAATTTTCAGCTTATAACTTTGAGCATGCTAATACAGAAAACTTATTTAAAATATTTGATATGCATGAGAATGAAGCAAAATCATTAGTTGAAAAAAATATATCTTTACCTGCATACGATCAATGTTTGAAAGCAAGTCATATATTTAACGTATTAGATGCTCGCGGAGCAATTAGTGTTGCGCAAAGAGCAGAATATATTGGTCGAATAAGAGAAATTACAAAACAAGCTGCTACAATTTGGGTACAGTCGCAAACCTAGAATGTCAGAATTTTTTTTAGAGCTATTTAGTGAAGAAATTCCTGCTGGGCTTCAAAAAAATTTAAGAGAAAAAATTTTTGAAGATTTTAAAAGTTTATTTGAGGAAAAATCAATTAGATCAAAAAAAAATTTTTCTTTTTCAACTCCAAATAGATTAGTTCTAGTTTTTGAAGGCCTAGATAAACAAATTAAGATTAAATCTAAAGAGATTAGAGGTCCTAAAACTAGCGCTCCTCAACAAGCGTTAGAGGGTTTTTTGAGATCAAACAAAATTAACAAAAAGGACTTATTTAAAAAAAAAACCGAAAAGGATGAATTTTATTTTTACAAAACTGTGGCAACCTCATTAAAAACACATGATTTACTCACTGAATTCATTCCAAAAATTTTGAGTAACTATCAATGGAAAAAATCAATGAAATGGGGTGAATTTGATTTAAATTGGGGAAGACCACTAAAATCAATTTTATCAATATTTGATAAAAAAATTGTAAGTTTTAAATTTCATCATTTAACTTCCTCTAACTTGACTTTTGTAGATAAAGATTTTGAAGAAAAAAAAAGATCTTTTGAAAATTTTAAGAAATATGAAAAATTTTTTGAAGATAATGGAGTGATCGTTAATCAAAATAAAAGATTAAAAATAATTAATAAATCTTTTTTAAAGATATTAGGTAAAAAAGGGTTAAAAATTAATGAAAATCCTAAATTGATGGATGAGGTTGTAAATTTAGTAGATAGCCCAAATGTTTTATTGTGCAAATTTGATAAAAAATTTTTATCGGTTCCTAAAGAGATTTTGACCCTTACAATGGAGTCCCACCAGAAATATTTTCCAACATTTAATGACAAAAATGAAATTACTAATGAATTTTTAATTGTAACAAATAAAAAAGATAAAAAAGGTCTCATTAAAATAGGTAATGAAAGAGTAGTTGATGCAAGATTAAGTGATGCAGAATTTTTTTGGAATAAAGATAAAACTCAAAATTTAGTAAAAAAAGTGTCAGAACTAAAATCAATGAATTTTTTTAAAGGGCTTGGATCTTATTTCGACAAAGTTCAACGAATGAGAAAAATTGGTGGAATGATTTCAGATGAATTGTTAATTAGTAAAGAGAAAGTAGAATTGTTAGCATCAATTTGTAAGACTGATCTTACTTCTGATCTTGTTGGTGAATTTCCTGAACTTCAGGGACTTATGGGAGGGTACTTTTCTGAATATCAAGGATTTGATAAAGATATATCTTTAGCTATTTCTGAGCAATATTTACCAATTGGACTCAATTCAATAGTTCCAAAAAAACCATTCAGTGTCACGTTATCAATTACAGATAAGATTGATACCTTAGTGGGTTTTTTTGGTATTAATGAGAAACCTACAAGTTCAAAGGATCCATTAGCATTGAGGAGAGTTGCTCTAGGTATAATAAGAACCATAATAGAAAATAGAAAGAATTTGAAAATAAATGATCTTTTGAATTATTCCTCACGCCTTTACGATGACCAGGGATACAATCTTGAAAACAAAGATCTACAAAAAGAATTACAAGATTTTTTAAAAGATAGGTTTAGATACTATCTTAAAGACAAAGAAATACGTTACGATATAATTGAGGCCACTCTATCATCATTTTCATTAAATAATTTATTTTCGTCTTTTGAAAAAGCAAAATGTCTTAATAAGGTAATTAACACCCAAATTGGTATAGACATCAATTCAAGTTATAAAAGAGCATCAAACATTTTAGATTATGAGATGAAAAATAACGAGATTGAAATAAATGATACAACTGATCCTGGTATTTTTAAAAGTGACTTTGAAAAAAACTTATATAAAAAAATTAATGATATTAAAAAATATTATTCTACCATAAACAGTGATGAAAATTGTGAAAAATCATTATCAATTTTAGCTGAAACTAAAAAAGAAATTTTCGAATTTTTTGATAATGTAAAAGTTAATGAAGATAATGAAACTTTAAGAAAAAATCGTTTGGAACTTATTAATATGTTATGTAAAACGTTTCAAAATTATATAAATTTTCGATTTTTAAAAGCTCATAATGAATAAGTTAATTCTTAATTTTAAGTCTAAAGATTCAAAAAAAATTAAAGATCCAAAAAATTTTTTAGGTGGTAAGGGAGCAAATTTATCTGAAATGGGAAGAATGGGTTTACCAGTACCTCCTGGTTTTACTATCTCAACAAAAGTGTGCGAAATTTTTTATAAGGATAAAAAAAGATTAAATTCCAAATTAATTAGCCAAATAAAAAAAGAAATTAAAACAATAGAAAAAGATGTATCAAAAAAATTTGGAGATTTAAAAAATCCTCTTCTTTTATCAGTTCGATCTGGAGCAAGAGTTTCAATGCCAGGTATGATGGATACAATTTTGAATTTAGGACTAAATGACAAAACAGTCGTTGCTTTGGCTAACAAAACATCTAACGGAAGATTTGCGAAAGACAGCTACAGAAGATTCATCCAGATGTACGGGAATGTAGTCATGGGTGTTGAAAGTTACAATTTTGAGGAATTGATAGAAAATTATAAGTTAACAAAAGGTGTATTGCTTGATACGGATCTCGATGAAGAGGATTGGGATGGTTTAATAAATGATTTTAAGAATGTAGTTAAAGAAAAGACTAATAAAGATTTCCCTCAAGATGTTTATCATCAATTATTCGGGGCAATAAGTGCTGTATTTTTATCTTGGGAGAGCAAAAGAGCGAAAGTTTACAGAAAGTTGAATCAAATTCCTTCTGAGTGGGGAACAGCTGTTAATGTTCAATCTATGGTTTTTGGAAATATGGGTAATGATTGTGCAACAGGAGTTGTCTTCACTAGAAATCCTTCAGATGGGTCAAATGATATTTATGGAGAATATTTGATTAATGCTCAGGGAGAAGATGTTGTAGCTGGAACAAGAACTCCACAGTACATTACAAAGAAGGCAAGAAAAGAAGCAAAAGTTGATGATGCATCTATGGAAGAGTCGATGCCAGAAGTATATCACGAATTATATAAAATTTTAAAAAAACTAGAGAAACATTATAAGGATATGCAAGATGTGGAATTCACTGTTGAAAGTAATAAACTTTGGATATTACAAACTCGATCTGGAAAAAGAACATCAAAATCAGCAGTAAAAATTGCTGTTGATATGGTTAGAGAAAAGTTAATCAATAAAAATGATGCTGTTTTAAGAGTTGATCCCAACTCTTTAGACACGCTTTTGCACCCTACTTTAGATGAGAAAAGTTCAATCAAAGTTATAGCAAACGGTCTACCGGCGTCTCCTGGTGCAGTAAGTGGTAAAGTAGTTTTCAGCTCAGAGGAGGCTGAAAGATTAAATGATATGATGCAAGATACAATTTTAGTTAGAGTTGAAACTTCTCCAGAAGATATTCAAGGAATGCATGCTGCGAAGGGAATTTTAACTTCAAGAGGAGGTATGACTAGTCATGCTGCAGTTGTAGCTAGGGGGATGGGAAGACCTTGTGTTTCTGGATCAAGTGAAATTGAAATTAATTACGATAAAAAAGTCTTTAAAACATCTTCGGCTGAGATCAAAGAAGGTGAAACAATTACTATTGATGGTTCTACAGGAAGAATAATTTTAGGTACAGTTCCAACTATAAAACCTGAGATATCAGGAGATTTTTCAAAATTGATGAGCTGGGCTGATAAAATTAGAAAACTTAAAGTACGAACTAACTCTGAGACTCCTCTAGACACTAAAACAGCTAGAGATTTTGGTGCGGAGGGAATTGGACTTTGTAGGACCGAACATATGTTTTTTGATGAGGAAAGAATTTTATCAGTGCGAGAAATGATTTTATCAAAAACGTTAGATGATAGATCTAATGCTTTAAAAAAGATTCTACCACATCAAAAAAAAGATTTTATGGAGATATTTAAGATTATGCATGGTCTTCCAGTTACTGTAAGATTATTAGATCCACCATTACATGAATTTTTACCGAAATCTGATAAGGAAATTTCTGAAGTAGCTAATGTTGTTGGATCAGACCAAAAAGATATTGAGAGCAGGATAGAAGAACTTCATGAACAAAATCCAATGTTAGGACATAGAGGTTGTAGACTTGGCATTTCATTTCCTGAAATTTATGAAATGCAATGTAGAGCGATATTCGAGGCTCTTGCAGATTTAAAAAAAAATAAACAAAAATTTGCTTTTCCCGAGATAATGATTCCTTTAGTTTCTACTGAAGCCGAGATTAAAATAATGAAAGATTTAGTAATCAATACTGCAAGAAAAGTTCAAAAAGAAAATAAAACAAAAATTGAATTTCTTGTGGGTACAATGATTGAGTTACCTAGAGCAGCAATTAAGGCTGATGATATTGCGAAACATGCTGAATTCTTTAGTTTTGGCACAAATGATTTAACACAAACAACTTTTGGAATAAGTAGAGACGATAGCGGTAAATTTTTAAATGATTATATAGATAATAAGATTTTTACTATTGATCCGTTTGTATCCATTGATGACGGAGTGAAAGATTTAGTCGAAATAGCGGTTTCTAAAGGAAAAAAACAAAATAAAAAAATTAAGTTAGGTATATGTGGTGAACATGGTGGTGATCCAAAGAGTATTAAATTTTGTTCAAAAGCTGGACTTAATTATGTTTCCTGTTCACCTTACAGAGTTCCAATAGCTAGATTAGCAGCGGCACAGGCCGAGCTTACGAAAAATAAAATTAAAAAAATAAAATAATCTAGATTTCTAGTTTGAAATCTATAGCTGGGGCGCTATGAGTGATGCTTCCGATTGAAATTCTATCTACCCCAGTTGTAGCAACAGATTTTACAGTTTTAAGATTTATATTCCCTGAGGCTTCTGTTTCATAATATTTTTTAACTAGTTTTACACCTGCTCTAAGATTTTTAATACTCATATTATCAAACAAAATAGTATTAAATTTAAGACCAATAATCTTTTTCAGTTGCTTTAAATTATCCACTTCAACTGTAATTTTTTTTCCTTTTTTGTTTTTTATTGCTAATGAAACTAATTCTTTTAAATCAGAACTAGCGATATGATTATCTTTTATCAAAAATTCATCACTTAAATTAAATCTATGATTTGTACCGCCTCCTAATTTAACTGCGTATTTTTGAATAACCCTATAATTCGGTAAAGTTTTTCTGGTGCAGCAAATTTTACATTTTTTTCCAGCTAGTTTTACAAATTGATTTGTTTTTGTAGCTATTCCCGAAATATGGGATAAAAAATTTAATGCAACCCTTTCTGCAATCATTATAGAATTAGCTTGACCTTTTATTAGAGCTATTACAGAATTTTTTTTGACTGTGGACCCATCTTTTTTTTTTAATATAAATTTAATTTTTTTGTCAACTTGCTTAAAAGAGTGTTTTACAAATAACAAACCTGCAACAACTGCTTTTTGATTAGAAATTATTTTCGCCTCAATAATTTTATTATTGTTTATAAGGTTAGATGTTATATCTCCGTAAGGATACAAATCTTCAGTAAGTGCAAGTTTTACTCTGTCTTTAATAAACGTTTCACTTAATTTAATTTTTGACACGAAGTGTTATCTACCGATAGCAACCATTTTTTCTACTGACAATCTAGCTTTATCAATTGTTTCTTGGTCCATGATAATTTCACCAGTTTCATTCTCTAAACAGTCTAAAATTTTCGGCAAAGTGATTTTCTTCATATGCGGACACATATTGCATGGTCTTATAAATTCAACGTTTGGATTTTCAACCTGAATGTTATCACTCATTGAACATTCAGTTACCATCATTACTTTTTTAGGTTGATTATTTTTAACATAATTAATCATTCCTGATGTTGATCCTGCAAAATCACTTGCTTTAATAACTTCTGGTGGACACTCTGGATGTGCAATTATCTTAATTCCAGGATTATTTTTCCTTATACTCTTAATCTCATTTTCGTTGAATTGATCATGAACAATACAAATTCCTTTCCATGAGATAATTTCAACATCGGTTTGTGAGGCGACATATTTTGCTAAATAGTCGTCAGGTAAAAAAATAACTTTTTTCACACCTAAGGATTTTACAATTTTAACTGCATTAGCGGATGTACAACACACATCTGTTTCAGCTTTTACATCAGCAGATGTATTTACATACGAGACAACAGGAACTCCAGGATATTTTTCTTTTAATAATCTGACATCTTTACCCGTAATTGAAGAGGATAATGAACAACCTGCTTTCATGTCTGGTAATAAAACCTTTTTATTTGGACTCATTAATTTCGCAGTCTCAGCCATAAAGTGAACTCCAGCCATAACAATTATATCTGATGAGGTTTTTGATGCTTCAACAGCAAGGGCTAAAGAGTCTGCAGAAAAATCTGCAATGCCGTGATAAATTTCTGGAGTTTGATAATTATGAGCAAGTATTACAGCATTTTTCTCTTTTTTTAATTTATTAATTTTATGAATATAAGGAGCATGTATTGCCCATTCAATCTCAGGCATAACCTTTGAAATTTTCTTGTAAATTTGATCAGTTGCTAATTTTACTTCTTGATTAAATTCCATAAACAAATTTTATCAATTTGAAACCTACTTGTCATTGATTTAATGTGGGTCATATTTGCGGCCATGCTGAAATTGGTAGACAGGCACGGTTGAGGGCCGTGTGGACCTAGTCCATGAGAGTTCGAGTCTCTCTGGCCGCACCACAAAATTAAATTTTTAGCCATTCAGGTATAAATATTTTAAATGATCCATTTTTACTTTTTAAAGTAAGGTCTTTATTAAAATTTTCATTAGAAAATTTTATCAAAGCAAATGGATACTCTTCGTTTATCAAAATTTTTCCAATTTCAATCTGATTACAATATACCGTTTCATCTTCATCAAGCTTTCCATCAATTATCTCAACTGGCAATAACCTCTTAGAAAGTTTATTTTTAAGTTTAATTCTAGCAGTATTTTCTTGTCCTACGTAACATCCTTTTTTAAAATCAATACCATTTAGTTCTTCAAAATTACATTCAATACCGAATAATTTATTTTTTAGTTTATTTAAATTCTTTGGAACAATCCCAAGTTTATGACTTTGTTTATAATAGTCTTCAATTTTATCGTCTTTTAATTCAAGTTTTTTTAGAGACAAATAAAGTTTTTCTAAATTAATTATTAACCTTGCACCCAAATTTTTATTTCTAGGATCTAGAACTATTGGATCTTCTCTATATCTCATAGTAAAGCCGAGAATATCTTTTGTATTATCTATTGATAAATATTTTTCATAACCAAAACTTGCAACAACAAATTCATTGCTAAGATTAAGGATTTCCACATTTGATCTTATTTTATATAAATTTAATTGTCTTAATATTTCTTCAGATTGAGACTTTTCACAATCAATAAAAAAACCTGACTTATGCTTTACAACAATAAATTCATAGAGAAACTTGCCTTGAGGGGTTAATAATGAAGCAAAACAACTTGAACTATCTGTAACTTTATTAATGTCATTGCTAATTAAATTTTGCAAGAAGTCTCTAGCATCCTGGCCATTTACATAAAGTATGGCTCTATCTTTTAATATATAAACACTATTATTCATATTTGATTGCTCGTAAAATTTAATATAATAACTTTTTTCATAAATGTTAGATCTAATAATCAAAAATGGGCAATGTTATATCAATGGAAAATTAGAGGATAATGATATTGCCGTTAAAGATGGAAAAATATTAAAAATTGGCCAAATATCAGAAGAGGCAAAAGAAGTCTATGATGCTAAAAATAAAATTACCTTACCTGGCTGTATAGATACTCAGACCCATTTCAGGGAACCGGGTTCTACAGACACAGAGGATCTTCATTCAGGAAGTAGAGCAGCAGTAGCTGGAGGAATTACAGCAGTATTTGAAATGCCTAACACCAACCCTCCAACCTCAAACTTAAAAGAATTTCAAAGAAAACTGGATCTTGCAAAAAACAGAATGTACTGCAATTATGCTTTCTATTTTGGTGCAACAGCAGGTAACGTTAGTCAACTCGCTGAGTTAAAAAATTTAGAGGGCTGCTGTGGAATCAAATTGTTTGTAGGTTCCTCAACAGGTAATCTTTTGGTAGCTCTAGAGGAGGATATTGATAAAGTTTTTCAAAATAGTTCTAAGGTAGTAGCGGTCCACTCAGAAGATGAAGAAATCTTAAACAAGAATAAAAAATTGATTAAAAATGGTGATGTACATTCTCATCCTATTTGGAGAAGTGAGGAATGTGCAATTTCTTCGACTAGAAGAATAGTTAGACTTGCAAAAAAATATAACAAGAAAGCGCATGTACTTCATATTACCACTAAACAAGAAGTAGATTTTTTGTCTCAACATAAAGGTAATATTACCTTTGAAATCACTCCACAACATTTAACAATTTATGCACCTGATTGTTATGATAAACTTGGAACTTATGCGCAGATGAATCCACCAATAAGAGATAAATCTCATTATGATCGACTGTGGTATGCAGTAAGGAATAATTTAAATGATACAATTGGCTCGGATCACGCACCACATTTAAAAGTTAATAAAGATAAAGAGTATCCCAATTCTCCGTCAGGCATGCCTGGTGTCCAAACACTTATGCCCGTAATGTTAGATCATGTTAATCATGGAAAATTATCACTTAATCAATTGATAAATCTGGTATGCGAAAATCCAATAAAAATATTTGGCATACAGAACAAAGGATACATTAAAGAGGGATTTGATGCTGACTTTACCATTGTTGATATGAACAAGAAAATAACAATTAAAAATGAAAATATAGAAAGTAAATGTGGATGGTCACCTTTTAATGATGTTGAATTTAAGGGAACACCTGTTGCAACAATAATTTCTGGTAAAATAAAGATGAAGGATGGAAAGATTTTAGGTGAGCCTGAGGGCACCCCTTTAAAATTTAGTTAATTTTTACAGTAAAACTATTAACCAGTATCACACCAATAACTATAAGGAATAATCCAGCGATAGCTTGCCAAGCTAAAGTTTGTTTAAAAAAGAAATATCCAAGTAATGCTATTGTAAATACCCCAAGTCCACTCCAAGTAGCATAAACAATTGCAATCGGCAGTTTATCCATAACAAAAGTCATTAAATAGAAAGACACCAAATAGAATATTGTTAAACAAACCGTTGGAATAACCTTGGTAAAATTTTGTGAAACTGGCAATAACATTGTTCCAGCTACCTCACAAAATATAGCAATAAGTAAAAAAGAGTATGTTTTAACCATTATTAAGTATTTTATTTTTAATCAAGTCTTGTTTGATCTCATCAAGAATTGCAGGATCATCAATAGTTGGAGGCATTTTATACTCAACATTATCAGCAATTTTTCTAATTGTTCCTCTTAAAATTTTTCCAGATCTTGTTTTTGGAAGTCTTTTGATAACTATTGCAACTTTAAATGCAGCCACAGGACCAATTTTATCTCTAACCATTTGAATACATTCCTTTGAAATTGTTTCGTTATCTTTATCAACTCCAGCTTTTAAAACTATTAATCCTATTGGTAATTGTCCCTTTAATTTATCTGTAATACCAAGAACTGCACACTCAGCTACTGATTGATGTTCAGATAAAACTTCTTCAATGGCACCAGTTGACAATCTATGGCCAGCAACATTTATAATGTCGTCAGTCCTAGACATAATCCAGATATAGCCATCCTCGTCAATATGACCTGCATCATAAGTTTGATAGTAACCATCATAGTTTGACATATAATTTTCCTTGTATCTTTGATCTGCATTCCAAAGAGTTGGAAATGTACCAGGAGGTAAAGGCAATTTAACTACAATATCTCCCATTTCGTTTGGTTTAGCTAAAGTTTGATCTGACTTAATAATTTTTACATCATAACCTGGTACTGCTTTACAGGCTGAACCATATTTTGTTTTCATCATTTCAATTCCTGTGCAATTTGAGCTTATTGCCCAACTTGTTTCAGTTTGCCACCAATGATCTATTACTGGAACTTTTAATAAATTTTCTGCCCATTTGATTGTATCTGGATCTGCTCTTTCTCCAGCAAGAAATAAACTTTCAAAACTACTCAAATCGTATTTAGAGAAGAATTTTCCATCAGGATCTTCTTTTTTAATTGCTCTAAATGCTGTTGGAGCCGTAAATAAAGATTTTACCTTATAATCAGATATGATTTTCCAGAAAGCTCCTGCATCAGGTGTGCCTACAGGTTTACCCTCAAACAAAACTGTTGTGCACCCTTTAAATAAAGGAGCGTAAACAATGTAAGAGTGACCTACAATCCAACCAATATCACTAGCTGACCACCAAATATCTCCTTCATCAATGTTGTAGATATTTTTCATTGTCCATTTCAAAGCTACTATGTGACCTCCAATATCTCTTACAATTCCTTTGGGTGTTCCTGTTGTGCCCGAGGTATAAAGTATGTAAGCAAACTCATTTGAATTCATCTCTACACAGTCAGTATCTTTTGCATCAGCTAGTGCCTCGTCCCAACTAATTTCAGTGGGTGCATTTAATTTAGCCTCATGACCTTTTCTTTGAAATAAAATCATCTTACTTATCTTATGACTTGCTAGTTTGACTGCTTCATCTACTAATGGCTTGTATTCAACCGTCCTACCTGGCTCAAAACCACATGATGCTGTGACTAGAATTTTAGCTTTGCTGTCATCTATTCTGCTTGCAAGTTCATTTGATGCAAATCCTCCAAAAACAACAGAGTGTATTGCTCCAATTCGTCCACAAGCAAGCATTGCGATGACTGCTTCAGGGATCATTGGCATATAAATTATTACTCTATCACCCTTACCAACACCTTGATTTTTTAAAGCACCAGCAAATTTAGAAACTTTTGATCTTAATTCCTCATATGTAAGCTTACTTTTGTTACCAGTGATGGGACTATCATAAATTAGTGCAGTTTTTTTACCTTGACCCTTATCAATGTGAATATCTAATGCATTGTAGCAAGTGTTTGTAATCCCGTCCTCAAACCATTTGAAGAAAGGAGGGTTTGACTTGTTTAAAATTTTTGTGGGTTTTTTAAACCAAAATATATCGTCAGATGCCTCTCTCCAGAAATTCTCTGGATCTTCAATTGATTTTCTATAAATTTCCTTGAATTTATCTGACATAGTTAAAGTTGATTCGTTAGTTAATTTATTGTGGTTTTTAAATCACAAATTGTATTTAATTTTAAAAAACGAGTAAAATCAATGTAAATTAATGACAATTATGTCTTCTATTAAGTGATTTTATTTGGTATTTAACCACAACTTTTGCTTAGGGAAGCCTAAGCTTAGTTTATATAAACTAAAGTAAAAACTAACTAAAGAGGGAGTTTTTTATGAAAAAACTTAAACTGTTTGCTCTAGCAGCTTTAGCCCTAGTGGGTTATGCAGGTGTTGCTAACGCAGCAGACGCAACGATGTTAGCTCAGGATGACTTTGTTGGAATATCTTTTTGGATAATTTCAATGGGTATGTTAGCGGCTACAGCTTTCTTCTTCATGGAGAGAGGTACTGTTAACCCTGCGTGGAAAACATCAGTAACTGTTGCAGGTCTTGTAACTGGTATTGCTTTCATTCACTACATGTACATGAGAGAAGTATGGGTTGCTACAGGTGACTCACCAACAGTATACAGATATATTGACTGGTTAATTACTGTGCCATTACAGATGGTAGAATTCTACTTAATTCTAGTAGCAGTAAGAAAAGCAAACTCTGGAATGTTCTGGAGATTGTTAATCGGTTCATTAGTAATGTTAATCGGAGGATACTTAGGAGAAGCTGGATACATCAATGCTACACTTGGTTTTGTAATCGGTATGGCTGGATGGATTTACATTCTATATGAAATATTCTCTGGTGAAGCTGGAAGAGCTGCTGCTAAAAGCGGTAACAAAGCTCTTGTAACTGCGTTCGGTGCAATGAGAATGATTGTAACTGTAGGTTGGGCTATTTATCCATTAGGTTATGTATTTGGTTACCTAACAGGTGGTGTAGATGCTAACTCACTAAACGTTGTTTACAACTTAGCTGACTTCATTAACAAAATTGCATTCGGTCTAGTAATCTGGGCTGCTGCAATGAGTTCAGGAGCTGGCTCAAGAGCAAGATAATTACTAAGTAATTAAAATAATTTTAGGGCGAGTATGTTTTTACATACTTGCCCTATTTTTTTTGATCCCTATATTCAATTAAATGGCAAAAATAACATACATAACTTCTGATAATCAAACTCATACAGTTGAGGTGCAAAATGGTCTTACTGTTATGGAGGGAGCTGTTCAAAATGATATTCCTGGTATCGATGCAGATTGTGGTGGAGGGATGGCGTGTGCAACCTGCCATGTTTATGTCAAAGAAGATTGGTTTAATAAAATCCCAAAAAAAGAAGATGGAGAAGATGATATGTTAGATATGGCATTTGAACCAAAAACAAATAGTAGGCTAAGTTGTCAAATAATTGTTTCAGATGAATTAGATGGACTTGAAGTAAACATACCATCCAAACAAGCTTAAATGAAAAAAACTGATGCATTAATTATTGGAGCAGGTCCAACAGGACTTTTTACTGCTCATCAATTAAAATTAATCGGATTAGATTGTGAGATAGTTGATAATTTAGATAAAATTGGAGGTCAATGCATCGAACTTTATCCTGATAAGCCAATTTACGATATACCCGCTGTACCCGAATGTACAGGAGAAGAACTTACTAAT
Organism: uncultured Pelagibacteraceae bacterium; assembly: GCA_902596515.1. GTDB lineage: Bacteria > Pseudomonadota > Alphaproteobacteria > Pelagibacterales > Pelagibacteraceae > Pelagibacter. The sequence goes on from CACJUF010000006.1 coordinate 24,339, forward strand.
AATTTATTAAATCAATTAAAACCTTTTGATATCAAATTTCATTTAAGTGAAAGAGTTGAAGAAGTAAAAAAAGAGGAAAATAATTGGTTAGTAAAAACTAGTGGAGGTAATTCTTTTTTGACACCAAATGTAATTATTGCAGGTGGCGTTGGTTCATTTGAGCCCCGAAAATTTTCACCAAAAGAGTGTGAAAAATTTGAAAATAAATCATTGTTTTATTCGGTAAAAGATAAAAATATTTTCAATGGAAAAACAGTTTCAATTTTTGGAGGTGGAGATAGCGCATTAGATTGGGCTATTGAGTTATCAAAAGAGTCTCATGTTAACTTGATACACAGACGAGATGAATTTAGAGGCGCACAAGCTACTGTTGATAAAATGCATGCATTAGTAAAAGACGGTAAAATTAATCTTTTTACTAAATATCAAATGGCAAATGTTCATGGAGAACAAACACTAGAAAGCATTGATATCAAACATGATAATGATGAAATAAAAAACTTAAAGACTGAATATGTTTTAGGTTTTTTTGGTCTTATTATGCAACTAGGACCAATTGCTAATTGGGGACTTAATCTGAATAAAAAAACTATAGAGGTAGATACTGAAAAATTTGAAACTAATCAAAAAGGTATTTATGCAGTGGGTGATATCTGTAATTATCCTGGTAAATTAAAACTAATCTTGTCAGGTTTCCATGAAGGAGCTTTAGCAGCAAGAGCATGTTTCAAATTAGCAAGACCTGATGAAAAATATAGATTTGAATTTACAACAACCTCAACAAACTTATTGAAAAGACTTGGAAAAAAAGAGTGATAGATCTTTACTCAGCTAATACTCCTAATGGCAAAAAAATTAGTATTATGCTTGAGGAAATTGGATTTGATTACAAAGTAATCAAAGTTGATATTAATAATGGTGAACAATTTAAAGATGAGTTTAAAAAAATAAGTCCTTTAAGTAAAATTCCAGTAATTATTGATCATAAAAACAAAAAAACGATCTTTGAGTCTGGAGCAATCTTGATTTATTTAGCTGAGCTAAGTGGAAAATTTTATAATTCTGAAGAAAGATTAGAAATTAATCAGTGGTTGATGGCTCAAATGGGTTATGTTGGTCCAATGTTAGGTCAACACCATCAATTCCATCATTATAATCCTGGAAAAAGTAAATTTGGTGAGGAGAGATATTTTAAAATTTCTAAACGAATATACAAGGAATTGGACGAGAGATTATCTAAATCAAAATATTTATCAGGTGATAATTACACAATTGCAGATATTGGGACATTCCCTTGGATAGCAAGACACGAATGGCATGACATTGGTCTTAAAAATTTTAAAAATCTTACCAGATGGTACGAAGAAATTTCAAAAAGAGATGGTGTTAAAAAGGGATTTGCTTTTATGGATGAAAATGAAGTTCCACCTAAACCATATTAGTTCATTGAGCTAAGTAATCTAAATAAAGACGCAAAAATCCCATGACCTGAAACCTCTATAGCGAGGACAATGATAATTATCAAAAGTATTTTTGTATCCATTAACTAAATACAATAAATAACAAAATTATCCAAAACAAACCATAATAATAATATATATACTTTTTAGTAAAATAATAAGTTACGGGATTATGAACTTTTTTAGTTTTTTTCTTTTTTTTAGTCATCGGCGTGAACTTTTTCATCCTTCTCATGTTTTTCTTGAGCAGCAATTGTATACTTTGCAACCGGTCTTGCCATAAGCCTTTTTAACCCAATTGGTTCTGCTGTATCTAAACAGTATCCATAAGTATCTTCTCTAATTCTTGCTAGCGCTTTATCTATTTCTGAAATGAGTTTAATTTGCCTATTAATAGCTTTCATCTCAACATTTTTATCAGTGTAGGAGCTCGCCTGATCTACAATATCTGCCGAAATGCTATTATCATCCAAACTTCCATTATAAAGAGCTTCATTATTTGCTCTTACCAAATCTTTCCTCCACTCTTGAAGCTTCATTCTAAAAAATACTTTGTGTTTCTCGCACATATATTTTTCAGTATCCTTTGGAATATAAGTTTTAGAAATTTTAATTGGACCTTTAATTGTCTCTTTAGTTTTAGCTACTGTAGTTTTAACTGATACTGTTTTAGCAGCTGTCTTAACTTTATTTTTACTGGCAGTTTTATTCTTTGCTTTTACAACTTTTTTTTTAACTTTGCTGGTTTTAGCCATATTTTCTAATTAAGTTCGAGGGAGTATATTCAGCAAAATATGGGTGTCAAGCAACGTTAATTATTGTAATTATTAAGCAATGATCAGTTTAAATAGAAATATAAATAATATATTTTTTATTTTTGTTTTATCACATTTATTAATTTGGACGGTTGTTCCTACAATAACTAATAAAAATCTACCCCTAGATGTCATCGAAGCATTAGCATGGGGCAGTAATTTAGACTGGGGTTTCAATAAACATCCACCTGGTAGCGCTTTTTTTCCAGAAATTTTCTTTCAGATATTTGGTCCACAGGATTGGGCATATTATTTCTTAAGCTCATTATTTGTGGTGATTTCTTTTTATTTTGTTTTTAAAGTCGCTGATGAGATTTTATCAAGCAAACTATTAAGTCTTTTTTCCGTTTTAATTTTAGAGGCAATTTATTTCTATAATTTTACGACACCTGAGTTCAATGTAAATGTATGCCAGCTTCCATTTTGGTCTTTAGTGGTTTATTTTTCGTGGAAAATTTACTCTTCAAAAGAGATAAAATTATCAGATTGTTTTTTTATTGGTTTATTTAGTGCAATAGGATTTCTCTCAAAGTACTTATTTGTATATCTATTAGCATCAATCTTTCTACTTTTTATGTATGTAATATTAATTAAAAAAGATAGAAAATTTGATTTCAAATATTTTATTACTTTAGAAGTTTTTGTGATTTTATTAATTCCCCATTTTATATGGTTATACGGTAATGATTTTATTACAATTTTTTATGGCTTAAAAAGAACTGGCTTAGAACCAAGTTTAATAAATCATTTTGAGCAGCCAATATTATTTTTATTTAAACAAATAGGAACACTTCTTCCGTTTTTCTTTTTAATCTGGTTACTGGTAAAAAAAATCCAATTTAAGTTTAATGTTAAAGATAAAAAATTACTATTTTTATTAGTCATAAACTTATTACCCATCTTTCTAATTCTTATTACTTCTGCGATAATGGGTTCTAAAATCAGAACGATGTGGATGACACCCTTTTATTTATATTTTGGGGTTCTATTTCTCTATATTTTGAAATCACAAATAAATATTAAAAAAACAAATTCTTTTTTATCGGGATTTTTGTTTCTATTTTTTTTGTCACCAATTATTTATTCTTACGTTTCAATTTCCCAAACAGATAAAAGAACCGACTATCCTGGAAAAGAGATTGCATCTAAAGTGCAATTAATTTGGAGTAAAGATTTTAATGGAGAAATTCAATTCGTGACAGGAGATGAATGGAAAGCTGGAAATTTATCATATCATTTAAAATCACGACCTGTTTGGGAGGGATCTACCAATAGTGAGATATTGAAAAATGCATCACAATTTATTTGTGTTGAAGATGTTTGTTTGGGAAGATACTAAAATTTGATTATATTATGAAAATAATAATTTTGACCCCGGTGTATAATGACTGGCAATCAGTATATAAACTAGTCGAAGAAATTAATAACCTATCGTTAAACAAAGAATTTGAAATTTCAGTTTATATATTTAACGATTATTCAAATCATGATCGTCCTGATTTTGAAAAAAATTTAGAAAATATAAATTCTGTAAAGATATTTAATATGAAAAAAAATCAAGGACATGCAAGATGTATTGCCACTGGTTTAAAATATATTTTTGAAAAAGATAATTTTGATTATGTTATTCCTATGGACGGGGATGGTGAGGATAGACCTGAGGAAATTGAATTTTTTTTAGATCAAATAAAAAAATCACAAGATAAACCTATTGTAGGAGAAAGAATTAAACGAACTGAAAAGATGATCTTTAAGATTTGTTATCAAGTACATAAATTTCTTACATTAGTATTCACAAGCAAGTCAATTAAGTTTGGAAATTATACTTGTTTACCGAAATCCATTGTTGAAAAAATGATTAATGAGAAAGCTACATGGAATAGTTTTTCGGGTTCATTAAAAAAAATTGAAAATGACTTAATTTCTATTCCCTCTATTAGAGGTAATCGATATTTTGGACCATCAAAAATGAGTTTTATCAATTTAATTAAACACTCACTTTCAATTATCAGCGTGTTCAGAAAAACTTTTTTAATTCGATCTGCATTATTTATAATAATTTATATTTTAATGATTAAAAGTAATGCATCATTAATCACTGCAATACCTCTCATTTTTTTATTAGTAGCTGTTTATTCAATTTCAAATTTAGCATTAAGAGAAAATATGGAAGAATTTAAAAATTGTTTAAGCCAAATAAATGATATTGAGAATATTAAATGAAAAAAAAAGATCTTTATTATGAGAGAATTCCTACAAAACTTTTAAGAGAGGATGTCAGATATTTAGGAAACATATTAGGGCATGTAATAAGGACACAAGAGGGACAAAAGTTTTTTAATCTAGTTGAAAAAGTTAGAAAATTATCAAAAGCTAATAAAGCCAATCCTAACTCAAAAAAACTAAATAGTGATGTAATTAACGCAATCAAAAAACTTGATCCTAAAAATACTTTTAAATTAACTCGAGCATTTTCACATTTTATGAATTTTATGAATTTAGCTGAGCTAGTTGATGCCTCTAGAAGTATAAATGAAAATGAAAATAATAAAAAAAAATTAAATAAAAAAAATTTATTCATTGAGGAAATTTTTGAGGACTTGTTTAGAAAAAAAAATATTTCAGACAAAAAGATTTATGATTTAGCAAAAAATCTTAATATAGGTATTGTTTTAACAGCTCATCCGACAGAAGTAAAAAGAAGAACTTTAATTCAAAAATATCACAAAATTATAGAGATACTTGAGGAACGAGAATTGTTTAAAAATTTTCCTTCAAAATTAAAAGTTCTCGATAAAAATCTTTATGATGAGTTAACGATTATTTGGAATACGGATGATCTCAAAAGATTTAAACCATCACCATTTGATGAGGCTAGATGGGGATTAGCCATCATTGAAGATAGTCTGTGGGACACTGTTCCAAAAGTTTACAGAAAATTAAATTCTATATTTGTAAAAAATATGGGTAAAAATTTACCAAAAAATTTTAATCCTATTGTTTTTGGTTCATGGATGGGTGGTGATCGAGATGGTAATCCAAATGTTACTTCAGAAGTCACAAGAAAAGTAATTTTACTCTCTAGATGGGAAGCAGCTAAATTATATGAAAAAGCTCTTACTAAAATAATAAGATCCTATTCTATGGAAAAGGCTTCAAAAAAAATCTTAAGTAAAGTTGGTCAATCATTTGAGCCTTATAGAGTTTTTTTAAGACCTTTGAGAGACAAAATGAGAATTACCCATAGATCTATTGAACAACACTTGGTGCATAATAAGACGTTAGATCAAAAAAAATTATTAAGTTCTCGAGAGGAAATTCTTAAACCTTTAAGAGTTGTAAGAGAGTCTTTAGAGCAAAATCAAAATGAGAATATTGCTAGCGGTGAATTGTTAGATTTAATGAGGCGTGCAAAATGTTTTGGGATTAATTTAGCTAGATTAGATATAAGACAAGAGTCTGTAAGACATAAACAATTGATATCTGAGTTTGTTAAGACGAAGTATAAAAAAAATTATTCAAATTTTACTGAGAAAGAAAAAATAAAATTTTTAAAGAAATTTATAACTTCTAAATCTAATAAAATTAGAAATTTTCAATTTAAAAATAAAGAAAATAAGGAAGTATGGACAACCTTCAATACATTATCTAAAGAGCCACCAGAGTGTTTAGGTGCGTATGTAATATCTATGACTACCTCTGCTTCAGATATTTTATCAGTATCTTTCTTACAAAAAGAGGCAAATATAAAAAATAAATTAAGAGTGGTTCCTTTATTTGAAACTTTAGATGATCTTGTTAATGCAAGATCCATAATGGAAACCCTGTTCTCACAAAAATGGTATAGAAAACTGATCAATCATGAACAGGAGGTAATGATTGGATACTCAGACTCAAGTAAGGACGCTGGAAAAATATGTGCTAGTTGGCATCAATATAAAGCACAAGAAGAAATAATAAAATTAGCAAAAAAATTTAAGATTAAAGTAACTTTTTTTCACGGCAGAGGTGGATCAGCTGGTAGAGGAGGAGGTCCGATACAGGCTACTTTAAGATCACAACCTCCTAACTCAGTTAATGGCAATATAAGAATTACCGATCAAGGTGAAGTAATTCAACAAAAGTATGGTTATGAACCTTTAGCTAATTATAACTTATGTAGTTACATTGGTGCTGTTACAGAGGCTACTTTAAATCCCCCGCCAATTCCTAAAAAGAATTGGAGAGATCTTATCGAAAAAATGTCTGATATTTCAAAAAATTCTTATAGAAAAAATATAAATCAAAGTTCAGATTTTATTCAGTATTTTAGGACTGTCACTCCTCATAAAGCACTTGGTAAATTATCCATTGGTTCAAGACCGTCAAAAAGAAAAAATGTTGATAACATAAAAAGCTTAAGAGCAATACCTTGGGTATTTGCGTGGACACAGATCAGATTAATGCTTCCAGCCTGGTTAGGAAGTGCAGAAGCATTAAGATACTCTTATATCAAACAGTTTAGAAAAACTTTATATGATATGGAAAAAAATTGGCCTTTTTTTAATTCAATGCTTGATATGCTTGATATGGTAATTTCCAAAGCTGATCCAGAAATTTCAAAAATTTATGAGGAGTTCCTTGCCGATAAAAAACTTCAAAGAGTTGGACAAAAACTAAGATTTCAATTTGATACGATAAAGGAATTAAATAAAAAAATTACCCCTAAGGAAATTTTGAAGATAAGAAAAGAATTTAGATCTAAGGTATTAGCAAGAAATATTTACTCTGAGGTTTTAAATATTATTCAGCCAATAGTTATTTACAAATTAAAAAAGAAAAAAGATAAAAAAAATAGAAAATATTTAGAGGACGCTTTGCTGACCTCTATCGCAGGTATTTCCGCTGCTATGAAAAATACTGGATAATAAAATTGATTAAGCTCTAATTGTCGGTAGACAATAAAAATCAGCTGTATCTATTTTAGAAGAGTATTGTCTTCTCATATTCCATTTTTTATGAACCCCAGCGCTTGCAAGACTTAAAGTAGATCTGCCATATCTGTAATTAGTATTATCAATTGATCGCATTAAACTTTTTATCTTTTCATCTTTTTCCGATGAAAATAAATTTTTTCTTCCATCATCATTACGTAGTCCTGTAAGCATGACACCTGCTTTCTGATATCGATATCCATTTTTGAAAATGCTCTCTAAAATCGAAACTGCAGTTTTAACAGTTTCAATACTATTGTTTGTTGCAATTGGAAAATCAATTGTCTTTGCATTTGAATAATAACCATAGTCTCTTTGAAAAGGACTAGTTCTGACAAAAACTGTAATTGCTTTTGCAACCAAAGACTCTGATCTAATTTTTTCAGATGCGTTTAAACAATAATTTGCAACCGCTTCTTTTAATTCTTGAAACTTTTCGATTCTTTTTCCAAATGATCTTGAAACTACACAGCTTTTCCTTTTTGTTTGTGTTGTCTCTAAACCAATACATGGTACTCCTCTAAGTTCCATTGCAGTTCTAGAACTTAAAACATTGGAACATTTTTTGATCCAAGTATTAGATTTATTTTTAAGTTGTTTTGCATTGTAAATTCCATTCTTTTGGTAAAACTTTGTAAGTTGTCTACCAACGCCCCAAACATCATTAATTTCAACTTTCTCTAAGATAGGATCTAAATTCTCAATGCCAATTAAACTTGTTACTCCTGATTTTTTTTTCTTTGCGATATGATTTGCAACTTTACTTAAAGTTTTAGTTTTAGCGATACCAATGCTAGTTGGAATCCCAGTCCATTGTAAAACTGTCTCTCTAATTTCTCTTCCAACTTTTTCAACTTCAGAGTCTGGAAAATTAGATAAATCTATAAATGCTTCATCAATTGAGTAAACTTCTATTTCAGTATTAAATCTTTTCAGAGTTCTCATTACCCTTCTAGATAAATCTCCATATAAGGAATAATTTGACGAAAAAACTTCAACTTTATTTTTTACAATAATATCTTTTGCTTTAAAATATGGCTCTCCCATTTTAATTCCTAAAGCTTTTGCTTCATTAGATCTAGAAATGATACAACCATCATTATTGGATAAAACAACCACAGGTTTTTTTCTTATTTTTGGATTAAATAATCTTTCACATGAAACATAGAAAGAATTACAATCAACTAAGCCTATTTTTTTAGTACGTAGAATGGATGACATAAGTCACAACCCCCCAAATAAAAACATCTTCTTCTTCATTAATTAGAATTCTATTAGAAAAATCTTTAGACCCTGACGATAGAAATTTTTTATCTCTTTCTTGAACTAAAGTTTTAACCACAAGTTCATCGTGAACATTTGCAATAACCGTTGAAAAATTTTTTGGTTTTAAACTTTTATCGACAACTAATAAGTCTCCATCATTAATCCCAACATCGACCATGGATTTACCTTGAACTCTGATAATAAAAGTAGCTGGAACATTTTTGATTAAATGCATGTTCAGATCGATATCTTCTTCGATATAATCAGTGGCAGGTGATGGGAAACCAGCACCAGCTTTATGTAGATAATAGGGAATAGTTAGTTTCATGTTCTTGTTTTGTTCTAATTTATAGCCCATTTATACAATGCACGCAAGAGGTTGTATTTTGAGTCCGTAATTGAATCAAAAGTGAATCAAAACGTGAACATCAAAACTATATTTTGTATGCTTGTGGATAACTGCAACCAAGGATAGTTTTAAATTCTAATTTAATTATAAAAGGAGAAAAATAATGAGTTCAATTGAAGTCAAAACTTTTGACAATCCAGACGAAAGTAACACGAATTTTAAAAATGCTAAAATAGATATTGTGAAAGTAGGAGATCAAAGAGTTATGAGATTAGTTTTACAACCAGGTTGGAAATGGTCAAAAGACATTAAGCCAACAGTTGGCACAGATAGCTGTAAAGCAAAACATCTAGGTGTAATTGTTTCAGGAGCAGTTTGCGCAAAACATGATGATGGAACTGAATTAACTTATAAGGCTGGTGATGCATATTCAATAGAACCAGGTCATGATGGTTGGGTAGTAGGTGATAAACCTGCAGTAGTTTATGAGTTTCATGGAAAATGGGGAGAATAGTGAAAAAACTATCTTGTCATTGTGGTGCTATAGAAGCTGAAATAAATTTAGAGGGAGACTTAGCCAAAGTAATAAAATGCAATTGTTCTATTTGTAAAAGAAAAGGAGCAATTATGTCTATGGTAAAAAATGAAGATTTTAAAATTGTTAAAGGTGAAGAAAAATTAAAACTTTATCAATTTCATTCAAAAGTTGCCAAACATTACTTTTGCTCAGATTGTGGAATTTATACCCATCACAACCCAAGAATAAATCCAGCGATGACAGGATTTAATGTTGGGTGTATTGATGAAATAAATACTTTTGATATCAAAGATGTTCCAGTAAACGATGGTCAAAATCATCCTTTAGATAAAAAATAATTTTCATGCAACAATTTAGTTTATGCTTTGGTAGGGTAAAAAAAGACTGTTTAAAGTTCATTAAATCTCAAGAGACAAAAGCTGATAAATTCAAAAATAAAGAAAGGATGATTAAATCTTTCTTAATTCCTCTATGTTTTTGGATCAGTGAAAAAGCTGATAAAAAAAAACCGTATTTTGTAGGATTAGCAGGAGGACAAGGAACCGGTAAAACCACAATTAGTTCTTTAATCAGAATTATATTAACAAAATACTTTAAATTAAATGTTTTTAGAATTTCAATAGATGACTTCTATAAAACAAGAAAAGAGCGAATAAATTTATCAAAAAGAGTTCATCCTATGCTTTTAACTAGAGGCGTGCCCGGAACACATGACATTAATATGATGTTAAATTTTTTTAAAAAGTCAAAAAGTAAGAAATTCAACAGATTAAAATTACCAACATTTAATAAAGCTATCGATGACAGGTATAATAAAAAGAAATGGTACGATTTAAAAAAGAGACCAGATGTAATCATTTTTGAAGGATGGTGTGTTGGAGCAAAATCAGAAAAAAATAATACATTAAAGAAAACAATTAATTCATTGGAGAAAGCAAAAGATCAAAAACAGATTTGGAGAAAATATGTTAACAACCAATTAAAATCAAAATATAAAAACTTATATTCACAATTAAATTGTTTGGTTTATCTAAAAGCAAAAAATTTTAGCTTGTTACAAAAATGGAGATTAAAACAAGAGAGGAAACTTTGGGTTCAAAGCAAAGTGAAATTAAAAATAATGAGTAGAGGAGATGTATTAAATTTTATGCAAACTTATCAAAGAATTACTCAAAACATGTTTAAAAATATGCCGAAATATGCATCTGTTATATTCAATTTAAATAGTAACCATCAAATTAAATCTGCTGTATATAAAAAGAAATGACTAGGATTTTATTTATAATTACAAGTTTTATATTTTTGTTAAATAATGCAAATGCTGAAACTTTTTCTGCAGCGTTAAAAAAAGCTTATAATGATAACAATGAATTAAATGCTGAAAGAGAAAGCCTAAACATTTCTGAACAAGAGCTTAAAATTTCGATGAGCTCATACCTTCCTTCTGTAACTTTAAGTGGAAGTAAAAGCTCAGAGGACACCAATAAATTAACCAATCAGAACGGAACAGATGCAACGATTTCAGATGTAGACCCAACTGTGCAATCATTGACAATTACCCAAACATTAATAGATTTTGGAAGAGGTGCTGAATTAAGTAAAAGTAAAATTGGCATTGAATTAGCTAAAGCAAAGCTTTTAAAAAAAGAGCAAGAAATTCTATATAAATCAATTGAAGCTTATACGGGGTTAATTTCAGCAAACGAAAAACTTAAGATTAATAAATCCAATGTTAACCTGTTAGATCGACAGGTCGAAACAGATAGAATTAGGCTTGAGCGAGGTAATATATCTTTATCAGATGTTGCTCAATCAGAGTCCTCTTTAGCTGGGGCACAAGCAAAGTTAATCCAAGCTGAAAACGATTTTTTAACCAGTAAGCTAAATTATGAAAATGTGATTGGCACTATTAATGATGCAGAGGCACTCGACAAATCATCTATCGTAATAGTTAATTTACCCAATGAATTAAATTCTGCAATAGAGATATCAAAAAAAGGTAATCCAGATTTAATTATAGCTCAACTTGAATATGAACAATCAAAAAAAGATACAACAAGTGCAAGATCTGATTTAGCCCCAACAGCAACCTTATCTTTTGATAGATCAAAAACGGATGATCTAAGTTCTACTTATGACGAAAAAGAACAGGATACATTAAAAGCAACTGTCACATGGCCTTTTTTTTCAGGTGGAAAGAATTATGCAAATTTGAATAAAAACAAAAGTCTGGAGACACAAAAAAATCTTCTTTTAAATAATATGATCAAAAAAAATCAAACGGATGTTGCTAGTGCCTGGTCAAATTATCAATCAAACAAAAGTTTACTTGATTCAGTAAGAGCTCAGGTGAATGCTGCAGAAATCGCAAATGAGGGAATTGTAGCTGAATATAATAGTGGATCGGATAGAACCACTTTAGAAGTTATTCAGTCTAACTCTTTATTATTGAATGCTCAGATTTCGTTAGCAGACTCTGAGAGAAACTACATTCTTTCGCAGTTTAATCTTTTAAAATCTATCGGATTGCTCAATAGCGAATATCTTAAATTGAGATAAAATTAGCTTTTTTAGGCTTAAATAAATAAATCTTGCCAATGAGAACAAAATGTGTACATTTATAAGCATGATTCGAGTGACAAAAATATTAAAAAAAGAGGCAAAAAATGACTAAAAATAACTTAAAAGTAGTTAAATCTACTAAAGATCAAGAATTGGATAATAAAGAGAAAAATAAAGCTTTAGACGCAGCAATCAGCCAAATCACAGATAATTTTGGAAAAGGTTCTGTGATGAAGCTTGGTGAAAAAAGAGCAATGGATATCGAGTCGATATCAACAGGTTCTTTAAGTTTAGATTTAGCTTTAGGAATAGGCGGCTTACCTAAAGGGAGAATTATTGAAGTTTACGGACCAGAGTCTTCTGGGAAAACTACATTAGCATTACAAGTTGTTGCTGAAGCTCAAAAAGCAGGTGGAATTTGTGCATTCGTTGATGCAGAGCATGCTTTAGATCCAGTTTACGCAAAAAAATTAGGTGTAAATACTGAGGAGCTTTTAATTTCACAACCAGATGCTGGTGAACAAGCTTTAGAAATCGCAGATACATTAGTAAAATCAGGCTCTATTTCAGTTATCGTAATTGATTCAGTTGCAGCTTTAACTCCAAAAGCTGAAATTGAAGGTGAAATGGGAGATCATCATGTTGGTCTTCAGTCAAGATTAATGAGTCAAGCTTTAAGAAAATTAACTGGTTCAATTTCAAATACAAATACAATGATGATTTTCATTAACCAAATCAGAATGAAAATTGGTGTTATGTTTGGAAGTCCAGAAACAACATCAGGTGGTAACGCACTTAAGTTTTATTCATCTGTAAGAATGGACATTAGAAGAATTGGTGCCATCAAAGACAAAGATGAAATTATTGGAAATACTACAAGAGTTAAAGTAGTTAAGAACAAAGTTGCACCACCATTTAAAGTTGTCGAGTTTGATTTGATGTATGGAAGAGGTATTAGCAAAATGGGTGAGTTAGTCGACCTAGGTGCTAAAGCTGATATCATTGAAAAATCAGGAGCTTGGTATGCTTATAAAGGTGAGAAAATTGGACAAGGTAGAGAAAATGCAAAAACTTATCTTGCACAAAACCCTAAAGTTGCTGCAGAAATAGAAATGGCAATTAGAGAAAAAGCTGGTGTGATTTCAAAGAAAATTGAAGGAAATCCATTAAGTCCCGAAAAAATTGAAAAGGAGAAGAAAGTAGCTGAAAAAGAAGAGGCTGCAAAAGAAACTGCTCCTACAAAGAAGAACTAGAATTAAAGGTCATCTTTAAATTATAAAGGCGCTTATTATAAGCGCCTTTCCCCCTTATCGTTATCTAGACATAGAACAAAAAAGCTGTATTTTAAAAATATGGCGGACAAATCATTAAATGAAATAAGAAGTACGTTTCTTAAATATTTCGAAAAAAACGATCATAAGATTGTTGAGTCTAGCAATTTAGTCCCAAATAACGATCCAACCTTAATGTTTGCCAATTCAGGGATGGTTCAGTTTAAAAATGTATTTACTGGTTTAGAAAAAAGAGATTATCAAAGAGCTACTACTTCTCAAAAATGTGTTAGAGCGGGTGGTAAACACAATGATTTAGAAAATGTTGGTTACACTCCAAGACACCATACTTTCTTTGAAATGTTGGGAAACTTTTCTTTTGGGGATTATTTTAAAGAAAAAGGAATTGAACTTGCATGGAATTTAATTACTAAAGATTTTGGTTTAGATAAAAATAGGCTTTATGTAACCGTTTTTCATGAAGATGATGAGGCTTTTAATTTCTGGAAGAAAATAGCAGGTTTTAGTGATGACAGAATAATAAGAATTGCAACATCGGATAATTTCTGGTCAATGGGCGAAACTGGTCCCTGCGGTCCTTGCTCAGAAATATTTTACGATCATGGTGATCATTTAAAAGGTGGATTGCCAGGAACCAAAGATCAAGATGGAGATCGTTTTATTGAAATTTGGAATTTAGTTTTTATGCAATATGAGCAAGTCTCAAAAGAAAAAAGAATAGATTTACCAAAACCATCTGTCGATACAGGAATGGGATTAGAGAGAATTGCTGCTCTTTTACAAGGCACACACGATAATTACCAAACTGATCACTTTAAGAAATTAATTAGCTCAATATCTGATGCAACAAAAGTCAAACAAGAAGATAAGAATATATCAAGTTTTAGAGTAATTGCTGATCACTTAAGAGCAAGTTCATTTCTCTTAGCCGAAGGAGTTTTACCTTCAAATGAAGGTCGTGGATATGTTCTAAGAAGAATTATGAGAAGAGGTATGAGACATTCTCATTTGTTAGGATCTAAAGAACCAATTTTTTATAAAATTTTTGACTCATTAAAAAACGAGATGTCAGGAAACTACCCAGAGCTTGAAAGGTCTCAATCTTTGATCAAAGAAACTTTAAGGATGGAGGAAGAAAAATTTTTAGTTTTACTAGATAGAGGTATCAAAATTTTAAATGATGAAATTGCAAAAATAGACAAAGTTTTACCTGGGGATGTCGCTTTCAAATTATATGACACCTATGGTTTTCCATTAGATCTTACTGAAGACATTTTAAAGAATAAATCTTTAAAAGTTGATCATCAGAAATTTGATGAATTAATGAAAAAAAGCAAAGAACTTGCAAAAAAGAATTGGAAAGGTTCTGGAGATAGTTCTGAGGAAGCAATTTGGTTTTCAATTAAAGATAAAATTGGCCCAACAGAATTTTTAGGTTACGAGTCTAATCAGTCGGAAGGTGTTGTGTTAAACTTAATTAAAGATAACAAAGAGACAAAATCTTTATCTTCTGGGGAAGAGGGAATGATCATTACCAATCAAACCCCATTTTATGGAGAGTCAGGTGGACAACTTGGTGATAAAGGTACAATTGTTTCTGGTAATTCTGTTTTTGAAGTAGAAGATACGCAAAAGAAACTTGGAGACTTATTTGTTCATTACGGATCTTTGAAAACTGGAGAAATGAAAATCAACGATGTAGTTGAAATGAAAATAGATGTAGAGAGAAGAGATAACCTAAAAGCTTATCATTCTGCTACACACTTACTCCACGAGTCATTAAGAAGAACTCTAGGTAAACATGTTATGCAAAAAGGATCATTAGTTGCTCCAGATAGATTAAGATTTGACTTTAGTCATATTAAACCAATTACTGATGAAGAGTTAGAAACTATCGATAAATTAGTTAATGAATATGTTTCAAATAGTTCTGAAGTAACCACAAGAATTATGACACCAAAAGCTGCAATTGAAAAAGGAGCACTAGCTTTTTTTGGTGAAAAATATGGAGAAGAAGTCCGTGTTGTATCTATGGGAAAGGAAAAAGAAGCATACTTTTCAACAGAATTATGTGGAGGTACACATGTCAAAAATACCGGTGATATTGGAAAATTTAAAACCATAAGCCAATCGTCTATTGCTGCGGGCGTTAGAAGAGTTGAAGCTTTAAGAGATAAACAACTTGAGGATTTTATTAAGAATAAAGAAAAATTATCAACTTTATCGACAAAAAAAGATGAAGAAACGATTAAAGATTTGTCATCGCAAATTATTAAACTTGGAGGCAAACCAAATGTTGATAATAAAGATTTAAAAGAAATTATAAAAAATCTTTCACGACAACTTGAACAACTAAATGTTAGTTCAGTTCTTCAAGACAAAACTAAAAACATTATTAAAGATGATAAGATAAATAATATAAAAGTTAGATTTCAAAAAGTGCAAGATTTACCTCCTAAAGATTTAAGAAAATTAGTTGATAATGGTAAAAAAGAATTAGGTGATGGCATTGTGATTGTATTTGCAAGCAGTGAAGGTAAAGTTGGCTTGGCTGTTGGAATTACTGAAAAATTAGTTGATAGATATGATGCAGTAAAATTTGCAAAATTAGGATCAGAGACAGTTGGTGGAAAAGGCGGCGGTGGTAGAAAAGATTTTGCTCAAGCAGGAGGTCAGGATAAGAGCAAAATTGATGAAGCTTTTGAAAAAATTAAGTCTTTAATTTAATTTTTTTTTTAAATTATTATCAATTTCATCTAGAAATTGATTTGTAGTTAAGTACTTACTTGATGGCCCAACTAATATCGCTAAATCTTTGGTCATAGAACCGCTTTCGACACAATCAATACAAACTTGCTCAATGGTAGTAGCAAATTTTATAAGATCATCATTTCCGTCTAATTTACCTCGGTGAGCTAAACCTCTCGTCCAGGCAAAAATTGAGGCGATAGGATTAGTTGAAGTTTCTTTTCCTTGCTGATGCATTCTATAATGTCTTGTAACTGTTCCATGAGCTGCCTCAGCCTCCATAATTTTTCCATCAGGAGTTAAGAGTGTACTTGTCATTAAACCTAAAGAGCCGTAACCCTGTGCCATTGTATCAGACTGAACATCACCATCGTAGTTTTTACAAGCCCAAATATATTTTCCACTCCATTTCATTGCACATGCAACCATGTCGTCAATTAGTCTATGTTCATAAGTAATTTTTTCCTTATCAAATTTTGCTTTAAATTCTTTATTAAACACATCTTCAAATATATCTTTAAAACGTCCATCGTATTTCTTAAGGATTGTATTTTTTGTTGAAAGATAGACTGGCCACTTTTTTATAAGACCGTAGCTAAAGCAAGATCTAGCAAAGTCTTCGATGGATTTATCTAAGTTATACATAGAAAGGGCTACTCCTGGTCCAGTAAAATTAAATACTTCGTATTTAATTTCATCTTTACCGTCTTCTGATGTCCACTTAACTTCCATCTTTCCTTTACCTGGAACTTTAAAATCAGTTGCTCTGTATTGATCGCCAAAAGCATGTCTGCCAATTACCACTGGATCTGACCATGAAGGTACTAATTTTGGAATATTAGAGCAAATTATGGGCTCTCTAAAAACAGTTCCACCAATAATATTTCTTATTGTTCCATTTGGTGATCTCCACATTTTTTTTAAATTAAATTCCTCAACTCGTACTTCATCAGGAGTAATGGTTGCACACTTAATACCTACGCCAATTTTCTTAATTGCATTAGCAGAGTCTATTGTGATCTGGTCATCAGTATCATCTCTGCTTTTCATGCCTAAATCATAATATTCAATACCGATATCAAGATAAGGAAGGATTAATTTTTTTTTAATAAATTCCCAGATTATTCTGGTCATTTCATCACCATCTAACTCTACAATGGGGTTTTTTACAGTAATTTTGCTCACTTTATTTATATCTTAATAATTGAATTTCGTAATTTTATATACATATTAATGAAAAATTATCAAATAGAAGAACATGTTTAGTAAGATATTTCCAAAAATTCACGCTGAGGGATACAAGTTCCTAGTTATCTCTGGAATTATTACAATCGTATTTTATAGTTTCAGTAATTTTTTAGGTTTAATTGGTTTGGTATTAACAATCTGGGTTTATTATTTTTTTAGAGATCCTGATAGAGTAATCATTGATGACAATAATTATCTGGTTAGCCCTGCTGATGGAGAAATCATAAAAGTTGAAGAAGTTGATGGTCCAAAAGAGCTAGGTTTAGAAAATAAAAAATTTAATAAAATCAGTGTTTTTATGAACGTATTTGATTGCCATGTTAATAGAACTCCATGCGCTGGAAAAATTGAGGAAATTTTATATAAGCCTGGAACATTTGTTAATGCTTCTCTTGATAAAGCAAGTGAAGATAACGAGAGAAATTATTTTAAAATTAAGGACACAGATAATAACGATATTATTGTAGTTCAAATAGCAGGTCTGGTAGCGAGAAGAATAGTTTGTGAATCTAATAAAGATCAAGAGTTAAAACAAGGTGATAGAATTGGAATGATAAGATTTGGCAGCAGAGCAGATGTTTATTATGAGAATTATCAACCTTTAGTAAAAGTAGGTCAAAAAGCTATTTCGGGCGAAACACTCTTAGCTAAAAAATAAAATGGAACAACCAAAAAATAATTTGAAGATTGTAGCAGATAAAAAAAGAGCAAGAATGATCTTGCCAAATATGCTTACATTAATAGGGGTTTGTATTGGTTTAACTTCGATACGATTTGCTCTTGATGGAAGGTTTGAACTTGCAATTATAGCAATTCTTTTTGCTGCTTTAATAGATGGTCTTGATGGAAGAATAGCAAGATTAATCAGAGGTACTTCTAAAGTTGGAAAAGAATTAGACTCGCTTACAGATATGATAAGTTTTGGAGTAGCGCCAGCGTTTATAATGTATTTCTGGAAGCTCAATACTCTAGGAAGATTTGGTTGGTTGCTTTGTTTAGTATATGTAATTTGCGTTGCATTACGTTTAGCGCGGTTTAATATCAATTCAAATCAAGAACCTTCATGGAGAGATAATTTTTTTGAGGGAGTTCCGTCACCAGCTGGAGGAATTTTAGTTTTAACACCTTTGATTATTAGTTTAAGCGGTTTTAACTTTGTTCAATTAAATTATGATTTAATGGTACCGATTTTTTTTATTGCGACTTCTTTTTTACTAATTAGTAAATTCCCTAGTTATTCTTTTAAAAAGATAGTGATCCCAAGAAAGACAACAATATTTCTTTTATTTGGAATAGTTTTATTTTTTGGTCTTTTATTGATTTATACTTTTAATGTAATTGCGATAAGCACTGCAATTTATGTACTTTTATTACCAATAAGCTTTTTCCATTTTCAAAAAATTAAGAAACAACACGAAAATGACAAAATTCAAGACGAAGATGACCTTGAAGACGTACTTTAATGAAAAAAAATGTAATCGTTTCTTTAGCCGATGCTAATTATTTTCCTTTACTAGATGAACTAGTAGATTCAATTAAAAGATTTAAACAGAGTGAAGATGTTGCTATTTGCATTTTGGATGCGGGATTAAAACAAGATCAGAGAGATAGTTTATCTAAAAAAGTTGATGAAATTAAAAATGCCGAATGGGATATTGAAGTGCCTGGTTATAAGGTTAAAGGTAAAGAGTGGTTGAAAAGTCAGGTCTCAAGAGCCTTTTTACCTAAATACTTTCCTAACTATGAAAAATATCTGTGGATTGATTGTGATGCATGGGTGAATGATTGGAGTTGCGTAGAATTATATTTTAAGGCTTGTGATGATGGAAAGCTTGGAATTACTCAAACAATTGGCCCAGGATATAAAATTACATCAAAAGTAAACTGGCTTTTTGGAAAGCTGGCGTTAATCAAATCTCAAAATTTTAAACACGCTGTAAAGTCAAAAATTAGTTATGCAGATGCTAGGAAATTAGCTTTTGCCCCACATATTAATATTGGAGTTTTTTCCTTAGAAAAAGACTCTAAAGGATGGAGTACTTGGCAAAATAATTTAGAGAAAACTCTAAAAGCAGGTAATATTTTTGGATCTGAAGGTTTAGCAATTAACATGTCCGTTTATATTGATAATTTAGAAACAGAGTTTCTTCCTTTAAATTGTAATTGGATCACAAGTAATTTACTTCCAAAATATGATCAGAAACAAAGTACATTTGTTGAACCATACTTACCAAATTATAAAATTGGCATAATGCATCTTGCAGCAGGTATTTGGAAAGACGGTAAAGATATGCGAGTGGATAAAACTATTAAAATTGAATTAGATACTTTAGATAAAAAAAAGATACTAAAAAGTTTAAGATATAATACTTAATTGAAAAAAAATAAGATTTCAAAAAATTGGGTTGATAAACAAAGACGGGATACTTATGTGCGTCAATCAAAAGTTGACGGTTATCGAGCTAGGTCTGCATATAAACTAAAAGAGATAGATGAAAAATTTAAAATATTTAAAGGTGGAATGTCAGTCGTAGACATTGGAGCTGCTCCCGGCAGCTGGTCACAGTATGTTGCAAAAGTAGTTAAGAGCGGAAAGATAATCTCTATAGATCTAAAAGAGATGGAAAATATAGAAAATACTTTACAAATTCAGGGTGACTTTACTTTAGTTGATACTCAAAACCAAATTAAAGAATATCTTAAAAAAAAACCAGATGTGGTCATGTCTGATATGGCCGTAAACACCACCGGGATAAAAAATATCGATTCAATTCAAACTGGTGAATTGTGTAAAGAGGCGATGGTTTTTTCAAAGGATGTGATTTCAGAAAAGGGTTTTTTTATTTCAAAAATATTTATGGGTAGTACCTTTAATGAAATTGTCGCACTGGGAAAAAAACTTTTTAAGGAAGTAAAGGTTTTTAAACCAAAATCTAGTAGAAAAGATTCTAAAGAAAGTTTTATAATTTGTAAAAATCTTAGATAGTTTCTTTAAATTTTAAAGGAATCGTATATAAATGATCATGGTTCCTATAAAAGAAGCTCTCACCTTTGATGATGTAACTCTGATGCCCAAGTATTCTGAGATCTTACCCTCAGATGTTGATACTAGCATTAAATTTACAAATTATTTAAAATTAAAAATTCCTCTATTATCCTCAGCTATGGATACTGTTACTGAAAGCAAAATGGCTACCGCGATAGCGAAAGCAGGTGGGATAGGAATTATTCATAGAAATTTAGATATAAAAAAACAAATTCTTGAAATTAAAAAAGTAAAAAAACAAAAACTTTTAGTAGGTGCAGCTGTTGGGGCTGGACCAAGTGAATTTAAAAGAGCAGAGGCAATACTTAAAGAAAAAATTGATATGATTGTTGTTGATACTGCTCATGGACATACAAAAAAGGTCTCAGAAATAATTAAGTTTATCAAAAAAACAAAAGATAAAAAAACTGCTCTTTGCGCTGGAAATATTGCTACACCTGCTGCAGCTAAATTTTTGTTAAAGCTTGGTGTTGATGTTATTAAAGTTGGGATTGGACCCGGATCAATATGCACAACAAGATTAGTTGCAGGTATTGGTGTCCCACAACTTAGTGCAATACTAGAAGTTAGAAATGGAATAAAAAATAACAATGTAAAAATTATTTCTGATGGAGGGATAAAATACTCAGGTGATTTGGCAAAAGCATTCGCTGCTGGAGCAGACGCAGTTATGATTGGTTCATTATTTGCAGGGACAGATGAGGCACCAGGAAAATTAATTAGGAGAAATGGTAAATTATTTAAAAATTTTAGAGGCATGGGTTCAGTTGGTGCTATGAATAAAGGATCTGCAGATCGATACTTTCAATCAAAGCAAAAGGACTCGTCTAAATATGTGCCAGAAGGAGTAGAAGGATTTGCAAAATATAAAGGCAAAGTTGATAATATAATTTTTAAATTAATTGGTGGATTAAGATCATCTATGGGATACTTAGGATCAAGACAAATTAAATATCTAAGAGATAAACCACAATTTGTTAAAATAACAAAAGCTGGTTTTTACGAAAGTATGGTCCATAATGTTGATATAGTTAAAAGTGATAATAAATACTAATGACAAAAATCTTTAAAATAATTGTTTTTTTTTATTTCTTAATTAATGTTTTTAATTTTTCGCTAGGTAGTGAAAATTTTTTCAATAAAGGTTTAGAACTTTATAATAAAAAAAAATTTGAAGACGCTCGATTTATGTTTGAAAGAAGTATTGTATTTAATCCAAAACACTCTAATTCATATTTATATTTAGCTAAAATTTACAATCAGGAAAAAAATCAAAAGAAAGAGGAAAAAAATTTAGAGGCAACTTTATTGATTGAACCAAATAATGAAGAAGCAATGTTAATGTTGATGAAAATAGCATTAGAAAAATCAAACTACTCTAAAGTAAAGAGTCTTTCAGAAGACTTTGTCAAAGTTTGCAAAAATTTATGTGATGAAAATAAAAGTATCTTAGATTCTTTAGCAAACTTAGAACCCAAAAATGAGTCTTGATCAAAATTTGAATAAGATTTTAATTGTTGATTTTGGTTCACAATTTACACAGTTAATAGCAAGACGAGTTAGAGAATTAGGAGTTTTTTCTGAGATAGTAAGTCACAAAAAAATTAAAAGTAAAAATATCAATAACACGATCAAAGGCATTATTCTATCTGGTGGTCCTTTAAATGTTTATCAAATTGATAAATACTCCTTCGATAAAAAAATAATCCAAAAAGGTGTTCCAGTTTTAGGTATTTGTTTTGGGCATCAAATAATATCTAAATTAAATGGTGGAAAAGTGAAACAATCTAAACATAGAGAGTTTGGTTTAGCTAATATTACAAAAAAAAATAACAGTCTTTTAATTAAAAATTTATTTAAGAAAAAAAATTCAATTAAAGTTTGGATGAGTCACGCTGATCAAGTTTCAAAATTACCCAAAAATTTTAAGGTAATTGCCTCCAGCCAGAATTCTAAATTTGCAGTAGTTGAAAATAAATTTAGAAATTATTATGGAGTCCAATTTCATCCAGAGGTGACCCACACAGAAAATGGAAAAAAACTAATAAGTAATTTTATATTCTTAATATGTAAAATGAGAAGAAATTGGTCTTCTAAAGATCAAAAAATAAAATTGATAAAAGATGCAAGACAAATGGTAGGAAATAATAAAGTCATTTGTGCTTTATCCGGTGGAGTAGATAGTAGCGTAGTTGCACAATTATTAAATAAAGCCATTGGTAAAAATTTACACTGTATTTTTGTTAACACCGGGCTCTTAAGAAAGAATGAGGAAAAACAAGTTGTTGCAACATTTAAAAAAAGATTAAAGATTAATCTTACATACGTGAATGCTGAGAAAGAGTTTTTAAGAAAATTATCAAATATTTCAGATCCTGAAAAGAAAAGAAAGATAATAGGAAACTTATTTGTAAAAATATTTGAGCGTTATGCTAAAAAAATTAAAAATGTAAAATTTTTGGCTCAAGGAACTCTTTACCCTGACTTAATCGAAAGTAAATCAGTTACTGGTAGTCAAACATCGAAAATTAAATCTCACCATAATGTTGGAGGTCTACCCAAAAAAATGAAACTTAAACTAGTAGAGCCATTAAAATTTTTATTCAAGGACGAGGTTAGGAAACTTGGATTAGAACTCAATTTAAGCAGAGAAATTATTTCTCGTCATCCTTTTCCAGGACCTGGACTAGCAATACGAATGCCAGGAATAATAACCAAAGAAAAAATTAATATTTTAAAAGAGGCTGATCATTATTTTATTCAAGCTTTGAGAGATCACAATCTATATCATAAAATTTGGCAAGCTTATGCAGCTTTACTTCCAGTTAAAACAGTTGGTGTAATGGGTGATAATAGAACTTACGAGTATTTGTGTTTGCTTAGAGCAATAACATCTGAAGATGGTATGACAGCAGATTTTTATGAATTTAAAAAATCATTTATACAAGAAATTTCAAATAAAATAGTGAATAGTATTAGAGGGATTAATAGAGTAGTTTACGATATAACTTCGAAACCACCGAGTACAATCGAATTAGAGTAAATGAATAAAAAGATTAAAAAAATTCTTAATAAAAAGAATAAATCAAAAATTATTTGTCTTACGGCATACTCCAAAAATGTTGCCACAATCCTTGATAAACATTGTGATTTAGTATTGGTTGGGGACTCATTAGGATCAGTTTTGTATAACTTTAAGTCCACTAAGCAAGTGACTTTAGAAACCATGATTAATCATTCTAAAAGTGTCAGACTTGGTATTAAGAAATCATTAATGGTTGTTGATATGCCTTATAATACATATCGAAATCCAAGCGAAGCTTTGAAGAATTCAAGATTGGTTATGAAAGAAACCAAATGTGATGCTGTTAAGTTAGAAGGGGGAAAAAAGATAATTCCTATCGTTAAAAGATTAATTAAAAATAAAATACCAGTTATGGGACATGTTGGAATATTACCTCAGACAGATAAAAAATTTACCTTCAAGGGGAAAAAACTAAAGGAAAGTGAGAGATTACTTAAAGACACTAAACTTTTAGAAAATGCTGGAGTTTTTTCGATTGTATTAGAATGTGTAGAAACAAAATTATCAAAGAAAATTTCTAGCCATATAAAGATTCCAACAATAGGAATTGGTTCTTCAGTCAATTGTGATGGTCAAGTTTTAGTAATTGATGACTTAACAGGATTAAGTCAAAGTAAATTAAAATTTGTTAAAAAATTTGTTGATATAACAAAGTTGATCGAAAATGGTGTGAAAAAATTTAAATCTGAAGTATTAAAAAAACAATTTCCTAAAGCTAAACATTCTTTTTCAAAATGAAACTGAATAAAATAGAGCCAAAATTTATAAAAAAAAATAATCCAAGAATAGGTTTAATAACTTTAGCTAGTGATTTTAGAATTGAAAAAGATTTTAACGATATAATTTATGGGAAAGATATAGATTTATATTCAAATAGAATAAATTGCTACAATCCTCTTACTAATGAAACTTTGAAAAAAATGGCAGATGATATTCCTGAAGTAACCAAAAATATTTTACCAGATCAAAAATTAGATTGTGTTGCTTATGGATGTACATCAGGAACTATTGCTGCAGGATATCAATCAATCTATGAAAAAGTAAATTTAGTAAAACCTAATACAAAAGTAACAACACCTATTACTTCTGCTATAAATGCTCTTAAAACGCTTAAGATAAATAAGGTTTCAATATTTACTCCATACACCGACGAGATTAATCAGTCAGTTATCAATTATTTTAAAAATGAAAAAATAGAAATTTCTGAATTATCTTATTTTGATATAGCTTCTGATTTAGATATAGGCAAAGTTGATCCACAACATTTATTTGATGTTTTAGTTAAACAAGATTTGTCAAATAGTGATGCTTTATTTATATCTTGCACAGCACTCCCAGTATTATCAATTATAAATGACATCGAAAAAAAACTAGGCAAGGTAATATTATCAAGTAATCAAACATTAATTTGGGACACACTGAAACAAATTGATAATCAAAATAAGGTTGATGGTTATGGGGTGTTGTTTAATAATTAGTTGATGAATTTTTCAATTGAAGAGTACAAATCTAGATTAAAAAAAGTTCAAAATTCAATGCAAGATAAAGGTATTGAAATTTTGATTTCACAAGACCCTTCAAATATGAATTATCTAACTGGCTATGATGCATGGTCTTTTTATTATGCACAATGTGTGATTGTTCATGCAAATGCTGATGAACCGATTTGTTTTGTTAGAGATCAAGATGCTGGTGGCGCTTATATAAAAACTTATTTGAAAGATGAAAATATTGTTAAGTATCATGAAAAATATATTCACACTTGGCCACTACATCCTTACGATGCTTTAGTAGATTTAATAAAGGAAAAAAAATGGGATAAATTATCTATAGGCGTTGAAATGGATAGTCATTATTTTACCGCTTATTGTTATGAAAAAATAAAACAAGGATTACCCAATGCAAAATTGTTAGATAGCAAACGATTAGTAAATTGGGTTAGATTTATTAAGTCAGAAGCTGAAATAAAATATATGAAAGCAGCTGCACAGATCACTCAACTTGGTATGAAAAAAGCATTTGAGACTATTAATCCAGGTGTAAGACAATGTGATGCTGTTTCAGAGATATGGTCAACTTTAGTAAAAGGAACCTCAGAATTTGGAGGGGATTATGCTTCAATAGTGCCAATGCTTCCAACTGGAAAAGGAACCTCTGCATCCCATTTAACTTGGACTGAGGATAAATTTGTTGAAGGTGAAGCTACTATTATAGAGTTATCTGGCGTTAATAAAAAGTATCATTGTCCAATGGCCAGAACAGTTTTACTTGGAAAGCCCGATCAAAAAAAAATTGATACCATGAAAAAAACTAACGAGGCACTGCAAGCGGGTATAGATAAAGTTAAAGCAGGAAATACAGCTGATGATGTTGCACAAGCTTTTTGGAAGATATTAGATAAATATAAAATTGAGAAAACTTCAAGAACTGGCTATTCAATTGGGATAGGCTATCCTCCTGACTGGGGCGAACATACTTTAAATATATCAAAAGGTGACAAAACATTATTACAGCCCAACGTTACCTTTCATATGATTGCAGTAATGCAATTTGGAAATTGGGGAGTGGAAGCTTCTGAAGCAATTAGAGTAACTGATAAAGGTTCAGAATTATTTTGTAATTTCTCAAGAGAACTTCACGTTAAAAGCTAATTATTAGAGGTTGATATTTATTCTTACAAATGTTTTAAAGTTCCTTAAATTATGGCATCAAAAAAAGATTTCGTTAAATTTGATAAAGTCGATAAAAGCTATGACGGTAAAGTCTTAGTCGTCAAAGACCTTCAATTAGATATAGCTGAGGGAGAATTCATTACAATGTTGGGACCCTCTGGTTCTGGTAAAACAACTTGCTTAATGATGTTAGCAGGTTTTGAAACTCCAACTAATGGTGAAATTTATTTAGATGGTAAAGCAATATCCAGCATCCCCCCTCATAAAAGAGGTATTGGAATGGTGTTTCAAAATTATGCATTATTCCCGCACATGACAGTGTATGAAAATTTAGCTTTTCCATTAAGAGTGAGGAAAATTCCAAAAGATGAAGCTGATAAAAAAATTGATAAAGCATTATCAATGGTATCCCTACAAGGGTTTGCTGCAAGGATGCCAGGTCAATTGTCAGGTGGACAACAACAAAGGGTAGCCGTTGCAAGATCATTGGTGTTTGATCCACAATTAGTTTTAATGGATGAACCTTTGGGTGCTCTGGATAAAAATTTAAGAGAAAGTATGCAATATGAGATTAAACATATTCATGAAAGCATTGGTGTGACAGTTGTTTACGTTACACATGATCAAAGTGAAGCTTTGACGATGTCCAATCGTATTGCAGTATTTAATGATGGTAAAGTTCAACAACTTTCAAGTCCTGATGAATTATATGAGAAACCTGTAAATTCATTTGTCGCTGAGTTTATTGGAGAGAATAATACTTTTGGTGGTGAAGTTTCAGATATTTCTGGAGGAAAGTGTAAAGTAAAATTAGCAAATGCAGAAATACTAGCTAATCCAATCTCAGTCAAAGGTAAAGGAGAGCGAACTACTGTTTCTTTAAGACCAGAAAGAGCTTTGATTAATCCAAGTACAAAAATGGATAATCTTCACAAAGGAAAAATAGAAGAAGTAATTTATCACGGGGACCATACAAGAGTAAGAATAAATCTTTTAGGCAATCCAGAGTTTATTTTAAAAGTTCCAAATAGCTCATCTAACTTAGATATTAAACTTGGTAACGAGATTAATATCGGATGGAACAGTGATGACGCTCGGGCACTTGACCCAAAATAGACATCCCACAATTATTGAATAAGTAGATAAAAAGGGTTGTTGACTCTCTTCCCTGAAGTTGTTTTAATTAGTTTTTTAAACGTTTAAACGGAGGAAAAATGAAAAAACTAAGTAAAATATTACTAGCTATTTCTTTTGTACTTTCACTAACTACTTCAGCATTTGCAACAACAGTAACTGCAGTGTCTTGGGGTGGGGCTTATACTGAGTCTCAAAAGTTAGGTTATGGTGATCCTACTGCTAAAAAACTAGGCATTAACATTGCTTGGGTTGATTATTCAGGTGGTTTATCAGAAATCAAAGCACAAAAAGAAGCTGGAAAGATCACGTGGGATATAATGGACGTGTTCGCAATGGATACTATTACTGGATGTGATGAAGGATTATTTGTTGAATTTGATTTTGACAAAGACTTCCCACCAGCTCCAGATGGAACTCCAGCAAGTAAAGATTTCTTTACTGCAATGCCAAGTAAATGTGCTGTAGGAAATATTTTATATTCTTGGAACTACGCTTATAACACTGAAAACGTTAAAGGTACTCCAAAGACTATCAAAGATTTCTTTAACACAAAGAAATTCCCTGGAAAAAGAGCTATCTACAAAAGCGCTTTAACTAATTTAGAGATCGCTTTAGCTGCAGATGGTATTAAGCCAGGTAAAGGCGGAGCAAAAATCTACAAAGCTTTAGAAACAGAAAAAGGTGTTGAAAGAGCAATGAATAAGATCAAAAAATTATGTACAGATCCACAAGGTGGATGTGTATTTTGGTCTGCAGGTGCTCAACCACCAGAACTGTTAGTATCAGGTGAAGTAGTAATGGCTACTGGTTGGAATGGTAGATTCTTCAATGCAGAAATTGGAGAAGGTGCACCAATCAAACAAGTTTGGGACGGCCAAGGTCTTGATTACGAATATTTCGTACAAGTCAAAGGTGGACCAAACGACTCTAATGGTATGGCTAAAAAAGCTTTAGCTATGATGACTAGTTCTGAAATGTTAGCAGGAAGTGCTAAATACATTGCATATGCTCCTTGGAGAAAATCTTCAATTGGTATTATGGAAAAAGGTGAGCCTTGGTATAAAGATGGTAAGACTAACATGGTACCACAAATGCCAACTGCACCGGCTAACACTAAAAACTACTTCCTAGTAGATCCAATTTTCTGGGCTGATAACGGAACAGAGCTTGGTGAAAAATGGGAAGCTATGAAAGCTGGTCTATAATTTAAGTTTTAAAGAACTAAATTATATATTATAATTTAAGGGCGGTTATTTATAACCGCCCTTTTTATTTATGAGCTCAGAAACAAAACAAATCTTAACTACAGACGGAATACCCTTAGAGGTTAGTCTAAAAAAAGCGGAAAAAAAGAATAAGATCAAAGCTTTCTTGCTCGTTGCTCCTTTATTATTTTTTTTAATTATCACTTATGTTTTTCCAATAGGTGACATGTTGTTCAGAAGTGTTGATGATAAAATGGTAACACAAATGTTACCCAAAACATTTAAAGCAATGGAAAACTGGGATGGTCAAGAGTTGCCAGATGAGGAAGTTTTTGCAGCATTTCATGAGGACTTTATAAAACTAGTTGTAGATAAACGAGAAGGTAAATTATCTACACAGTTAAATTACACTAAAAATGGATTTAAAAGTATTATTAAAAAATTAAGAAGAGCATCTAAAAAATTTGAAGAGGGAAACTATAAAGAACAAATAATGGCAGTACACAAAAGATGGGCTGATGTTGAGTACTGGAGAGCAATCCAAAGAAGAGCCCCTGAATTTACAGGTCAAAAATATTTAAAAGGAATGGATATGTATGTAAATGAGGAAGGGAAAATAGTAAGCGTTGAAGAAGATAGGAGAATTCACAGAGTATTATGGTTAAGAACTCTGGAGATTGCATTCTTTGTGACGGTCTTTTGTTTTTTGATGGCTTATCCAATAGCTCATTTGTTAGCTACTCTGCCAATGAAATATAGTAATTTATTAATGATCTGCGTACTGTTACCGTTCTGGACTTCATTACTTGTAAGAACTGCCAGCTGGATGATTTTGTTACAACAACAAGGTATCGTAAATGATTTCTTTGTTGGAATAGGATTAGTAGCTGACGATAATAGGCCTGAGATGATGTATAATAAGACTGGAAGTTATGTTGCGATGACACAAATTCTGCTGCCATTTATGGTGCTTCCGCTATACAGTGTAATGAAAACTATTTCACCAAGCTTAATGAGAGCTGGAAAATCGTTAGGCGGTACACCGTTTGTAGCATTTTGGAAAGTTTATTTCCCACTAACAATTCCTGGAATAGGAGCAGGTTGCTTATTAGTGTTCATTTTAGCGATTGGTTATTACATTACACCAGCCTTAGTTGGTGGAGCATCTGGGACTTTAATCAGTAATCAGATCGCCTTTCATATGAAAAGTACCCTTGACTGGAGTTTTGCATCTGCAATGGGACTAATGCTGCTGAGTGGGGTATTGGTGATTTATTGGCTTTATAACAAAATAGTTGGAATTGATAACATTAAATTGGGATAATTAGGATGGCATTACCAAAATATACTGAACCACATTATAGAATTTGGCATTATATTTATCTAACAATTTGTGCCGCTGTTTTCTTTTTTCTAATTGCCCCTTTATTTGTAATCTTTCCATTATCTTTTAACGCAGAAGAATTTTTAAGTTTCTCTGATGGGATGAAAAGGCTTGATCCAGATGCTTTTTCTTTGAGATGGTATAAAGATATGATTTATGGAACTAAAAATCCTTGGGGATTAGCTGCTAAGAATAGTTTTATTATCGCAATTTTTGCAACAATAGGTTCAGTAATACTAGGAACAGTTGCTGCCTTAGGTTTGAGTAGTAGGCACATGCCTTACAAAGGTTTGATAATGGCTGTTTTAATTTCTCCTATGATCGTACCTTTAATTATTTCAGGTGTTGCAATATTTTTCTTTATGGCAAAAGCTGGTTTGGCAGCAACCCATACAGGTATTGTTCTTGCCCATATTATTTTAGGAACACCATTTGTTGTTATCACGGTTACTGCTACACTCTCAGGATTTGATCACAGTGTAACTAGAGCTGCTGCAAGTTTAGGTAGTGATCCAGTAAATACTTTTATGAAAATTACGTTGCCACTAATATTACCAGGAGTTATTTCAGGTGGATTATTTGCTTTTGTGACTTCATTTGATGAAGTTGTTGTTGTTTTATTTTTAGCAGGATTAGAAAATACAACTATTCCAATTCAAATGTGGACAGGTTTAAGAGAACAATTAAGTCCAACAATTCTGGCAGTTGCGACTTGTTTAATTATACTATCAACATTAATACTAGTAACCGCTGAGCTTTTAAGAAGACGATCAGAGAGGCTTAGAGGGATTAATCGATAGTAAAATAATCAAATGAAAATTAAGAATGTAGTAGTTATTGGATCAGGTACAATGGGTAGCGGTATAGCTGCTCATCTATGTAATGCCAATATCCCTGTCACACTTTTAGATTTAAAAACTGAAATAAGTCAAAATGCTAGAGAACGAATTCACAAATCAAGACCACCTTTATTAATTGATAAAACCAAAATTGATAATATTAAAGTTGGAAATATATCTGATGATTTCAATGTAGTTAAAGATGCTGATTGGATTGTCGAGGCAGTGGTTGAGAGAATTGATATTAAACATCAAATTTATGATAAAATTTTTGAAAGCAGGAAAGATGGAGCAATAGTTTCCTCAAATACTTCTTCAATTCCAATTAAAGTTTTATCTCAAAATTTAAATAAAGATCAAAAAAAAGATTTTTGTATTACCCATTTTTTTAATCCAGTTAGATATATGGGTCTTCTTGAAATAGTTAAGAATGAAGACAATGATTTAAATAAAATCAATCAATTAAAAGAATTTTGTGAAGTTGAGTTAGGTAAAGGAGCAATCGTATGTAACGATACCCCTGGTTTCCTTGGAAATAGGGTAGGTGTGTACGCAATGCAAATTGCAATGACTGAAGCATTTAAGATGAAACTTTCTGTGGAAGAAGCAGATGCAATCTTTGGAAGACCTATGGGTATACCTAAAACAGGAGTTTTTGGATTATATGATTTGATTGGAATAGATTTAATGGCAGATGTTTTAAAAAGTTTTATCAAAGAACTTCCAAAATCTGATGAGTTCCATGAGGTTGCCAAAGAAATTCCTCTAGTAAAAAAATTGATTGAAACTGGATATACGGGAAGAAAAGGCAAGGGCGGCTTCTATAGAATGAGGAAGACTGATAGTGGAAAAATTATGGAAGCTATTAATCTTGAAACTGGCGAGTATTCAACAAGTCAAAAAATAGATATTAAGTCTGATAAAGTAGATTTAAAGGCTCTGATTAATAGAAATGATAAGTATGGAGACTATGCTTGGTCAGTACTATCCAAGATAATAAAATATGCTTCATCACTAGTTCCTGGGATTACCAAAGAATTTAATGACATAGACGAGGCAATGAGACTTGGATTTAATTGGGCGAAAGGACCTTTTGAGATGTTAGAAGAAATTGGTGTTAAAAATTTCTTTGATAAAGTTGATGAATATAAAGGTAATAATTTTTTAGAAAACCTATCTAATTCTAAAGATGAAAATTTTTATGGTGAAAGGCAAAAATATACATCGATTGAAACTTTAGGTAAGATTAAAAAAACTGCCTCAAGTATTGATGGCAACAGTTCAGCTTCAATTTATAGATTTAAAGATTTTAATATTGTTGAGTTTACAACTAAAGCTAATGCACTCGATTATGACTCAATGGATGCACTTAAAAAAGCAACTGATAAACCTTTAATAATAATTAATGAGAGTATGCAATTTTCTGCTGGCGTTAACCTGACCTATACTATGGAATTTGCTAATAAAAATGATTTTAAATCGATAGAGAAATTTATTAAATATTTTCAAGAAACTTGCAAACATCTTAAGTACTCTAAATACCCAGTTATATCTGCACCATCAGGATTAACTTTGGGAGGAGGTTTTGAAGTTTTAGTACAAAGTAATTTCGTAGCCTCACATACAAATATTGTAATCGGATTAGTAGAAACTATTGTTGGATTAATTCCAGCTGGAGGTGGATGTAAAGAAATGCTGGCTAGATGGTTAAATACTGAAGAGTCTAAGAAAGACCCAAAATATGCACCCTTAAAAGTATTTGATATAATTGGCTATGGTAGAACAGCTACGTCTCCAGTTGAGGCAGAACCTTTGAAATACTTATTACCTGAAAATAAAAGAATTATGAATAGAAATAGTTTGCTTGAGGTATCGAAAAAAATCTTAAATGAAAACAAGGACTTTAAAGCACCGAATGAGCTAACATTTAATTTACCTGGTAAAGCAGTTATTGATGATATGAACAAAATTTTAGAAAAACTTTACAATGATAAAGTTATATTGGATCATGGTTTGACTGTGGCAAAAGAATTAGCTCATGTTTTAAGTGGTGGTGAAACTACCAAAGACAAAACTCTTACAGAAGATGATTTGTTTAAATTGGAACTTGATGCTTTTATGAGATTAATCGAAACCAAACAAACTCAAGACAGAATTAAACATACTCTTGCTACTGGTAAACCTTTGGTTAATTGAATAATCTAAGAGTATTTATAAAGTCAGGCCTTAAAACATATTCAGATTTATTTAAATGTTTAATTTTTTCTAAAGCTTCTAGGCCAAATATTACTTTTCCGATGGGTGTGTATTCTCCTTCATACAAAGGTTCATCCTGAAGAATTATAAAAAATTGGCTGTCCTCAGTATCATATTTTAAAGATCGAGCTAATCCTACACTTCCTTTGGTGTAGTTAAAATCCTTATCAACTTCAGATTTGATTGTACCTAAACCAGATTTTCCAGTTCCAATTTTTCCATAATCAATGTTCCCTTTTTTTCCAAATTCTACATCACCAGCTTGTACAAGTTTATCTTTAATGACCCGATGAAATGCTACATCATCATAGGCATAAGATTTAATTAGTGTTTTAAATCTTTCTACTCCATTTGGAGATATTTCTGGATATAATTCTATTATTACATTTCCACATTCAACGTTTAGAATTACTATGTTATTTGGATTTTCAAAATTAATTTTATTTGGGTCATAATTCTTAACAAATAAACATTTATCTTTTAGCAAAACAAAAGAGGTAATTGAAAATAAACCTAAAATTACAACAAATATAAATATTATTTTTTCAGATTTTGAAGCTTTTATCTTTTCAATCATAAAATAAAATTTTCATCTATTTTTAAGAGTCCTTTTTTGATGAATTCAATCTTTTTTTGAAGAATAGGATCAACCGTTTCTGGTAAATTTCCATACATTAAATGAGAAAATACTTCAGCCATATCCTCAGATGCGGTAGATTGTGAGTATTCAGTAATAAAACCAGCTGTTTTAGAATATGTTTCTAATCCTATTTTTTTAGTACACGTAGAACATTCTGCATAATTGAACTCTTTAGGATTAAAACTAGACCAAATTTTTTGGTTAAATATATCTTTGAAACTATCATTAATTATGTGGAACACTTCGTGATGTAACACTCTTTCAAAATATTTATCGTTAAATTTTATATCAACAATTAAAGTTTTCATTATATTATCAGGTATCCCAGCAGTATTGATACCTGAGATCGATAAGTCTTCACACATAACAATGTATTTTAAATTTATTTTTTTTAAAAAGTTTTGAGAATATCTATTAAGATTTTTTTCAATAATCTTATATTTTTTATCTAGGTCTTGTTTTGATGATTTGAAACAATTGATATTATTATCAACACCTATTGTAAATGCTTGTTTAGCATTCAAGTATCTTAATTTGTTTTCAGTTTTAAGATTATAAATCTCCAGGTTTGGAATTTTTATTAATTCGTAAATTGTATCTGCTTGGGTTGGAGTAATTAAAAATAAATACAATAAAATGAGCTTTAATAATTTCATAATTAGTATTATTGAAGATATTCCAATTTGTTAGAATGTGATAGAGTTTTTGTGATGAAAAAAAAAAGAAGCAAAGAACCCATTCAACCAGTAAGTGGTACAAAGGTTCCAAGATTTGCTGGCCCATCAACTTTTGCTAGACTACCAGAATTAAGAGATGTTGAGTACTGCGATGTTGCAATCGTCGGAATACCATTCGATGCAGGCACAAGTTATAGACCTGGAGCAAGATTTGGTCCTCAAAGTATTAGACAAGCTTCAAGACATTTAAGAACAAATTATCATCCAAATTATGATGTGGAGCCGTTTAAAGTTCAACAAGTTGCTGATGCAGGTGATATTACTTGTAATCCATTTAATATAGATGAAGCAATTAAGCAAATTGAGGAAGGAGCCTTGGATCTTCTTAAAAAAACTGGTGGTATAATTAGTTTAGGTGGAGATCATACAATTGCGTTTCCTTTATTAAAAGCAGTAAATAAAATTAATAATGGTCCTGTTGCTTTAGTTCATTTTGATGCTCATCTTGATACTTGGGATACTTATTTTGGTGCGCCTTATACTCATGGAACACCTTTTAGAAGAGCACGTGAAGAAAATTTATTCATGGATGACGCCTCAATGCATGTTGGTATTAGAGGTCCATTGTATAGCAGAGAAGATCTTAAAAACGATGAAAGTTTTGGATTTAAGATAATTCATTGTGATGAGTTTCAAACTGAAGGTACTGATAAAATTGCTGAAAGAATAAAAAAAAGAGTAGGAGATAATCCATTATATTTATCAATTGATATTGACGTTTTAGATCCTGCTTTTGCACCTGGCACTGGTACACCAGAAATAGCCGGCATGACCACTAGAGAAATGGTTAATGTTATTAGAGGCTTGTCTGGTATGAATTTAATCTCTGCAGATGTTGTCGAGGTATCACCTGCTTATGATCATGCTGAGGTGACATCACTTGCAGCTGCTACTATAGTTTATGAGTTAACAAATCTATTTGCAAAAAAGTAAAGAAAGGTTAGGAGTCTCCAATGGAAAATAAAAAAAATTTTTATATTAATGGCAAATGGGTAACACCAAAAAGCAAAGAAGAAATTAAAGTAATTGATCCTGCAACAGAAGAAAATTGTGCAGTTATAACACTAGGCAACAAAGATGATGTAAACGATGCCGTGAATGCTGCCAAAAAAGCTTACAGTTCGTGGGCGTTTTCAGCAAAAGAGGAGAGAATAAAATTATTAGAAAAACTTTACGAAAATTATAAGAAAAGATGGGCAGATATTGCAAATGCGATTACAATAGAGATGGGAGCACCAAAAGATTTTGCAACAAAACTTCAAGCTGGCACAGGTGCTGCACATTTAAAATCATTTATAAGATATTTAAAAAATTTTGAATTTGAAAAACCATTAGGAGAACATGCGCCTAACCAAAGACTTATTTATGAACCAAAAGGTGTATGTGCATTAATCACACCGTGGAATTGGCCAATGAATCAGGTTTGTTTAAAAGTAATGCCTGCAATAGCATCTGGCTGCACTATGGTTTTAAAACCATCTGAACTAGCTCCGTTATCATCAATGATATTAGCTGAGCTTATTGATGAGACTAAAATTCCAGCAGGTGTGTTTAATTTAGTTAATGGTGATGGAGCAACAACTGGCGATGCATTAACAAGTCATCCTGATGTTAATATGATTTCATTTACTGGATCAACTAGAGCAGGTGCATTAATTTCCCAAAATGCTGCGAAAGATTTTAAAAGAGTAAGTTTAGAACTTGGAGGCAAAGGTGCAAATATAATATTTAAAGATGCTGATCCAGATGCAATAGAAAGAGGTGCTTTGAGATGTTTTAGAAACTCAGGCCAGTCATGTAATGCACCCACAAGAATGCTAGTTGAAAAATCAATGTATAATGATGCTGTTGAAAGATTAAAGAAGTATACAGAAAATTTTGAGGTTGGTGATCCAAAAAAAGAGGGAGAGCATATAGGCCCAGTTATTTCTGAAACTCAATATAACAAGATACAAACTTTAATTAAGAAGGGTATTGACGAGGGAGCTAAATTAGTAGCTGGAGGCCCAGGCAAGCCAGATGGAATAGAAAAAGGTTATTTTGTAAAGCCTACTGTATTTGCTGATGTTAATAATAAAATGGAAATAGCAAGAACAGAAATATTTGGTCCAGTTTTATCTGTAATGCCTTTTGAAACGGAGGAAGAAGCTATTGAAATTGCAAACGATACTCCCTACGGATTAACAAACTACATTCAAACCAAAGATAAAGAAAAAGTAAAGAGAGTTGCTAGAAAACTTAGATCGGGGATGGTTGATGTTAATGGTGCTGGTATTGCTGTTGATGCGCCTTTTGGTGGATTTAAACATTCGGGGATTGGTAGAGAAGCTGGCGAACATGGTCTAGAAGAGTTTCTAGAGGTTAAATCTGTAGGTGGATGGAGTTAATTAAGAGTAGATTTTTTCTTAATTCCCTCAAGAAATTTCAAACATTTTTTAAGTTCATTAAGTTCAATGAACTCATCAACTTTGTGAGCTTGTTCAATAGAACCTGGTCCGCAAACAACTGTGCTGATACCAATTTCCTGAAACAATCCAGCTTCAGTTCCAAAGGATACAACTTCTCTAGAATTATCACCAGTCAAACTTGAGACTAATTCACATGCTTCTGAATTATCTATACGATCAAAACCTGTGACTTCACCTATTATTTCCTTAGTTATCTTTGAATGAGGAAAAACTTTTCTCATCTCTGGTAATAAAACTTCATTTGCATATTCATCTATTTTTTGATTTAGAAAGACACCATCTTCTTTGATGACTGGTCTTGTCTCCCATTCAACCCGACATTTGTCAGCTATTACATTGTGAGCTATACCTCCAAATATTCCTCCAACTTGTAATGTTGAAAAAGGAGGATCAAAAATTGAGTCCTTTGGAGCTCTTTTTTTTAATTCTTCCCTAAGCTCGATTAACTTATTTGCGTATTTTGATGCAAATTCAACGGCACTAACACCTTTGTGGGGCATCGAGCTATGTCCAGCTAATCCCTCAAAATAAGTTGTATATTCATAACAACCTTTGTGCGCATCTATGATTTTCATTTTTGTAGGTTCACCCACAATACAAATTCCATCTTGAATATTTCTTTTTTTAAGTTCTTTAATCAATATTGGAGCACCCAAGCATGCTGTTTCTTCATCAAATGTAAAAGAAAAATGAATATCTCTATTTAAATCTACTTTAGAAAAAACTGGAGCAAACGCTAAAGTACATGCAATAAATCCCTTCATATCACAGGAACCTCTTCCATAAAGTTTATCTTTTTTAATTGTTGCTTTGAAAGGGTCGGTACTCCAACTCTTTGAAACAGGGACTGTATCAGTATGACCAGATAAAATTATTGGTTTAACCCCATTTGATTTTTTTGCTTTTATTGTTGCAAAAAGATTTACTCTTTTTTTTTCATCATCATATGTTTTAAACGAAGTTGCACCTAAATCATTTAGATATTTCTCACAATAATTAATTAAATCATTGTTATCCTCTCCAGAAATAGTTTTAAATCCAATTAAATCAGATAAAATCTTAATAGAATTTTCGTATAATTTATCTAAATTTACTTCTGTACTCATTAGTAATAATTAATATAAATATCTCATTTATGAAAGAACAAATTACTTACGACATATTTGAGAAAATAGACATTAGACTTGGGACAGTACTTTCAGTCAAAAAAAATGAAAAAGCTAGAAAACCATCTTTAGTTGTTGAAGTTGATTTTGGAAAAGAAATAGGTGTTAAAACATCTTCCGCCCAAATTACTCATTTTTATAATGAGGAAAATTTAGTTGGTAAACAAGTGATTGGTGTTTGTAATTTTCCAGAAAAAAATATTGCAGGTATAAAATCTCAATTTTTACTTTTAGGCTCGA